>JAYUOK010000071.1:0-3682 GCA_043760925.1 Bdellovibrio sp. | reverse complement strand
GCCATGTCGTTTGGAAAATCAAAGCACAAATTAGTTGAAAACAAAAACCGTATTACATTTAAAGAAGTTGCTGGCGTCGATGAAGCCAAAGAAGACTTACAAGAGATCGTGCATTTCTTAAAAGATCCAAAAAAATTCACCAAACTAGGCGGACGTATTCCAAAAGGTGTTTTGCTAGTTGGTCCTCCGGGAACGGGTAAGACCTTACTAGCTCGCGCAGTCGCTGGCGAAGCCGGGGCGCCATTTTTTACAATTTCAGGATCTGATTTCGTTGAAATGTTTGTAGGAGTTGGAGCAAGCCGCGTACGTGATCTATTTGAACAAGGTAAGAAAAATGCGCCGTGCTTAATATTTATTGATGAGATCGATGCCGTTGGACGTCATCGTGGTGCCGGCATGGGCGGCGGACATGACGAGCGCGAACAGACTTTAAATCAATTACTAGTTGAGATGGATGGGTTTGAATCTTCTGAAGGTGTGATTTTAATTGCAGCCACAAACAGACCTGACGTTTTAGATCCGGCACTTTTACGCCCGGGCAGGTTCGATCGCCGCGTTGTCGTTGGCAAGCCCGATCTTAAAGGCCGCGAACATATTTTAATTGTACACACTCGAAAAACCCCAATCGGTCCTGACGTGGAAATCTCAAAGATCGCGCGCGGAACCCCCGGATTTTCAGGGGCTGACTTAGAAAACTTAGTGAATGAAGCGGCTTTGGTCGCGGCACGTGGTGATAAAAAGTACTTAGAAATGGAAGACTTCGAAAAAGCAAAAGATAAAGTGTTAATGGGTGCCGAGCGTAAATCAATGGTCATCAGTGACGAAGATAAGCGAATTACGGCATACCACGAAGCGGGACACACTTTGGTGGGAAAAAAATTAGCTGGTTTAGATCCTATCCATAAAGTGACTATTATTCCTCGGGGTATGGCTCTTGGGGTCACGCAAACTTTACCAGAAAAAGAGATGTTAAATCTTTCCCGTTCTAAGGCTGAAAACATGATCGCTTTTCTTTTTGGTGGCCGTGCGGCTGAGGAATTAATCTACAAAGATTTCACCACGGGCGCAGGAAACGATATCGAGCGCGCTACCTCGTTAGCTCGAAGTATGGTCACAGAATGGGGAATGAGCCCTAAGCTAGGACCTCAGGCTTATGAAAAAAGTGAAGGACCAGTGTTTCTAGGAATGGGTTACGGCCAAAAATCTAAAAATTATTCAGATGCAAAAGCTCTTGAAATCGACGCTGAAGTGACTCGTTTTATTGATGAAGGCTACGCCAAAGCGCTTGACGTATTAACTACACACAAAGATGCCTTAGAGCGTTTAACTCAAGCCTTAATAGAATATGAAACAATTGATTCGAATGAAGTTGAAATGTTAGTCAACGGCGCTGAAGTTAGCGAAGTCGGAAAAATTCGTGCAATAAAAGCCAACGATAAAGCATCGGGTGGCGGACTTGCAGCAAAAAGTTCTGAAGCAGAAACTACGGCACCGGTGGGTTCAAAGCCAGCCGCTGTAACTTAATTTAGCTATGTCGGTTTTTGGAAATTTTTTAGAAAACACACTCTTCATCGTGACCCACTTGCGATGGCAAGATCTGGTAGACATTGTGCTGGTATGGCTCATTGTCTACCGTATCTTAAATTTAATTCGGCGTACCGGAACAATTCAAATGCTATCAGGTCTTGGTATTCTTGCCATTGCCTATGTTGGTAGTCAGTGGTTTGAATTTCATACCTTGAACTGGTTGTTAGAAAAGTTTTTCTCGAACCTATTCGTAATCGTCGTCGTTCTATTTCAAGGTGAAATTCGTAGAGCCTTAGCCCATATTGGAAGTCATCCCTTATTTGCGGATGTCTCATCAGTCATGGAAACCCACATAATCGAAGAAATTGCTAAAGGAGTCATTTCAGCCGCGCAAAAAGGCCATGGGGCGCTTATTGTTATCGAAAAAGATATTTTAGTCGACTATCACATCGAAACAGGAACCGAGCTTGAAAGTAAAATCTCAGCAGAAATTATCCAATCTATTTTTCATCCGCAAGCACCGATGCACGATGGTGCGGTCATCATTCGTGGGTCGCGGATTGTCTCGGCAGGCTCATTTTTACCACTTAGTAAAAATCCAGCTTTAGACAAAAATTTGGGAACAAGGCACCGGGCAGCCATAGGACTTACTGAAGAAACTGATGCTTTGGTACTGGTGGTATCGGAAGAAAATAAATCTATTAGTGTTGTACTTGGTGGACACATGCATCCCAATGCAGAACTGGCCGAAGTACGTAAGGCCTTGTACGAGGTCTTCGGTCTTAAGTATAAGAGCTATCAAAGCGAGGACCACTAGATGAAACAAAAAATAACTCATCTTCGGCATGGCATTTTTGAAAATGGCTCGTACAAACTGGTTGCTCTTTTTATTTCGCTAATTCTATGGCTTACAATTTTAGGTCGGCGCGAATTTGTTGTCGGTAAAGAAATCGAAGTCGATTTTTCAGTTGCTGAAAATTTAGTTGTAGCAGGGCAGTCTTCCGACCGCATACGTTTAAAAATTTCAGGCCCGCAGCCTTTGCTTAAAAAATATAAAGAAAGTAGCCAGTCCCTAGTCTTGAGTTTAGCTGATAAGTCGCCCGGCCTGCACGAAATCGAAATGAATACGGCAAAGCTGGATATTCCAGCAGGCATCCGAGTTTTAAGTGTCAAACCCAGCCAAATACGGGTAGAAATAACTGCACCGCAAAAATAAGGACAAGGAATAAATCACCATGCTAGACAACCAGACTCCAACTAAAAAGTTATTTGGTACGGACGGTATTCGCGGAACTTCAAATCAGTTTCCGATGATTCCTGATGTGGTCGTTCGTATCGGACAAGCCATTGGTTATTTAATACGTACAAAAAAAATATCATCACCATCTGTAAGTAACAAAGTTGTCATCGGAAAAGATACGCGGTTATCGGGCTACATGATTGAGCAAGCGTTATCCAGCGGGCTTAATTCGATGGGGATAAATGTACAGCTGGTGGGACCACTGCCAACGCCAGGCATTGGTTATTTGACCAGGACCATGCGGGCAGCCAGTGGTATTGTTATTTCGGCATCACACAATGCGTACCAGGATAACGGTATTAAAATTTTCGGACCCGATGGTTTTAAATTAGACGATACCTTAGAAAAAGAAATCGAGCGCCTAGTTGCCACGGAAGACCTAACCAAGTTTCTTCCGCCATCAAAAGATATTGGTCGGACCCGCCGTATTGAAGATGCACAGGGCCGCTATATTGTTTACGCAAAAAGCGCGTTCCCGCTTGAATACACATTAGATGGAATGCGCATCGTTTTAGATACAGCACACGGGGCTTCGTATAAAGTGGCCCCTGCAATTTTTGAAGAGTTAGGCGCTGAAGTCATTCATGTCGGAAACCAACCTAATGGCACAAATATTAATGATAAAGTCGGAGCCCTTCATCCCAGTTTATTATCTCAGGCAGTGGTGCAATATCGTGCCGATGTCGGCATAGGTCTAGATGGTGATGCTGACCGCGTCATTATGGTCGATGAAAAAGGTAAAATGGTAAATGGAGATCATATTATTGCAATCTGTGCGCTTCATATGAAACAAAAAAATCAACTTCGTCACGATACGGTTGTGGTCACGCAAATGAGTAATTTTGGCTTAGAAAA
>JAYUOK010000070.1:0-3730 GCA_043760925.1 Bdellovibrio sp. | reverse complement strand
TCATCAATCGACGGCTGGTATTTTACCAAAATCTGAGCCAACTCAGCTCGCGCATTTGTCAGATCAATCGCAACCGGGTAAGCCGCAAAGTACACGCTGCGTTCAGCAGTAATTTTCGCCATATCAAGCTTCAAAGGGTCAACAACGTCAGCAACCGCATTAACGAAATTGTTTTCAAATTCAGTGTTAACGATTGATACATTACCGTTACAAAGTTCTTGCATCTTGTTCAGCATGTCGCCGAAGCCTTTAGAAGAAATCTCAACGATTTGTTCTTTCTTGCCGCCGACGCCGTGAAGTTTAACTTTTGTATTGGCGCGCATCGCATTGATAACCGCCGATAAGTTTTTCGGAATACCCATGAACGACATTTTTTTGCCATTAATATCGCCGAAAGCCATTCTTGAATTTAAACCCGGAGTTTCAAGTGAAGCTGAAGTTGAACCTTTATCGTTCGACAACATCTGTACCATGATTTCAAGCGGGCTATTAGGAGTATTTTTCTTTTTAGAGACAACGAAATACCACTCACTTTCGCCGGCGCCTTGGATATAACAAACTTCTGAGCCAGCCGGTCCGTTTTGCCATAAAGACCAATCTTTAGATGATGCGAGTTTTTTATTTGCATCCGCGGCTTGAACAGATGTCATGGCCAAAATAACAGAACCGGCCAAAACGGCGCGGAGTGTTCTCATTGCTTTCATTTTTTGTTTCCCCCAAAAAAGACGTAATTTTTTCGATACCCGAACAGCGATAAGCAACTACTGAGCCAAAAGATTTAGAGGCCTTGTGGCTCTATAATACAGACAGACGGCTGAAGTAAAAGCTCTAAGTTGTTGAAACAATTGACGATAAAATAAATTTTACAAAAAGTCGTCGGTAAAACTTCAGTTTAAAATGAACTACTGATGTTCCAATTTGAGAGCGAAAATCTCGATTTCTGGACCTTTGCTCTGGTCATTTTGTCTCGAGAAACTGGCCAAAATGACCGATAAGTTAATAGTGAAAATAGGTGTTATTTCAACTCTTTATACCTTTTTATTTTTTTTGGCGGTGGGCTGTACTCCGATCAAAAATACCCAGTATGACGAGTACCTTTCACTTAAATACGAAATTCCTGAGTGCACCACTAACTATGCATACACGAGCACGACAACTTTGAGTGGTTTGGCGCAGTTCTACAAACGCAGTGTAAATGTTGTCGTTCAAAATTCAAAAGTTGTGAATATGCACTTGGGTGATCCTGTCACAAACGCGTTGCCGATTCGGTTTGCTGAAGTCGTAGTTTATGATTGGACAAACCAAATTGTTCAGTGCGGTACGACCGATGCGGACGGGCTTCTGAAAGCGTTGGATGGCATTTCAAGCCTGAAGATTCCGAAAACGGCAGGTAATTACAATGTGCGCATCTACTCACGCATTCATCAAACTCTTTCGTTTGGCGGTAAACCTGACTTTGACATCAATGTGGCGGTTAAAAAAGACAAGTACACCAACGAGCTTTATTATTTAAGTACAACAGCTTACTCAAATGGTCTTGACGACTCGAGCGTGGCCTTAACCGCTTATGCCCGTCAAACCGAATCGCAAGAAGTTAACGGCGGCGCTTTCAATATTTTAAATACAATCTATACCGCTTACGATTACATTCGTTCGAATACCGGCACCACGAACACCACATGCCTGAACAACAAACTGAGCGTGTACTGGAAAGCCGGTTTCAATCCGATGCAGTACGTGGAACCTGAAAAAAACCCAAGTCAACAAGACTCAAACTCATTCTACGATTCTTCCGACAGCACGCTTTACATTACCGGCGGCAAGCTGGGTAACATTAATTTGGAGCGAACCGATCACTTCGGAGATTACGTCATCACCCATGAACTTGGGCACCATATCGAAAACAAATGTGGTTCGCTTCTGACTCCGGGCGGAACTCACGCGGTAATTGCTCGCATTGATCCTCGTTTGGCTTGGGCTGAAGGCTGGGCTAATTATTTTTCGGCCAAGGTTTTGTTTTCTTCGATTGATCTATTAGATCCGGAATTCAGAATTAAAATGCAGAGTGCTGGTGTGCCTAATACGAATTGGACCTACTTCTTCGGTTCGGAAGGCTTTTCAGATTCGGTGCAAAATATCGGTAACGGTACAGGTTTTGTGTTTGACCTCAAACGTGATGGAAAAAATCCGGACACGTGGCAGAACGGGCCTTTTTTAGGGCTGCAATTCGATGCGGTCGATCCGTCACGCTACAAAGGTGAAGGACACTTCCGTGAAGGCGCTATCACGCGCGGTTTATTTAAGCTGACGACGGCCTGCGGAGCCAACGGAACTTGTATTGATTCTGTATCGGGCACGCCGATCGGTTTCAGCAATATCTGGAGCAGCATGGATAAAATCACCGGCATAGGCCAAGATACTTATCCTTTCAAAAGCTCCGAACATTTGCTGCAAAATTTAAAAGATAGCTTAGGTGTGGTCTGGAATACCGACTACAAAACATTTAATGAAGCGCCCTCAAGCGAGGCCCTGCATTTGTTCACGGATGGTGCGTTCACAACGGTGAGCGGTACGGCAATTCACCGTTGGCAACCCTACGCACAACCTTTGCGTAGCCGGATCAACGGAGCCTGTGCTTCGGGCGTCTATTATATAGAGCCACGTTCGGATGATCCACTTTAAACAGCGACAAATTCAGATCAACGCTACTCGAACCATTACTATCTGATTAACTTGAATCAACTGAATTGGCTTGACCAGATTAACGCAACATTCACCAAAGTTAGCCCTAGTGGAAGTAATACCGAATTCGATATCCTGCTTTATACCGGAAATTATTTTTATAATATAGACTATGCCTGCACCACTAGAAATTCTGCCGGCGTTTGTACGGCCTACTCGCCGAGCCGTGGCACTAACGAGGACGTCGTCAAAAGTGACCGTCGCTCCGGATTAAGTCTAACGACTAAAACCATTCGCGGCCTTTCGGCCTTAGATCATACTCAGTACTATCTTCTGAACATTCGCGCTTACACGCCGGCTAAATCACTGAGCAGTTCAACAGATTATCAATACACGCTGACGGACCAAAATGGAGACACGCTATGCCCAGATCCATAACCAGATCCATAACCGGCTCCATCACACGCTCGGTAATAAATAAAATGCTGATCGGTTTGTCTCTGTTGTTGGTCACGGGTTCGGTGGGCTATGGGGTTTATCGTAAAACGACAAATTCAGCGCGGCCAAAACCTAACATCTTGCAATCGATTTTCACCAGTAAAGGCGTCACCAACCGTATCATTCGAATTGAGCTTAAATACGACCAAGTTAAAACTCACGGCGAAGAGGTAGAAATAAAAGCTTACGTGACAATGCCTTTTTCATATTCGGCGATCTTAAATTATAAATGGAAACTCGGTGAAGGCGTCAGCATCGCCGACGGCGCTTTAACAGGTCAGATCGGTCAACTTGTAAAGGCTGAACCGCAGTTAATCACGCTGCGTGTGAAAGGTTTCGGCCAAGAATCCAATCATCAGATCGGCTTTGAAGTTATCGGCGAACGGGCTGAACAAACACTTTATGGTGACGCGATGATCGCTTCTGATCTTGAAGATACTTTTGAAAACACGGTTCAGAACGTCGAACGCCTTAAGGCCAACCAGTAGGATATATTTTAAATGAATAAACCGCTTTGCGTACATTTTACCAGCTTCATATTTTTGGGCTC
>JAYUOK010000069.1:0-67053 GCA_043760925.1 Bdellovibrio sp. | reverse complement strand
GCGTTTCTAAATTTCTGAACTTCGATATTTTTAAGGCCCGTATTTTATCTAAAAATTCTTTTATAAATGGTTTTGCCTGCTTGCGATTATAAACTCTGGTTAAAATTAATTTCATCAGCTCTTGTTTAAAATCGTAGACTGCTTTGAGTGCAGGATTTTGTTCTAAATATCTAATTAAATTACTTCGGGATCTTTCCTTCAACTTCGTCCACTCATGCATGCGCATTAAATACATCAACCCTCGGTTTTTTCTTCCCACATCGTCAAGCTGTGCCCATGTTTTTAGGAAGTGATGGTTCACTAATCTAACGACGTGGAACCTATCTGCTACCACCATCGCCCGCGGAAAATAATCACGCGCTATTTTTCGATAAGTATCGCTTAAATCCATAACAATAACTTTACAGTTCTTTCGATCTGGCATACGCCGAAGATACTTACCTAGATTGGATTCCGTGCGACCTAAGGTGATGTCAAACACGGTGTGCTTTTGTAAATTCACAAGGGTTGTTTGATAGCCTAATTTTTTATTAAATTTCTTCTCATCAATGCCTAAAACTTTCGGGCAACTGGCGTTTTTATGTTCGTTAAATTCTCGCTGAATATATTTTCGGTAATACCGTCCAACAGTGGCTTCGCCTAATCCTAATCGCTGACTTACTTTTAAAACAGAAGTGCCATCGTGATGCTTAAGACTAACTTCATCTTTGAACGGTTCCGTTGATCTTTGATAAGGTAAAATTCCAGGTAATCTTTGATTAAAATATTTTTTGCAATCACGACAAAAAAACTTGTGCGTTTGGATAATTAAAACACTTTTTGCTAAGCCTATGCTGTGGTGCTTTAAAACTCGCTGGAAGCGCTCTTTTTTGCGGAGATTCACTGATCCGCAGTGAATGCAACCGATCAACCCGGTGTATTCTGCGGTGATTTCAACGCATTTTGTTCCTTGATAGGAAATGATTTTATAATTTGGCAATCCGATGATAGATTCGTGACCTGATGGGGGCATTTGGGGTTCCTTTTGTTAAAACGTCTTGTAGTAAAAACATTCTAACAGATTCCCTGACTGCCCCTGTCATTGATGGAGAACCGATTTTCTTCCAAGATAGTGATTTGTAGTTCTCGCTGTAGTGATTTGCAAAGTACGACAAACTAACTACAGAACTGCGCGTCCGGAGTGAAAAGCTCGTTAAGCTCGATAAGTCATGGAGAAATCAATTAACTTGCTTAACAAAATATGAAATCATTTAGTTACAAATGAAAAATACACCAGAACTTCTATTAGAATTTATTAAGTTTAACTCTTCTTTGTCCCTCCTTATGCTGGCGGCATTTGGTTGGATAGTATCTAAAGAAGTTGGACTTACTGGTAAACCAAGGTGGTATCACGGGTTGTGTGTAATTTCATTTGGCCTTATTACTTACAACCTACATCAGCTTACATCTCTAATTATTGCGATGATTAAAGAAAGTGCCGGTGCCACGCCGAGTTTTGTTAGTGAAGCAATTCAAGATAATATTTCATACTCAGTATATTCACTATGGGCAGCGGCAGGATTTTTAGTTCTGTTTTTATTTTTCCAGGCTTTAAATAAGAAGGAGATTGTATGATAAATTTTGTATATCTCGTAATTCTTTTAGGTTCTGCAAGTGTAAACGCTGAAATGGAAATAACTAATAAGAAAGATGTTATATGGGTCTCTTCTGATGCAATTAAAAATGCAAACATTAATGTAAATGACAGTGTAATCAAAACAGCGAAATCTCCAGAAGTTGGTCAGCTTAACTTGCGATCGCAGGCCTACGGTAAGCCGATAGAAGTTTACAATAGAAATGAAAAAAAATGGGTCGAAACACAAATTATTTATTTTGAAAATATCACCATAAGCTCTGAGCAAAAGAGGAAAATGAATACACTTTCTGATTGCGACGTGGTTTCAGAAATAATAACGCAATTTGAAGATTCGACTAAAAGTGCAGATGTCTATGTTGATGGTACAAAGTACGGTCGTACGGATAAAAACGGAATGTTCAAGCAAAAAACTGGAGCGAATTGCAAAGGTAATCAATCTGAATTTTCTTTGAGAAAAAGTAAATGTGAAGTATTTAAAGAAAAGATAGAAGTTAGTAGCAGTCCTTTCAATTATCAGAAAACTAAAATTCTAGAATGTAAGAATTAAAATTCATTACATAACGTTTTACCTACGGGCGTAAGCGCACTGGAGGAACATTTATGGCAGAGATTGATTCGGATATAGAACAACGGCTAACAAAGGCTGCTGCGATCATTAAAAAGACAACAAATTCTGATCAAAAGAAGAAAGCAAAGGCGGGACTTGCTCTGCTTAGCGCAACCGATCAGGTAGGAACAACCTGGGCTTGGAAGCTGATTAAAATGTTTGATGATATTGTAAAATAAGCTCTCAATCTTGACAATTTCGTAGTCGTCACCAACTTCAATAAAAGTTCGACTCAAAGATTGGAAAGATAAATCTATGAAATCAATGGCCGATCCGATGGACGCTCTACGCAGCATGCAACAAGCATTGATTGATGGAACTCCGCTTTATCTACTTAAATTAGAAGGTGAATATCAGTGGCGATTTGATCAATATCCTGATGGAACTGGAAGATATCTTTTTGCAAAGATTGTTAATGGAAATCCACTAGCTTTGGCAATATTTGCGCTTGATAAACCCATTGATGGCATTGAATGTTATAGCTTAGGTTACGCCGTAAATGAAAATTTTCGGAGACGTGGGCTAGCGCTTGAAGCATTTCAAACGGGTATAAATGAATTGAAGAAACAACTAAGCAGAACTGAGTTAAAAAAATTCTATGTGGAAGCCGTTATTGATGTAACGAATGAGGCTTCCATTAGGTTTGCTGAGAAGTTATTTGCTCAACGCGGTCAAAAGATATTAGAGGAAGAATCTGGAAGACCAGCCCTTCATTTTAAAAGGCTGGTTAGTATCTAACTATTTGTATGAATCGTATTTATCCTTCTTAGGATCAGCTTGTTTTTCTCCAGCAAGCTTTGCAGCTGATTTTTTATATTCAGCTTCACATTTCTTCATATCTTTAAAAAAGTATATATATCGCGCTTGGTTGCCATCTAGATTCATGTGCATAACTAAACTGACTAAAGCACCTGACTTATCTTTAACTTCATCAGAAACAACATATTTTATTCCTGATCCATCAGCAACTTCCATGTATTGAGCTGGTGGTTTTTCTCTTGAACATTCGTCCATTGATTTATCTTTTGTGTAAGCAGTGTAACTGACCCATTCTGGCTTCGAATCTTTACCACCTCTGGCCAATGCTATGTCCGATCCAAGAAGAACGGTCATCGCTGCAAATAAATACTTAGTTGTCATATTATCCCTTTCGTTTATTAGGTATTGCTCGTTCAATTTTAACTTTTAGCCAACCTTCGAATAGACCCTCTACAAAAACGTCATCTAATGAAGGCGGTCGATCATCAACGCCCGTGAGTAAAAACTCAATCGTAGTTCCAAAAAATTTTGCAAGTATCAGAACATTTTCAACTTTCGGTTCTCTGCCAGATAAGTAGTTATTCAGCGTTGATTGCGGGATTCCTGTTCGCCGAGATAATTCTCTTGCGGATATGCCCTTATCTTTTAAAAGCTTTTCTAAAATTATTTTAAGCTTAACTTTACTCATTAAATTATTGTCTGTTTTAAAACTCCTTAAGAAAAATCAAATCCCTCAGCACGGTCAGCCTGACCACGTCTGCGTTCTAGATGTAAGTCATGTTCAACAAAATTTCGAGTCAGTCGGAATCAAAACAAAAAAATTCTTACTAAGGCCAAGTCCTGAACACTATCGCGTTCACGCTGACTGCATCGTCACCCTCAAATCGGCCGTTTAGAGTGCGCATAAAGCGCAGTATCTAAACCCCTGTAATCACTTGGTTCGAACTATCGAAAATTTGACCCGATTTGCGTGCGGTCGATATTACTCGGCTGACTACGCCCATGGGACAATTTAGTTCATCGACTATTTCGCGGTATGACCTTCCTAAATTTCTTAGTTCGATAATTTTATTGCCGTCATACTTTTGAGGTCGTCCCAGAATCTTTCCTGAGCGTCGGGCATGATCAAGTCCTAACAAAGTTCTTTCTTTAATTAAGTCTGCTTCGAATTCGCCGAATGATCCCAAAAGATTTACCATGAGTCTGCCTGCAGATGTGGTCATGTCTATTTGATCCTTTACCGAAATGAATTTAACTCCGAGTTCTTCGAATTCCGACAGGCGCGTAATAAGGTGTTTTAAGCTCCTGAACAGCCGATCAAGCTTTAGAACTATGACCCCATCGGCCTTTCGGCCTTTCACCAGTTTATTTAATTCTACCAAGCCTGGACGCTTATCTGTTGTCCCGCTGAATCCAAAATCCACGATTTCTTTTACGACTGTGAATCCTCGGGCTTTGCAGTAGCTTCTCATTTCTTCGATTTGTAATTCTGGCTTTTGATCTTTTGTGGTTGATGATCTGGCATATAGCACGACTCGCATAATGTACCTCCGTTTGATTGCTGAGGGCCACATTCCAGTTTGCTCCTGTTTTCGGCAAAAAGAAATCGGAAAGATTAAATCAGAGTTATCGGAAATAAAAAAATTCGTTCTAGTGGTCATAAATTTGATTTGGCAAAAAATATTCGAAAAATTACGAAAATTAAGTCGTATCAAAATTCTGAAGCGTTCTATGTGACATCAACACCTCAATATTGAGGAAAGGAGTTTTTATGTCGCTATCAGATCTCACTGATTCTGAATTTAATGAAATATATTCTCGATTTGCAGGGAATGAATTCTTTGAAGAGTATGGGGACCCGACTGCATATCTGCAGATGCCCGAAGACAGTGATCTTGTAACTTATTACTTTCGTAAAGGGCGCGCCTTTGCTGCTGCGGTAATAAAGTCGGATTGTGTTCTTATGCTAAGTCCAAATCTAAAAGATAAAGATGTTTTAAAAGTAACTCATCAACTCGCTTCAGCTGGTTATAAAAAAATTATAGCAGTGGATTGTTTAAGCGATGTCGTGATTCATGATTACGTTTCCAAAGGCAAACGGCCAATTACTGCAGAGAATATTGGCCGGATTGAATTTTAAAGGATTTCCTTTTCTCAAAAAGAGGAGCATGCTTTTCGGTTGCTCAAAAGCAATCGAGGCGCACTTTTATCTAAAGATTGGAGTGAGTATGAAATAGCCCCAAAGAAATATTATAAATCTGTGAGGCACCGAGTAGAACATTCGCAAATGTAAAACTATATCAAGTGTCTCTCAAAAGCAAAATTTAAATTAGCTCAATATCTTGAGCATAACCTGGCGTGAAATTTCACGATCAGTTGTCTATTATTTTAAGGAGACAAATGGAAACTAATAAAGTTTACCAATTAAATTCGCATGAAAGTTTGCGATTAGTAAAAGAAGATCTTGGCAATATTGGACTAGCATATAAAGTTCATCCATCAAGATGCGAAGTCGAAGTCGAGGAGTGTCCATATTGTACTGGCAATACTCATCTTAAAGAAAACCAGTTTAAGTTAAGTATCAACTATGAGAGGCGGATTTTTCACTGTCACCGATGTAGTGCCAGTGGTACCTACTCGCAGTTTCGGACTGACCAACGGCTATCTACGAGCAAATTTAAAAGTACCGAACGGCCAAATTTAGAAGTCTTTGAGAAAATCTGGTCTGAAGCAAAAAACATAGATGCGCTGGATGTGCATGCTGGCATGAAATATTTTAGCAAGAGAGGTTTAACGTTTATTGAAACGGATAATATTCGGTTTCATTTTTCAGCTAAATACTTCGAAGACCAGAAGGTCGTGGGTCAATATCCTTGTCTGGTAATTAGGATTTCAGATTCAAATGACAAATTTATTGGTATACAGCAAATTTTTTTAGATGAAGATGGGAATAAAGCTTCCGTCGCAAGTCCTAAAAAAATTCTGGGTAAAACTACAGACGGTCGAATTATGCTCGGACCTCAATCTGAAGTAATCGCAATTGCTGAAGGAATTGAAACGGCCATGGCTGTTTACCTTGCAACTGGAATTACGACCTATGCCTGTGTTTCTGCCAATGGAATGCGAAACTTTTCTCTTCCAGCTAACGTGACAGAGGTAAAAGTTTTTGGTGACAATGATCTTAACGGCGTTGGCCAGAGCGCCGCATTTGAAGCCGCAAGCAAGATTGCTAAAAAGAAAATAAAAGTTTTTGTTCTTATTCCAGACAGGGCAAAGTTTGAAAAAATCGAAGACAAGTCATTCGACTTTTTAGATGTATTCAATATTAGCCCAGCTGAAATGAATCATCTTATGAGCACAGCAGAACCCTTCGACGTAAATCGAGACGCTTGGATATCACCTATGCGACCCGAGGCTTTCTATGGACTTGTGGGTCGATTTATCGACCGAATATTTGGTGCGACTGAGGCAGATAAGAATGCATTATGTGTTCAGTTTTTAACCCTGTTCGGAGCAATGATCGGACGAATCCCATACTTTCAAGTTAGTAGTGATAGACATTTTGCTAATCTATTCTCAGTTATTGTTGGTGAAACTAGCTCTGGTCGTAAAGGCACAGGGCTTAGTAACTGCAAAGCATTCTTCAGCAGAATTGCCCCAGAATTTATTAAACATAATATTTCTGACGGGCTTTCCACTGGCGAAGGAGTCATTCATAGATTGCGAGATCCCGTTGAAGAGGAAGTGCAAGATGAATCAAGTGGTTCCGACTCTCAACACAAGAAAAAGAAATTAAAAATTGTAGATAAGGGTTGTGAAGACAAAAGGCTTTTAGTAAGTGAGCCGGAATTCGTTCAAGTACTCAATGCCTCGCACAGGCAAGGTAATATTCTTTCGAGTGTAATCCGCAAGCTGTGGGATTGCGGTAGCGTGTCGAACATGAGTAAGGGATGTGCGCAAACGGCGTCTGATCCGTACGTGTCTGTAATTGGGCAAATAACGCCTGATGAGCTTAGAAAGTCGATTAGCAGTATCGAGTTCTCGAACGGGTTGGGAAATAGATTCCTATGGGTACTTTCTCGAAGCTCAAAGCTACTTCCGCTGCCACCTGATTTGTCGAGATATGACTTTAGTGACTTAGAGCGGGATGTGCTGGGTGCGATCAATTATTCGCAAAAGGTGGGTCCTATCAGGTTTTCTCCTGAAGCTAGTGAAATCTGGGTAAAGAATTATTTGAACAGAAATAATAAATTCAAGGGTGTGCTCGGATCTATGACCGCCAGGTTTCCCGCTCAGGTTTTAAGAATCTCTGTGATTTATGCTTTGCTAGATAAGAAATCCGTTATCGAGCCAATTCATTTAAATGCCGCTTACGCTGTTTGGGATTATTGCCAGGATTCAGCAGCTTTTCTTTTCGGCGGAATAATTGAAAATTCTGTCAGCCGTAAAATTCTTTATAACCTAGAGAAGAGTGGTAACGGCCTAACAAAAACGGAAATCAGAGGACTTTTTAGTAATCATAAGTCAGCTGATCAGATTGAAGACGCTCTAAAGGAACTTCAAGCAGGTGAGCTTATTGATTTCAAACTAGAGTCTACGCGAGGACGGCCAATCGAAAGATGGTTTGCAATCTGACTCTAACCGCGCTTTACGAGCTTTAAACTCCAAGGGCGCGCAAGCCTTGTAAACAAACGAACTTTTTAAACGGGCCGTTGGGAGGGCCGGATCAAGATCGAAGCTCATAGAAGCTTATGCGAATCCGATGATCCGTCCTAACGCTCAAAAGACAGGATAATTTTATGAAAACTACAAATATCACAGTTACTGAAAAAGAAAATTCTAACAACAGTCATTTGCCTCAAAAAGAATGGCTCAATTCAAGTGAAGCAGCAGATTTTTTAAGTATTAGCGAAGCTTCATTAAGAAACATGGTTACGCAAAGAAAAATTATTCCAGGAAAGCTTGGAAGAAGAAATCGATATAGATTTTCTGATCTAAGAAATTTGATCTGTTCTCAAGATTTTGAGGTGCGACATGGGAATTAAACTCGATCCAAAAACGAAGACGTTTACGGTTAGTTATTCAAAGCGGCATCCAAAAACAAATCAGCCTATCAGCTTAAAGCGGATAGGTATTGATACCGAATCTAAAGCGAAAAGAATTTATCAGGAGCTAGTAGTAAAGGTTAGCGAGAAAATTAAAAAAGTAACTGCTCCTCCTTGGGAAGATATTCTTGATCAATACTACAAATTCATTCAGGAAACTGATCTGAGATCCAGTACTGTCTATAAACGTGACAAAACTCTTAGAAAACATACTTTGCCATCTTGGAAAGGTAAATTTGTCGATGAAATTACGACCCAAGATATTTACGAACTTGTTCAGGCTATGGTGGGCAGCATGGCAGAATCCCATAGGAAATTTATAGTCAAAGGGTTGCGTGGTGTTTTTACTTTTGCCTTAGAACGGGGATATATTAATCGGAATCCAACTCCGCTTTTGAAATTCAAAATTAATGAGAAAATTAAAAATGTCTTAACTGAGGATCAAATTTTACTGCTGCTAAGGAAGTCTCAAGAGCTGTCTTGGTCTTGGTATCCGCACTATGCATTAGCTCTATATACAGGTATGCGGAATGGCGAATTGTACGCATTGACCTGGGATAAAGTGAAAATTGAAAAACGCCAAATTATCGTGGATTGTTCTTGGAATAGTAAAGATGGTTTTAAATCTACTAAGTCTGGCGACGACAGAATTATTGAAATTCCAAAGCCGTTGATTCCACTTTTGCGAGATCTGGAAAGACAAGCAAACGCGATTGATTTGCGATTCGTTCTTCCACGCATGCGGCAATGGGAGATGGGTGATCAAGCTTATCATCTGAGGTTGTTCTTAAAGTCTATTGGCTTGCCGGAGATTCGATTTCACGATCTTCGCGCTAGTTGGGCGACTTTGCTTTTAAGTAAAGGTGTGGCACCAAGTAAAGTTATGTCAATGGGCGGCTGGAAAGATATGGATACGATGATGATTTATATGCGTAAAGCCGGCATAGACATTAAGAATTCAACTAATGTGCTTGATGATTTGAACACACATCTAAATAAGTCCGAATTATAAATCGCCAACTTTCGTCGTTAAATCCGCATTGGATATGCGTTTCGCGTTAATTGCGGTCTAGCTTTGCGAATATTATTAAATAATATTTGATAATATTAAGTAATATTGATCTGATTGGACTGTGAAACATAAAACGATTAAAAAAACATTAGATGTTCCAAAAGAATTGCATAAGCAGATTTTGGATATCGTGGATAACAATTACGGAATGACTTTTACTCAAGCTGCAATTCAGGCGTTTGAGCGATGGGTGGAAAATCCCAAAGTGAATGTAAAGCTTCCGCCTAAAGGCGAAGAGTTGCCAAAGAAAGGTCGCGCATCATGAGCAACATCGTTTATTTTAAATATTTTTCTTGGGAGCAGCCGGAAGTCATTGAGGCTTCAATAGCGAAGCGATTCCAAATAAACGATCTAAAGGTATCCTTCGTTCGTGACCTACGCGGTGAAGAACCTTTAAATTTAAAGACCTTAATTAATGCTAAGGTTGTAGAAGATGAGGTTG
This sequence comes from Bdellovibrio sp., assembly GCA_043760925.1. GTDB lineage: Bacteria > Bdellovibrionota > Bdellovibrionia > Bdellovibrionales > Bdellovibrionaceae > Pseudobdellovibrio. Next base: position 57,432 of record JAYUOK010000069.1, on the reverse strand, counting down.
ACCTCTGGGTGCCGTCTTTAGATCACTTTGAAGAATATTTAAATGATAAGAATTCGCTTTTGGTTTTTTTGGACTTATTAATCACAAGAGGATTCAAATTTCATTCACTTGATGAGTCGCTTACTTTCGACGAAAGTGCTTTTGATTTTGTGCGAAAATTGGTTCCGGCGATTGAAACGGCAAAAAGATTTTTGAAATCGTCGCGTATTCGCGATGCTAGAATTACTGCAAAGAAAGCTGGTGAGCGCGTTGGTGCGGTGAAAAAAAGAGATGATGAACAGATTAAAAGTTTAAGGGCGAAGGGTTTGTCGATTCGACAAATCGCTGATGAAATTGGTCTTTCAACTTTTCCAGTTTCGGAGGCTTTGAAGACTTAGATTAATTCAGAGCGTCAGCGTTATGTTGATTTGCATTGCGCATCATGGGCTTATGATGATTACATTAGAGATGAAGCAGGTTCAAGGTCGAGCCTGTTGTTTAACAAATTCACGGAGGGGTTTATATGGATTTCATCAAAGATGATCTGCGTCCTAAGTTAAAGACTAAAACAAAAATTAGTCGTCCAAAAATCAAAGAGGAAGTAAAGCTTAAACTTTGGCTAAATGCCGGTGGTCTTTGCTCCTTTCGTGGGTGCAGTCAAAGCGTAACTACTCACAATCTAACCTTCGAAGAGACTAATTTTTCTAACATTGCACATATTGTTGGATTCAATGTTGATGGTCCTCGAGGTCAAAGTGAATTGCCGCAAGACCAACGAAATAATTATGAAAATCTGATTTTAGTCTGTATTAAATGCCACACTTTAATTGATTCAAAGGTAAACGAGTCATCTTATCCGGTTGAGCTTTTGCAAAAGTTTAAAGACGAACACGAGAGCGACGTTGCGAGAGCGATTGAGTTAGTAAAGGCACGACAAAAAACTCAACTTGTAAGATGTCATGCGAATGTTCTCAACGAACAAGTTCAGATTACATTTGAACAAATGGTCCAAGCGACCGCGCCAAAATATGCCCAATCGAAGAAATTTATAGATATTGATATGACTCGAACTCCAGGTCTTGATTCAAATGCTTACTGGGAATTAAAAAGAAACGAAATTTCAAGAGTGATCGCCGATAGCTTGTCGCGTGGTGGAGCTGAAGTGGAAATTAACCATTTATCAGTTTTCGCGCTCGGACCAATGCCGTTACTTATTCATTTAGGCAGTTGCTTGCCAAATAAAATTCAAACTGATCTTTTTCAGAGGCATCGAGATACTGAATCATGGTCTTGGAAAGAAAATACCGAACAAGTTCGATTTGCCATCAACAAAATCAAAGAAGGTGACACGGTTCAAGTTCTCTTGTTGTTGAGCCTTAGTGGGAAGATTCATCTTGAGTCAATTGATGCAGGGTTGGCGAAAAGTGCAACGATTTACGAAATTTCTTTAGTCGACTTAAATCCGACGCCGACATTTCTAAACGATAAGAAAACTTTGGAAAATTTTAAGATGATTTTTAGAAATGCCATCAGTTTGATTGCTGCAAATCACGCAGGTCTAGAAAAAATCTGCCTGTTCCCAGCAGTTCCAGCCCCTATTGCGGTACTTTGCGGTCGCGAGCTGCTCCAAAAAGTTGATCCGACATTGGCGGTATTTGACTACGATAAAAAAAAAGGAACATTTGAATTCGCTTTGGAGGTAAACAATGGACGCAAATAAGTTTTTAAAAGCGTTATTGGTCAGCCAAGATGTAAAAGATACGAGCAAAGAAATGGTGGCGCTTCTCGAAGAACGGGCTAAAGTTGAAAAATTAATTCATAAGTTTTATGAATCAGAAAAGCCCACAATTCTGTTTGGTGGATCAATCGCAAAAGATACGATGATTTTAGAAAGTTATGACTTAGATCTACCGATTTACTTCGATACACATCATTTGCTGAATAAAACCTTGGAAGAAATTTTTAATGAGATGGCTAAGCATCTAGGTACTGAGTATTTCGTTCAAAAGAAACGATCAGCGCTTAGATTAAGAAAAAAAGGCGATCAAGAAGAACACGAAGATTTTAGAATCGATATTGTTCCTGGCCGATACTCTGATGCCACGCGAACAGACGCATTTCTTTATGTTAATGATTCGTCAGACAAAGAACGATTGAAAACAAATTTGCAGACTCATATCGATCATGTAAAAAATAGCGGTTTCACCGACGAAATATCGCTACTCAAGTTATGGAAAGTTCGAAATATCATAGATGTTAAGACTTTTATTCTCGAACTTCTCGTCGTTAAAATTTTAGATGATTTAAAATTTAACGAAGGTTTGGCGTCAAATATCAAGCGCGTGTGGGAATTTTTACGAGACAATATTGATGACGTTAGCCTCGAGGATCCGGCAAACCCAAGTGGAAATGACTTGAGTAAGATTTTTAATAGTCAGATGAAAGCTGACCTCCAGGCGGCTGCGAAATCTGCGTTGAAAAAAATCGAACTTACGGACGGTTGGTATAGTGTCTTTAATGAAAAGAAGCCTGAGGTTCAAAAAGCACCTTCAGTATATGTGTCGCCAGAGGTTAACAGAATTAAGCCTTACTGTTCATCTAAGCCCTGGGGTAAGTTTTGAGCAAGCTATGGTATTTTGAAGACCCGTTGTTGCTTGCCTCGATTGAAGACGAAATTGAAAATAACTTTCCAGGTTTAAGATTACTTGTCTTGAACAAAAAAGTTGTTATTCAAGGTCGCTTTGATGTTTATTACCAAGATAATTTTTACGATAGATACAGCATAAAAATTGAACTCGCCGATAATCATCCAATAAGTCTTCCGCAGGTTTTTGAAACAGGTGGACGCGTTCCGACGACCGCAGCTAGACATGTTTACGAAGAGGGAGGTTACGCCTGCTTGTTTGTTCCATTCGAAAGATTTAAATACTGGCCTGACTGTCGAAGCATGAGCTCATTCTTAGGCGGACCAGTTAATTCTTATTTTTATTCGCAATCTTTTTATGATCAGCATGGGTATTATCCCTTTGGCGAACGAAGTCATAATCTTTCCGGTGTTATTGAATCGATCAAAGACATTTCTAATATGGATTCAAACCTTAAAGTCGTTTCAACTCTAGATTTGATTTCGAAAAATAATCTTAAAGGGCACTGGGACTGTCCTTGTTTTTCGGGATTAAGTTTAAAAAATTGTCACCTGTCTGAAGTGGTAAAGTTAAAGCAAATTTTGAGTCAAAAGGATCTTGAATTTTTGAAAATCTGGATAGTACGTGAGAGAGAGCGTGAAAACACAATCCTTAAAAGATTGATTTATTAACACAAGTTGTTGTTTGTAGTTTACAGACGCTTACTTAGTTGTAAGTATCAAAGAATGGCAGGGGAACTTTGCCAATTGACCAATTATAGAACAGCGAGGCTACTTTGTTTTCAAAACTTAATATTTTTTCTTTCTTACTTTTTCTCGGACTAATTTTATCTGTTTCGATATCCCAAGCAGCACAGTGGAAGATTTGGAAGCAAGTTAGTTCATCTCAAGAGCCAAGCTATACGCTACTAGAAGACTCACAAGCAAGTTTTGAATCCAATGGTGTAGCTTGTGAAGTTGGAAAAGTTCTTTCTTTCGGTAAAGGAAAGAGTCGGTGGAGCATGCGAACTCTCAAGTGTGTAAAAGGTGAAGTTGAAGTATCTACAGACGTATCATGTGGTGGCGCGCATGGAAAAAACAATAGTGGTGGTTTCACTTTCAGGTATTCGAAAGAGGCGAGTGAAGTGAAGCCCTTACTGATTTGCGAATAGTAATCAGGATTATTAAGGAAATGTACAAATGATTATTGAATTAGATAGATGTAAAAATATTTTTAAACTCGCATTGGTTAATTTTTTGGTTTTGGCGACTTCATGCGCCTCGCAAAATCATCAAGTAGTTGATTCTGAATCCAGCTTGCGTAGTGACAACTGTATTGCCGATCCATACCGTGCTGGAACTGATAGTTGTCCGGTTTTGGGTATGCAAGCAGAACAAAATGGACGAACTGAAGATGCTATTTTCTATTACTCAAAATCGTGTAAATCCCAAAATTATCCAAGCTGTTTACTAGGTGGTCAGCTTTTGGAGAAAAAGCAAAAGCTTGATGATGCAAAAGAGCTTTATAGAATTGGTTGTGATGCTAACGTGCAAAATAACTGTATTTTTTTGGCGGATTTAGAGAGCAAAGCGGGAAATACTGCAGAGGCTTCAAAACTTTTCGTTGAATCATGCAGAAAAAAAGAACCATTAGGTTGTAATGGTGCAGGGCAAATTGAATTTCGTAAAGGCAATAAGGTGCGTGCAACTGAGCTATGGAAAAAGGCATGCGAAGGAAATGTTGAAAACGGATGCGGTAAATACGGCTTCATGTTAATTCAAAATGGAAAGAAAAAAGAAGGATTAGAGTATCTAAATAGAGCTTGTGACAAGCATGATAGTCTTTCTTGTGATGTTTTGATTAAAATGAATTCTAAAGGTGGAAGATAAGCCGGTATTTTAAACTGCATGCGACTTTTAATTTGTAAGATTTTGTAGTACTTTAAAAGTTAAGCTGTTGAAAAAATTGAGGTTTAATTATTACCGGGTCTCCCTACCATTTTTATTCTAAATTAAGCTCATCTTATTCCACTTGTTTTTCGATCGCTGCTTTATTATTCGCGATGATCGCACTGTGGACACTTGGCGGCCTTTTCTTCAGTCCAATAGACATGGGTAATTGTTTGTGAATTATCGCGGTTGATGCGCTCGTAAATAGAATGTCTTCCATTTTTAGATTGGCGGATAAGATGACCCCAACTTTGCGAATTATCAGTCACGTCTGACGTTGAGGAAAAAGTAACATTAGCGGCCAGAGTAGTTTTAGTGTCTAGATGAGCATACATTTCGTTAAGCACTTCAAAATCATGAGCATTGGGGCGAGTGCTCACTGTGCTTGTGGCATTCACACCCGTATTTGAAAAATAATCCATGCAAGAGTTTTGCGAGCTGCCGTCTTCGGATTGGTGACTTAAACCAAAAGTATGAGCAATTTCCTGACACATCACGTGTTGTCGCTCGTTGGCGTTGTTATATTTAGCCGTATTAAAATAAGTATCATTCATTTTAGCTGAACCCTGCGTAATGTGAGTGCCATCGATAATATTGATCGATGCTAAACCCAGCCAGCCGTTACTGCCATATTTTTTATTACATACTTGGGTCGTGCCAGGTACCATCGAGCAATTCGCTTTCGAACGACCAGTTTCAATGACTGTAGTAATTGGGGTACTTGTCGCCTGGAAAAGCTGCGGGCTATTCCAATCTTGCGAAGTCTGGCTTAAGTGAGTTTTCCAAGTTGCCAATGTTAAGTTGTCTCCGATACGCAAATTGAAAGTAGGAGTTGTGCGTGCCCAGTGATAGCCACCCCAAGAATGATTTGCCGGAGTTCTTTGCGCACTAGTAAGTTCAGCTAATTTATTTTCTTTTTCAGCGGTTACACAGGCATTCAAAACGCTACCTAAAAACACGAGAAGCAAAACATTCTTCAAAATCATAATAATCCCCTTTTATATTCATCAGACTATTACGAACATGAATTTCGATATAGTAATAACTAGAGTTAAACTAGACTTTAATTGAAAAAGTAGGTCGAATAAAGCCTACGGTCAATGTAGGACAAAGCGAAAGTCGTACAACTAAGTTCACGTTGCTAAGATTTTATTGCGAATCCAGAATCGAACGACTGGCCTTAAGTTTGGGAAATGCAAAAAAATTAGAGGCTGTGTCGTTGGAAAAAAATGCGGAAAGGATATAAACTTGGAATTTTATCAACACGGATCATTTCTTTGTATTGATGGCCCTGCCAAAAAAGCTGGGAAGCAACATTCTGAAATGAAAGTCTGCTTTACATGCAGAGATAGTGACCTATTAAAAAATCTATTAGAAAAAATCGTTCAAGATGAAGAGTGCTATTGGGTTAAGATGTCTACTAAGGCTCGCGACGGAATGTACTTAGGACGATGATTTTGCACTGGCATATAGAGAGCTTGTTTTTTCTTGGAAGGATAAATCCGAAAACTCGCTTGAATAATTTTCAGCCTTTAAATGGGTATTTGGAAATTAGATGTTGAAAAGAAGATGAGAACAAGCAGCGATATGAATCGAAATATTATAATTGATGTTTATAGGAGAATTAATGAGCGCTAAAAAATTTAAAGTAAAATCAAAAGTTTATTGGAAATGGCTGGGTCGCAAAATTGAAGGGCATGTTGTTGAAGTGCACCACGAGCCCATTACTAAGACGATCAAAGGTAAAAAAATTAAACGCAACGGCAGCGAAGATTGCCCGGCCTATCTAGTTGAAGCTGAGTCCGGAAATTTAGCGTTGAAGTTGCAAACTGAGTTATTTGCAAATACACCTGAAAAAGGAAAAACGAACAAGCCTAGGATTTTTTCTACTTAAGCTTGCTTTTGAATACTAGTTTGCAAAATACCCAGTCATCGCACCGTAGCTGATCGTGATAATATTTCTGATCAGTTGATTGAATTGCTTTGCGTCGATACCCTTACTTGTTAGCTCGGGCGGCAAATTCATTGTATCGCTTGAAATTTCGCTTGATTCATTCGAGTCATTGAAGCGCTCCCAGAATTGGCAATCGTGCGCAATCGTTGCGGCGCGATCGTAAACGACGACTTGAAATTCTCTGAATCCACCCGTTAATGTCATAACGTCTTTATTTGCAGAGCCTGAAACCATGGCCGGAAGCTTTGTCATAGAATTTGCTAAAGCCGGATAATTTTTTTGTTGATCATTGCAAAGGGCCGCTTGATCGGGCGTTACACCATCAATTGAAATCGCTTTTAAGTGGTATTCTGGGCTAAGCTTTACATTATGTTTTGTAAACGCTTCTTTAATAGCTTCGACGTTTGCCGATGGAACTTTTTTCCATTTAGCAGCAACCTGACCGGTCGCTTTTAGACTATCGATATAGCTAATATTAGGAATATGCGCAAATTGTCTAGCTGGGGCAAGCACATCAGACAATGTAGCTAGCATAATGTAGACCTTAAGCTGTTGCGATTTCTGAATTTTCTCGAGTAGGGCTCTTACAACTAGCGGGTCATATAGAAACTGATCGCTAATAATAATTTGCTTTTCAGCGGAGTTGATTAGATCGATATCTTGAGGAAGCGCCGACCGAATTGTTCCATAGACATTATTTTCACCGATGGAAATTGTACCTGAACCTTGTGCAGGCCATTGTAAATCAAGGTTCGCTTTTCCTTTATAACGGTTCATGACGTCAAATTTTGCTAAAAGTTGACGCGCGCTTGTGTTCGCGTCAGACCCAGCAACGACTCCATTTTTTGTCGCCAATTGTGAATAATAAGCAGGTGAAAGTCTTTGTAATTCTTTGAAGGCCTCAAAAAGGTCATAGTAGTAGCTATCTAGTATCGCTGGAACAGCGGGGCCTTGGATTTTAGTTACTTCGTCATAAGAGATTCCACCGCTTGAGTCAGTGAAATTTTTTGAACCGACGAATGCAATTCCAGACGTTTTATTTTTACCATCGACGATAATGATTTTAGAGTGGTCAGACTTACCTTTTGGATAAAAACCTAACTGACCTTTCAAATCTGATTGAGATTTGTCAGTTAAAATGTATTTCAAAGTTTGATCGTTGATAATATTTTCGGCGATTGGCGGAAACGCCGTACGCTTCAAATCAATTCGAGGAGTCATGATAACCAATCGATCTTCGGGAAACTTTTCGCTATACGCGCGCAAGTAATTATACACGGGTGCCATTTCATTTTCATAAGTGAATGGATTGAAACGATCATTAATAATGTAAACGGTAAGATCAGGCTTTTTTTGTACTTGCTCTATGAGTTGTTTTGCTAAAGAGGCACCAATTGACCCTCCAAGAAAAAAAACATCGATGAAAATAGCTTCTTTAGCATTCTCGATCGCATTGAAAATGCTGCCGTAAGTATTTTTCTTATTATTTTTCTTCAAAAGCGTCCAATTGCGATGATCTGATGGTCGTGCCGGAAAGCCTTCGCTAGCCGTAAATACGTTGGCAAGTGCCGCAGCTTTAGAGGGCATTTTTAACTTAAAATCTTCAACGCTTAAAGTAGAATAATTTTTTTGAACCAAAGCCGTTAGGGGGGCTAAATATCTGATGAATTCCGCATCGTCATGATTTTGCGTTAATTGCTCGATCTTGTTTCCAGGAATAAAGCCAGTAAGACTTAAAACCTGATTGGGTCCCGCGTAACGGCTTACGTTCATTAATTGCGTAGCCGCTTGAATTATCTTTGCGACTTCGGGAGTAGAATTCACGCAAGTATTAATAACAGTTGCCAACGAGTTTAACTCTTTACCGGCGGTTGGCGTTACCTTGTACAGGCACGTTTCTACTTTTTGAACTGCTTGAAAGGCCGTTGTCGAAATATTTTGCGCAAGCTTTGTTTCATTCGAGTCACCGGCAGAACGGGGATTGTTTGATGCTTCCCAGATGAATGCAGCCAATGAATAGTAATATGAAGAAACCACTTCGGCCGACTTTTTATATTGTCCTGTCATTTGGTAATGACTAAACCAATCGATAACGGATTGTGAATAAATCATTCCCTTAAGACTACCTGTAACATAAGAGTTAAATTTAGGATTTTCTTTCGCTTTTAAAGTCTTCCACAACTTCAAAGCATCAATTTTTCCAAGGTCATTTGCATCCTGTTGGGTTTCTAAAAATGAAGTATAAAATTTTTCTCGTAAGCTGAGTGGGAAATTTAAATCGTAACTAGAAGCCTTTACTTGTGAAAAAGCTGAGCTAGTAAAAATTAAAAATGTTGTAAAAAGTGTAAGTTGTTTCATATAATATCTCACTTGTTGATCGCTGATTTAGTGGTTGTGAATATAGACTTTAACAATGATTCTACTTCCGCTGGTTGCATTTGTGAATTTTCTGAAACGAGTACGAGTGACCTCTTTTTTAAATCTTGTGTCTGTTGTTCAATTGTCGCCTTGGTTGTTTTGTTAATCTCTGATTTAAATTGGTCATCAATTTCTTTTTTGTTAATCATACCAACTTTGAATTCAGCTAAAGCATTCAATCCGGCTGATATATATAGGTTAAGGTCTTTGATTTCTAGTACGTCATTTGTTTGGTACTTCGAATAATCGATGACGGCCGCAATATTAAAAATGCTAAAATCGACACTTAAAAGATCTTTAATTTTCCCAGCGGGCGTGCCACGAAGGCGGGGAACTTGGGTTCTAAGGATGTTAATATCTGAGCGCTCCCAGCCGTTCTGATTGAACGAACTGATCGTACCAAAACGAACTAGAAGTGGTATTTGTGACGAGCTCAAGTCCCCGGTTAGATTTACGAATGCCATTGGGAATTGGCTAGTCGAAGCATAGCCAGCTTGAGACTTCGTATCATCAACTTTATCAGGCATAACAATCGTAGTGAAGCGTATCTGGTCGTTAGCTTGTTCGAATGGCTTTGTGATTCCCATTGGCATTCCAACGACTAATTGAGCTTTAAAACCTGATTTATCGATATCTGGATTAACTGTAAGACTAATTACAGTTGAAACTAAATAAGGGTTTGAGCTTCCGCAGGTTAAAGCTTTGTGGGCTAGAAGATTTATTCCACTATTAGTCAACTTTTCTAGTTCTTCACTAAAACTACGAGGAATTGAATCCGAATCAGGCATTTGTTCCATAACTAAAAAGCGATCTTTTGGGTAAACAGAAAGTCTTGGTACTAATCCGTCAGTTCTACGATCTAGCAAAGTTTCACTCACTCGCGGAGCAAATACGATTTGAAAAGAAATTGGCTTTGTCCAAGAATTAGATTTAAGTTTATGTAAGCGCATTCTTAAATGTCGCGAGAATAGTCGTAAAGCGTGTGCAAATTCAGTATTGATGTTGTAATCAGTTTTTAGTACTAAAGAAGTCGTCGTATTTCTGACAAAACGAGCCACATTTTGTTGAGCGACATCAATCACAATTTTTTCGATTTCTTTTTGTGTAGTCGATAATGTTGCGATTTGATCAACCGTCATCTGAGAAGAAACTTCTTCGGGGATCGATTTAGATACGAACATACCCCAGGTTGTGTTTTCGATTCCGATGTTCAAGCTCATGCATTTATAGAACTCTGCTGCTGAAGCTGGAGTTGATTGCGCTGCAGCCAGGTTTGCGAAAATGATCGCTGACAGGAAGACAAAAGTTGAAAGTAAAAGATTCGTTTTTTTCATAGTGGTTTCCCTATCTTATCCATGGAATAAGCGATTTTTATTCCAGCTTAAAGTGGCGTAAAATGGATTATATAGTCTAAAACCTCTATATTATCGACAGAGTGACAATTAAGTGTCGGTCGGGGGCCACGGGGGAGTTTAAGATTTTTTCAAGACGGCAGCGTAGAAACCGTCGAAACCATGAATATGAGGCCAAATACGATGTTCCGAAATGAGACTCCACTTTTTACCTGCGACTGAACTTAAGAACAGTTTTACTTGCTCTTCATTCTCTTGTTTCAGGATACTGCAAGTTGCGTAGACCATAATTCCGCCTTGCTTACACATACTTGAATATTTCGCTAGAATATTTTTTTGCAATTCGCATACGGTATTGATTTGTTCGAGATTTAATTTCCATTTTGTATCGGGATTTCTACGTAAAACGCCCAGGCCCGAGCACGGAGAATCAATCAATACGCGATCAAAACTATTCTCAAGCCGTTGAATCACTTTCGGAGAATCAATCAGCTTCGTTTCTAGAATGGAGGCTCCTGATCGCAACGCACGTTGTTTTAAGTCTTGAAGTTTCCAGTCGTGAATATCCATCGCAAGAATTCGACCCCTGTTTTTCATCAGGGCAGCCAGGTGCAATGATTTTCCGCCAGAGCCCGCGCATGCATCAACAACCTGTAGGCCCGGTTCGACTTGCAGAAGTCCTGCGATGAACTGCGACCCGGCATCTTGCATTTCGAAGTCACCCTTTTTAAAGGTCTGTGTAGCAAAAACATTCTTACGCTCTTTTACATGAACCGTGTCGGGAAGCGATATCGAACTTTTAATTTTTACAGCTTCAACCTTTTCGGAACTAAGATCTTTAATCAATTTATCGATTGTTGTTTTAAGTGTGTTCGCTCTTAAATATATTTCAGGTTCTTTATTAAGACTTTGCATTATAGCTGGCCAGTCTGCCAAAAACTCTTTGCGACCGAGCTCAAATAACCAGTCAGGAAATGAATAATCTATGGCCGCAGGCTTTTGAGTTTTCATACGACCCTGAATCTTCACAATATCTACATTTTTGAATTCGGGGCGGATCACCGGTTTTAGATTTTTTGTAACCAGGTAAGCGCCGATCATTTGCCAAAGATCTTCAGATTCAGATAAGAATTCTAAATTTCTTTTGTGTCGAACAATTCCATAAACCGCCTCGGCAAAAAAGCTACGATCACCTGCGGTCCAATTTTTGTTCACTCGCATATATTTATCAATCATGCGATCAGCGTGTTTTCCTTTTTCGAAAACTTCGATCAGTGCCTGAGATAAGGTGTTCAAAATATGAAATTGCACGGCCTTGCTAATGAGGTCTCCTGAGGTAGTAGGCTGATGAATTATCTGGAAATACTAATTAAATCAACCATTTCCGCTTTCATCGATTTCAATGAACCTATGGGTCACGCGCGTTAGCCTTTAGTCTAGTTGGTGCTAAACAAGCTGGACTCTGTCGAGGGGCAGAACAATGCTAGTAGACGCAGTTATCGCAAGGATCAATACATGAAAAGAACTCGCCGAAATACGTTTTTTATATATAAGTCAGTTCAGCTTTTTATCTTAAAAATTGTGGTCGCCAGTTGTCTACTGTCAGTGGTCGCAATACTTCTAGCGAGTTTATTTTTCTATAATTATATGTTAAATCAATATACCAAACTTGAAACTGAAGAAATATACCATCTTTTAAGTATGCTAGGCCGATATAAATACATTTACTTTTTTTATGTTTTAATTGGCTTGGCTTTCACGATTTGGCTGATTTACTTGTCGTTTATGAAGTTAAGTCTTAAAATTGCGGGCCCCGTTTTCAGAATGCAAAAAAATCTTCGAGAGTATGTCGAATCTGAAGAGAATGTCTTTAAACCAATTTCTTTGCGTAAGAATGACCAAATGCAAGAGCTAGCTAGATATATTAACGAAGGCATCGCAAAAAGTAATAAGACCCCGCAAGGTTAAATTTTAAACCGATCACCTGTCGGGGTCTTTTTTGGAATCAAACCAGCCATTCTGGCAATCCTGTTATTATTACTTATCGTGAAAAATCCCCATCACTCAAGAAATTTTGTTTTGAATACAAATAGGCCCACGGAGAATTTAAAAGCGTATCAAGGTGAGGCTTGCGTGGAAGCTGAAATTACATGCAAATTTTAATCTCTTTACTTTAATCCTTGTTTTTTAAAATTGGTGGTTTTCAAATCCAAATTTATTCAAAAATTTTAAAGTTTTGTTATATGTTCGTTGATAGGAGTACCTATGAAATATTTGACAAAGTTAAAAGATATTGGAAAAAAATTTCTAGATGCCTTCGGCACACACGACTTAATGACCCTTGCTGCTGCTTTGGCATTTTATACGGCGTTGGCACTAGCGCCTTTGCTACTTATCACATTATCTGTCGTTGGTCTATTAGGTGAGAACTCTAAAAATAAACTCATGGAGCAAATCCAAGACGTTATGGGGCCTCAAGCTGGTGCGGCCATCAATGGAATTGTCGAAGCAGCAAATAATAATCCTGAGTCAGGTGGTATCGCCGGCATCTTCGGGGTCATACTTTTATTATTCACCGCGGGCGGCGTATTTGCCCAACTACAGGATTCGCTGAATGTAATTTGGGATGCTCAAGGAGACGCTCCGGCGGGGATGTGGGCCTGGGTGCGTAAAAGACTTTTATCGATGGGGATGGTTTTAACCCTAGGATTTCTAGCTTTAGTTTCATTAGTTGTCAGCACTGTATTGTCTTCGGTGCTTACGCAAGAAAGCGCCGTGTGGACGGTTATAAACTTTTTAGTTTCGGGTGGTATTTTTGCAGCCATGTTTGCTTTGATTTATAAATATCTACCGGATGCAAAACTTTCTTGGAAGGACGCCTTCACTGGCGGAGTGATAACGGCAATTCTATTTTTAATTGGTAAATCGCTGATCGGCCTTTATATCGGAAAAAGCGCTCTTGGTTCTGCTTATGGCGCCGCCGGATCTTTAATTGTATTTTTATCTTGGGTTTATTATTCATCGATTATCGTTTTTGCTGGAGCCGAGTTAACACGTATTGTTTCGGGCCGAGAATTAGTAAAACCTGAAGTTGCACGGGCCAAGGCTTAAGAATGGATCACAGTTAATGTACTTGGCTAGAAGGCCTAATTAACGCTAAATGTATTTATAAGGCGGTCCCATGAGAAAAAAATCGAAGCTTAAGAAAACATCTGAACTAAATGTAATACCCGATCATGCGGGTATCGTTACTTTATTATTGAAAGATCATAAAGCGATGCGAGTGTTGATGAAGAAAATTAAATCGCAGCGAACAACACCTGCCAAAATAAGAGCTCATTTTTCGTTACTTGAAAAGCTTGTTCTTTCTCACGTGGAAGCAGAAGAATTTTCGCTTTTGGATCGCATCGAACACCATCCGAAATTTGAAGATCACGCCAAAGAAAGTATTGAAGAGCATCATATTCATGAAAGTGTTCTAGTTGGAATCCGTCATCTTAAAGACCCTGATCGTCGTATTACACAGATGAAAATTTTCTGTGAGTTATTAGAAGACCATATCGACGAAGAAGAAGAAGAGCTTTTTCCACAATTTAAAAAATATGCAGCTCTTTCAACTCGAAAGAAGATGGGTGCTTTGTTTTTAAAACGCAGAAAAGAAACTCATTTTAAAGGCGAAAAGTTAGGTGCTTTAAAAGGGGACTCAAAACTAAAGTCTAACTAAAGCTTCAAATTTATCGAATTGTTGTTCCAAGCCTTTTTGGGCGAAATACTTCATGATAAGAGGAATTCCTTCTTCAGTGACGGTGATTAAGGTTTTCCCATCTGTTTCTTTAAAGGTAACTGTCACCAGTACTTCATCAGGCCATTTTCCAGGAACCGGAGAATCAGATCCAGGGATGACTTCGCCTTTTTCATTTGAAAATGAAAGTGATTGAACTATTTTTTGATGAGGAATAATTTGTTTATAAGTTCCCGTATTCCAAAACATGTCTCCGCTAGGAGATTTCATTGCCATCAATAATTTTCCCGTAACTCGAAAATCAAGTTGGACAACGGGTGCAGTATAATCTTTTGGTCCCCACCAAATTTTCATTGCTTCAGGGTCATTCCAAAGCGCCCACACTTTTGTCATCGGCGCATCCAAAGTTCTTTCGACATAAATGGTGGAGGGTCTTGAACGAAGTACAAAAAATGTTAAAGCGAGTACTAAAAAAACTCCACCAAGAATCTTTAAAATCTTCATAATGTCTTTCTGTAGTTAATGATGATTAACTTTTCGCTGATGATTGAATTTTAATATAATCCGTTAAAATTGCAAAGTGTTTGTTAAGTTCTAGTATCTCGGCATGGGTGCCGCCGATATCAGGATGAAAAATACGTGATAATCTTTTCTTGGCAAAGCTAAGTACGTCCATATGAAACGGAGGCTCAAGAATAAATCCATTGGCTTTGAAGAAGTTAAGTGAAGCCTGCACTTCTTTTGAAAAAGTTGGCTGGGCAAAAGTTGGCTTTTCTTTTTTTGCACTTTTCTGCTCTTTTAAACGCTGCTTTTGCTTTTGGTATTGTTCTTTACGATAGCTTGCTTGTTTCTCGGCTAATTTTTTTTGGAATGCGATTTGGGATTCAGACTGAGTATGCGCTGTAGTTGGCTTACTACTTTTGTTTTCATTCAATTCAGGCAAGTTTTGTTTTTTGGCGATATCAGTTTTCTCTTCAAGAAAATCTGGATGACTTTGTTGGGTTTTGAGCAATGCGGCCCAGATGTGTTTACAAAGTTGCCCTTTTTTCGATGACGGGCAGGTGCAATCGGCAACTATGAATTGGCTATCGATCGACTCGCATTTCAATGTTATTTTAAATGGAGAAGTTCCTCGGATAAATGCCTGCACTTCTGTGTCAGATGGTTGAGACGAAGAAATTTTATCTTTTGATAAATAAACGCGTCCGCTACTACGTGTTTCAGGCTTAAAAAATTGATCCCATTTATCCTCAAAAGACATAATTTTACCTCTTAAGCTTAAGGTAATCCTATAATTTGCAGCATTCAAGGCCTCGGGTATAATGACCCTTTGCAACCTCTCTTTCTTTTTGACTTTGCAGCCGAATTCTCAAACTCTAAATGAATGAAGACGTCGTCCCAAAAAAAGTCCGTGTATTTCATTTTTACTACGATTGTCTTAGATATGCTTGGCATAGGACTTATAATACCGGTCTTGCCAGACGTCATTCGACGGTTTGTGACGGACCCAGGGCAAATCAATTTGCTTTTTGGTTATTTCGTCGCCGTTTATGCATTGATGCAGTTTTTCGCTTCACCAATATTAGGTAGTTTATCGGACCGTTATGGTCGTCGATCGATCTTACTAATTTCATTACTGGGTTCTGCGATTGATTATGTATTTATGGCTTTGGCGCCCACGCTTTCATTACTTTTTGTAGGCCGAGTTATCTCGGGCTTAACCGGAGCAAGCATGACGGTTGCAAATTCCTATATGGCCGATATCTCGGACGACTCAAATCGCTCGGCTAATTTCGGATTGATCGGTGCGGCATTTGGTATTGGTTTCATTGCCGGACCAATTCTAGGTGGAGTACTTGGAAATATTGGGCCGACGATTCCATTTATCGCAGCTGCGGTACTCAATTTTTTAAATTTTCTTTTTGGCGTTTTTGTATTGCCAGAGTCGTTACCGCCCGAACTGCGAAGACCTTTCGAGTTTAAAAAACTGAATCCATTTTCATCGTTCGTGAAAATTTTAAAACCGTCGCCAATTCTTTTTTTTGTCATCACGTATGCGTTTATGTTTTTAGCCGGCAATGTTCATCCAAGCATCTGGACTCTGTACACCGAACACAAGTTTGCCTGGAGCCCACTGCAAGTTGGAATTTCTTTAAGTTTTGTCGGTTTGATCTATGGTTTCAGCCAAGCTTTTCTGACGAAAAAATTAGTTCCCAAATGGGGAGAGCGGCGAGCTTTAAAAATTGGCCTAGCCTTCAACGCCCTGGGCTTCTTACTGTACGCAATCATAAACCAGGGTTGGATGGTGTATGCCGTTATGCTGCTAACTTGTTTGTCGGGACTTGCCGTACCTTGTTTGCAATCAGTCATGTCAAAACAGGTCGAGCCGAACCGCCAAGGGGAATTGCAAGGAGACCTTGTTTCACTTTCAAGCTTAGCGTCAATCGCCGCCCCGCTACTTTACACGTTTTCCTTTAACTGGGCTATTAAGCCCGATAGTTTAATTCACTTCCCTGGTTTGCCATATCTAATCGCAGCCCTCATTGTATTTTGCTGTTGGTTTTTATTAAGTCGTAAGTTAAATCAAGAGCAATGAACCCCTTAAAAACTAGATTTTTTAGACATTATAAAAATAAACCGTATCGATACCTAGGGCTTGTAAGGCACTCAGAAACGATGGAAGAGCTAGCTTTGTATGAAACTCTGTATCCAAATGATTTAAGTAAATTGTGGGTACGACCGAAAGAAATGTTTTTTGAAGATATATTGGTCGGCGGGGTGAAGCAGCCTCGATTTCAAGCGGTTGAGTTTACGTTCAAAGAACTGCACGATGTAACAGATTTGTCGCTTGAAGAGGTAAGACTTATTCAGAATGATTGTTTCGAATCGGAATTTAACGAAAAAAAGTTTTTGGATAAGCTAAAAGATAAAGAAGATATTTTAATCATAGTTGCCTACGATAAAGATAAGCTTGCCGGAATGAAAATTGGCTATGCGAATTCCGCTGACTGCTTCTATTCGTGGCTTGGGGGCGTTCGGTCTGAATACCGGGGGCTAGGGGTCGCGAGTGAGCTGATGCGCATGCAGCATGAATGGTGTAAGCGCCAGGGCTTTAAAATTATTCAGACGAGGGCTTTAAATGAATTCACCCAAATGATTTCTTTAAACCTAAAAAATAATTTTAAAATCACCGGTACCGTGACGAGTCCAAGAGGGTTGAAAATAAATCTAGAAAAGATATTGTCATAGTCTGGATCACATGGTGCGATCGAAGTATGAAAACTTCATATTTACTAATTATATTTTCGATTCTGTTTACTGCTGAGCTTCAGGCCTACCAAGGCTTTCATTGTATTCCCTCGATGCGCGATTCGCGCATTCAGGTTTTAGTTCAAGGTGAAAATGTTGAGGTTTTGGTGACAAACCCGATGGGCTATCAATTTATGCCCCAATTTGATTCTCCGAACTCTGCATATCAATTATCGTTCAATAAAATGCAAGCTGAAGATTTAAAAAGTCTTGGGGATCAGTTTCAGTTCACGTGGTCAAAAAATCTATGCAAAATCAATACAGAACAGTTCAGCATGAGTTGCCAAGGGCCCGCAAAAAATACGGTTAGAACAGTTAAAGCATATGGAGTTTCGACAACTGAAATAACCGAGCGGTACGATAACGATCTATTTGAAAAAAGAAAATTTAGATTTTCATTCGAAAAAGATAATATGTATTTTGTGAGTCTTCTATTTGATATAAAAAATTGCGAAACATTTAAATAAATTCAAGGCGATTAATATCTAAATGACTTGGTAGCTTGCCTCCGTAGGCTTGATCAACCAAAACGCGTGCACTGTTAAAACAAAGTCCCATGCCGTGGCCCGAGCAACCGGCCATAATATGAACGCCAGGTCTTGTTGGGTGTTCTCCAAGAATCATCTGACCGTCGTTTGTGAAACCCATGATGCCGCTCCAACGATAATTTATTTTGACTACTTTCGAGTTTTGAAAATAGTTTTGAGTAAAGTCAGATAAGGCTTTTTGAATTTTTTCTGTCGCTTCATCGATGGCGGTGCTTTCGGCTTCAAGATCGTGATTGCGAAACCCGCCGACCAGTAGCTCTCCGGTATGAAGTTGACGAAAATAGCAAAGGTGTTTCGTTAAATAGCACGGACCTTTTACGAAAGGCGGAAGCGGCTCAGTGACTACGATTTGCCCTCGCTGCGGCTTAATATGAGTCTTGAATTCAGGTAGCAATAGCGAAGTTAAGCCATTCAGACACAAATAGACTTTTTTCGTGTTGAACTGGTGGTGCTGAGTTTTAATTTGAAGGTTATTGGTTTGGCCAGAAATTGCAAAAACTTCTTCGCCAAAAACAAAAGACGTGTTTTTTAATTTCGATTGAATTCTTTTCAGTAACTTAATCGGATGAATAACGCCGTCATGTTGATACTGAATTGCTCCATGAAAGTTTCTTACGCCGTAATGTTCTGAAAGATACTTTTCATCAATCAGTTCAACATCAATGTTGGCGCGAACCATATCTGCGTAAATAGCCAAGTAAAGTTGCCAGTCTTCGACGGATGGGGCCACAGTGCACGAGCCAGTTGTAAAATAATCAACTTCATTTTCGCCATCAGTGATAATTTCTGACTTTAAAAGCTCGCGGTTTGCCTCAGAGAATTTCCAGATTTCAGCGGCTTTTTCTAATCCGAATTGCTTAAGTAATTTATTAAAGTGCTCAGCTGAACCGCAAGTTACAAAGCCAGCGTTTCGGCCGGAAGCGCCAAAGCCTAATGAGTTTTTATCGATGATTGCAATTTTTAATGCTGGATCTTTTTTCTCTAGCCAATAAGCAGTGGATAATCCGGCTATTCCAGCGCCAACGATGATCGCATCGAAAGTATTTTTATTGGCGGCCGAATTATCTAGCCAATATGAAATACTCAAGGGTTACTCGATAGGTTAAAATACATTTCTATTGAGGTGCACTGGCAGGGTCTGCCATCAAGTGTGCATTCGTAGTCAATATCAGCCCAATAAAGTGGGTGTTCAATTGCTTTAACAAAACCAAGTTTTTCTAAATACCGGACCGATGAGTTGTTCGGTGACTCTTTCCAACAGTGAGTCACAATCCCTTTTGCGCCGATCTTTCTAAAGATATCCATCGATTTCAACGAAAGTATCGGCCCCCAGCCCTTCGATTGCATTTGTTTTGATAAAAATAAGCTTTGAAAATACCCAGCATTGCTTAAATCAAACGGCCAAAGATCAGGTCGTAACTTCGATCCTTTTCCATGGGACCATTGCCCCGGCGGATAGGCTAAGCGTAAACCATGAATTACATTCTTTAGCGGATCAACAAGTACGAACGAGCAAATCTCGCCGGTTGCGGTAACAGATTTTTTTTGGTTTTCAGTCAACTCTTCTAGCGAGAAATAGCCTTCACCGATTTGCTCGTCAGCAAAGTTTTTAACCGATTGAATATCGCTCAAAACAAATTCTTTAATTTGCATTTGAAACCTTTTTCAAAAACCACTCTTTTCGTGTCAATGCGACAACATTACCTATCAAGCATAAACTAACACCAATTAAAAGATAGGTTGTTAAAGCCATATTTTCGACAAAATTTGATATGATAATTGCGATGACGGGCGAAATAACGCTGGTAAAAGCGGCCTTAGCGGGGCCAATTTGATCAATTAGTTTAAGGTAAGCCCAAAAAGAAATAATTGTACCAAATAATGTTAAATATATAAAAGAGATCACAAATGGATAATCAAACTGAATGGCAAACGACTTTTGCGCGAACAAGCTGTAACCAAAGCTGATGAGGCAACCATAAAACATGCCCCAGGCATTATTCGAAAGTATCGGAATTTTCAGCTGACGATTTTTAGTCGCTAAAAGGTTGCCGATCGATGCCGAAAAGGTTGCCACTATGCTAATATAAAATCCCATTAAAGATGTTGGATGTAATTCCATAGTATCTAATTCGTTATACGACACGAAAGCCATTCCGACCAAGCTGATAAGACCACCTAAGAAAACGCTTTTTTGAAAAGGTAATCGCAAAAATATTCGTGCGCCGAACATGTTAAAATAAATTAAAGATGTAAAAGCTAAAGCGACCAGCGCAGAAGGCGCCATTTGGGACGCCCAGTAAGTTAATAAAAAATTAAGGGAAAACATGAATAAGCCTTGGCCAAAAAAACGAAAATGATCTTCTTTTAGAAAACGAATTCTTTCTTTTTTAGCCAAGCACAAAGCAAACATAACTAAACTTGCAACGAAGAACCGGTAAAAAACAGCAACGTTAGGATCAACTGCATGCAACTGATACTTAATTGCGATCCAGGTAAGACCCCAAATGAGCGAACAGGTGATGAAGTATATCAAAAATTACTCTTCGTCTTCGACTGGATCTTCATCGTCCTCATCAAGATCATCTTCGTCATCAAGGTCTTCGTCTTCATCCTCATCATCAATTGCTTCCGATGCTTCAATGCGAAGTAACCAACCCTCTTCATACGGATCGTCTTGAATGACGGAAAATTCTTCAAGAACTGTTGCGTTCACTTCGATGACGGTACCCGCAACCGGCGAATAGATATCAAGTGGTCCATCATCGGTTTCGATTGTGCCGATAGCTGTGTCCATTTCAACTTTTTCTTGTTCAGGTGGTAAATCAACGCCAGTGATTTCGGTGATATCCGCTAAACCCTCTTCATTAATTCCAATTGTAATAATACCGTCTTCTTCTTGGTACCACATATGAACATTAAAATTTTTAATATCGCCGGTAATATCTTTTGCCATTTTGAATTCTCCTCAAACGCAGTTCTAGAGCGCGTTTCATAAGTTGTAAGCCTGCCCAAAGTTTGGCTTCCGCGAGCACGTCAAGACGATTTCGAAAAAACAGAACTAATTGAAGTCATTTTAACGAATTTTTATACAGGGTCAAATTTTGTAATGCTAACGCAGACTTAAAAATTTGCGAAACTGAAGTGTGTCTGTTACAACTCACTCACTTCTTAGAAACTAATTTGCTGTCAAAAGATCAGAGGGGGATTCATGACGACAATGCGTTTTTTTGTCATCGGTTCGTGGACCGAGGGCATGCTGCATTTTCAAAAGCTGCGACCGTTCATTGTGTCCTATGAAAAAGCTACTACTCAGGGACAAGTTTACCGGTTGCCCTCTGGCTTGCCTGTGATCGCCAGCGATGGTACTGATGAAATAGTAGGCCAATTAGTGGAATTAAAGCATGATGAAGCGTTAGTTGCCCTAATGGATGCATTTTACGGCGTGCACCCGTCTGATCCAGCTAAAGGTTTACATAATCGACAATCAGTTGTGATTCGAAAATCATCTGGCGAACAAGAAACAGCTGAAATCTACTTATTCAATCCAAAAAAATTAACGGCTAAAGCACAAAAGATTGATGGATGTGTTTGGGAAGAGCTTTTAAAGCTTGAGCCACCAATTAGTGAGCAGTTAACCGAGAGACAACGAACTTACGTTTTAAAATTGGGAGCAGCCAAGGGTCGCGATATTATCCCAATCAATGATCTGACTTTGTACCGCGAATTAATGAAGCTTGAACTTATTGTCGATAAGGGACGCCGTTTAGCATTGAGTTCTTTAGGAAAAGAAGTTTATAACCACCTGATCTAATGATTGAAAATACGAGCTCTGAAAGTTTATTTCGAATTGTTTTGCATGAACCTGAAATTCCGCAAAATACCGGAAATATTGGTCGAACCTGCGTCGGCACTCACTGCGAATTGCACTTGATTGGCCCCATGAGTTTCGAAATCAATGACACGCAACTAAAAAGAGCGGGACTTGATTATTGGAAGCACCTTAAGTGGTTTTACTATGCATCTTTTGACGAATGGTTCGCACAAGTTTCGGATCCCAGACGTGTTTTTTATCTAACGACTAAAGTAGAAAAAACCTATTTTGAACCTCAATATCAACGCGGCGACTGGTTTGTTTTCGGAAAAGAAACGAAGGGCTTGCCTCCAGAAATTTTAAATCAAAACAAAAACCAGGCGATTACAATTCCGCAAACGGGGCCCGTTCGTAGCCTTAATTTAGCGACTGCGGTTGCAATTACAATCTATGAAGGTTACCGGCAAGTTATTTACCAAAAGTGATTTTTACAAAAAGTTCGCCCTGAACGTCACTTCCAATTCGGCAGCTCAAACTGGTTGATTTAAAACTAAAAAATCGCTGGCCTGCTAATTGATAAATGGGTTGTGGGGTAAACAATGAAAACCATCATAAAATTCTTAATCATCTATCTAATTTTCTTCTCGGTTCACGTCTATATTTCGGCAAACAAAAGTGTTGAAGTCGGTAGCTTACTGACTGACCGCACCGAAAGCAGTTCAGCAAGCTTACTAACTAGTCAGTAAGTCAGGACTTAAATCCTGCGACGGGGTACCAGGATAGACTTGGTAAGTCTTGCCGTTCTTATCAGTACGTCTTATCCTAGTACGCTATGGTACAAAAAATTCTATCAAAAATATTTGGCACAAAACACGAACGCGAAATGAAGAAGATTCAGCCCTTGGTCGAAGAGATCAACAAGCTAGAACCTGAAATTCAAAAGTTAAGCGATGTTCAGCTTCAAGCAAAAACCCCAGAACTAAAAAAGAAATTAGCGGATGGAGCAACGGTATTTGATGTTCTACCAGAGGCTTTTGCCGTTTGCCGAGAAGCTTCAAAAAGAGTTTTGGGTATGCGCCACTATGATGTTCAGCTTATTGGTGGAGTTGTATTAAACCGTGGATCGATCGCAGAAATGCGAACGGGTGAAGGTAAAACATTAGTTGCAACGTTGCCCGTTTACTTAAACGCCCTTACTGGGAAAGGCGTTCACGTTGTAACCGTGAATGATTATCTTGCGACTCGTGACTGCGAATGGATGAGTCGGCTTTACAATTGGCTTGGGCTATCGACCGGAGTGATCAAGCATGGCTTAACTGATGAAGAGCGCCGCACAGCTTACAATGCAGATATCACCTACGCGACTAATAACGAACTTGGTTTTGATTATCTTCGCGATAATATGAAATTTGATCTGAGTGAATACGTACAGCGCACACCAAACTACGCAATCGTTGACGAGTGCGATTCTATTTTGGTTGATGAAGCAAGAACGCCGCTGATTATTTCGGGACCGGCTGAAGCGTCGACGGACAAATATTACATGATCGACAAGATTATTCCGTTCTTGAAGCGTGATACGCATTTCGTTATTGAAGAAAAATCAAAGTCTGCGACCTTAACTGAAGACGGCAACTCAGAAGTTGAGAAATTATTAAAATTAGAAAACTTGTACGATCCAGCGAACATAGAATTGCTTCACCACGTGAATCAAGCTTTACGCGCACATCATTTATACCGGCTTGATGTTGAGTATATGATTAAGGATGGCGAGATCGTTATCGTCGATGAATTCACGGGCCGCTTAATGCCAGGGCGTCGTTGGAGTGATGGATTGCACCAAGCAATCGAAGCAAAAGAAAAAGTTGAAGTTAAAAATGAAAACCAAACTTTAGCGACAATTACTTTTCAGAATTATTTCCGCATGTATGAAAAATTATCGGGCATGACCGGTACGGCCGATACAGAAGCCGTCGAGTTCAGAAAAATCTATAATTTGGGAGTGAACGTTATTCCAACGAATAAACCAATTCGCCGCGACGACGTTGAAGATATCGTTTATAAAACCGAACAAGCAAAATATAAAGCGATCACCCATGATGTTCGCGAGCGAAATGCCAAAGGTCAGCCGGTACTTGTTGGTACCGCCTCAATTGAAAAATCTGAGACTTTGTCACGTTGGTTGAAGCAAGAAGGCGTTCGTCATGACGTTCTGAATGCAAAACATCACGAGCGAGAAGCTGAAATCGTCGCCTTAGCTGGCCGAAAAGGTTCGGTCACTATTGCAACGAATATGGCCGGTCGTGGAACAGATATCATGCTGGGTGGAAATCCTGAAGTACTAGCTAAGAAAGAAGTTCCGTCGGAAGAGGGACCTGAATTTTTACAAGCCGTGGCGCGCTTTAAAGACCAATGCGATCGAGAGAAAAAAGAAGTGATTGAGGCGGGCGGGCTTTATATCGTCGGTACCGAGAGGCATGAATCACGTCGAATTGATAACCAATTGCGTGGTCGTTCAGGTCGTCAAGGTGATCCTGGGGAATCAAGATTTTATTTATCACTCGAAGACAATTTGATGCGGATTTTCAACGGCGAGCGTATTCAAAAAATTATGACGATGTTGAACATTCCTGAAGATGAACCAATTACCCACAAAATGGTAACGAATGCGATTGAAGGGGCCCAACGTAAAGTCGAAGGTCATCACTTCGATGTGCGTAAGCATTTGCTTGATTACGATAACGTCATGAACATGCAAAGAAATGCCATTTACAAAATGCGCCGCCAAATCCTAGAAGGTAAAGAGATTGAAAGATCATTACTCGATATGCTAGGCGATGTTGTTTCAGTCATCTTAGATACGCATATTCCTCCAGATACGAAGGCGCAAAATTGGAATATCCCAGGTTTAAATACCTCGTTGATGGCCCAATTCGGTTTTCAGCTTGATGTGAATGAATCGACTTCAGCTGAAAAAATTCAGGAAGAGATTACGGGTCGAGTTAAAAAGATTTTCGATCATCAAAAGCAATCGATGGGACCTTACTTCGAACAAATTAGTAAGATGATCATGCTGAATGCGATTGATCAGCGCTGGAAAGAACATCTTTATACTTTAGATAAAGTAAAAGAAGGAATTAATCTGCGGGCCTATGGCCAAAAAGATCCATTGATCGAATATAAAAAAGAAGCGTTCAAGGCATTTGAGTTTTTAAGTAATGTAATTAAGACTGAAACCGTTGAAAAAATGATGCGTGTTCAACTTGTTCCGGGCGGAATGGAAGAAGCTTTAGAAAACATGAAGCCGGTTGAAGCTGATGAAGAAGATATGAATTATTCGGCTCCGTCAGATGCAGAAGATTCATTTAAAGATTTAACACCATCAGCTGGCGCAGCAGCGCGCGGAAATCCAGAACCGCCGACGAAAAGAAGAATGGTTGCCGGGCCTCCGAGCTCAGAGAATGAGAAAACTTTAAACCGAGCCGAACGGCGCCGACAAAAAGGAAGATAATGGATTGTCCAAACTGTCAGAACGATGTGAAAGTCACTGAACAGAATTTTGGAAGCCTTTATACTTGTCCATCATGCCAAGCGGCTTACTTTATCAGTTTTGAAGGTAAGCCTGAATTTGGCCTCATGGATCAACCAACAGAAGAAGTCTCTGAACCCGCCGCGGTCGACGCAATCGCAAATCCTGAATTGAATATGTCTGATTACGGGAATGGACTGCCCGAGCTTTTTTCTGACTATAACCAAAATGAATTTGCAGTTCCAGATCCAGCTATGAGCCTATTTGATGAGGTTGCTAAAGACATTTCAAATTTTGGCAATTCAGACACGCAAGTGGCCAGCATGAATTATGATTTAAACATTTCAGGCTTAGATACCATCGAAATTTTAAAGGTTTTTAAAGAGGCAATCGATGACCGGCGATTTGGCTGGGAAACAAATGAGCTCATGCGGTCGATTAAGAATGGTGAAATGCACTTTTCAAAATTAAATCCGGTCAAAGCTTATATTTTATCGAAACGGCTGCAGTTTTTAGATGTACAAAAGATTTGGAAACAAAATGTACTTAGTTAAATTTTTTCTTCCTTATTTATTTATTATTAATTTCGCAATTGCCGAAGACGGCGAAACGATTATTCAAAGTGATAAATACTCGGGTAAGCAAACGCAAGATTGGGCCGACGTGCAAAAGCGCCTAGCCGAGAAAAAAGCCAAACTAGATACGCAAACTAAGCTGGTTGAGTATATGATTATCGATATTTCGCATATGCCACAATCAGAAAAGATGAAAAAAAATCCTGATTTGCAAATCGAGCATCAGAAATTGCAAAAATTGGTCGCAGAATACAATCAGTTGAGTACCGACTACGAGACAAAATTTCCCGAGCGTGGAGTAAAAGAAAGCCGAATTTACAAACGCGTTGATAATAAAAGTATTGAAGGCATTGAAAATGAATTAACTTTAGAGGGTCGACTGACCAACCTACACAACAAAGTCATTCGCCAGTATCCGAGATCAGCGCAGTCGGCAGATTCAACTGTTCAAATAACTGATCCAAAATTCGATGATAAAAAGAAGAAAAAGTCTAACTCTCCGGTTCAGATTAAACCTGCGCTAGAAAAAGACGTCACCGAACAAATTATTCTACAGAAGTGATTTTAAATCCGAATTGACTAGCTGGGTGAACCTTTTCAATTTCATACTGATTAATTATAAATGGATGCGGACCCGTCACTTTTATCTCAGAAAGTTGCCACTCGGTTGGAAAATCTTCATCACTATAGACTTGCGATGCTTTCATCGCGCTGGCCGGCAATGAGAGTGTATTTGCTTTTTGCATAGACTTGAAATCAGCAATACTTGTTTTTAATATATTTAAACTAAGATCTTTCTTAATTTCAAAACATGAAAATGTATGATTAATGCTAGGCTGCGCGCCAGCGACGGCAACATGAAGGGCTACAAATTTTAAATCAACCAACGAAGATGTGTCGCAAAGTAATTGAAGCTTATCCGTTTTTAGAATCAGGTTGTCGTTATCCGAAGTGAAATTTAAAGATTTAACCAATTCGTACTTCTGCATTTGACCTTCGGTCAATTCAGCGCCCGACTGAACGCTTGCAATACGGCGCTCGTTTTGAGTCGAAAACCGAAGTACAAGTCCAACAAATAGAAAATCAACGACAACGAATAACAGTAACCATTTTTTCATTTATACTCACAGTTCAAGGATTGGATATCGATATCTCCCGGATTGTTCCGGTCGAATGAAGAAGCTAAATAGGGCTGCATTGAACTTGTTGAATCGGTGATATGCTTCAAGCCGATTGCATGGCCGATCTCGTGTAGCATAAGACTTTCTAAATTTACTTTTCCTGACCGATTGATATCGCCCGTGCTAAAAAATCTGAAATTTTTAGCATTAATTTTAATATCAGCTTCACGTAGTTTGCTGATGTCCCACTTGATCAAGGTTCGGGCCTGTTCGGCGCCCTGGTCGGAAGCCCAGTCTGTCATCCAGTAGATTCCGTTCACTCCATCCGAGCCTGCCGTCGTGGGAAATGAGTTATCCCGGTGGACTTGTACGAGGCTCATCGGTTTTCGCTCATTCCAAGTTTTTGCGGCTTGAATGATTGCATTGTCATATTCAGGGGGAACGCCCGCCGTGATGATTAAATGAAAGGGTGTTGAGGCTTTCCAAGAAACGCGGATACCCTGAGAATTCTGAACGAAGTTACAAGATTCTTGCGAACCTAAAGCAAACACATCTTGGTCGCCAATTCGTAAAGTCAGTGCCTTATTGCAGCTTGAAAAGCTTAGTAGGCAGGCAAAATACAGCAATGATGATGAGAATTTTCGAAATACCACTTCATTATTTTGATACAGGTTGAATTTCTTGACGAGTCGAGATCTTAAGAGGGCTAGTTCAGAAAACAACTGAGGTTAAAAAGCATGCTTACTCGCTATGCATAAACCACGAGGGATTTTAACTAGTTAGATTGCTCAGCGTGGCAATTTAAGTTATAGATAAAGGCTCAAAAGAAAATTAAGGAGACTTAAATCATGGCTGATAATCATGACCATCATAATCAACGCGGTCTAATCGCATTTCTAGGCGCAAACGCTTTCGTTTTTCTTTTTTTCTTTTATATCGTGTTCGTAAATAAGGGAGTGACCTTAAACGAAAACGTTTCAGATCCAGCTCCAGTTGGTGCACCTCAATTTGATATTTTAGCGGCCGCAGAGCCTTGGGTTTCTAGCGAGCAAGTTGTAGCGGTCGGGCAAAAACTTTATAAGCAAAACTGTGCTTTATGCCATGGTCAAAATGGTGATCTAGTTGGAGGAGTGGCGAACGCTCGAAACCTAGTTGAAGGTCGCTGGGCCAAGGGTGAAGGATTGATTGCTCACTTTAGAGTTTTACAAAACGGAATTCCTGGAACCCAGATGGCCTCATTTAAGCAGGCAATGAAGCCGCAAGAACGTTGGGCTGTTTTAAGTTACATCGAAACAATTACAAATAATAAATCTAAAGATAAGCCAGAAGACGTAGCGACTTTTGCAAAAACGGCTGACTAAGGAAAAACTTCGGTGAAGTTCATTTTGATCTCTTTCATTTTAATCTCAAATCTTTCTGCAACGGCCGCAGATAGCTTGAGTAATGCCTCGACGGGTGCGCAAGAGGTTTATACTGGGAAAGAACCATTAAAACCGTCGAATGAAATGCCTAGCGAATTATCGGGCGTTAAGATTGAAGAAAAATTAGGGCAGCATGTTGATTTAAAGCAAATGGTTACGACTGAAAAGGGTCAGCTTGTTCCGCTTTCAACATTTTTTACTTCGGGCAAGCCAGTTGTTTTCAGTCCTGTTTATTTTAATTGTCCGGGCTTATGTAACTTTCATTTGAATGGCCTAACCGATACTTTAAAGAATGTTGATTGGTCACCAGGCAATGAATTTCAAGTGGTTGCACTCAGTTTTGATTCGCGTGAAAAATCAGATGTGGCAGCGAAGAAAAAAGATAGTTATCTAAAAGTATATAATCGTGCGGGAACCGAAGACGGTTGGCATTTTGTAACGGCCGATGAACCTACGATTAAGGCGCTGATGCAGCAGGTAGGTTTTAATTATTCTTGGAATGAAAAAATTGGCGAGTGGGCACATGCCTCTGCGGCCATTATTATTTCTCCGGAAGGAAAAATTTCTAGATATTTGCACGGAATCCAGTTTGAAGCCCGCGATGTGAAGCTAGCATTGAATGAAGCTTCAAGTGGTAAAGTCGGAAATATTGTAGATTCAGTCATGTTGTATTGTTTTAAGTATGATCGTCATCAGTCAAAGTACGGCTTGCAAGTGTATCGAGTGATGCAACTTGCCGGAGCAATGACTGTCGCAATTCTTGCGATGTGGTTGATACCAGTAATGGTCAGAGCGAAAAGGGAGAATGGATAATGGCCTGGTTAATCGGTAAATTATTGATAGCAAATTCTGTCTTAGCAGATACGTTTATGCCTGCGCAAGGTACGGCAATCGCAACTCAAGTTGATAATCTATACGGGTTTTTAATTGTTGTGAGCTTCATTTCATGCGCGATTTTAATCGGCGGAATGATTTACTTTGCTATCAAGTACAAGCGTAAGACGGCTAACGACAAAACAGCTTACATCACGCACGACACTCGTCTTGAGGTTTTGTGGTCTGTTGTTCCGTTGATTATATTTCTTTTAGTGTTCGCATGGGGATGGATTCTTTATCACGATATGCGAACGATGCCAGCTAATGCGCTAGAAATTCAAGTGACAGGTCGGCAGTGGGCTTGGACGATCGAATATAAAAACGGAGTTAAGTCGAATCAACTGGTGGTTCCACTTCGACGTGATGTGAAACTTATTTTAGGTTCGGAAGACGTAATTCACTCTTTTTACATTCCAAGTTTTCGAATTAAGCAAGATGCGGTTCCGGGACGTTACACAACCCTATGGTTTCGAGCGGAGAAGCTCGGTGAGTTTCACGTTTTCTGTACTGAGTACTGCGGTACTTCGCATTCAGCAATGATCACAAAATTAAGAGTCGTAACGCCGGAAGAATTTGATCGTTGGTTAGTTGAAGAATCTGAAGTCGGCTCATTGCCATTGGCTCAGCAGGGTGCCAAAATTTTCCAAACACGCGCCTGTGCTTCTTGTCATAACGTGGATAACCCTGCGGCAAAAATTGGACCTTCATTTTACCAGCGTTGGGGAAAAGATGTTTTAGTTGATGGATCTCAAACTGTTAAATTTGATGAAAATTATTTTCGCGAATCAGTTATGCTTCCGCAAGCAAAGATCGCGGCGGGATTTCCGAAACCATCGCCAATGCCATCATATCAAGGACAACTTTCAGAAAGTCAGCTGAACGCACTTATTGAGTATATTAAAGGTTTAAATTAAGAGGTAAAAAATGGCACACGCATCGACCGGTAAAAATTATATCAATGAAGAGCCAGGGTTGCTTTCTTGGTTTACTTCTCTTGATCATAAAAGAATTGCGATATTGTATTTTGTTTCCGTCCTGTTTTTTTTCTTAGTCGGCGGAATCATGGCCTTACTACTCAGACTAGAATTGTTTGCGCCAAATGCGGCTGCGAACGTCGGGCAAGTTTTAAAAAATGGTGACGTCTATAACCAAGTGATGACTTACCACGGAGCCATCATGGTATTCATGGTCATTATCCCAGGTATTCCAGCCATCATGGGAAACTTTTTGTTACCATTGCAAATTGGTGCAAAAGACGTGGCGTTCCCGCGCCTTAACCTATTAAGTTGGTATGTTTTCATGGCCGGCGCGTTTTTAGCGATCTGCACTTTTTTCGGATCAAAAATTGATACGGGATGGACTTTCTATACTCCTTATTCGATTCGCACTGGCTCTTCGGTAATTATGATGGTTGTTGCCGCATTCATCATGGGGATGAGTTCGATTCTTACGGGATTAAATTTCATTGTTACGGTTCACAAACTTCGGGCGCCGGGAATGACGTTTTGGAGAATGCCGCTATTTACTTGGGCTATTTATTCAACAGCGATTATTCAAGTGTTAGCTACGCCCATTCTAGCTATTACTCTGCTATTATTAGCAATGGAGCGTGCTTTCGGGGTCGGAATTTTTGATCCTAAGCTTGGTGGCGATCCAGTTTTATTCCAGCATTTTTTCTGGTTTTATTCTCACCCTGCTGTTTACATTATGATTTTACCAGCCATGGGAGTAATCTCTGAACTGATTACGACTTACTCAAAAAAGACAATCTTCGGTTATACGGCAATTGCATATTCTTCGATTGGCATAGCTGCAGTCTCATTCTTTGTTTGGGGACATCACATGTTTGTCTCGGGACAGTCAGAGGTTGCCGGGATCGTATTTTCGTTCTTAACAATGCTGGTTGGGGTGCCGACGGCGATTAAAATGTTTAACTGGCTTGCAACATTGTACAAAGGTTCGATCGAATTCACGGCTCCGATGCTTTACGCTTTAGGATTTTTATTTTTGTTCGCAATTGGTGGAGTGACCGGAATTATGTTGGCGGTGACTGCGGTTGACGTTCATTTTCATGATACTTATTTTGTTGTCGCGCATTTCCATTACGTGATGGTGGGCGGAACTTTAATGGCGATCATGGGCGGGTTGTTTCACTGGTTTCCTAAAATGTTCGGCAAGATGTACAACGAAACAACTGCGATTTTATCTTGGGTTTTTGTTTTCGTTGGCTTCAACGTCACTTTCTTTCCGCAATTTATTTTGGGTGCGAAGGGAATGCCTCGTCGGTATTTCGACTACGTTCCTGAATATGAACAACTTAATAAAATTTCAACTGTTGGTTCTTGGTTGATCGCGATCGGATTTTTATTCGGTCTTTATACAATTATTCGTGGCTTAACAAGTGGAGCAAAAGCTCCGGCAAATCCGTGGGGTTCAAAAACTCTTGAATGGGTTGCAGAATCTCCACCTATTATGCATAACTTTGAACATGATCCAATCGTGACTGCGGGGCCTTATGAGTACAAGTAGAACTATAAACGGCGTAGAAGTAGCATCACACTATCGTGATGCTAAACACCAGTATGAATCGAACAAAGAAGGCCTTTGGCTTTTTATGGTTACCGAGATTTTAATGTTCGGTGGACTTTTTGTTGGGTATGTTATTTTTCACTCTATTTATCCAGAAATGTTTGCCGAAGGTGCAAAGTATCTTGATTGGAAGTTAGGTTTTGTAAATACCTTGGTACTTATTTTCTCTTCATTAACGATGGCCTTAGGTATTTACTACATTCAAGTTAAACAAAATAGTAAAGCGACAATCGCTCTTGCAATCACCATCGCTTGCGGCGCCATATTCATGGCGATCAAGTATTATGAATACACGCACAAGTTTCACTTGGGACTATACCCTGGCCGCTACCTCAATATGGTCGAAGGCGCGCCGGCGCACGCTAACTTGGGAATGTACTTTGGTTTTTACTTTTGTATGTCTGGCCTACACGGTATTCACGTCTTAATTGGTATGGGCTTAATCGCCTGGGTATTAATTAAAAACGTTCGCGGCGACTTTAATGAAAAGTATTTCACCCCGGTTGAAGGCGTTGGAATATTTTGGCACATCGTCGATTTAATCTGGATCTTTTTATTCCCACTATTATATTTGGTCGGGTAGGAGAGCACATGGCAACAAATCACACGACTGGAAATGCTGGTCACTCGCACGCAGCTGGCCACACCGGCGGACACGCAAGCCACGCCAACACAAGCGGCGGGCACGGGCATGATGATCATCACATCATGCCTTTTAGCACTTATATGAAAGTGGCTGGCGGTTTATTCTTACTTACATTTTTAACGATCGGAGCTCACGCTTTACGTGAACATTTCGAGCCATTCTCGGCCGTCATTGCATTTGCTATTGCTGGGGTGAAGGCCTACCTTGTTATGGCTTTTTTCATGCATTTAAAATATGACGTTCCATCGAACCGACTTATTTTTGCAACTGGGTTTATATTCTTAGCCTTGTTGTTCGCAATTTGTATGCTTGATATTTACACCCGTATTTTCCAAGGAAGTGTTCTTTAATTTGTGTTTAAGACCTACAGCAGTCTAACTAAATTCGGAATTGTTATATTTGTTCTATTGGCCGGTTTAGCCGGTTACGCAACTAGTTTTCAAATCGAAAATGCTTTTCAGTTCAAACATCTTATTTGGTTTTTAGGCGGCCTTTACTTTTTGAGTTCGGGCAGTCTGGCGCTTAATCAAGTTCAAGAATATAAACTCGATCAAAAAATGCCTCGAACGGCGAAGCGTCCCATTGCGACGGGTAAAATCACGCCGGCCGCGGGGCTTATATTATCGGTCGCTATGATTTTTGTTGGCGTTAATATGCTGTATGAACTTTCGCCGATGGCAGGGTATTTATCGGTTGCATCAGTATTTATGTACAACGTGCTTTACACCATGTTTTGGAAGCCACGATGGATCTTTGCTGCTGTGCCCGGGGCTATACCGGGAGCTTTGCCGATCACGATTGGCTACGCGGTTAATAATTCTAACATTCTAAATTCAGACTCGGTTTATTTATTCTTAATCATGTTTCTTTGGCAAATGCCGCATTTTTGGATGCTTGCAATTAAATTTAAAGAAGATTACCGGCTGGGGGATATTCCGACTTTACCAACGGCACTTGGTACTCAAAAGACACTTTTTCACGTGGGACTTTATACATTTACTTACGCCGGAGTTGCTATTGCTTCGCCATTTTTTCTGCACACCAGCTGGATTTTTGCTGCTTTGGTTTTCCCATTTGCATTTATGCTTCTAAAAGAATTTTTTCGCGTTTACAAATCTGATGCAAATGAGCGTTGGTTTGCCTTTTTTATGTGGACCAACATCAGTATGTTAGTTTTTATTTTTGTTCCGGTAATCGATAAGTGGAGTTTTCTATTTATCGGCCGCGTTTAATTTATTTTTAACTCTGCGGGTGTATCAAGTTGTCGATACGGATGCGACTTCATGAATGCCGGATGCGTCAGGCAATTTTCATTGATACGACTTAAAATTTTATAGGTCGATATATCAACTTTAAAACGTTTCGCCGCAAAGATTTGCGGGATTAGAAATAGGTCAGCGGCGGTCATCGAGTCTCCGAAACAAAAATCTTTCGCGGTTTTTTCTAGCATTTTTTCGGTCGCGCTAAATCCTTTTTCGATCCAAATAGCAGCCCATTCGTTTTTTTGTTCTTGGGTATATTGATGCTTTTTTTCAAGGTACTGCATTACTTTTAAATTTTGTAGCGGTTGTATATCAGCATTTATATTTTCGCAGACTTGTCTGATTTTTGCTCGTTGATAAGCGTCGCCAGACAAAAGGGTCTGAGTTTGCGGAAATACTTCGTCTAAATATTCAATAATCGCTGTCGACTGAGAAATAATCTTATCGTGGTGAATTAATGTCGGCACGGCTCCGATTGGATTCATCGTTCGATACTCTGCCGAGTGTTGCTGACCACCATCATTAAGTAAGTGAATAGCTTTTGATTCGAATGCCAACCCTTTCAAATGCAAAGCAACGCGCACCCGGTATGATGCTGAGCTATGAAAATAATTATAAAAAGTCAGATGATCGTTTTTCATATTACAATTGAATTTATAGCAAACCTAGTCAGTGTCGTCTTTGATTTGTATTATTTTGCCCGCTATTGCTGCAATGGGTCTACTAGTCAATAGATTCAACTCTTGCTAGAGTTTGGCTCTACAGGAGGCTTCTATGAAAAAAATGATCGCTTTAGTTTTAATGGTTTATTCAGCCGCAGCATTTGCGCAAAAAGATACACCGAGCATTTCTTACTCAATGCCTGCATTAGAGATCGGTATGAAATCTAATACAGTCGATGTTGATTCGACTGCGGGTACTTCTGTTTCAGCGAAACAAGTCACCGGTTTTCAAGTGGGTGGTTCAACAGTATTTAACTTTGCCCCAAGTTTTGGTTTGAAAACGGGGTTATTTTATTCTGAAAGACCTTTTGCGGTTGAATCCACAACTTTAGGAACTACCACCGAAAGCAAAGGGAAAATTACATACTTTGAAGTGCCCGCATTCTTTATGTTTAAATTTGAAGAGTACGCTGGGTTTTATGCCGGACCTTCTTTGGCCTTAAAATTAGGAGATGAATCTTCTCCAGGAAAAATGTCAAACATCAAAGGTATGGTCGTGCCAATCACCGTAGGCGCACAGTTTAAATTTACGCCAATGCTTGGACTTAACATATTCTTTGAAACAATTTCGGGCGAACTTGCAGCTGGTGTTAAAAATTCTCGTGCAGTGGGCGCAAACTTAATGATCGCATTCGACTAGGATATTACATGAAATTAGGTTCGCTTAAATCAAACCGTTCTTTAGATGGTGAGTTGATCGTTATCTCAAAAGATATGAAATCTTTCGTGCGGGCGGCCAGCGTTGCGCCGTCATTGCGTGAAGCCGTGGAAAATTGGGTGCAGTGCGAACCTCAATTAAAAAAGATATCTGATGAACTTAATGCGGGTAAAGCAACGGGCACTGAGAAAGTGACAGACGAAAAAGTTTTTCATTCATCTTTGCCGCGCACTTGGTTATTTGCCGATGGCTCTGCGTTTATTCACCATATTAAATTAGTTCGTAAAGCCCGCAATGCAGAAGTACCTGAAACCTTGCTAACTCTACCACTCATGTATCAAGCTGAAAGTGGCCGTTTTTTATCGCCAACGGATGACATTCCCCAAGTGGATTTTGCGCACGGCACTGATTTTGAGGCCGAAGTTGGAGTTATCACCGATTATGTACCAATGGGCGTAACGCCTGAAAAAGCTTTAAGTCATATTAAGCTTGTTGTTTTGATTAATGATGTTTCACTTCGGGGACTGATCCCAGCCGAACTGGCGCAAGGCTTTGGTTTTTTTCAAAGTAAGCCTAATAAAGCATTATCTCCGGCAGCGATTACCCTTGATGAACTGGGTGAGCACTGGAAAAATGGCCGTGTTCAATTACCTTTAGATGTTCGCTACAACGGAGAATTTTTTGGTAAAGCGAATGCAAAAGAAATGCATTTTCATTTTGGTGATTTGATTGCGCACGCTGCTCGTACGAGGGATCTAGCCGCCGGAACTTTAATCGGCAGTGGAACTGTAGCCAATGAAGATCCCAATGTGGGCTCTAGTTGCTTAGCCGAAAAAAGAACTCTTGAACAAATAAATGCAGGTAAAATTACGACGCCTTTCATGAAGGATAACGACACGATCGAAATCGAGATGAAAAACGGTCAGGGTGAAAATCTTTTTGGACGAATCTTTCAGAAGGTCAAAAAAGTATAATTAGATAATGAAAAATTATTTTGTCTATCCAAAGTTTTATTCGGATTCCCAAAAGCTGCGTCAGGAATTTGTTGATCAATTTACGAACTCAAAATCGACGCAAGCGAAAAGATTTGTATGGGATTACTGGTATGACGAAGATCAGTATCATTTAATAAGAACTCCGGCTTTTCATTATTTTACTAAAAAAGTTTACCAAAATTTTCATTCTTACTTAGTCCAGTGGGGTCGCGAGAACTTGGGGTGTCACGATATTTCGCCCCCATGGCTTAGTTATTATGTCGATGGATGTTACCAAAATTTACATTCGGACGTTCCACATGGTCCATGGGCTTTCGTTTATTCCCTAACCCCAAACGAAAAAGAATTTCGGGGTGGCGAAACCTTAATTCTTAAAGATAAAACTTTGAATTACTGGGAAGATTTCAGCGAACAAAAAGAGTATGAGTATAAAAGTTTTGTAGAGCTCATCCCGTCAAAAATGAATCAGCTGATCGTGTTTGATCCGCGCTACCCGCATGGAGTCAGTGAAGTGAAGGGTACTCGTGATCCTTTAAAAAGCCGGCTGGTTTTGCACGGGTGGTTTGTGAACCCAAGACCCTACGTGGTCGGTGGTTTAAAAACAGCCCAAGTGCAAAAGGCTTTAAACCCCTGTTTTGAACAACTGAGCACTGTCCTTTCCCAAGTTGAACTTTTAAACGGAACGGTTTCGCTTCGATTGTCGGTTTCTAAACAAGGGCAAGTGCAAGACTTTAAAATCATGACGAATACAGTGAAGTCCCTTTCAAATGTGCGTAGTGACGAAAAATACTTACTTCAAGAGCTTAAAAGCATTTTCGCTAAGACCCTGTTTCCGGTAAGCTTAAATTCATCTATGATAACCATACCACTATTATTTAAATGAGGAATATCATGACATTGACTCAACTAAATTACATTGTGGCCGTTGACCGTTTCAAAAACTTTGGCGCAGCTGCAAAGAATTGCGAAGTGACTCAGCCAACTTTAAGTATGCAAATTCAAAAGCTTGAGGAAGAAATTGGAGTTATTCTTTTTGACCGCTCAGAGCAGCCGATTAAAACCACTAAGGCTGGCGAGATTTTAATTAAACAGGCTAAAGTTATTCTTCGCGAGGCTACAAAATTCAATGAGCTGATTTCTGAAGACAAAGATGAAACCCGTGGTGAAATTCGTATTGGCGTTATTCCAACATTGGCCCCGTACTTAATGCCTTTGTTCTTAAAAGATTTCATGAAGCAAAACCCGAATCTTCGGGTCGTCGTAGAAGAACTTCAAACTTCACAAATATTAACTAAGTTAGACGATTCTGACCTGGACGTTGGTTTACTGGTAACCCCGATTGAGCACGAAGGCTTGAAGTCAGAGCCCCTATTTTACGAGCCATTTTTAGCCTACGTTTCAGAAAAATCGAACTTATCAAAGTTAAACAAAGTTGAACAAAAAGATTTGAATTCGAATGAGCTTTGGCTTCTGACGGACGGCCATTGCTTCAGAGAGCAATCTTTACTTATTTGTAAAAATCGTAAAAAGACCTCTGATTTGAATAAGCAACTGCTGTTTGAAAGCGGCAGTCTTGAAACTTTAAAAAAGATGATCGATCAAGAATCTGGTTTTACCTTACTTCCATTTTTAGCGACGATGGATATGAAAACTTCCAAGCGGTTAAAAGAGTTTACGAGCCCCGTGCCTTCGCGCGAAGTCAGTTTGATCTACAATCAATTTTACCGCAAAAATAAAATCAAGGCGAACCTCATCGAAACGATTCAGAAGCACTTACCGAAAGAAATTGCTCGGTCGGCTGCAAAATCAGTGCAAGTGATTGATTTACCTTCGGGACATAAGATTTGAGTATCTTTTCTAAATTCGCAGAACAATATCGAACTCCCCGGCAAGTCCAAAAACTTATTACATCGTTAAAATATAACGAATCGGATTCGATCCAATCTGCGAAGCGGGGATTGAAAAGTAAGTGTGTGCATTGTTTAGAAGGCGCATTTATTGCGGCCGCCATTCTTGAACACCACGGGTTCCCACCTTTGGTAATGAGCTTAGAAAGTCTAGATAACTTAGATCACGTCATGTTCATCTTCAAAAAAAAGGGTCGGTGGGGCGCGGTCGCACAATCAAGTGACCGAGGCCTGCGAGGGCGGGCGCCAGTCTATCGAACCATCCGTGCGTTGGCGATGAGTTACTATGATCCGTACATTGATAAGACGGGCTGTATTACGGCTTATCAGGTCGCGAATTTAAATCACATCAAAGCCGATTGGCGTAATAGTGATCGAGATGTGAAAAAAGCAGAAGACTATCTAATCAAAATTAAACATATCAAAATTAAGTACAATGCTAAAAGGCATAAAAAGTTTCGCGATCTTTGTATCGCAGATCAAATTTTACCTCGTCAAAAAAATTGGTGGTAATTAGAGCGAGTATTTTATTTCGACCGGTATTTGAATGTCTGGATGCAATGACTTTGCGACGGGGCAAGCCTGGGCGATTTTTTCAAGTTTTTCGCGGTAATCTTCCGGAATGCTTTTTGGTAGTTCAATAATTGTTTTTAAACTTGCGATTCTTCTTGGATTTGAAGACATCTCTTTTTCAACCGAAATTTTAGAATTAGTTATATTTTGGCCATCGCGTTCGGCGACAATGGCCATTGTGGTTAAAATACAAGTCCCAAGGGCCGTCGCTAGCAAGTCAGTCGGAGAAAACTTTTCGCCGCGCCCTTGGTTATCCTTGGGCGCGTCGGTTTCAATGATCGACTTCGATGGTTCATGCTCGGCCTTGCAGTGTTTCTCCCCGGTGTAGATTGCTGTCACTCTGACCATAAATATAATCCTCATTCCAGTTAGATAAATCGATATGAAGGGCTTCTGATATCACTTCGTTAATATGCTCAACAAAAGTGAATTCAATCTGAGACTTTACATCTTCAGGAACGTCTTTCAAATCTTTTTCATTCCGACGTGACATGATAATCTTGTTTACGCCCGCTCGGTGCGCGGCAATGACTTTTTCTTTAATTCCACCTACCGGTAACACTTTACCACGTAGGCTGATTTCACCCGTCATGGCTAGCCGCGAATGCACTGGTGTTCTAGAGACCAGTGAAGCAAGCGAAGTCAGAAGGGTAATACCCGCTGACGGGCCATCTTTCGGGATTGCTCCGGCAGGTAAATGAATGTGTATGTCATATTTTGCGAAATCAAAAGTTGGAGCCAATACATTAAGACGGGCTTTTAAAAGTGATTTTGCAATCTGTGCAGACTCTTTCATCACGTCACCAAGCTGACCAGTTAGAATTAAATCTCCTTTGCCTGGCACAAGTGCGGTTTCAATAAATAGAATATCTCCACCAACTGGTGTCCAAGCCAAACCGGTAACAGTTCCCGGAGTCGTTAATTGATCAGTAACCTCGTAAGAATATTTCTCAGAACCGAAAATGTCTTCAATATCTGGAAGGTCTACTTTAATGAGACCATCAAATTTTAAAACATTTTCTGCGCGGGCACGGCAGACTTCGCCAAGTTTTCTTTGAAGATCGCGTACGCCGGCTTCGCGAGTGTAGTGCGAGATTAACTTAAGTAAGGCTTGGTCGCTGATCTCGATCTGCTCTTTGTTTAGTCCGTACTCTTTTAATTGCTTTGGCCATAAATGGTTTTTAGAAATATGCACTTTTTCTGCAGTTGTGTAGCCACTGACTTCGATAATTTCCATACGGTCTAATAATGCCGGCGGAATTGTTTCTAGTGAGTTGGCCGTTGCAATGAACATGAGTTTTGATAAATCAAAACTTGCTTCAAGATAGTGGTCGGTAAATGCATTATTTTGTTCTGGATCTAAAACTTCAAGCATAGCTGCAGATGGGTCACCACCATAGCCACGGCTTAATTTATCAATTTCATCCAATACAAAAACCGCATCATTCTCGCCGGCTTTTTTTAATGCAGACAGAATTCGACCAGGTAAAGCGCCAATGTAAGTACGACGATGCCCACGAATTTCGGATTCATCACGAACTCCTCCTAAACTGATGCGTTGATATTTTTTTCCTAAAGCACGAGCAATACTTTGTCCTAAAGAAGTTTTACCAACCCCAGGTGGACCTACGAAAAGAAGAATAGAACCTTTCTTTTCATTTTTGATTTTCAGTACGGCTAAATGCTGTAGAATTCTTTTTTTAATTTTATCTAAACCATGATGATCTTCATCAAGGATTTTTCGCGCGTCTTCAAGATTTATTTCTTGATTCTCAGACGATTTATTCCAAGGTAAAGCCACCATGAAATCAAGATGCGAACGAATCATTTGGTATTCAGGGGATTGCGCGTTGATATTTTCAAGCTTGTTAAGTTGTTGCTCGGCTAGCTCTAAGGCTTCATCTTTTAATTCGAGTTCAGAAACCTTTTTACGATAAGTCTCGACGATTCCTGTATCATCGCCTTCGCCAAGCTCTTCTTTAATTGTGCGCATTTGTTCACGCAAGATGTGGTCGCGCTGACTTTGGCCGATCTTGCTGTTTAACTTTTGCCGAATATCTTGTTGGACGCGCAAATTTTCTTTAAAATCATTTAGTAAAGTTAATAAATGCATAACCCGAGCCCTTAAGTGAGTGGTCTCTAGAATATTTTGCTTTTCGTCTAAACTGATTTCTGAATTTGCAGCG
This sequence comes from Bdellovibrio sp., assembly GCA_043760925.1. Classification (GTDB taxonomy): domain Bacteria; phylum Bdellovibrionota; class Bdellovibrionia; order Bdellovibrionales; family Bdellovibrionaceae; genus Pseudobdellovibrio. Next base: position 16,683 of record JAYUOK010000069.1, on the reverse strand, counting down.
GCCATATGCGATAATAAAGATAAATCTTCAATTGCATCGACGACTTCTTGGACGGGATCTGTATTACCAGGAATTAATTTCAGGACGTCTCGTGAAACTTGCTTAAGGCTGGCTAGTAAAGCTGCTTGCGTCGTTTTATCGGCATCGATGACATCATCTAACCGCTCAACGAAAGCTTCGAAAATATCACTTTCAGGCTTAAATGCAGTGGCCTTCATTCGATAGTATCCGCGCACCACAATAAAGTAGCCGGACTCGTGATTGCCTTTGATTGATTCGATTTTACACAATGTGCCGATCTCGTGAAGGTCATCCACGTTTTCGACATTCTTTTCCGGATTCTTTTGAGTCAATGTGACAATCCAGTTATTTTTTTGTTGCGCTAAATCAACAGCCCGTAGGCTTTTGTCTCGTCCCACCTTAAGGGCCTGCGTGACGCCAGGGTAAATAACCGTATTTTTTAATGGCAGTACTGGGAACGAACCGGTTGGTATCATGGGCTCTCCTTTAAGGTGCAATACCTTTTCATTTCATAATGCAAAGGTGAGGCTTGATTTGTAACTGTCAAGGTGACAATAGAATAGGCGCTGGGCGCGAAAATATTAATTGCTAGCCCAAAAAGGTACAGCTATGTTCGCTTAATGAACTCGACCTTTTTAATATTAGCGTTAATTTTTTTATTAAATATTATTTCGTGCACGCAAAGTAAAAAAATCGGCACGAAAGAAAACCCGATCAAGTTTTACTTAGTTCCTGCGCAAGATATGCAAGGGTTAACTGAAAGTGGTAAAAAGCTTCAAGCTTTTTTAAAAAAAGATCTAGGTCTAGAGATCACCGTTGAAGTTCCGGTTAGCTACATCGCCGTAGTTGAAGCTTTCGGTTCAAAGCGTGCCGATGCGGCCATCATTAATACTTTCGGTTATATTCTAGCGAATGAAAAATATGGCGTCGAAGCTCGGTTAAAATTAGTTAATCGCGGTCGAGACGAATACCAAGGGCAAATTATCGCACGCGTTGACGGACCAAAATCAATTCAAGAGTTGAAAGGTAAAAAATTCGCGTTTGTTGATCCGGCGTCTACGTCGGGATACATCTTACCACTGCGACTTTTTAAGCAAGAGAACATCGACATTAAAGAACACATCTTTGCCGGTCGCCACGATGCCGTGGTAACCGCGGTTTATCAAAGGCAAGTGGATGCAGGCGCTACATTCCACACCCCGCCAGATGAAGATGGCACAATCAAAGATGGACGAATGCTAGTTAAGACCCAGTTTCCGGATGTTTTTGAGAAAATTAAGATACTGAAATTGACGGGCCCCATTCCGAACGATCCATTGGCCTTTCGAAAAGATTTACCGGAAGAAATCAAAGAAAAGATTTCTGAATCTTTAAAACGTTACATTAAGACCGAAGAGGGCGCTGGGGTTCTACTAGGAATGTATCATATTACTGATTTCAAACAGGCTTCCGATAAAGACTACGATAAAGTGCGTGATTATTTAAAAGACTTAGGCCGAAACGCTCAAGATTTTATTAAATAGCCATTTGGGCGACGAACGCTTCGACCATGGTGCGCGCCGAACTAAAGAAAAGCCCCATTCCAAATATTAAAAGCGAGCTTCCGATGCGAACGTGACGGTTGATCGTATCGCTCGTGTAAGAGTAAACAAGCATCCGCAAGCTGAATGCAAGATCGTTAACAACGCGAACCATAAATCCAATCGTGCGGCTGAAGAATTTCTTTAACCTTGTTTGGGTTTTAGATTTTGCCACCGATACTTTTGGTACCGCAAGAAATTCTTTTTTGAATTGCTCGCGTCCCTCAACGGACAGAATGATCAAGCCAACGATGATAAAGGCACCGTCGAATGGAAAAGTAATCAGTAAAAAACCCACTAAATAGCGGATGAAAGAATACAAACTAAAAAAGAAGTGACTAGTTGCACTGAGTACTCGATTCACGAAATGACCTGTGCCTTGCGTAATAATATCGACCGGCTCATAAAACAGCTTCGTAAAGCGGGTTGCCACACCCGATCGCGCGATTTCGCGCTTGGTTCGTTCGGCATCTTCGGTTAGCCCGCTGCGAGTTTCATACTTGTATTTAAATATTCGGGCCTTCGCAAGTGCTTTATCATCTTTTCTTAAGCCATAAATCTCGTAGGCATTTTTAGCTAATCGAACATTTAATTGATTTGTAATATCTCGAAAAACGATGGGGTTTGTTCCCTTACGCAGGCCTAACATCGAATATGATGCTAAAAACATTTCGATGCGCTTGCGATAGTCTTCTTTTTTTTCGCTGAGCCAAACGCCCCGTAATTTTTGATTTCCTAATTCGACTAAATCAATCGGATAGTCTTGAAAATAGGCCCAAATAAAATCCCACCAGAAATCAGTCATCGTGACCAAGCTTTTTTGATCGCTGGTAATTAGCCGGCCGTGCTCTAAAATCAGATTAGTTAAAACATTATAACCATCCTGAGGTAAGCCTACTTGTACTTTTTTAATGGACTCAATGGTATGAACCATCCCTACGAAAGCAATTTGAAAATAATTTCGAAGAAATACTTGATTCTTTATTTTCGAATAGTATTTGCGGTGTAATTTTAAAAGATTATTAGTATCGATGGTTAATTGCGAAAGGGTTAAGTAAGGCTCGGGCACGTTGGGACGCAAGTGAACTTGATATTCTAAATCAAAGTATTCTGCGGCAAAGCCGCCATCCAAGTTATTTGGATTAGAAACTTTATGAAATACTTCTTCATAAAAAGTAATAACTGATTTTCCGGAAACAATATATTTTTCTAATTTATTTTCAGCGAATATTTTTTTAATATCTGAAAGCTTTAGGTTCTGCGAATAGCCTGATGAAGTACAAAGTAGAAATGTGAAAAACAAGAGCCAAGGCTTCATCAATCTATTTTAGCATGAAACGATCTGCCGCCGACAAGTCGAGGACGGCATGACGTCTAGGAATTACCAAAATTAATACGAACGAAGTAAAGCGCGAACCAGACCTTTGATTTCAACTTGGTTAACAGGATACCACATTGAGTTTAATCGCTTGTTCGCAGGGCGTAGTTCAATAATTTTTCCAAGCTCTGGTTGCTGCGGATTCAATTTATGGAAATAACGTTTCACCGTAGCTTCTTGGTCGACACTTGCAACAACTAGATCGCCATCGCGCGCGGCTTTTTGAGATTGAATGACTAATGTATCACCGTCAAAAATACCTTCTTCGATCATCGAGTCGCCTTCTACTTTAAGAGCAAACAAGTTTTGAGTATTTTTTATTAAGTTGCGAGGAATATCGATAAATTCATTTTCAGTAATTCGCTCGATTGGTTGACCGGCGGCCACTCGACCTAAAAACGGTATGGGCAGAACCTTCGAATGATCTTCAAAACCAGTGCTATGGCTTGGGGAAGACTGACCAGCGTAGGAGACACGAGAAGGTTCTGCCTGTAATCGTTCAACTAAATCTTTATGAAAATCACCAGCCGAGTGCAAAATTTGGATCGCACGTTTTTGGTTCTGCGGAATCAGCAAATAACCTTTACTAGAAAGTTGCTTGAGATAGTTTTGTACTGAGTTGAAAGAAGCAAAACCAAAATGGTCGCAGATTTCCTGATAGGAAGGCGAGATTCCTTTTGCCAATAATTCAGTTTCAATAAATTGAAGAACTGATTTCTCTTTTGCTGATAATGATGGGAGGGGCGAATTAAGTTTTTTCATACATATAAATTACACTGTAATTTATATGTAAGTCAACCCTGTCTTTTTATTAATTTAATTATTTTTGACGACATCACTTGAGTCGCCCGTTGATGGAGGGGGTGATGTGGGCTTTTCGATCTGTACGGAAGAAGCCTGGGGCTTGGGCATAGCAGAGCAGTTCTGAAAGAATAGCAGCATAAAGGGATTAGCAATAAACAGGATTGCTAAAATGAAACTACTTTTAGTCGCCATTAAAAAACCTCCAGACCTTTGGTCTAGTTTCTTTTCGGTTCTGTCAGAAAAAACATGAGGACATTTTTCATCTGTTATGATGAACTTCTCAAAATGTTCCGCTTTCTGTGCCTTTTATTATTCTTATTTTCGACGTATGCCCAAAGCGAGCCAATCTCTTTGAGACAGTCGTGTATGAACGCTCTTCAGGGCTATAAGAGCTATTTCAAAGAAGAAGTTCTAGGTCAAATCTGTGATCAGGTTGAAAAGAAAGAGGGCTGTTCAAGCGTGAATGGTGAGCCTATTTATCACCTTGATCGAAAAAGCAAATTAGAAAGTCCAAAAAAGATATTAGTTATGAGCCTTATTCATGGAGATGAAACTCCAGCGGGTGGCCTAGGCCGATTTTGGATGGAGCGCCTAATGAAGGTGGACGCCCGAAATACTTGGCGTGTGATCCCAGTTGTAAATCCTGATGGCGTAAAAAAGAAAACGCGCACGAACGAAAAGGGTGTCGATCTGAATCGAAATTTCCCAACGGAAGATTGGTCGGAAGAGGCACTGAAATTGTGGGCGAAAAAAGAACAGAAATCTGTTAGAAAGTTTCCGGGGCTAAACCCGGGGGCCGAGCCTGAAGTAAAATGTATTCTTCAACACATTGAAGAATTTAAGCCAGACTTTGTTATTTCTATTCATACGCCACTTAAGGTTTTAGATTTTGATGGACCGAAACTGAAAAATCCGCCGAAGTATTCTTACTTGCCATGGAAAAGTCTTGGTAATTTTCCAGGAAGCCTAGGCCGCTACTTGTGGGTTGAACGCAATGTTCCAGTGTTAACGACGGAATTAAAAAGCACCCTGCCGGAAGAAGCTCTTCCGTTCGAGCAGTTGCAAGATTTGATTGGTACCTTGGTCAAAACCGACCTTAAATAATCAATGAATTGGTTTATTATCAGTTGCTTGTTGAATAGCGTTAGTGCGCTCTTGTGAATTTTCAACTTCGTTTTGAACTACGATCAATCGATCAACTAAAATTTCTTTCGCTAACCGAATGGCGTTAAAAATATCATTATCGTAAGCTTCAGACTCAATTGAGGTATCGTCATCTTTTAATATGATCGCGATTCGAAATTGGCAATTTTTAATCGATTCTTTTGTCGCAATATCAAGCTCTACCTTGTGTGCAAGGTTATGGCTTCCGTAATCGCCTTCGGGATCGCGCGCAATCACCATCACAAGCGTGTCAGGCGTTACAAACGGGCTGAAGTCCATGATTTGCTGATAAATATACGACTTTACTTCAGCATCATTTTCAATCAGATCAAGGGTGTTTTTCAGAAAGTTTTTCTTGTTAGACATGTAAACCTGCCTTTCTGAGGATCAAATTAATACTAGAATACCATGTCGAGGCAAAGTTCTAAAGTCCTGAGGACTCAAGTCTTTTCAAATATATTTTAGACTCAATTCATCAAAGAATGTGTCTCGATCTAAGTCGGTGTATCAATACTGGATATGCCTGAAACTAAACTAAATTCGTCGTGGCTGAAGTATTTGAAAGAAGAATTCGAATCAGAGCACATGCTCAAATTGAAAATTTTTTTAAAAAGTGAATACACAGCAAAAAAAATAATTTATCCAAAGGCGAATGAGTATTTTAATGCTCTTGAACACACTCATTTAGATAAGGTTAAAGTGGTCTTACTTGGCCAAGACCCCTACCATGGCCCCGGACAGGCCCATGGGCTTTGTTTTTCAGTTCGTGATGGAATACGGTTTCCTCCTTCACTGATGAACGTTTTTAAAGAATTAAAAAATGATCTCGGAATAGAAATACCTAAATCCGGAGATTTAACTCGCTGGGCTGATCAAGGCGTCCTGCTATTAAATAGTGTTTTAACAGTTGAAGATGGCAAAGCAGGATCACATCAAAAAAAAGGTTGGGAACTATTTACCGATAAAATTATTTCTCTCGTTAATGAACATTGCGAACATGTCGTTTTTATTCTTTGGGGTGCTTACGCCCAAAAAAAAGCTGCATTTGTTGATCGTAATAAACATTTAGTTATCGAAAGCGTTCATCCGTCGCCGCTATCGTCGCACCGTGGTTTCTTTGGATCGAAACCTTTTTCGAAGACGAATGAATACTTGAAGGAAAATGGCGTAAAAGGGATTGAATGGTGATTAGTGGCTCTAGACCATCCCGTTATGAGCCAATCAGGTCGCGTTTTGAGGTTCAATTAACAGTACACGTTGATGCAACCTCAAAAGAGATCAAGGACCGCCCTTATTATTTTTAGAATTAAAAAAATAATTGCTAAAAAAATTTGAGCCAGTCGACCATATTTCCGATAACTTCTATACCAGTAAGAAGAATCCGACATACGAACATCCTTTCATAGGCCTGTTCGACTAAAGCGAGATGGTTAGAGCCAATCTCGCTTTTTGCATTTTACGTGCTATTGTTTGAGGGTAGTTAGCAACTTTTCTTTTTGATCTAAGTTTTCCATATGCACCAGAAGTGCCTCTTCGGTATCCGAGATACTCTTCGAAATTTGCGCAGACTCAATAGCAATCTTCTGCGCCTGTGAGCCCTGGGCTGTCAAAAGCAGGTTGTTCTGTTCTTCCAATTTTTTATTAAGCGCAGATAATATTTCTTCTGATTTCTGAATCTTTCTTTGAACTTCTTTAATTTCAGAAGAAACTTTTTTAGTTTCATCTTTATAATTAAACTTTCGCTCAGACGTTTGTGAAGCGGCGGATGCAGCTTTGATGAGCTGATCAGTTTCATCAGCCACTTGATACCGTTCTTTAAGCGCACCTTTTTCAAGACTCCAAAGGTAATCTTCATATGATCCAGGGTAAACTTCGACTCGGCCATTACGGATTTCGATAATTTTATTCGATACGCGATTAATAAAACTTCGGTCATGGCTGACGACGACTAAAGTTCCGGCGAAGGCATGCAATGCCTCGGCTAATGCGTTAACGGTATCAAAATCCAAGTGATTCGTAGGCTCATCCATCAGTAGTAATGGTTTTTTCTGTAAAAGCATTTGGCCCAAGGCAACGCGCGTTTTTTCGCCGCCGGATAAGACCTTTATTCTTTTATAAATGTCATCCCCGGAAAATAGTAACGATCCGGCAATGTTCAAAATTTCTTGCTTGGTCGTATTCATATAGGCTTTTCTTTGAAGCGCATCAATCACTGTATCGTCACCGACTAAGTCTTCCGTCAAGTGCTGCGCAAAATAAGAAATTTCTGTTTGATAGCCAATTTTTTTCTCGCCGTCGATAATAGGTATACGGCCAGCAAGTGATTTAAGTAGGGTTGATTTGCCGGCACCATTAAAGCCAACGACGCCTAAATGGCTTCCGCGCTCTAAAGTTAAAGTGACGTCATGCAAAATAGTTCGATCATCATAGCCCAATGATGCATTCGTTAAAGTTAAAACTTCTTTTCCCGTTTGCATTGGTACGGGTAAGTTAATTCGACTTCGAACGGGTAAAGCTTTGATTTCAATTACTTGCATTTTATCAAGTTGCTTCATTCGACTTTGCGCTTGGCGGGCCTTTGAAGCTTTCGCACCGAAGCGATCCACGAATTCTTGAATTGTTTTGCGTTTGGCGTCTTGATTTGCCGCTTCTTGTGCTTTGATTTTTTGAACTTCTTCTTTTTGCTCGAAGTAGTCGTCAATGTGACCCGGAAACTTGATAATTTCTTGGCCTTCAACTTCTAAAGTGTATTCGGTCGTTCGTCTTAAAAATTCTCGATCATGCGAAATTAGTAAAAATGCGCCCTTGTAATCTTGTAAAAACTTTTCAAGCGCGATGATGCTTTCTAGATCTAAAAAGTTTGTCGGCTCATCCAGTAACATCAGATCAGGCTCTAAGCCGATCATGTAGAGTAATTTCATACGCATGCGGTAGCCGCCGCTGAGCTCTGACAGCTGCTTTTGAAAGTGGTCTTCCGTCAGGCCAAGGCCTTTACCGATTTGCTTCAGATCCCAAATCGGCTTGATGCATTGTTCAATTAAGTACTCTTCGGCTGTTGTATTTAATGTCCAATCCGATTCTTGCTCGAGGTAACCGATGCGCAATTGATTGGCTTTTGTAAGCTCACCTGAATCAAGAGTTTCTTGACCGACTAGAATTTTAAATAGAGTTGTCTTACCTGCGCCGTTCGGGCCAATGACGCCAATGTGCTCTGACTCATTTACGGCGAAACGGGCTTTGTCGAACAGGATTTTAGCGCCGTATTGTTTCGTCGCATTGTGAAGTTGTAGTAGGTTCATTCTTATGCCATGCTACCCGAGAACTCATCTTTACAAAAGGATTTGCTATGAAAAAAATATTATTTGTTACGATTATTTTTAGTTTTCTTGCCAGCGCTCAAGCTGCTCAAAACTTTGTCTTTTGCATGGAAGGAAGCCCTTCATCATTTAATCCGCAAATCGTCAGTGACGGTGTCAGCATGAATTCAAGTGCCCAGACGATATTCAACCGGTTAGTTGAATTTAAAAAAGGAACCACTGAGATCGAGCCGGGTTTGGCCGAATCATGGAAGATTTCGAACGATAAAAAAACGTACACTTTTAAATTACGTAAAAATGTTGCATTTCATACAACCGAATCATTCAAGCCAACACGCATGTTTAATGCGGATGACGTTGTTTATACATTCAAAACTCAAATGGATACGAAGCATCCGCTATCAATCCCAGCTGCAAATTATGAATATTTTAAATCGATGGAGTTAGACCAGCTGATTGCTGACGTTAAAAAAATTGACGATAACACAGTCGCCTTTGAATTAAAGCGTCCCGAAGCTCCTTTCTTAGCAAATCTAGCAATGGATTTCGCAAGTATCATGTCTGAAGAATATGCGAACACTTTAGTTAAGAACGGTAAGGGTCTTAAGACTCTGGAGATTCAACCAGTCGGGACAGGCCCGTTTGTTTTTAAAAGTTACCAAAAAGATTCTACGATACGATACAAAGCTTTTGAACAGTATTTTCGTGGAAAACCAAAAATTGAGAATTTGATTTTCGTCATCGTTACCGACTCGACTGTTCGATTACAGAAAATGAAGTCGGGCGAATGCCACGTCATGAGCGAACCACAGCCGCAAGACTTGGATCAAATTAAAGCCTTGAAGAATGTCCGATTGGTTTCGACTGAAGGAATTAACGTCAGCTATGTCGCATTCAACACTCAGAAAAAACCTTTTGATAATTTAAAGGTTCGACAAGCACTTTCAATGGCGATGAATCAAAAATCATATATTGATTTGATTTACCGCTCGCAAGGTACGCCGGCGAAGAATCCAATTCCACCAACTATGTGGTCATACAGTAAAACAACCGTAGCCAATGAATTCAATGTCGAGAAAGCAAAAGCTTTATTAACTGAAGCCGGTTTTGCCAACGGTTTCGAAACGGAGCTTTGGACGCTTCCTGTGTCGCGACCTTACTTACCGAACGGAAAAAAATTAGGCGAACTGATTCAAGCCGATTTAGCAAAAGTAGGCGTGAAGGTTAAGTTAGTTACCTATGACTGGCCAGTTTACTTAGAAAAATCTAAAAAAGGCGAACACCAAATGATTCAGTTTGGTTGGACGGGTGATAACGGTGATCCGGATAATTTTATGAACATACTTTTAGGTTGTTCAGCGGTGCAGTCGGGTAGCAATTATGCCCGCTGGTGCCACGAAGAATTCGATTCATTATTACAAAAAGCGAAAACAGATTCAGCCCAAAAGGCTCGAACTGGCTTTTACGAGAAAGCACAAACAATTTTCAACAAAGAAAAACCTTGGTATCCGGTTGCGCACGCAAAGTTGAACAAAGTTATCTCGGATAAAGTTGTTGGATACAAAATTGATCCTTTCGGCCACGAGCAGTTTGAAAGTGTCGATCTTAAATAAAATTTTAAAAATCATTTTTTCTTTTCTGTTTATCAGCTTGATGAGTTTTTCAATCATCAGGCTGATACCGGGCGACCCGGTGATGCATATCATTGGCGAACGTGGCGCTTCTGAAGAGCGAGTTCAAGAAATTCGTAAGAATTTAGGTCTCGATAAGTCCATCTTCGAGCAATATTATATATTTTCTAAAAATGCACTTCGTGGTGACTTTGGTGATTCGATTGTGACGAAGCAGCCCGTCTGGAATGACTTTAAAGTTTTATGGCCCGCGACCTTTGAGCTTTCCTTGCTTGCTATTTTCTGGTCTTCAATTGCTGGACTTATTTTAGGAATACTTGCTGCAAGCAAAAGAAATTCAGTTTGGGATTACGGCGCCGTTAGTTTATCTACGGTCGGCTTTGCGATGCCTTTGTTTTGGTGGGCATTACTAGTGATTTTCTTTTTTTCCGTTACACTTGGATGGTTTCCGGTTTCGGGCAGAATTTCTGTTGAGCATGATGTTCCCTATCGGACAGGGCTTTACCTAGTCGATAGTTTATTGAGTGGACAAGTTAGCGCATTTTTTTCTGCTTTTAAGCATATGGTTTTACCCGCTTTTGTCCTTGGAACCGTTTCGTTAGCTTTGATTGTTCGAGTTACGCGATCTTCGTTCATCGATATTCAAAAAGAAGATTACATTCGAACGGCGCGGGCAAAGGGTTTAAGAAAATCACAAATTTTATTTAAACATATTTTTAAAAATGCATTGCCCCAAATATTAACTGCACTTGGTCTTGCTTTCGGGCAGCTGCTAACCGGGGCGATTATGACTGAAACTATTTTTTCTTGGCCAGGACTTGGTCGCTGGATTGTAAAAAGTATTGAAGCCCGTGATTATCCATCTGTGCAAGCGGGTCTTTTTTATTCAATGATTGTGATTGTTGTAATTAACTTTATGACCGATGAAGCTATCAAAGTGGTCAATCCAAAATTACGGGATAGCTTAAACGTATGATGAAGAATAAAAGTTTTGTCATTGGAATGGCTTTATTTCTTTTCTTCGTTGCGATGGCCGTCCTTGCAATATTTTGGACGCCATATAGCTATCAAGAAGTTTTCGAAGGTGCGTCTTTATTGCCGCCGTCAGCCCGATTTCTCTTAGGGACTGACGATCTAGGGCGCGATGTTTTTAGCCGCTTATTAACGGGCTCGCAGCTTTCGTTAGGCATTGGCGTCTTAGTAGGTTGGCTATCAGTCGTTATTGGTGCCTCTCTTGGAATTATTTCTGCGTTCTACGGTAAAAAGCTTGATCAAATTCTTGTACAAATGATGAATGGAATTCAAGCCTTACCCAGTTTGCTTTTGGCATTATTCGTCGTTGCCATCTTAGGTCCGGGAATATTTAATACGATACTGAGTGTAACTTTAGTTTCAATTCCGGTGATGTACCGATTAGTTAGAAGTGCGGCATTAATTGAAAGCAGTAAAGATTATATCGTCGCGGCTAGGGCAGTGGGTGCGTCGAATGGTCGAATCATCAGATCTCATTTATTTCCGAATTGCATTACGCCAATTTTGGTTCAATCAGCAGTCTGTTGCAGCGAAGCCATTCTAAATACTGCAGCACTTGGCTTTTTAGGTTTAGGAATTCCCGCGCCATATCCCGAATGGGGAACGATGCTAAGTGACTCTAAAAACTTTATCGAAACAGCGCCGCAACTAATGACGATTCCAGGACTTTGTTTGTTATTACTAATTTTATCAACTCAATTAATTAGCGATGGCCTTCGCGATCAATTAGATCCTAAATTGCGTGGCCGGTCTTAGCATCGTACTTTGATTCAATAGCAACAAACTGCACCCCGATTCGAAAAGTATTTGCAGTCAATTTTTTTGAATTTTTAACGTAGGTTTTCATTTGAATAAAGTGACCATTCTCGTTTTGGTACACAATTGATAAGAAAGTATTTAATTTAATTTCCCGCTCGCATACAAAACCAAGTCCCATCTGAGAGAAATCTTTCAGTTGAATTCGAATACGGCAATCCGGTTCGTTTATAACAGCGATTGAGTTTAGTTGAATTCGAGTGAACTGCCGCATATCAAAATGAAATGCAATATCAAGCCCCAGATTCCCTGCAACCTGGCAGGGCTGGGCGTCTAAGCACTGGTGGGGTGCTGTCGCAATTGACAGCTGTACAACATCGCGGGTTAGGTTTTAATTCTTATGCTTCCAAGTTGAAAAAATACCTTCTGACATATAGTCCGAAGTTAAAAAGTCTTTGTCAGAAACGTTCGCATCATAAACTAATATCGTCGATGAGCGCTTGCTTGTGATATTTGAAAATGATGAAGAGTTATGAATTTGTAGACTATTGATTAAGTTTTCATAATCTTTAGAAATCGACAGGCCTACGACCCAGTTCGTAACGGTATTTCTTTGTTGATCTGTTAATTCAGGAAATGCTTTTTCTAATTCGGTCTTTAGTGCCCCTGTTAATGTCATCTCAGGAAATAAGCCATCAATCAAATCAGCTTCAAGAATTTGTTCTTTCATTTGTTGTATATAGTCTTTAATTGATGGACGGCTCATGTACGCGCTTAAGTCAGTAATGCCTAATTGACTTAATTTCTGTGCGATTTCACGTACATGTTCAGGAGTTGAACTGCCGCAACTAAAGGAAAAACAAATCTCGCCACCGCGATCAAGTCTGTTGTTAACTTCTTTTGGATTATTGCCGCCGCCAAATGTGAAATCGGGTCGTACCAAGGCAGCACGTCGCATCTTTTGGTAAATAAGCGCCGTATTGTATTCTGCATTAGAAAGTTCAAATAAAGCTTCGACGCGCACGTAAGTTCCAGCTTTTTTGTAAGCGTAATCTAAATAATCTTTGACCGTCCCCCAGGCAATGCCCGTGTTATTGATTTCACCACGATTACGATAACCAGGTAAGTCACGATCAACAAAGAAATCACCGATTCGGACTGAACCGTGATCGTTCCGGTAGCCCTTTTGGTGAGCTACAACAATTCCAATTGTATTTTTTAATGTCGGAGCAAGTGCCTTATAGGTTTGGCTGTTTACTAAAACCGACGAAACGGTTTTGCCAGCATATTGCGTATCAAAGACGGGTGCGCCACTTGCTTTTAACCGCTCGCGAAATGATGATTGCTGACCAAAAAGATCAAGACACTGAACTTGCGCAAAAGTAATAGCCGGTAAAAGTAAAAGTTGCACGACCAGTAAAAGTTTAAAAGCAGATTTCATTATTCAACTCCAAGTTTAATTGCGTTGATGTCAGCAGGTACTAAAATATCTCTTTGAACAGCTTGATTAAAAAGATCATTTCTAAACTTCGGATGTGAAATATTAATTAACTTAATTGCACGTTCTTTTTCAGTTTTTCCGCGTAATTCAGCGATGCCGTACTCAGTTACAACGTGGGTGACGCTTTCATGCGGAGTTGTAATCGGACCACGGTATAAATCTAGCGTGATTGAAGAAATCGTTTCGTTTTTCGCCGTCGACCGAATGGCAATAATTGCCTTTCCATTATGTGAACGTGCAGCACCCGTCATAAATTCAACTTGGCCACCCGGTGAAGAGATTCGGCCATCTGGTCCCATGGTCGCATTTACTTGCCCAAACAAGTCGATCTGTAAAGCCGTGTTGACCGCATGAAATCTTGGAGTTGCCGCGATCTTTCCCGGTGAATTAACTTCTTCCGTCGACTTGAAAGTGACAGTTTCATTCTTATTCAACCACTTGTATAAGTTCATGCTGCCAAAAGCGAATCCAACTTCGGCTTCGGTGGCCGTTTTATCGTTCATCATTTGCATCATGTGGTCGCCAAACATTTCAGTCGAAATCTTAATCGAATTTTTTCCGGCAAGACGAAGACCCTCAGGTACAGCTCCGAAAATGTTACCAATTCCAATTTGTAATGTTGAATTTGAATCAACCAGCTGTCCGATCAAATGACCAATTTTAGTGTCAACGGCATTTGCTGGTACCGTTGTAGGTCCGGCAAGTTCAGCCTTTGATTCAAAAGACGCGGTGATTTGGTCGCGATGAATTTTGTTATCGCCACGAGTGTAAGGAATGTGCGGATTCACTTCGGCAATGATCTTAATTCCGGGACGATTATTTAATATCGTCATAATCATATCGTGATTTGGACCTAAACTATGAAAACCATTCGCATCGGGCGGAGATACACGAACAACGATCGTGTTGTAGCTGAACTCATTTTGGCCAGGCTCACGCATTGTTCGGGTAAAATCAGAAAGGTTTCCAGGAATAACAGAAACTTTCTTCTCTTTATAAAGTTCGCGTAAATTTCCGCCAAGAAATAAAGCGTGAACGCGAAATTTTCCGTCTGTCGTTTCGACCCCTTTTCGGAAAGTCTGTGCACTGATTCCGTTAACAAGTACGTGTAAATCAATTCCCTTTTGTAAATTAACAGATCGTTTTACCAATGCTTCGATTGCATCAGGGCTTGCACCAGCGGCGATCGGAATAAAAATTTTATCGCCATCTTCGACAAGCTTCATCGCCTTATCTGCCGGACCAAATGTTTCGTAACCTTTTAAAATACTTGCGTAAGGAATTTTTGGTTCTGGGATTAAATTTTCTTCTAAAGAGTTCTTAAATGTATCAAGACCCTTTTGGCCTTCAACGAAAACAATCAAAGCACCGTGACGTTCATTTGAAGCATGAATCAGTCTTCGTGAAATTTCGAACGGAGCAATTGTTCTAGAAACACCTAATTCATTGAATAAATACTTACGCTCGTTATCAGTCGCATTTAATTTAGTCGTACCTAGCTCTGTACCGGTCATCCAGGCAACACAGTTGCTGCTTTTGCAGGGGCCACGTAGGTCCGGACTGTCTAAGAAAATTTTGGCATTTGCATTTTCAGCTGAATTTAGTTCGATTAAATGCGCAAGACCAATGAACCCTGATTCTTTCTCGACAACGTTACTTTTTAAGTTTTCGAATGATTGAGTCCAAGATATGTCTTTACGACCCCAACGATAAGCTAGATCGGTTCCATTTTTTGAAGAGCGAATATAAGTGTAGACATAGTGCTCTGGGCGTTTAGGTGATTCCCAAGTCTGCTCAATAACCAATGTACCTGATTTCGCATCATTCTTATCAAGTGGAGTATCTAAATTGAATGTATCACGGTAGCTCTGCATTAAAGCGGCGTTTGTGATATCAACGGCCACCATAAGACGTCTGACCTTACGGTCAGACGGGCCGAATTCGTGCCATCTGTAAGGGACTTTGTTCAAAGTGGCAAACTGAGCTAACTTCTGTGTCGCTAAACTTCGCTCGTAAAGCGCAGCTCGCAAATCTTTAAAAACTTTAGATTTTGTAATAGTCTGGCTAATGACGGCCGACGGCCGGTAAGCAAATAAATCAACGCATAAATTCTTAGAATTTGCGTCACCTTGGTATGCCAATGAGGCGGCCAAGAAAATTGAACTTAGAAACATCTTCTTCGATAAAGTAGTTTTCATATAATCACCTAGTTGCGTTCGGTTTATGACGAAACTAGTTAATGCACGCTTTGCACCGGTTAAAAACGATTATATGAATTTAGATTGTAAATAATACCGACAGCAGGCCCAAAATGAGCCAACTGTTGGCTAGAAAACCATGAATTACATGGTCATTGCTTTTTTAAGGTTCGCATCGATCGCGTCCAAGAAGGGCTCGGTATTCATGTACTTATCAGCCGGAACTTTATCGCCATAAATACAAACCGCAAGATCTTTTGTCATTTTTCCAGATTCAACTGTTTCAATACAAACTTTTTCCAAAGTTTTACAGAAACGATCTAATGCCGGGTTGTTATCAAGTTTCGCCCGGTGCTCAAGTCCGCGTGTCCAAGCAAAAATTGATGCAATTGGATTTGTTGAGGTTGGCTTACCTTGTTGGTGCATTCGATAATGACGAGTGACTGTTCCGTGCGCGGCTTCAGATTCCATCGTTTTACCATCGGGAGTGACTAATACAGATGTCATTAAGCCCAAAGAACCAAAGCCCTGGGCAACAGTATCAGATTGAACATCACCATCATAGTTCTTACAAGCCCAAACGAAATTTCCGTTCCACTTCAGTGCGCTGGCCACCATGTCATCGATTAAACGATGTTCATACGTGATCCCTGCAGCTTCATATTTCGTTTTGAATTCTTTTTGATAGATATCTTCGAAGATATCTTTAAAGCGGCCGTCGTATTTCTTCAGAATTGTGTTCTTAGTTGAAAGATACAAAGGCCACTTTTTTTGTAAAGCGGTATTAAAACAAGAACGCGCAAATCCCATGATTGATTCATCTGTGTTATACATCGCTAAGGCAACGCCATCGCCTTTAAAGTTATAAACTTCATGAGAAATCTTCTCGCCGTTTTTTCCTTCGAAAGTAATTGTTAATTTACCTTCACCTTTTGTAACGAAATCAGTTGCGCGGTATTGGTCGCCGAATGCATGACGACCGATACAGATAGGTGCCGTCCAATTTGGTACTAAGCGCGGAACATTTTTGCAAATAATTGGTTCACGAAAAACGGTCCCATCCAAGATATTACGAATTGTACCATTTGGCGATTTCCACATTTGCTTTAATTTGAATTCTTTTACACGTTCTTCATCAGGTGTAATAGTTGCACATTTAATTCCAACACCGTATTTTTTTATTGCTTCGGCCGAGTCAATGGTAACCTGATCATTGGTTGCATCACGGTATTCAATGCCTAAATCAAAATATTTTATATCAATATCCAAATAAGGAACAATCAATTTATCCTTAATGTATT
>JAYUOK010000068.1:0-3985 GCA_043760925.1 Bdellovibrio sp. | reverse complement strand
TCACACAAGTTCAAGAACCATTTGATCGCCTATTTAATGAATTCATAAATTTGAAAAGAACGGACGGCATGCAGAGTTTGTCATTTAATCCATCATGTGAAATCGCTGAGGAAGACAATAATTATATTTTAAAGTTTGATTTACCTGGTATCACAAAAGACCAAGTCAAAGTTGAGGCTGACAGGGATCAACTCACCATTCGGGCTGAGCGAAAAGAAGAAAAAAAGAGCGAATCAAAAAAGAAATACCTTTCAGAAATGCATTATGGATCTTACACAAGAAGCTTCACCTTACCCGGCCTAGTTGATGAAAAAAAAGTAGATGCAAAATTTGAAAACGGAGTGCTGACTGTGACAGTTCCTAAATCAGAATCACTCAAAGCCAAACAGATTCCAATTCAGTAAGAAGCGATAGGGGAATCTATGAAAATCGATTGTGATTGGAACGGTAAGCAAAACTTTGTGGCGAATATCAATGGTTTTAAAGTTCACATGGATGCCACAAAACCTTTAGGTGACGAGAGTGCTCCGTCACCTAAACAACTGGTGCTGGCAGCATTATGCGGTTGTACCGGCATGGACGTGGTTGGTCTGCTGAAAAAGAACAAGCAAATGCCCGAAAAATTCAAGATCGAAGCAGAGGCTGTCGTTGCAACAAATCATCCTCATGATTTAACGGCCATTAAACTTAAATATTTAATAGACGGCCCTTGCGATCCAGACAGAGTTACAGAAGCAGTCAATCTTTCACAGACGAAGTACTGTGCTGTCAGCGCCATGATTTCGCGCGGAACTACAATTGCCTTCGACGTTTCTTTAAATGGTAAACAGCTTATTCAGGGTAATTCAGATTTTCAGAATCGAAAGCCAGCATCTGCACCAATGCAAGGTATTCCGTAATGAAACCTCATGATGACATCACAGCCCAGCTTGAATCCGCAATTATTTTTCAGATCAAGGTTGATCAATTTTTCAAAAGGCTCGATGTTATTGAAACGAATCCCATGAAAAAAACAAAATAAAGAACTATTTTTTCAAAGCGCTCTTTTTTTATGCGTTTTAACCAATGCCTGGCCAGCCAATTGGCTCCGAACGCGATAAAAATTAAAAAAGGAAAATAGAAATAATGTTGCTGATCAAGATATCCCTTTTTGAAATAGACTATAAACCGAAAAATATCTCCGCCGAAATCTATTAATGTTGAAGTTGCTGTAAATGCTAGCGGGTTAAGATTAAACGTCGTGAGTGCTAACGAGCGTACTGCGCCACCAGATCCTATCATTCCGGTAAGCAGTCCTGACAGGCCGCCGCCAACATAAGGAAGCCATTTTCCTGCAAAGATGTGTATAGTTTTAAAAAAAAGAAAGTAACTGGAAATACTAATTAAAAAAATTCCGAGAGCTATTGCATACGATTGTTCTGAAAATAAATCAGAGTACTGTGCCCCTAATCCAGTGAATACTACGGACGGGATGCCAAACTTGAAGGTGAGTGGCCAATTTATATTTTTCCAGTACATTACTGTTCGCACTGAATTCCCCAGCACATGTAACGTTGCCGTTAAAACTAAAGTAATTTGAAATGACTCGAATAAATTGCCCAGCGGAACAAATAATGTCGAAGAGCTAACGCCGCTAAGCGTACCAATTAATTCAGAAAAAAAAGCCAAAATGAGAAAATAGAGTTCATGATGTTCTTGCACTTGCAGAGTCTTGCATTTAACCACAACCTTAGCAATGCGTGGAGTTGTGGAACAGGAAATTGAAAAAGAAACTTGATCGAGAATTGACGAGGCAAAGTGGTTCTTATTTTGACTAATTGTCGCAGATAGTTCTTGAAATGAATTTTGACAGATACTTTTGATGGCTTCATTCATGCAGTTATTGAGGATAAAATCGCAACATTAATTTAAGTTATTACGCTTAAAATAAAAATAGAAGAAAAAATTAAAACAGATTCACAAATTCAAGCGGATGTTATTCAAGCCCTTAAATGGGATCCAAGGCAGTTCTTCTAATTGGGTGGTGGAGACGTTAGATAGAAATTTTTAATTTGATTTCATGTCTAACGCGTCACTAGCTTTTTTCAACGTAAAGACATTATCACCTAAATATAAAAAAACGGGAGTAATTTGATATGGAAATTGAAAAAATATTTTAAAAAAATTGTTCAATCCGATTAAGTTTGCCAGCGAAATAGGCCCCTCTTTTTTAGAAGGCAATTCAATTTATTTTTTCGAGCAACTCTATCGAAAAGAAAAAACTCATTGAATATAAAAATTCTGCTCCGGCTGCCAGAGTGCAGGAAAAAGTCATAAGGGAATTAAAAAATGAAAAGTAAGATAAAGGAAATAATGACGATCGATGTTCAGGTTATTCGACCTAATTGCAATCTCCAGGAGGTCGCTCAAACCGACCGAGATATTACGCTTAGAGCTGTAGCTTCAGGGAATAATATTCACAATACAAATGCTCGAGAGATTATGAGCTCGCCGATTATTTACTGTTTCGAAGATCAAGATATCGAAGAGGTATCTCGAATCATTCTCTCAGGTTTCCGATCAAGAAGTCGTTGAGCTTCTTAGAATGAATCATAAAAAGAATTCAAATATAAATTCAAATAATGTAAAAAGTGATAAAAAAATGCATGCTGATCAAGTCATATTAGATGGAGATCTGACTAAGTTTAAATTTAAATCTCATCAGATAACTTTAGACGAAGCTATTGAAAGAGATATAATTGGCGTAACAAGTGAAAGCGATTTCGATCGCCTCATTGATTCAATCAAAGATACTCGTGTTGTCATGCTGGGCGAAGCCTCTCATGGGACTGAAGAGTTTTATGAAATAAGAAGTCTTATTTTGTAACGTTTGATTAAAAAACACGGATTTAAATTTATTGCTGTCGAAGGTGACTGGCCCGATGCCTATCGCCTTAACAAATATATTCAGAAGGATGAGGGTAAAAATGCACAAAGCGTATTGATGCATAATCATCGCTGGCCAACTTGGATGTGGGCGAATGAACAAATAGTCAAACTTGCTGAGTGGATGAAAGCAGAGCGTGCGGGATTTTATGGTCTAGATGTTTATTCTCTTTTTCAATCGATCGATGAGGTCGTCAATTATTTAAAGAAAAATAACCTGACCTTAGCTCAAGAAGTTCAGCGTCGCTATGCCTGTTTTAATCCGTTTGAAAGTGATGAAATCGCCTATGCAAAGTCGCTGCTAAAATATCCTGCTGGGTGCGAAAAAGAAGTGTTGTTAAATTTGCAAAAAATTCTTGAACTTCGAATGCACGACGTAACACAAGATGAAGATGAGCTATTTAGCTCTCAACAGAATGCGCATACTATTGTGAATGCCGAGAGCTATTACCGCGCGATGCTCGCCGGTGATGGCACCTTTTAGAATGTACGAGACGGGCATATGATGGAAACACTAGTTCGGCTAATAGAAAGAGCTGGAGAAGGCGCGAAGGCCATTGTTTGGGCGCACAATACTCACATCGGCGATTTCCGGGCCACAGATATGAAAGTCGCGGGATATGTGAATCTTGGAGGATTAGCTAGACAAAGTTACGGAGAAGAAAACGTAGCACTGATTGGTTTTGGAACCTATCGCGGGGATGAATTTCCTGAAACTTGGCCATCAGGTCAGTAGAAAGCGTATTTTATAAACGATTTTATTACTGATAGGCATCTTCATGCGGAGTGGAACGAATGATATCTCTCTTTTTTTGAAAAATTCGTGCTGCTATCTTCAGCCGAATCGTTTTATTCAATTGAATCGATGACGAGCTCGGCGACCAAAAACGCGAGTTCGCGCGCATTCTCGGTTTCTTTCCATTTTTTATCTTGCAGCTCTTGGGCGCGTGGGTTTTTTGCTTTCAGCTGCTCGACTAATTGAGGTAAAATTTGTTCTTTTTCATTCACCTTAAAAAAATCAAGGGCTAAAATATTTGTTGTGCCTTCCCAAATAGAAAAA
>JAYUOK010000067.1:0-4025 GCA_043760925.1 Bdellovibrio sp. | reverse complement strand
CGCCGGCAGCGTAAGATGAATCCGACTGGCTTACAGAGCTTCATAAAACTTATTCGACCATCAGAAATATTCATGATCCTCGTCACGGCCGGGTTTATTTTACTCAGCTCGTTTGCTGTAGGAAGCAACTACCCGGAACTGTTTAGATTCCGCTTCAATCCTTACGCAATCCTATCGGGTCTGTCGGCTATTGTCATGGCCTTCTTATTGATGGCTTTGATTCTACGGCGCGGTTACGTCCTAGCTCGAATCTGGTTCACAGTCGAAGTCATAGGGGGTATTTTTACCTGCTTAGGCGAAGTCTTCATACGATTATCTACTTCGCCCGAGCAAGTGATCTTTTGGGCCCACATTACGGCTATCGGCCTAGCTATTATTCCAATCGGATTCTATATGTTCACATACTATTTTATTAATGCTGTCACTAAAACGACTGATATCCTAGCGCCCGTGATCTTGACTGCCGGGGGCGGAATACTGTTATTGTTTTTGAACGTCGACCCATCCGTCCAATCGATCGAAGCTTCCAAAGGTTTTTGGGGCTACTCGATTCCGCTGGCTCTTCCATTCGTGATATTGGTTTTGTGGCTAGGATCAATCATCGCGTTATGTGTATTCAAATTGATTGCCTTCCGTAAAATTGCCAAGACCGAAGCTCAAAGACATCAAACTGAACTTATCATCTTGGGGGCTTCCATAGCCGTGATAGGTGCGACTACCTTAGATGTCGTACCACGGTCTTTTGGTTTGGATATTTTGCCCGTCGGGATTCTCTTACAGCTGTTTTTACCGGTATCGATCATGTATGCGATTCTTAAATACGACGCCTTCGCTTTTGAAATGTCGACTAACGGTAATGATATCTTAGACACATTGTCAGAAGCAGTTATCGTAACTGATAAGAAGTACAAAATTGTCACGGTCAATCAATACGGATTATTGTTAACTGGCTATGAGCATAACCGGCTAATGGGCCGACCGCTTAATCGGCTTTTCGAACCTGCCAGGTTCAAGTCGATAACTAATTCTATTCTACATGCTCCTAAAAACCAGCCCTCAACAAAATTCAGCGATATAGAAATTATTGATAGTCTGGGCATAAAAAAATCAGTTAACGTTACTATTTCCGAACTCAGGGGCGGGGAACCGGCTTTCGTGTTCGTACTGACCAATATCTCTGAACTCAAAGAATATTACGAATCAGAACAAGTAAGAAATAGTCAGTTGGAGGCCACCAACAATGCTTATGGCGATCAGCAACGGGCAATCATGAACCTTTTGGAAGATTCTAGGGACCTTGGAGAGCAGCTCCGGCGCGAAAAAGCGGACGTAGAAGTAAAGGTTGAACAACGAACCGAGGAAGTCCGCGCCGAGCGAATCAGGCTCGAAGCTTCGATAAACAGTTTGAAGATAGGTTTCTTGATAATTGATAATGCCAAAAATACGATCTCGGCCAATTCAGCACTGAGAAACATTCTATATGGGGAAGATACGGTCGGTGAAATAACAGTAGCCGATTTAGAAAAGAAACTGAAATCCGAGTTCAGTCTTAAAAAGTCGATTGATTCATGTTTATCTAAAGGCAAGACGATAAGTCAGGATGATCTCCAATACGACTCGCGTGTCTTAAGATTATTTATTGCGCCTGTCTTCGGCGGTAATGATAAAGGTACCTCCTTAGGTGCCGTCATACTTGTCGAAGACATATCGGAATCCAAAGCCGTTGAACGTTCCCGCGACGAATTCTTTTCAATCGCTTCGCACGAACTCAGGACGCCTCTGACGGCAATCCGTGGCAACACCAAGATGATCATGGACTATTACAGCGATCAGCTAAAAGATCCTATGTTGGCTGAGATGGTCGATGATATTCATGATTCCAGCATCCGGCTAATTACGATCGTCAACGACTTCCTTGATACCTCACGGCTCGAACAGGGTAAGATTACCTTCGTGATTACGAGCTTTGATATTGATGACCTAGTCAAGGAAATTGCTCAGGAATTCAAAGCCGGCGATATGAACTCTGACCTTTTCGTCAAAATTGATAGCCCGGTCCAACTGCCGAACGTTTTAGCTGACAGGGATCGACTTAAACAGACGATAATCAATATGATCGGTAATGCCTTTAAATTCACAGAGAAGGGTGGCGTCACTGTAACTTTACGAGCCGATACCACAAGGATGACAATTGATGTCGCCGACACCGGCAAAGGTATACCGGTTGAAAGTCAGAACCTTCTATTCAGGAAATTCCAGCAAGCCAGCAATAATATCTTGACCCGTGATTCAACCCGATCGACTGGCTTAGGCCTGTACATTTCAAAGCTATTGGTCGAGGGTATGAAAGGTAAGATTTATCTCAAATCATCCAAGGTCGGCAAGGGCTCGGTCTTTACGATCGAAGTGCCGATAAATGGCGTTACCAAAGCTATCAAAAAATAGTATAGATATGAAGATTGCGATATAATACAAATTACTATGACTAAAATACTTATTACCGAAGACGATCCGTTAATGTCCCGAATGTACCAGAAAATCTTTACCTTTGAAGGCTTTGAAGTCGTCATGGCCGAAGATGGCCAGGATGGTTTGGATAAAATTCGTAGCGAAAACCCAACCTTAGTCTTACTGGATGTCATGATGCCTAAGTTAAACGGATTCGAAGTCCTCGAACGCTTGAAGGCTGACCCAGCCACGAAAGCCATTCCAGTCATCATGCTGACCAACTTGTCGAGTCAGCAAGACGCCGACAACGCTATGCTCAAAGGTGCCGTCAAGTACATCGTCAAGAGTGAGCACGATCCTAAGCAGGTTGCCGATATGGTCAAAGAAATTCTGGCTGGTTACACCCGAGACGAAATTCCAACAGCTAGCAGCTAAGCTTGCGAAATTTTCAGCTTGAGCTCAGCGATTTCATTCTTCATCTCAGTCATTCTTAATTCCCGGCCGATCATCAAGTCATTCAGCTTTCGCAATTCCTCGAGCTGTTCTTCAGTTCGTTTTTGAGATTTAACGCCCTCATCGAGAGCTTCGCGCAGTTGGTTCGAGTTCAATTCGATTTCAGCCCAATACGCCAAATCAGTCAGCAAAGTGACTTCGGTTTTAGTGAATTTTCTAGGCTTAGTATCGATCAGACATAAAGCACCTGGGTGAGTTCCATCAATAGCCCGCAATGGTATGCCTGCATAAGCCCTGATCTTGAGACCAGATATAACGTTAGGATTATTTTTGAATCGAGCATCAAGAAACGCATCTTCTATAATAAGCGGTTCGTTGGATAGGATCGTGTGGCCGCAAAAAGATTCGTCACGGGGCATTTCAAAACCTGATTCCATGCCGAAACAAGCTTTATTGACCTGGATGTCTGGCAATATCAAATTTACCATAGCGATAGGTACTTCAAATAAAGCCGCCATCACCCGAGTGATACGGTCAAATCGTTCTTCACTTTCACCGTTGATGATGTCTAATTGGTTTAAAGTGCTGACGCGCTGAAGCTCATTATCTGGTCGAGGGATCGGTTTCATAATATTCCTATCAATTTTTAATAAAATTATATCGCCAATCAAGCGAGTTGTCTATTAAGCTATTGCTTTATTTTACGCCTTTTTAAACCGGATAGCTTTAATAATATACCCAATGACTTTTCCGGCCCTGGCCAATGTTTAGTTGCCGAATCTTCGCCGATGCGTTTTACGATGTAGCGCAGAGCCAGCATTATTAAAACGGCGTCGTCCAGCTGGCCAACGACAGGGATAAAGTCCGGAATTAAATCTATCGGCGATATCAACGATCCAAGTAAGAAGATTAATATAACTTTATAGATAACAGGGACGTCTGGGTCGGTTATCAAGTTTTTAAAAAATACTAAGCAATCAGGAATAAACCCGCCGATAGCGCGGGCGTCAGTTCTTCGACCGGTTATAAAGAGACTGAAAAGCGAGAGGGCGTATAGCCCTACTAGCGAAGCTAAGATTATGATTAACATACGCATGTATCAGACTACAATTATAGCCGAATAT
>JAYUOK010000066.1:0-289104 GCA_043760925.1 Bdellovibrio sp. | reverse complement strand
TTGCTCCGCACTCAGCCCTTGGCATGCGAAGCCCCGTCGAGTACAAAGAATCTGTGAACCTTTAACCGTGTCCAGTAAATCGGGGGTCACTCCAAAACAAAAACTCTCGACCTTAAGCTAGTCGCACAATTGCAGACCTTGTATTTGTTTTTTGAATAGAATTATTGCGAGCCCTCACACGATCGAAGTTATATATGCATTTAACACATATTATGTTATTTAATATGCACTTTTAATATATTAGAATTCTGGTAAATCTTAGTGCATGAAAAAAAATATATTACTAATCCTACTTTGCGTATCTGAAATAAGCCTTGCCGGAGTTTTCTTAGAACCACTTGCGGTGTCGGACCGTCTATATCGAGGTCGCGCACCAAAAGCTAGCGAGATGACTCGCCTAAAAGAAACCGGAATTACGACGGTTTTAATCTTCAAGAACCAGACAAAAAATGAAGTTGATACAGAAATTTAGCAGCTTGAAGAAGCGGGAATTGATTCAAGTCGAATTCACCATATTCCTTTTGCCTGGAAAGATATCGAATCAGAAGAATTAGCCTGCGAACAAATTGTGGAAGCACTGCAAATTTTAACCAAAGCAGCTCAGTCATCCGATGATAAAATATTATTCCATTGCACGGTCGGTGAAGATCGCACCGGTCTACTGGCGGGGCTCATGACGCAACTTTTAGAACAAGCATCAACTGAAGACGCTTACTATAATGAAATGTGCCTTAAAGGCTTTTCCGGTGGCAATCAGCATAAACCCTTACACGTACAAAAGGCCGTCGATCAGGCTTTGACACCACTTTACTTTAAGGTATCTGAGCTCATTCAAACTAAAAAATTACGCGTAGGTCATCTCAATAAAAAAGTTTGCAAAACTCAAGTTCAGTCCGAAGTAGAATTCCCATTATGTGGACAATTAATTCGCAATCCTTAATGGAATTTAATTATTGGGTTTGATTTGCTTTTAAATATTTTTCACGCGCTTTAACGGCTTGATCAGTAAAATCGGTAAATACTCCATCAACCCCAAGTCGGAAAAATTGCTGATACTCCTCGTCGGGATTTTCGCTATATTCTTTCGCCAAAAAGTTCTGCTCGGCGCGGAAAGTATACGGATGAACCATCAAACCAATGTGGTGCGCCCGCTTGACTAAATTTGATGGCGGCATCAATTTTGTTTGTTGATCCATGTCGATGATCATTCTTTTATCTGGACCAATGCCAATAGCGTAAGTCCGAATTTCTTGTAGACCTTCATCAGAAATATATTCAGCCACTGTTCTTGCATCTTTAGCGACTATAAGGTCGTAAGGAAGTTGCGTTTTTTCAAGTAATTGAACCAGCGGCCAACTTGAATTTTTCGCTAACCATTTAAGAACAGCAGACTCAAATGACTGGATAAATACACTGTCATTTTGCGAAGTGAAACCAGCTTTTTTTAGATCGGATAAGATTTTCTTTTCGGGAGACATCCCTAGGCTCTTAAAGTAAGTCGGATGCTTCAGCTCTGGATAAACGCCAATCTTTTTTCCTAAAGCTTTTTCTTGCACCCGAACGAAAGCTAATATTTCTAAAAATGTAGGTACCGAGAACTTCCCGTTATCGACTTGTGATCGAAATGGCAAACGCTCTTTTACTTTCAGTGTTTGAATTTCTTTATAGGTTAAATCTTCGGTAAACCAGCCAGTCACTTCTTCACCATCAATTTTTTTAGTTTTTTTCAGCTTAGGAAATCGCTCGGCCACGTCGGTGGTTCCTGAAATTTCATTCTCGTGGCGGGCAATTAAAATACCATCTTTCGTCGAAACAAGATCGGGCTCGATGAAGTCGGCCCCTAATTGAATGGCTAATTCATAACTTGCGATTGTATGCTCGGGTTTGTAACCGCTGGCTCCGCGGTGGGCAATGATAATCGGCGGCTTTCCGTTCAACGTGGGCACATGAGTTTGCTTCGATCCATGTGAACAAGACATTAAAAATAACAGCGGAAGTAGCATAACAAATTGTAAAGTATTTTTCATAAAGAAAAGCCTATGCGGAGATTGGGCCATTGTCCAAAACTTTGACAGGAAGCATGGGTAAATACAGGCTCGAATGCGTTGACCGAGGTCTAACGTTTGCAATCCTAAAGAAGTCATAACTTGACCTCATTAAAGGCGGCTTTCATGAACTGGATTGTAACTCGCACAACAAAGCTGATCATAATTTTATCTATTATCTCGGTATCAGCTTTAGCCAGCGACCCAGTTATAGAAACAAGCTTTATCTCTCCGAAAGGTAGCTTCCCACAACTTCACAGCGCTAGCTTAACTGAAATTCCGTCTTCAAAACAACTGATGGGATGCTGGTATGCGGGCAGCCGCGAAATGGGAACCGACGTGCAAATTTACTGCAGTAAAACCGATTTGAACAAAATTAATTGGTCCGCGCCAAAAGTAGCCGTTGCTTCGAACGAGCGCCACACCGGTGACTTTTTAAAAAGTAAATCAATGGGAAATCCCGTCGTATTTCATGATGCAGCAACTCGTATAACGTACTTATTTTTCGGAACTGTCACCGTAGGAGGCTGGAGAGGTGTGCGCACTTTTTTAAGGATCTCAAACGATCTTGGCCAAACATGGTCAGCTTCTATTCCGGTCGAAGGTTCATTTGGCGGCGATTCGGCCACTTTAGGACGTATGGGAAAATTCGTGCGAACGAAAGTCGTGCAAATTTCTGATTCAGAATTTATTCTGCCGATGTATTCTGAATGGGATGACAAAAGATCTTTTACTTGTTCATTTAAAAAACAAGATGGCGTGTTTAAAGAAGACCAGTGCGCCGTGATGCCTGGCCACCAGTCTTTACAACCTGCATTGGTCGCGATTGATCAAAAGCTTTTGGCTTATACGCGTTCGAAAAATGGCTCGGTTCAGTATTCGCAGTCGGACATTGGTCAGCAAAACTGGTCTGCCCTTCAGAATATTCCAACCCCGAATCCAGATTCTTCCGTGGATGTCATTCTCGGTTTTAGCCAAAAAGATATTTTATTGGTTGGAAATGCGCGCGCGCAGGGTCGAAATTCGTTAGATCTTTTGGTTTCAAAAGATTACATCAACTTCGTGCAAGTCGCAGCGTTAGAAAATAGCAACGATGGCGCGGCTGAATTTTCTTATCCAACTTTAGCTAGAACAAGTGATGGATTTTATCATGTGGCTTACACCCACTTACGCACTGGCATCAAACACGTGCGCTTCAATGAGGCGTGGTTACAGCTTAAAATAAAGAATGCGCCGTAAATTAGGTTGTCGTTTTTGTAATCATATAAAATCGGCAATGCATTATTTTTTAACTTCCCATCTTAACCGAATAAAAATTGGACTTCATAGGCCTTCACCTACTAGTCTTTTCTTATCAAAGAGAGGACCAACCATGAATCAATTAACAAGCTTTTTTGCAATTTTAGCGGCTTCAATCCTTTTTCAAACGGAGGCCTTAGCAAAAACTGACCTTTGGATTTACACTTCACTTTACAAAGATACAATTGCCGAAATTCAACCTTTGCTCGAAAAAAAATTCCCCGATGTAAAATTTAACTTCTATCAGGCAGGTTCAGAAGAAGTAGCGGCCAAAGTGAACGCCGAAGAATTAGCAGGCGGCACAAAAGCTGACATATTAATTTCTTCAGATCGCTTTTGGTATGAAGATTTAGCGCAACAAGGTAAGTTGCATGCTTACAAACCTGAGGCCGCAGCTAAAGTTCCGAAAGAATTACGCCACGAAGGCGGGTTCTATACCACGGTCAGTTTGCCGTTAATGGTGCTTGCTTATAATAGCGAGGTCGTTGACGAAAAAAATGCTCCGAAATCATTTAAAGACGTAATCGATCCAAAGTGGAAAGGTAAATTTTCGACCGGCAGTCCACTGGCCTCAGGAACAAATTTTACGACGGTTGCCTTCCTTCAGAAAAAATACGGTTGGGATTTTTTTAAAGCGCTTAAAAAAAATGAGACGATTAGCGAAGGCGGCAATGGCGCCGTCGTGCGAAGACTGCAATCGAAAGAACGCCCGGTTGGCTGGGTCCTGATTGAAAACGTTCTTCGATTCAAAGACACAGATAAAAGAATCAAATTTATTTTACCGGAAGACGGCGCCATCGTTCAAATGAACGTGATGGCCATTACTAAAAAATCAAAATCAATTGAGGCCTCGCAAAAATTCGCGGAATGGATGTACGGGCCTGAAGGGCAAAAGGCGATGCTCAATTCTTTTATGTATTCACCGCTTCCAGGCTCGCCTGCCCCGGCTGGTGCTCCGGAGTACAAAAAGGTGTTAGCAAATGCAAGCCCCTGGTCGCCCGCTTTACTTAAAGAATTTATGAATGACCGCGAGAAAATTAAAGATAATTATTCAAAAATTATGTTTCAATAATAAATGCAAAGAATCGTTTTTAAAAGATTTTTAAATTACATTTTCTTTGTCGCGGCATTTTTATTGCTCATATTGTTTTTTGTTTTTCCCTTAGGCCGCCTTCTTTCTCAGCCATTTTTTGGAAACGACGATATAACAGAATTGTTTTCAATTCTTGTTGAGAATTCTTCGAACTGGCAAAGTTTAAAAAACACCTTTATCTTCGCGGGTGCCGTAACCTTTTTTTCAGCGTTGATTGGCTGGCCACTTGCTTGGCTGGTCACAAGAACCCCTTTGGTCGCAGCTAAAAAATTTAAAACCTTACTCAGCCTTCCGTATGCCATTCCCCCATTTATTGGAGCGATCGCGTGGATTTATTTAGCAAATCCAAATCAGGGTCTGCTGAATCAATGGTTGGGTGAAGGCACAATTAATATTTATTCAATGCCGGGGCTGATTTTTGTTGAGACCTGTTTTCTATACACTTTTATATTTTTAGCAGTTTGCTCGGCATTAGAACAAATGGATTCATCTTTGGAAGAAGCGGCCCGCACGTCAGGCGCGTCGCCCTTTCATATCTTTTTTAAAATTACTTTACCGCTTGTTCGACCGGCACTGGTTAATAGTTGTCTTTTAGTTTTCTTAGCGGCCAGCGCTAGTTTTGGTGTTCCCGCGTTGATCGGGGGCCCAGGAAATGTGCGGGTCTTAACGACTGAAATTTATCAGTTGCAAAGAATGGGTACGACCAAGGGTTTACAAATGTCGATTCTTCTATCGAGCTTGCTATTAATATTCTCGGTCATTCTTATTTTAGTGTCTAGTCACCTGATGCGGAAGAATAAGTATTCGCTGGTCTCGGGTAAATCTTCGCGCGCTAATTTACTTCATATCGGACGCTTTCGGCATTTATTTTTACTGCTGACGATAGTCGTTGTCATCATTGCGCTTGGTTTGCCATTTATGGGGGTATTACTTTCGGCCACCAGCCAAATTCAAGGCACCCTTGGATTATCTAATTTTACGTTTAACCATTTTGTTCGCGTTTTATTTGAAACTGAAGAATTGGGACGAGCGTTTAAAAATTCACTTTTACTTGGCTTTATTGTTTCAACAATTTGCAGTGTGTTAGCACTTATCTATGGCTACATCACCACGCAAACTAAATCTAGATTTCGCCCATTCATCGATATTTTTATTTCACTTCCTTACGCAGCCCCAGGTACCGTTATCGCGCTAGCACTTATTATTACTTTTAGTCAGAACTTTTTTGGCATACCGATCTCGATTTACAATACCCTGGGTTTATTCGTCTTAGCCTACACGATGAAATTTATGAATTTTTCTTTCAAACTGATCGCTGATAATTACCGGCAAGTTCACCCGCATCTAATAGAAGCGGCCCAAACATCCGGAGCAGGTACAGCCCGCGTGATTCGCCACATCTGGATACCCCTGCTTCGGCCAGCCCTCATGGCTTCATTTTTTTTAGTTTTTGTGCCTGCGCTGACCGAATTAACTATGTCAGTTTTTTTGACCGGACCGGGGCTTGAAACGATCGGGACCCTGATTTTTCAGATGCAAGAGTACTCAGATAATATCGGCGGCGGAGCCTCGGCGCTATCAACTTTAATTTTTATATTTGTGGTACTGATGAATTCACTGGTGAAAAAAATATCTAAAGGACAATACGGATTATGAGCTATATTGAATTTCGAAATGTGTCTAAAAAATTCGGAAACCACATCATTATTGAAGATTTTAATTTAACGATAGCGAAAGGTCAATTTTGTACTCTACTGGGCCCGTCCGGTTGCGGAAAAACCACGAGCCTGCGCATGCTGGCCGGGTTAGAGCAAAACGATACGGGTTCGATCACCTTAGACAATATTCCGTTTTCGGATGCAGAAAAAAGAATTTTCATCCAACCAGAATTTCGCAAACTGGGGATGGTCTTTCAATCGTACGCCGTTTGGCCGCACATGAACGTCTTCGACAATGTCGCGTTCCCTTTAAAAATTTCTAGAACATCAAGCTCTGAAATTAAAGATCGCGTTCAAAATATTCTTGAAACCGTGCAACTCACTGGCCTAGAAAAACGAAGCCCTAGCGAGCTCAGTGGTGGTCAGCAGCAGCGCGTCGCTTTAGCGCGTGGCCTTGTTATGAACCCAAAAGCATTGTTACTTGACGAACCGCTTTCTAATTTAGATACGAAACTTCGCGAAAAGATGCGCGTGGATATCAAGGCGATTCAAAATAAATTAAATATCACAATGCTATATGTGACCCACGATCAACTTGAAGCCCGTACGATGAGCGACCTGGTGGTCGTGATGAACAAAGGCCGGATTATCCAAAGCGGAAGCGTCGACGATGTTTACAATCGACCCGCCACTGAGTTCGTCGCTGATTTTATACGCTAGTGATCACCTGACGCAGCCAGAATACAGATGTAGCTTCACCCGTCGCTGATTGTTTTTCGGATTCATTTTATAAGCTGCTTGCTCAATCAGATTCACTTTAAACTGTGCGACCAAGCTTAAACCTTTAGTTATTTCTTCATGCTGAGGCAGATCGAATTCACCGATCACTAAAGCCTGACTGCAATCAGACCAATTAACATGCGCAAGCGCGTCTTTACCGCTTTCAACAAACTGAAACTGTTTATCTAGAATAAATGCTTCGGTGATCCATCCGGGCACATCGTTAACTCGATGAATCGTTTTAATCTCCGGATGCTTATCTAAGTAACGAGACATCTCGATCAGATTTTTTTGCGGAGGAAAAAAACTGGCGATAAAGAATAAAAGCCCATTCACACTGTATAATGTAATTAACCGCATCTTATGCAATCGAAAATTCTGCTGAATCTGAAATAAGAACGGATGCACGATCATAATCAAGATCGGTATTAACGAAATCAAAAACCGCTCCCATTTCTGAGGAAATAAAGAATGTAAGAAAACGAACAAGAAAACCATCATCCATAAACTTCGGGCCGTTTTAAAGTTTTGTTTGACGAATTGAGGCGCATATTTTTTGAAAAAAAATGGGGTAAAACACATCGCAAAGATCAAAAGCGGATAAAAGGTAACAGATTTATTTCCGTAATCAGAACCATGTTCGTAGTTATAGACGGTCAGATTCAAGAGAGAGTAGTGAAACTGCCCCCTGAGGATATAATCTGGAATGCCCGAGAAAATAAGAAACCCTAAACCAACCCCACCGGCCAATAACAAATGTCTCCATTTTTTCTTCACGATGGGAAGAATCATAAATACCAACGCACAAAACCCAAGCTGTTGTCTTAATATAAACGCGATCGAAACAAAAACCACTCCCCATAGTAAATCTTCCGTCTTCTCATAAAGATCATAGCGCAGAGCCCATACAGCCGCTAACGCCAGCCACGGCGCCGCAATCGATTCGAACATGGGCCTCGTTAAAGCAAAAGGGGCCGCAAAATAAAAGGTAAACATCAAAATTAAAAAGTTTCTTTGTTTTGTATCGAATCGAAGGCTTTCTGCTAACTTAAAGTATGCAAAAAGAAGAACGAAAAAGTTTAACAATCCAAGAACGAAAATAACACTGCGATATTGCCAATAAGGAGCCTTGATCCCAAGCTTCAATGCCGCCTGCGCAACGCCATGCATCGGTAAAATTTGAAGCGGTGATTTCACATCATCTGGGGCGACCAAAGTCAGAACGCTAGAAGTTTGAGCTGGTATGTAACGAGTGATTCCAACCCAATACTCATCAAGCGCCATAAAACCATCATCCACAAGGATAACGGTGAAATAAATGATGCCGGATAATAATAGAAAGTACTTCGTAGGCTTCGAAAGCAGACTGACGTTTGAATTCATACCGATACAATATTAGAAAAATTTAAAATTGCAAGTTAGCTACTCTGCAATTTTTTATGTAATTTCTTGTGTAATTTCTTATTGTCGTCGGGAAATTAAAAGTTATACTTAATCCCATGAATAAAATATTTTTTACAATGATAGCGTTCGTTTTTTCAGATGCGGTTTACGCAAAAAACATTGGTAAAGATGGCGAAAAAACATTTATTTTAGGGCTGAGTGCTTTCTACTACTCAGCAAATAATAATGATGGCGTGAATACGACGCAAGCCACGAATACGATTTACGATATCAAGGGCGGATACGTGACGAATAAGGGTTTATTCGTTGGCGGTATTTTCACTTCCCGCACAGATGATTTTGGTGGAACTGTTTCAGCCGGCGGCAGCCAAATGGGAGCTTCCGTTGGATACTACGGCAGTTCAGGAATTCACTTTGTGGGACATTATATTTTTTCTGCTAGCCTGGGTGGTGGCGCGGGCCCCTATAGCCAAGGCTCGGGCATACAAGCCGATTTTGGTTATCTCTCTTCGGTGACTTCAAATTTCTTTATTGGCGTCGATTTATCTTACCGGTCTATTTCCTACAGAGAATTAGGCGGAGTGGCCCTTCCAAGTTCCTTTACTCGAACTGAATTATTTCCGATGTTATCTCTTATGTTTACTTTGATGTGATGTAATCGATGTATAAAGGCGAACGATTTAATAGCATCAGTCACTTGATCGGCGTAGTTCTGGCGTGCATCGGGGTTTCCCTACTCATTCCGGGCGCGATTCGCAGTGGCGATCAGTACAAAGTGATCGCGTTTACCATTTATGGCGTCATTCTAATTGGCCTGTATCTAGTCTCAACAATCTATCACAGTGTTCAAGGTCCAAAAAAAGATTTTTTTAGACAGCTGGATTATTTATCGATCTACGTCATGATTGCCGGAACTTACACACCCTTTACGCTGATCACCTTACGTGGAGCGTGGGGCTGGTCACTCTTTGTAATTATCTGGAGCTTAGCTTTAATTGGAATTTTTCAAGAAATTCTGATTGGAAAAAAGACAAGACGCTACTCTTTAATTATCTATCTGTTAATGGGTTGGTTGATCGTGATTGCAATTAAGCCCCTGGTTGAAACTCTTCAACCGGCAGGGGTCTGGTGGCTGGTTGCCGGCGGTTTAGCTTATACTTTTGGAGTTATCTTTTTCGTGCTTGATGAAAAGATTCGGCATTTCCACGGCGTGTGGCATTTATTCGTCATGGCGGGAAGTATTTGTCAGTTTATTTGTCTTTATCTTTACGTCGTTTGACGACGCAAGCCAATTACTCTAGCCAATTACTCTAGCCAATTACTCTAACCACATTCTTTGCATGACTCGCACATCACACTTTCCGGTAAACTGATGCTGAGTGACTTTGGTTTTCGGAGAGGTCTCTAAAAATCTTCGCAGGCCCGGAACGTTCACTTCAACCATGTTCTTAATCGCAGCTTGATCTGGATTATGCGAAAATCCTAATTCAAAAAGTAATGACCAGATTCCGTGTTTCCAATAAGCATAGTCCTCAAAAGTTCCATCCGCGGCGTAAAGCAACTGGGTGTTGTTACCAATCTGATAATTACTCTCAACAGTTGCAGCCTTCGCTAACTGAATATACTGATCATCATATGGAGTTGATAAATCACTGGTTGAAATTCCCCAAGGATAAACCACGGCCGGCCAGTAGGTATGCAGCGTTGCCGAAATAACGATATTCTTATCATTTACAAAATCTGCTAAAGCCTTCGTTGATTTTAAATTAAAAGTTTCTCCTGAACGGCAAGGACCCGGGTAATCACGATTAGGATCAAATGATCTAGTTGTATTCGATTCGTAACGATTACCCTGATTATAGCCAGTGATATTTAAAACCGGAACGACATAAACTGTTTGGCCATCGACCGGCTTTTTAGCTAAGCTGTCGGCAATTCCTAAAGCGACTGCGGTTGATCCGTATTCATTCCCATGGTGCGTAGCAACCACTAAAGAATTGACCGGCCCACTGCCAATTTGCAAAGCCTGAATGGGTAAGCCTTTATCAGAAATTCCGATTGAAATAACTTTGGTTGTCCCCGGATTTTGCGCGGCAATTTGCTGAATCGTCACCGTCACTTTTTCGTAATTTGATGCACTCGGACCGATCGTCAGAAACATGGAAAGTATTGTATTTAACATAGAATAAGTCTTTCATCGTTTTTAGTGGGCGTCTACAATTTAATAATCACATTCTGCAATGCTAAAGTCCTTAGTGCACTTTTTTTCTAGCTCAAGCGGCCGCTCAGTTACGTCGCCCCATTGGCCATTGACGTTGCAGCGCTTACGGAAACACTTCGCAGCTTCAGTCCACCAAGCGCATTGGTCTTTTTGCCCAAAGGGCTTTTTACATAAAAATGAATTCTCATAAGCCTTTTGTTTTTTTATTTTATCTTCTTTGGCTTTGATGAGTGCGTGCTTCTTATCAAGGACGGCTTTCTCGGCGGCTTTTTCTTTTTCGAAGAATTGACCAGTTTCGAATTTTTCGACCTCCCCTAATTTGCCTTGGGGAATCTTGCGGTTTTCCAGTAAGTAATCATACTTTAATCCGTCGCCATCCAAGGCTAATACGCCCGTGAATTTAATTTTCTGACCCGCCTTCAAAGTCACTTTTCTTTCAAAAGCATAGAACTCTAAAGGCCACTCCCCTCGAATCACACGCACTTCGACTGAAGGCTCTTTCATATTTAAAGAAACAATCGCGTCCCCATTCTTAGGTTGCTCTAAATCAAAGAAAACATTTCGAATATGACTTCGTTTTTGGTGCGCAGATTCACCTTCATGTCGCACGCGAA
This sequence comes from Bdellovibrio sp., assembly GCA_043760925.1. Classification (GTDB taxonomy): domain Bacteria; phylum Bdellovibrionota; class Bdellovibrionia; order Bdellovibrionales; family Bdellovibrionaceae; genus Pseudobdellovibrio. The sequence continues at coordinate 277,990 of JAYUOK010000066.1, read as the reverse complement.
TTTCACCGTCGACCAAAAATATTTCATAAGTGGCAATGGCCGCACTAAAGACTTCAGGTATCTGAACTTTTGACTTTGGATACACGGTTAGCTCGCTCTGCGTTGTCATTTTAAGATTTATTTCATCTTCATTCGCCGTCACAACAAAAAATGGTGATTTGACTAAATAACCCTTACTCAGTGGAGCCGAACTTTTATTTTCAAAAACGACTAACGGAGACGCCTTCCAACCAGTCACTTCGGGGTAAGCCAATGCAGCGAAGCCACACAAAAATATTAAAAGGAAGATTTGGCAGTTTTTTCCCAGCTGAATTTTCATGTTTTAGTTTCCTTAAATTTTTCAATTTCTCTTAGCTTGGCCCATTTCATAAAAATTGAATGAGCAGCGTTACGTGCGATCACATAGCCCGCCCAGCCATCAAGCATTCCCAATTTCCAAATGTAACACTCAAGAAACTTTACTTTGGGTTTACTGAAAAAGTGAAACCATGAAAACCTCTTACCACTTCGGTGCAACTGTTCTGCTAAAAGTGAAGAATACTTATTATTCGTGTGCACCTGATGTTCAATACCAGTGAATACGTAATGATTTAAATGGCTTGTTAGTTTTTGATAATGACTTGCTTCAACCTTTTCATGGACGTTCAGATCATTCCAATTGGCATGAACTCGGTTAAACAACCTGGTTTGGTAATCTGGATACCAACCGCCATGCTTAATCCAACGACCTAAAAAAAATGACAATCGTGGCAGTCGATAGGCTGTCTGAGCATCAAGCTTAACTAAACGATTTTGAATTTCAAATGCTAACTCGACACTGACTTCTTCATCGGCATCGATCGAAAGAATCCAGTCGTGGCTTGCAAGTTGAGTGGCTGCTTTTTTCGTTGGACCGAACCCGAGCCAGGGACCCGAAACAACTTTTGCGCCCATTTTCTGCGCAATAGAAACTGTTTGATCGGTCGATCCTGAATCATAGATCACCACCTCATTCGCCCAAGAGACTGACTTTAAAGCACGCTCGATGTTTTTTTCTTCATTCAAAGTAATCAGCACCACGCTCAGAGGAACTTCGGGCCGCAACTTTTGAAAGTCATTTCTCATAAATTCATGTCACAACCTTTCATCTTTCTTGTCAAACCAAAGTCGAGATGGTTACCATAAGACTATGAAAAAACTATTTACAAAAAACACCGCAATTATTGGCTTTATCTTTTTAACCGCATTTGTATTGTCACGCCCGTCAGTTGCTTACATGACCGTGAACGAGACCGCCGAAATTCTTCCCGAAGGATTCTTTAAATTTGGAGTTGCTCCGCAGTTAAAAATTACCGACGAAGCCGGAATCAACGTAGCGGTCTATTTCGATAGCCATTTAGTTGACGATGTTAACTTTAGACTTGAACTAGGAACTGGTATTACCAATTTTTGGACCCAGGCCTCTTTGAAGTGGGTTCCATTTCCAGATGTGGATCGTCAGCCAGCAATGGGCGTTCGTGGAGCGGTTATTTACGCGCGCGATGAAAATCGCCGCGAAAAAGGCGCACCCCAACGTGATTTTTACAGCGTTCAAATCACACCGATCATTAGTAAAATTGCCGATACTTCTTACGGAAAAATGATACCGTTTGCGGCTTTACCGATTACGTTTATTAACACAAAAAATGATACCTTTACGGCAACCCAGTTCGCCGTTGGTGCTGAATGGTTTTCACATTCTGATATTCATTTTGGTGCCGAATTTGATATGAACTTAAATAATTCTTCAACTTCAATTTCAAGCTTCATCAGCTTCCCATTTGATAATACTATCGGTTACAAGAGATAGTATGTTTAAATGGTTATTTGGTTCTTCTTCCGGCGGCGGAGCCGATGTTTACGTTGATTTAGGTACAGCCAACACGCTGATTGCGGTTCGTGGCAAAGGGATCGTATTGAACGAGCCCAGTCATGTCATGGTGTCTGAAACAAATGTTAAGAAAAGAAAAGTTTTAGGAATTGGATTCGAAGGAACCCAAATCGCCAAAAAAAACCCGGGCCATATTGTTACGATCAAACCGATTCGTGATGGTGTCATTGCGGACTTTGATGCGACCCAAACCATGATGAAATACTTTTTAAGTAAGGTTTTAAAGTCTGCATCATTAACACGTCCACTCGTCGTCGTTTCGCTTCCCTACGGTGTGACTGAAGTAGAAAAAAAAGCCGTTATTCAAGCTTGCCGGTCAGCCGGTGCGCGACGAACCATTTTGATTGATGAACCCATGGCCGCAGCCATTGGCGCCGGTCTTCCAATTAAAGAAGCTTCGGGGCAAATGATTATTGATATCGGCGGCGGCACCACAGAAATTGCCGTGATTGCATTAGCTGATATCGTCTACTGTGAACCGCTTCGCATGGGCGGGCACAAGTTTGATGAAGCAATTATCCGTTACATGAAAGACGTAAAAAAATTGATCGTTGATAACGACGGCGCCGAGATTTTAAAAATTGAATTGGGCACCGCCCTCCCAAAGAAAAATATAATCTTCTTTGAAATTGAAGGCCGTGATTTAGATACGGGCTTTCCGCGGAAGCAAAAAGTTAGCTCAGAAGAAATTGGCATGGCCTTAGCTGATTCAATTCAAATTATCGTGCATGGTATTTTAAATGCTCTTGAAAATACACCGCCTGAGTTGGTCTCGGATATTATCGGCAACGGAATTGTCTTAGCCGGCGGCGGCGCTCTGATTAAGGAACTTTCCGCTAAAATCGAAGCTGAAGTCCGTATTCCTGTTCGCGTGGCCGATTATCCGCTTACGGCTATTGCGATGGGTGGCGAAAAAGTATTATCTGATCCTGATTTGCTCGATAAAATTCAACTTGAAGTTTAACTCACAAAAAATATTAATTGATGAGGTTTTATGACTGTTTCGGCCACAACCCCTTCGAATGCAAATTCTAACCGTAAAATACTAATGACCTGCGCCCTACCGTATGCGAACGGGCCGATTCACTTAGGGCATATGCTTGAACATATTGAAGCCGACATTTTTGCTCGCTTTCAAAAAATGAGTGGTAACGAGTGCATATTTATTTGTGCCGATGATACGCACGGCACCCCGATCATGATTAAAGCTCGTGAACAAAAAATCACCCCAGAAGAATTAATTGCAAAATCTGCAACTGATCACCTAAAAGATTTCGAAGGCTTCGGCATTGCTTTTGATCACTACGGCTCGACGAACTCAGACGAAAATCGAAAGCTTTGCGAAGTTTTCTATAACAACATCAAAGCCAACGGCCACATTCACAAAAAAGCCATCGAGCAGCTTTACTGTGATCATGATAAAATGTTTTTACCAGACCGCTTCGTCAAGGGCACTTGCCCGAAGTGTAAATCAAAAGAGCAATACGGAGACTCTTGTGATGTTTGCAGTGCTACTTATTCGCCCGAAGACTTGATTGAACCAGGTTGTTCGGTGTGCGGCTCGGCTCCGATTAAGAAAAATTCAGAACATATCTTTTTTAAGGTTAATGATTTCAAATCATACCTGACAAACTGGCTGCCAAATCATACTTCTCCGGAAGTGACGAAAAAAATGATGGAGTGGTTTAATGAAGATCTTCGCGATTGGGATATTTCACGCGATGAACCTTATTTTGGCTTTTCAATCCCAGGCGAGCCCGGAAAATTCTTCTACGTTTGGGTTGATGCGCCGATGGGTTACGTTTCAGCTGCCGACCAGTGGGCTAAAAAAAATAATCGTAATTTAGAAGACTTCTGGGGTGAAAACTCGACCGCCGAAGTTTATCATTTCATCGGAAAAGATATCACCTACTTTCATACGCTGTTCTGGCCCGCTTTACTGAAGGGCGCCAATTTTAGGTCACCTACGCAAGTTTTTGTGCACGGTCATGTTATGGTAAATGGCGAAAAGATGAGTAAATCAAAGGGAACTTTCATTTCGGCAAGTATTTATTTAAAACACTTAGATCCGCAATTCTTACGCTACTATTACGCGACAAAAATTAATGGCAGCATTGACGACTTAGATTTAAATTTTAATGATTTTTCCTCACGGGTAAATTCAGATCTGGTCGGAAAAATTGTAAATCTTGCGTCGCGTGGCGCGCAGATGCTCACAAAAAAAATGGACGGCGTGATGAGTACGCCGGACGCAGCCGGATCCACCTTACTAGCAACAATTCTTGAACAAACAAAGCAGGTCTCGAAATATTATGATTCACGGGATTTTGCGAAGACTACAACGCTGATTCGAGAAATGGCTGAATCAACAAATAAGTATTTCGATGATAAAGCCCCTTGGAAAACCATCGAAGCAGATCCCACTGCGACCAAACAAGTTGTTACGACGACGCTGAACGCTTTTCGAATGATCGCCATTTGCTTAAAGCCCGTATTACCTAGAATGGCCGAAGAAGTCGCGCAGCTACTGAATGAAAAACCGTATGCGTGGAGTGATCTAGGAAAATTTTTAACGAATCATAAGATCAACGATTACATACATCTAGCCGGAAGAATTGAAGCCGAAAAGATCACGGCGATGATCGAAGAACAAAAACAAGTCTACGCTTTAACCACCCCGGTAAAGCCGGCGGCGGCAGTGAAAGGCGCTACCACCACTAAAAAAGTGGAGCCCGATCGCAATGCCGAAAAGCCCGCTGAAATTGAGTTCGAAGATTTTATGAAGGTGGACTTAAGAATTGCAAAAATTATTGAAGCTGAAGAGATCAAAGAAGCAGATAAGTTACTACGCTTGAAAGTTGAAATCTCACCCGGCGAGACGAAGCAAATTATTGCCGGGATCAAGTCGGCCTACAGCGCCGAAAAATTATTAGGACGACACGTGCTCATTTGCGCTAACTTAAAACCTCGAAAAATGAAATTTGGTATAAGCGAAGGCATGGTTTTGGCGGCCGGCGATGGTGGCAGTGATTTATTTATTTTAACTCCTGACGAAGGAGCAAAAGCCGGAAGCCGCGTGAAGTAATGAAAAGTAAAGTTGAAGAAATTCATCAGCTATTTATTGGTCTTGCGCTTGATTCAAAAGACAGCGAATTTGACGAACCCCTTTTAGAACAGTTGATCTTACATATTAAAGAGTTAGAAAGCTCTGACGACCCGATTTTAAAAAAACTTTCAAAATATAAAGATCACCTGACCCCGCAAATGACCGTTCGGCATTTTAGCGGAATTGGCGTGCCGTTTGAACGATATTTAAAAAAATCCATTCAAGACGACGACTTTGTCGTCAGCGACACGGACCGTGATCACCTAGTGACCGCGCGAGTGCCATTACATTTTTTAATTGATAATATGCGTTCGGCCTTTAACGTGGGCTCTGTTTTTCGAACTGCTGACACCCTTGGCGCGCAAAAGATTTGGTTAACGGGGTATTCTCCGACGCCGCACCAATTACAGGTCGAGAAGGCCGCACTTGGCGCAACCCTCATTATTGAATGGGAAACTTGCAGCTTTTCGCACGCGATTGAAGAATTAAAAAAATCAAATTTTCAAATCATCGGTTTAGAAACGGCTACTAACGCCGTTGATATTTCAAATCCATTTGAAGAAGCAAAGCCCGTCGCATTCGTACTCGGAAACGAAAGGTTTGGCCTTGATTCCGATCAATTGAAAGTTTGTGATCAAATTAGAAAAATACCGACTTACGGAATTAAAAACTCTTTGAACGCCGCGACGGCGGCGGCGATCGCCGGTTATGAATGGCGAAAACAATGGAATGAGTTTCAAATCCGTGCTTAATCTAAAACCCATCGGAACCTTTCAGTCCTTGCAAAAAGAACCTTACCAAGCCGGAAGACAACCAGACACGCTTGGAAGTTTTGGCAGAATTCAATTGGCTAAGAATGAAAATTATGAACAGGCCTTACAAGATTTAGCGGGCTGTTCGCATATTTGGATTATCTTCGGATTTCATCATAACGAAAATTGGAAGCCTCTTGTGCAGACGCCAAGGTCTGATCGAAAAATCGGAGTCTTTGCCACAAGAGCCCCGTACCGACCGAATCCGATTGGTCTTAGTGTCGTCAAATTGATTTCGGTGAGCGGACTGACCGTTGAAGTTGCCGAGAATGATTTACTTGATGGATCACCCATCTATGATATCAAACCCTATCATCCCGAAGTTGATTCAATTTCTGATGCGCAAATTGAATGGCTTGAAAGCTCTAAATCGCAAAAATTTGAAATTCGTTTTTCGCCAGTTGCCGAAGCCCAGATTGATTTTCTAGAAAGCCATTCGGTCAAAGAACTTAAACCATTTATTTTAAGACAGCTTGAATACGATCCCACCAACAAAGATAAAAAACGTGTCGAGCAGCAGACTGGGTATTGGACAATCGCCTACCGCACTTGGCGAATTGATTTTACGATCAGTGAAACAAACGTTGCTATCCTCAGTGTTCGTTCTGGGTATTCAGAGCAAGATCTTTCAGAATCAGTTGATACCTATCAAGATAAAAACTTACACCGACTTTTCATCAAAGAATTTTAACTTAAATATTTTTTGATCACTCACCAAATTTTTTCGTATACATCGGAATAAACAAGATCAAACGTGCAACCCCGGCAATCATAAACATGATTGTGTAATTATTATGATAGGTAAATTTTAAAAGATAAGCGCCAAATAAAGTTCCTAAAACTTGCGTGGGTAACCCCACCATATTATAAATGGTAACGGCTTCAATTTTTTCATGTGGATTCACTTTTTTAAATATGGATAATGAAATGCCAACCTCCCATGCGGCCCAGCCCATGCCCGAAAGAAAGTGCAGCCCCGCTTGCGTGAATAAGGTATCACAAAAAGGCCATAAAGCCGGAAGCGGTGCCGCCAGCAACCCGCCCCAAAAATACATCTGGTGAGGAGTCCAATCTTTTTTCATGCGCTCAAGCAGCATCGTCGTTGAAATTTTTCCGACAAAAAGCGCCACCGTAACTAACATAAACTGTTGGTAACTAAGCCCCCGTATAACTAAAAGATAACCGCTGACGAAAGGCGCCGACAAATAAAGCGAGAAATTAAATAGCGAGTACACCGAAAAAAATTCTCTTTGTTTTTTTAAAAACTTGATCGCCTTATTCCAATTCAGGTCATAATGTGAATGTGATTTCGGTAAGGTATAGAATAAATAACAAGAAATAAATTTGCAGTGATAGGTCACCAAAAATAGCATGATGAATAAAAATGTTGTCGAATACTTCAATATTTCTAGATGTAAACTAAGGCCTCCGGTAATCAGACCAAGAATAATTCCGAACTGAATCATTCGCGTTCGCCTAGAAAAATAAAGATCACTTTGCTTATGGGGAATAAGCTCATGAATCCATTTGTTCCAACTAGGTAATGCCGAAAAATTTCCAAACCAATAAATTGAATAAAGAATTAAAAGCGGCACAAAAGGTTGTTTTAAATAAGAATCTTGCATCAGCCCAAGAACAGCCAATCCAGCTAAAGCAATGCATTGAATCGAACAAGCAATTAAAACCCAATTCGAATTTAGAAAACGGTGAAATATTTTACGAAAGAAAAATGGCGAAATTCCAACAAAGACTAAGGGTAACGAAGTTAACAGTCCAGATTCGACAACGCTGACGCCTAAATGAAGCGCGTAGGCGATAAAATAAGTTTCACCAAGGCCTACCGCAAAACTTGTGAAAAAAGCCTCGTAGAGGCTTCTTTGATAAATTTTAGCTTGTTCAACTGTTAATTGATCGGGTGCAATTAGGCTCACCCGATCATTTTAACAATTACTCGGCTAATGTCGATTCAATTTGTTTGTTAAATAAAAACCACTTCAAAACATCTTTTTGTAGTTTAGCTTGATCTAATTTTTCTTCGTCACCTAATAACGCTAGATCTGCTGCGAGCAATTCAGCCGCTTTTAATTTTTCAACATAAGCAAAGTCGATTGCTTTTCCACCCGTTGAAAATAATGTTGCTGACGCCGCACGTATATCTGGTGAGAAATAATAAACCGGAAGCTCGACTTTAGTTTGTGTGCCGTCTTTGGCAATGACATCACTTACAATCTTTTCATCACTGCGCTTCAATGCATAATGCTTAAAGCGGCCCAATAAAACTTCGGCAAATTCTTCTGTTAATTTTGAATCATTCCATTTTTGTTTTTCTTCGGGAGCGGATTGGCCGTATGAATTTTCAAAACTAAAGCTTTCTCCACTAAGCGCTTTGATTTCGTTTAAAATAAATTCGGTTTTAAATTGAGTAGACGCTAGGGCGACTTGTTTCTTCATCAACTGTATTTCATCATCAGTAAAACTATATTTTGAACCGTCTCTCAGATAGCCAGAGTGGTAGAACGGATCTTCCATCAACTCAGCAAATCGCGCTTGCAATTGCACATCGAAATCAAGCGGCAGCGCTTTTAGTAAATGCTTAAGCCCGCCAAGGCGTTCAACTTCTTTTTGCAAGTAAGCTTTTTCTTCTGCCTCGATTTCTGGAACATCCGGACTTAAAACCGGAACGTAAGCTGACCTTACAGCAATAAATTTTGTATTCACTTTGAATAATGAAATAAACTTAGCTAAATCAACACCCAAAGATTCAATAAATGATTTAGAATCAAGACTAACTTCTGAAACCGGAATCAGCGTAATCCCAGCATCATCAGCAAGCTTTGTTTTAGAAACATAAAGATTAATTAATCGAGCGGCCAAAGTATCTAAATTGAACTCATAAACACCCGTTGCCGACGAAACGATCGATCGACCGGCATCGCTCATGTTACAATCAGCGTAGGTATTTACGTGGTAATCAGAACAAAATGGCGGGCGATTTTTCGGTAACTGAACTCCACGATACAAGTATTGCATCGCAATTTGATCATAACTAAGTGCCTTTGCTCCGTCGTTTTGTAGCATGTCCCCGTTCCAAGCGCTTTCTTCAAAGCGTGAATATTCCATCACGGAACTAGACGCGATCACCTGCTCACCAGATTTTACAAGTGGAGCCTTTAAATTTTTGTAGTAGCTCATCGCTAATTCAGGACGGTTTTTTGCATCGTAATTGGCCACTAAGTTTCCCGCAAAATTATGGCGTAGGCCTAAGACGTGACCCATTTCGTGCGCAATAACTTCGTAAACATAGTCACGCATTGCTTTTTCCATCGCCGCAGGAGTGATGTCGGATAATTCCATATTGGCTAAGTCTTGATACACATCACGTTTACAAACTTGGGCCGAGCGAAAACCCTTTAAGCCGACTTTTAAATTCTTAGCTCTTTGTTCAAGTTTTTTAGCCGCAATTAAACGTAAACGTTTAGGCACATTAGCTTCCGTAAACGCAGTCGGAAAAAATACCTGGGCACTTGTTACTTCACCTGAACGAGGGTCAACATGCATATCTGCAAAGGCGTATCCCGCCCCGTCAAACTGGGCCCACTGAAGAATATTATATTTGAAAGCCGGTGCTGTGATGCTTGCATCAATTAATTGGATTACTTCAATTTTATTTTCACCTAAAGTTTTATTCCAATATAAAACCGCGTTCTTAATCAGTTCACGGTATTTTTCAGGTGTGTTCGCCGACAATGCAAAAACCATTGGTTTTTTGTCATTCCACTTCGTGGCGTAAAGAACGGTTGATCCGTCTTTTGCTAACAATGGATTTGCTTCAAAATATCCGACTTTTGCAAATCCCGGTGAACGCACCGGAACAAAGTTAGGGTCCGGAAGGTAAGGTTTAATTTGATAACGAATTTCAATCGGCGTCGCTTTAATTTCTTGTTTTTCAGAGATACTTTCGACTTGAGCAATTTGTCGAATGAAAATAGCTTCCTCATCCACTTTCACTTCATCTAAATAACTAAGTAAAACCCGCGCAAGTGGAAGATTGTATTCTGATCCGCCAGCTTCTGGATCGTCAGACGCAAACATATCACCCGCGGTAATGATCGTTTTCATACCTTCGTTAAAATCAATCGTCATAGTCGATTCGTTTTGGCTTAAGATTGTAAACTGAGCTAGCAACAAATTCTGTGGAATATTACTTTCGCCGACATTATGATTTCCGGTGACGTCTAACAAATAAACTTTGTTGTCGCGTAAAATAAAGGTAACCACGCGACTTTGTAAGGTCGAAAACATCGGCGTGGGAGTTTGCCCCATCATATTAATAGAGAATAAAAATTCTTTATTTAGCGCAGATTTTTTAATGATGACATGGGCTTGATCGACCTTATCGCCGGCAACTGCCGTTACGTTTCCGACTTTAAAAGAATCGACTGCTTGCGGAGAAGCTTTGTGCTCAGGTGCTGGGTCAATTCCCGCGCGCGAATCGGTCTGGCTTGAGTTGTTGCAACCAACTGCGAACGCACTTCCGATGACCAATAAAATTTGAATTAATTTCATAAAAAAACCCCCTCGAGTCTTAAGACTGAAGGGGTTTGTACATTCGATCATTTTAATAAGCAAAGCTTTAGAGGTAAAATATGTGCTTAAAAAGAGACATAATTAATTGCAACTATTTATTTAAGCGCAATCAACTGCGCTATTAATAAACTCACAACTGACATCACCTTAATCAAAATTGCGATACCTGGGCCTGAAGTATCTTTGAATGGGTCACCGACCGTATCGCCGACAACGGCCGCTTTGTGAACATCAGAGCCTTTTTTGTGACCCGGTAGGCCACCTTTTTCGATAAACTTCTTCGCGTTATCCCAAGCGCCACCTGCGTTGGCCATAAATAAACTCATCGCGGCTCCGACGGCCATGCCGCCCGCTAGCATTCCCGCTAAGGCTTGAGGACCCATTAAAAAACCGACGATCACTGGTGAAGCAACCGCAATCATGCCCGGTAAAATCATTTCGTAAAGGGCTGCTGAAGTCGCGATATCAACAATTTTTGCTGGTTGAGGTTCTGCTTTACCTTGAAGTAATCCCGGAATTTCACGGAACTGACGAGCAATTTCAACCACAATTTTACCCGCTGCACGACCGACCGAAGTCATGGTCGTCGAACCAACTAAGAATGGTAAAATAGAGCCTAATAAAATTCCAAGTAACACGCCTGATGACGTTAAATCTAATTGCATCGGCGGAAGATTCGCCGCTAAACGCACGTGATTCACTTCCATATTGAATGCAGAAAATAAAGCTAACACTGTTAAGATCGCAGAACCAATCGCAAAACCTTTTCCAATGGCTGCTGTCGTATTTCCGACCGCGTCTAATTCATCTGTGATCTCACGAACTTTAGGATCCAAACCAGACATTTCAGAAATTCCACCCGCGTTATCAGCAATCGGTCCGTAAGCATCAACCGTCATCACAACCGCAGTTCCCGCTAACATTCCGACGGCCGCAAGTGCGATACCGTAAAGACCTAACATCTGATCTGCGATGTAAGCCGCGATCACAACAATTAAAGTTGGAAGCGCAACTGACTCCATACCAACTGCTAAACCACGAATCACCGCCGTACCCGCACCCGTCTTAGCCGCTTCAGCAACTAATCGAATCGGACGCATCGCTGTGTAGTACTCAGTCACTAGACCGATCAGCGCTCCACCAAATGCACCCGCAGCTAAAGCCCAAGTTACATTCTGGGAAATATTTAAAGTAGGAAGAACGAAAAAACAAATCGCCGTTAAAACGATCGGCGGCAGCATCAACGCCGAACGAAGAACAGTTGCTGGCTTTGAATTTTTCAATGCACGCGAAACAAAAATAACCAAAATTGAAATCATCATACCTAAAGCTGAAAGCACTAACGGAAGAGTGACTGCCGTCCAGCGAAGAGCTTCCGGAGTACTATCGTTTGTTGCAATTAAAACATTCGGTAAAAGTTTAGCATCAATCGTCAATGCAATCGCCATGGCAGAAACAATCGCAGCCACCATTGATTCATAAATATCCGCACCCATTCCGGCAACGTCACCAACATTATCACCAACGTTATCGGCGATAACACCTGGGTTACGTGGATCATCTTCAGGAATATTTTCAACCACTTTTCCGGCAATATCTGCGCCGACGTCAGCGGCTTTCGTATAAATACCACCACCGATTCGCGCAAATAGCGCAATCGACGAAGCACCAACCGCAAACGCGTGCAGAATTGTGCTAACTTGCGAGTGACCTTGGTATAAATAATAAAGAGCGCCTAAGCCGACTAAACCTAAACCGGCCACGCAAAGTCCCATCACCGCACCACCATCAAGGGCCACAAGTAATGCATCACCTTTTGTCGAAGAAGCGGCCGCTTGAGTCGTTCGCACGTTTGCGTAAGTAGCTGCCTTCATTCCCACGAAGCCCGCTAACAAAGATAAAAATGCGCCAAGTACAAACCATAAAGCGGCTAAGCCACCAAGGGCGTAATATAAAAGTCCGGCAACGACTAAGCAATACACCGCTAAAACTTTATATTCGCGAACTAAAAATGCCATCGCACCTTCACGAATATAACCCGCAATACGATTCATCGTTTCATTTCCTGTGGGCTGAGCCTTCACTCGAAAGTAAAGTACGACCGCAATCACTAAACCAATAGCCCCAGCAATGATGGGCGACATCAAATAACTTGAATTCATAAAAAACGACTCCTTTTGGTGATGGGTAAAACTTAGAGTTTTCATTGGTTTAAGTCAATTTTCAGAAGTAAAATAATCAATGAGCGTAGGTTTATGCTTAAGGCAGTAGCAAAGAAGTTAAGTTGTGATCTGATTTAGTTTAACTTGCCAGTCGAAAGCAGATTTACAAATTGAAGTCAGTTGGTCTTGAACTGGATTCCAGTTTAACAATTTAACAAGCTTCGTTGTATCACAGACTAAATAATCGGGATCACCCGCCCGCCTTGGTCCGGACCTAATCTCGAAATGAACGTTATTCACTTCTTGAAATGTTTTTAAAACTTGTCGAACCGAATAACCAATCCCGTATCCGCAATTAATGATTTCATTTTTTCGATTTTGCAGAAGATGTTTTAAGGCTAGCACATGAACTTGCGAAATGTCCTCAAGATGAATGTAATCACGAATGCACGAACCATCAATTGTTGGGTAGTCATCTCCGAAAATGGTGATCGATGATTTCTTACCAGTTGCCACTTCAGAGGCCAAGTGAACCAAGTGACTGGCGGTCGCGCGCCGCTGCCCATTTGAATTGTCAGACGCGGCACCGGCTACATTGAAGTACCTTAAGATGACTGATTTCAAACCGAATTCATCTTCGCAATCTTGAACCATCTTCTCGCAAAAATATTTTGAATGCCCGTAAGGACTGATCGGTCCAATTTGACTCAGCTCGCAAAGCCTTCCCGCTTTGTTTTGATTTCCGTAAATGGTCGAAGTCGAAGAAAAAACAAGATTTTTAATCTGAAATTCTTTACAGGCTATCAATAGATTTAAAGTTCCATTGACGTTATGATCGTAGTATTCAAGCGGCTTTTCAATAGATTCTGCCACCACCATTTTCGCGGCTAAATGGATGACCGCTTCAATTTTGTGATTGGTGAACAGTTGTTTCAGTAGCTGCGCATCGCGAATGTCGCCCTGGATGAAGTTTGAATCAGGAATGACTTCAGTCAACGACGCTTTGAAACCGGTTGAAAGATTATCTATCACGATGGGCGTAAAAGAATTTTGAATAAGGTGTCTTACAACTTGCGAGCCGATGTATCCCGCGCCGCCGGTAACCAGAACTTTCATCATAGGCTCTTCTCAAGTAACTCGAAAGCGTTAGTGATCACCAATGGCACTGGTACCGTATTTATATCATTCGGACTTGCGTCAGTAAATGGCGCTTCCACAACCCTAAAGTCTGTAAAGTAAGGCGCCCAAATTAATTTATTTTTCTCGTTCGAAGTGTCTTCTCTGTAAATCGCGACCAATTTTCTTTTGAATGCGGAGGCGATATGAACCCAGGCGGTGTCGGGCGTAATCACAAGATCGGCCTGAGCTACGATTGCGCAGTTGAAGTAAAGGTCACCGCCATCAGGAATGTAGACCCACCTTGGATCGTTAAATTCCTTAATCCAGCTTGATAATATTTGCAGATCCCCTGGGTTACCAATACTTAGAATCAGGACGTCAGACTTTTCAAGAAGACCCCGAACTAAGGCAAAAGTTGTCTGCTGATTTAAATTTCTAAGTCGAGCACCGGCGAAAGAATTCAAAACAATTAACTGATGTCGAACGGGTTTGATCCGTGCAATCGATTCTCGGGCATGAGCAAGATGCTTATCGGGAAGTTGAATTTCGTAGCCAATTCGGGGGGACGCAATCTGCATCGCCGCTAAAGTGTTTTTATAACGACTTGTTACGTGGTCTGAATCCAAATTAAACTCAACGTGTTTCGAAAATAACTTAAAATCATTATTTTGAAAGCTAAGCTTATGCTGCGCCTTTAGCTGGCTGCAAAGAAAGATCACCCGCGGCGATAAGATGTGCGACGTATTAATAACATATTTGTACGAATCTCCGCGCAGATCGTGGTAAAGCCGCAAGGTGGAAAGTAGACCCTTCTTTGCAGTGATGACTCGATCGATAAAACTTAAATTCTTGTACAGCGCTGCCGACGTTGGCCCTGCGACGACGATCAGCTCATCCTCGGGATGCGCATGTTTCAGTTCGCGAAGAAAGCCGGTCGCCGTTACGCTGTCCCCAAGCTTATCGTCGAGGCGAAAAACCAAAATCATGGATGCTGGTTTATCCGTAAACGAAGAGTTTGAATCGAAAATAAATTTGGAGAACTTGAGCCAAAATGCGCGGCTGGCGTCTATACGCCGGTGATTTAAATTTCGAATAAACCGATCGATCCTCTTAATCACGGACGGCCGCTTTCGGATCTTCATCAATCAATGATGGTTTCATTTCAATTGCGATAACTAATGCCCAAACAAAAACAATCAGCGACCTAATTTTCGCGTATTCAAAACTAACATCGGTCAAGCAAGCTAAAATAAATTCAACCTGCGCCCATAAACAGGCAAACAGAATCGTATACCGAAACGGGTTAAATTTTTTTTGAGTCTGCTTTAAGAGATACCAAGTTTTTTTCAGGAAAAATGAAAAGATAAATAAAAAGAAAAATAATCCGAAAACGCCTGTCGTCGCCATTACATTTAAATACTGGTTGTGTGCATGGCTGATAATATAACCGTCTGGCAGCATAAGCATGTCCCAGTATTCCCGATTGCGGCGCTGGTTTTCTCCGTAGCCAATTCCCAGCAGAGGGTAGTCACGCCATATTTTATAGTTAACCATAAAAAGATTGGCCCGTTGGTGATTTTTGTCAGCACTCATCGAGTGTTGAATTCTTTCTTGAAACTGTGGCCAGCTGAGGTAACAGACCGCACCAAGGATCAAGGCCATCATAAATAATTTGATGCTGGATCTGAAGCTGATCAGCGAATACATTAAAAGGGTGCTCATCAGGATCGAGCCCCATATTCCCCGAGTAAATGTTAAAAATATACTAGCGGCGAATAGTATGAAAGCCAGTCCCGAAAAGAATTTCATTCTTGTTGAAAGTTTATTGAATCCAAAATAAAGACATGCAAAATAAAATACAAACACAATCGCATTAGCATGCGCATGATAAGTGGCGCTTGTTACAAGCCCCAGAATTCTTTTATTTTCTATTTTTGTAATAAGGTCGTAGCCAACGATATAGCTTCCCAAGGCATATAGATTGGGTAATAAAAAAAAGAAACTACAGAATTTAATGATTCTTGTATGGCTGATTCTGATATTTAGAAATGAATAAATGAATAAATACAAATGCGGGATCCAAAGGAACTTTTTTAAGTTCCACCCAATTTCGGCCTCTTTAGACGCGTTAAAATAATACCCAAGCAAAACGACCATAAAATAGCCTAGAAAGGCCCATTCAATACCAAGTATTTTAAACTTGGGGGCCTCCGCTCGGAAATTTCCGATCAGTTTATAAATCAGACCAAACAGTAATAGGATGATCATTGCATCTAGAACTGTCTGCGAAGTGACCGCGCCCAGTGGCACTAAAGACAAAGTCACTAACCAAAAGTCATAGATCATTGATCACCGTTCTTAGCGACCACAACGCGTAAACTTGTAAAATATTGCAAATTAATTAATGAGCTTAATTTGACGATTGATCGCTTGTCGGCGTCTTTCGCGTAGCGGATAATTTCACTAATGCATTCACTAAATTCTTCAATTGAAAACTCTGCGGGCAATGCATCGCCTTTAGGTAGTACTAAAATATCAGGATGCTCCGTGTTCAGCTCGTTTCCGGCGATATAAAGTTCTTCAAACATTTTTTCACCTGGGCGCAGTCCCGTAAACTTGATTTGAACTTGATCCAAGGTTCGACCCATCAGCTTCACTAAACTTTCGGCAATATCAATAATTTTGACCGGCTCGCCCATTCGTAAAACATTAATGTCACCAGGCTTCGAAATAGAGCCCGCTTTCAACACCAATGAAACCGCTTCATCAATCAACATAAAATAGCGCGTAATATCACGGTGAGTGATCGTTAAGGGCTGGTTTAATTCAATTTGCTTTTTCAACATAGGGATCAAACTACCGCTACTTCCCAATACGTTTCCAAATCGGACTGAACAATATACTTTGCCAGTATGAACAGCTGCTATAGAAGTCATAATTTCACAAATTCGTTTAGTCGCTCCCATGATTCCGGCCGGGTTGACCGCTTTGTCGGTCGAAACCAAGACGAACGCTTGCACCAAATATTTTTCACAATATTCTAAAAGATTTTTAGTGCCTTCGATATTGTTAATAATCGCCGAGTACGGATTTGATTCGACCAAGTGCACGTGTTTGTAGGCCGCGGCGTGAAAAACAATTTCGGGCCGGTACTTTTCAAAGATATCTTTAAGTGAGTGCTGATCTCGAACGTCGACCAATGCCGGCACAATCAGATCGCGGTAATCGTGGGAATCTTTTAATTCTTGATCGATTGCATACAAATTATATTCAGAATGATCAAGAGCAATCACTCGAGCCGGTGAAAAAGATAGAACTTGTCTGACGATTTCGCTGCCAATTGAGCCACCCGCGCCCGTGACGAGGACTCTCTTCCCTTTGATCATCTCTTGGCTTGAGGTGATATCAATTGCGTGTGGTGCTCGGCGCAGCAAATCTTTTAACTCGATTTCGCGAAGTTCTGGTTCTTCACTGGGACTGCTAATTAATAATAATGGCTTAATGCCTAAAGGCGCACAGTGCGATAAAAGCGTTCTTAAAAAGTCGGCGCTCGGATTTGGCAAACCAACAACGATTTGCTTGATTTCATAATTGATAACAATTTGATTCAGTTCTTTCATTCCGCCGAATACACGGTAGCCGGAAATGCTTTTCCCGATCTTTAATTGATCGTCGTCTAAAAAGCCAATCACAAATAGTTTTAAAGTTTTGTCGGCCGAGAGTCGCTTCAGTACACCCTGCCCAGCCATTCCTGCGCCGTAGATTAAAGTTTTTTCTCCAAATTTTCTTAACTGTTTATTATTATGGTATTCATGATACAGTCGCCGAGAAAGACGCACACCCGTTAAAAATGCCAAAAGTAAAAAACCATCGATAAAATAAATTGAACGAGGCACAAATCCTATTTGAAATAAGTACGTCAGCGACACAATAACAAGTGATGAACCTAAAATGGCTTTACCTAATCGAAAAGCATCGACGGCACTGACGTAGCGCCAGATAATGTTATAGGTTTCAAAATATACAAAGAACGCCGTACGTGCGAATATCACAATCGGCAAAATACGGTAAAGGTCAGGTAAGAATTGCTTTGCTTCTTCCGGGTTAACACGAAGAAATAAGCTTAAATAGAACGTTAGTACGCTCAGACAAAGATCAGTCAAAAAATGACGAATATTAATTTTTTTCAGCATAGCATTTACCTTTAATGTTGAACTCCATCCGACTTCAACACCTTAATTGCAGTTAAAAATAAAATCTTAAGATCAAATAAAAATGAATTCTGATTTAAATACTGATGATCAAATTCAACTTTAACCGGAATCGGTAAATCATCGCGCCCGTTCACTTGAGCCCAACCGGTTACTCCCGGCCTTAATTTTTCAATTCCTCTTTCGGTGCGTAGACTAACTAAATCATCCTGATTAAAAAGCGCCGGACGTGGCCCGACCAGGCTCATGTCGCCGGCAATCACCGACCAAAGCTGCGGAAGTTCATCAAGGCTGGTCTTTCGTAAAAACTGACCCACCGGAGTGATGAAGCGTTTTGAGTCTGATAATAAATGCGTCGCTAACTGCGGGGTATCGATAAACATAGAACGAAACTTCGGCATTAAAAATATTTTGTTATTTCGACCAATTCTTTTTGACCAATGTATAGCCGGTCCCTTCGATGTCATACGAACGCAAATTGCAATTACCAGCAAAGGCAATATCAATATGATCGTCAATGAACTGGCAACAAAAAGGTCAAACGATCTTTTCATCATTGCGGCTTCGACCACACCGTTCGGTTGATGTAATGAACATAACTTAAAATAATTTTTACAACTTTTTCTGAAACATTGTTCGTATTAAAATCGTGAACCAATTCTGGCTTCTTCATTTTAACCGCGGCATCGACGGCTTGGATGACATCTTTTGAATTAAGACCCGACATGATGACGATCCCTTGATCCATTCCCTCGGGACGTTCATGGGCTTGCCGAATCATGACGGCGGGAATACCTAGCAAAGAACCCTCTTCTGTAATGGTTCCGCTGTCAGAGATAACGCAAAAAGCCAGCTTTTGTAATTTTATATAGTCACTAAAGCCAAAAGGTTTCATAAATTCAATCAACGGATTAAATTCTTGCTTCGGTAGCGATTCTAATTTTTTACGTGTTCGCGGATGTGTTGAAATAAGAATACGAAATTTATATTTTTCTGCGAGCTTATTTAACGTGTGTAATAAGTCTTTGAAGTTTTGCTCGCTATCAACGTTTTCTTCACGGTGGGCTGATACGATAAAAAATTCTTTTTCTTTTAATTTGAGCTCTGTTAAAACTTTTGAACTTTCAATTTTGGGCCCGTAGTACTCAAGCACTTCTTTCATGCAAGAACCTGTTTTAATTATTTTCTCAGCCGGAATGCCTTCGGCGATCAAGTAGCGTCTAGCATGTTCAGTCAGTGGCATATTAATATCACTTAAGTGATCAACGATCTTACGATTTAATTCTTCTGGAACTCTTTGATCAAAGCAGCGATTACCTGCTTCCATGTGGAAAATCGGAATTCTTTTTTTCTTCGCCGAGATCACCGAAAGACAAGAATTTGTGTCGCCGTAAAGTAAAAGCGCGTCTGGCTTCACTTCATCAAACAACTTATCCGTCTTAACCAAAACGTTCGCAATTGTTTCGATGGCTGAGTTTCCGGCTGATTCTAAGTAGTAGTCTGGTTTTCTAATCTCAAGATCTTTAAAAAAAACTTCGTTGAGCTCATAGTCATAGTTTTGCCCAGTGTGAACTAACACATGCTCGGTGTGCTCGTCTAAAGCGGCCATGACGCGGCTAAGTTTAATAATTTCGGGACGCGTCCCCACGATCGTCATTACTTTCATAGAAATCCTATCTTAAAAGTTCGTCTTCAGACGAGGCATGAGAGTTAATATCAAGTAAGTTATTATTTTTAAGTAAATTGTAAGTTCCTTGATAATCCAAAACTGTATCGTCTGATGAATACTCTTTAGTTAACAGGGGCACCTTCGGCTTCGCTACATTCTGCGAAAGCTCGGGAAGCATGGATTGGATAACGTAATAATCTCCGCGTTCAACCACGTACGGAGCTTCTTCATCGGAAACCATAATTTCATACATTTTTTCACCAGGACGAATACCGGTATTTTTAATTGCAATTTTGCGATCTCCGATGAGGGCTTTTGCGACATCGGTCATAAAACTAGCCGGAGCTCGCGGAATAAAAATTTCGCCTGCATTTCCGTGCTGTAAAGCTGCAAAGACCGTATCGACTGCTTGATTCAACGTTAATAAAAAGCGGGTCATGCGTGGGTCCGTGATTGTAACGGGTCCGCCATTTCTAATTTGGTCGTGAAATAATGGAATGACCGAACCGCGAGAGGCCAAAACATTTCCGTAACGAACGCACAGAAATCGCGTTTTCTTATTCAGTACATTGCCCGAAATGAAAATTCTTTCTTGAATTGCTTTCGTCATGCCCATGGTATTAACAGGTTTGCAGGCTTTATCAGTACTGATACCGATAACAGTTTGAACGGGAAAATTATGTTCTTGAATCGCGCGAACAATGTTTGCAGCCCCTGAGCAATTGGTCAGGACCGCTTGGTAGGGAAAGTATTCGCAAGTGGGAACTTGCTTCAGGGCCGCAGCATTAACGACAATGTCAGCGTCTCGCACGGCCGAGCAAACATCGGCGTAGTCTCTCACATCACCAATTCGAAATTCTAAAGTATTTAAAAAATTGCGATAAATAATTTCGTCGGTCGAGTTTTCGCTGTGAAGATAAGAAACTCGCATCTGATGTTGTTTGCTTTCGTCCCGAGACATCACGATCAGTTTTTTGGGTACACCCAACTCACCGCTTAGAACACGCTTAACGAAAGTTTTTCCCATGGAACCGGTCCCGCCGGTGACTAGAATTGTCTTATCTTGAAAATACATAACACCCACTTCGCGTAACGAGTTTAGCTTCTAGTACTGAAAAGAATCTTTAGATAAATTTTCTATCATGACTGGCCAACTTGGGCAATAAAACCCGATTCGTTCCGCAAGCTTATCACTGATCAGCACTTTCGAAGTCGCATAGCTAGAATCTTCCACGATGGTCATGTTTAATTGAAGTTGTGAATTGATCATTTTCAGCAAATCGAACTTAGAAATAGGCGCTGAGCTGACCTGGTAAAGCCCGGTCAGTCGATCGGTTCGGTGCAAAAGCTGATGAACGAGCTCAGCCATGACGTTGGTCGTCACACCTGAGTAAATGGCTTTGGAAAAACCCTTAATCTGCTGATTTTTCTTCGAAATTGCCCATTCAAGTAGCTCGGTTTTACCAAAAAGCTCTCGGCCAATCATACTTCCGCGTAAAGTAAGGCTATGGTTGCCCGTTACTTCACCAGCGGCTTTGGTAATCCCATAATTATCGGTGGCCGTTTTTGGACTGGCCTCGCTGTAGGGACTTTCTTTTCCTGAGAAAACACAATCCGTACTGAAATGGATTAAATAAGAATTGTTTGCGCTCACCCAATTATTTAATAGCCATGGAAAATCGGTATTTACTTTTCGACAGTATTCTAAATTTGTAATTTCTGGTTTTCGCAAAGTGACGCCGATGCAATTTAAAATCACATCGGGCTTCACTTGCGTCAAAACTTTTTCTAATTTTTCGGCCTCTAAAATATCAATTTGGTCGAAAGTATTTTTTGAATTAAAAAGATTAAATGCTGCATAATTTGAGATTTTTTGTCGAATGACAGCATAAGTTTCTAACTTCTGCGCGCTAAAAGCCTGAAACATCTTGTGCCCTATCATTCCGCCGGCACCGAAAACTAGAACTTTCACTGGGACCTCCGCGCTTGGTGGTTTTGGATGGCCTCTTTTAAAGTGGCTTCGATGTTATTGATAATTCGACTTCTTTCGAAATTATTTTTAAAGTACTGAAGACCATTTTGACCCATACGATTTTGTTCTTCTTTAGTTGTTTGAAACATTTTTAGCACCGCTTCGGCAAGTGCCTGCGGATTTTGCGGCTCGCAAGTCAGTCCGGCGGCTGCCACGTTAACGATTCGCGCGCCTTCACCCGCCAGCGACGCAATAATGGGCTTACCTGACGATAGGTAGGCCTGTACCTTGGCAGGCACCGTTAACGAGAATATATATTCATCTCTCAACGAAACTAAAAGGACGTCACAAGCATGAAAGAAGGGAAGCATCTCGTCGTAAGACTTACGCCCAACCGTCAGAACAGAATTTTGTAAACCAAGTCGAATCACTTCTTGGTCAAGCCAAGCTTTTTCACTTCCGTCACCGGCGATAATCCATTTGATTTCTGGATAGCTTTTCAAAATTTCAGCCGCCTTGATGAGCGTTGGCATGTCTTGGGCTTTTCCGATGTTGCCGGCAAAAGCGATTCTAAAACCAACTGGCAATTTCTGAATCCAGGGCGGGACGGACGAAGTGGCTTGAAAAGGATCGGCCCAATTCGGAATATACTTTAAAGTTTCGGGGCGGCCTCCCCACTTGATCACGCTATCTTTAAAAGATTCAGACTGTACCAAAATATAATCGCATCTTTTATAGATAAAGCGAACCAACTTTCCGATCATTTGCAACGCACGATTAGATTGAGTTGCGCCGACGGCACTGACACTTTCGGGCCATAAATCTTGAACCCAAAACACCAGCGGAGATTTTTTCAAAGTTTTTAAGAATACCGCGGGCAAACAACCCGTAACCGGCGATGGCGCAAAACAAAAAATGACGTCGGGATGATTCATCCGGCGAAAGAGCGAAAATGTAATTCCGCTAATTACAAATGAAAGATAATTCAACGCAAGTCTAAAAAAACCCCGACCGCGCGCAAGCAGCGGAACGCGCATAATGCGGACGCCATGATAATCTTCAGTCCATGGTCCACCCATCAAGCTAAAACCATCAAAGTAACTTCCCGAAGGGTAATTAGGTAAGCCCGTTAATACCGATACTTGATGCCCACGTTTATGTAACTCGACTGCCAAGCTGTTCACGATAAATGATTCAGGCCAAAAATACTGAGTGACGATAAGAATGCGCATGCTTCACTGTTATATTTTTTTTTTAACATTTCAACCGTTTTGGTGTACGAATAACGAATGAAGATTTTAATTACGGGCGGATCTGGATTTTTAGGAATACACCTGGCGCGATACCTGACCGAACACAATGTGCCTCACATCAGCACGGTGCGCAGTGAAGCGTCGAATAATCAATTTGCAACTGGTGATTTGCTTCAGTTCAATCGTTGGTCCGAGCTCTATCAAGATGTATTTACGGTCATACACACGGCCGCAAAAGCCCATGATATGTCGAAACACGCAAGTCTTAAGGAAGTTTATTTCAAAACGAACTTAGACCTCACCGTGACGCTAGCTCAACAGGCCAAAAGGCATGGCGTGCGAAAATTTATTTTCATCAGCACAATCAAGGTCAATGGAGGATTCACCAACAATCGGCCCTTCACGGCTGATGATAGACCCGCACCCACAGATGACTATGGAATTTCAAAACGCCAGGCCGAGGTTGAACTTTTGAAACTGCACGAACCTGGAGTTTTCGACGTTGTCGTCATTCGCCCTTGTTTGATTTATGGTTCGGGCGTGAAAGCAAATTTTGCGAATTTGATCAAACTAGTTAAAAAAAGATTGCCGCTGCCTTTTGGCTTGATAAAAAACAAACGCAGTTTCGTATCAATCGATAACTTGGTTGATTTAATTTACCTGTGCGCAAATTCAAATGCGGCGAATGGGCAGATCTTTTTAGTCTCGGACGGAAAAGATTTAACGCTGACCGAGCTGTTGAAAGCGATTGGCCACGCTTTTCAATTGAAACCCGTGCTACTACCTGTGCCCGCTTGGTGTTTAAGATGCCTGCTGTGGAGTTTAGGCAAATCAGAAATGTCGCAAAGATTATTATCTAATTTGCAGGTAGATATCAGTAAAACCAAACAAATTTTATCTTGGACCCCTCGATATTCAATGGAAGACTCACTGAAACGAATGCTTTCAAGTGATACGACTAATCAGCAATAAGTCGGCCATTCGGCCGCGAAACATAGTTGCTGGCGTAGGCCACTAGTTTAAAACATATTAGCAAACAGAAGAGCATAAAATATGAAATAAGGAGTGGTCTTGGACTGATTCCAAATTGCATAAA
Source organism: Bdellovibrio sp. (assembly GCA_043760925.1). Lineage (GTDB taxonomy): Bacteria > Bdellovibrionota > Bdellovibrionia > Bdellovibrionales > Bdellovibrionaceae > Pseudobdellovibrio. Next base: position 254,094 of record JAYUOK010000066.1, on the reverse strand, counting down.
TGAAACACCGAAATAAAATGCGGTCTGCATTTCTAAAAATAAACTATTGATGATCAAATAAGTACAAGTGTGCAGAAGGTATAAAAGTAATAAAAAGCCCATCATTCCAACAAAAACTAACCAAGGTTTTCCGGCATAATAAAAAAAAGCCATCGGACCTGGTAAGCTAGTAAAGACGTAATTCGTATTTGTTGGGTAAAAAGAATTGTTCATCATTTCAAAAATATCTTTGGTTCCTGGTTTCGGAACGCGAACGATTGTTTCATAAATAAGATTTACATCTTTATTCGGATAACTGATGACCGCCATTAAGCCTTCGGCTCCGATCCAGCGATCAACAACCAACCCCGAGATTTGCGTCGTGAATGAAACGAACTGGCTATAAATCTCACTAGATTTACCAGATTGTATTTTAAAAAGATTAGTTTGATTATAGCTGGCTTTGTTCATTTCGTAACCGTCGTATAGCGAAGATCGAGCGTTCGTCACCATAAAGCCAGAAATCGCAAAACAAACGGCACCTAAGCACAAAATTTGAAAGATTCTTAGTAAAGACATTCTGATTTGCTCTCGTAGTAAGTAAAGACAATAAACAAATGGCAGAAAATGAAATAAAAATAATCCTCGACTAAGGATGGAAATCGACGATAAAAAACCTTCGACAAAAACCAATACAATTGTGTAAGATAATTTTTGAGTTAACTTAAATTCATGGTATGCGAAAACGGCTATAGCAACCGCAAATCCCATGTATAAGAAAAAACCAATCAATGCATTAAGGGGCCAAGGTAAAACGGTGATGGCCGCTAATCCACTAATGTTTATACCCAGTTCGCTATTGATCATGGCAACCACAAATATGGATACGAGGATCAATACAAAGATCGCTCTTGGATAATTCCACACTATTGAAATGATTCTTTCTTCACGATTGATCAGTTCTCGCTTTTTGATGAGGAATCTCTGTATTAGAACCGCGCACAAGCTAGTAGCCAGGGCGCCAACCGAAGCGATGAAAAAAAATTCATTCCATTCATCTGGGCTTCCTTTAAAATTTCCAATTGGCTCAACGAAAGGATAGGCAAAGATAGCATGTGCGCATATCTTCATAAATATACCTAAATACAAAAATAGACTAAAAAATTTAATTGCGTAATTTTTATTATAAACGATGGCAGACAAGATAAGAATTAAGTAAGAAAACGAAAAACCCAAAAATCCTGGAACAGGCATTGTATCATCACTTAGCAGCGTAATAATGATACTTGCAAAGTGGAATAAAACTACGAGTGTGAAACCTATTATTCGTAGGTTTATATTTTTTAACATCGGTTGAAAATTTATCACTGAAATTTGACAAAAACAACTCGATGTCAAGGCACTCGCCTCTTGGAAGTATTTTATTTGTCTTGAGTGAATTCGCTTATAAACCCTGCAGCGGTCGTGATGGATGATTGCTGTATTGGCTCCAATTTCAAATAACGAGCAACCGCTCGAGCAATTGAGATTTCTGAATGTGGATCAAAAGTTTCAGAAGGATCTAAAATATCGCGCACGTAATCAAGCTCGCTGGCCACCACATCCAAACCGTATTGTTTTGCTTCTAATAATGGCAATCCAAATGATTCTGTGAGCGATGGAAAAATCAATGCACGGGACTGCTGATAAAAATCGAGAACATTTTCTCGAGATAGGGAGGTCTTCACTTCGATTCGTCCACCTAACTGACGACAATTATCTATCAATCTGAGTGAATCTTCAGCAAACTTATCAGTCGTGACGAGAAGACGCGGAAAGATCTTTAACTTGGCAAGCACCACCCATGCGTTAAACAATCGATAATGATTTTTATGAGGATCTGCTGAAGCGACATAGATAAAATCAAAGTTAAGTTCTTTGTTGCGTACGGACATAGACGGCACCGCATTTAGAAATGCTGACGAGAATGGGGTGACCTTTACTGACGCACCCGGAAACCGATTTAAAAAATTTTTCTGAACGGTCGCTGATTGAACATATACAAATCTGATTGATTTGAGACGCCATTTTAACCAAGCCTTCTCGATGGAATGCTTCATTCGGGTTCGAAATTTAAACTGATGCAAATGGCCGCGTTCCAAAAAAATTACATTCTGAAAAAATAAATCTGCCTTTTTATGATTGGCCAACAAAGGAGGTAAATTACCAAAAAATAAAAAGACCCATTCAGGTTCAAGCTTAGCCAGCCTCTGAAGCTTCACTTCAATTGCTAATCGCGAAAATACGGTCGGCTTAACCCTTACCAATTGAATCTGATTTTTAATTTCGAAGTCACATTGGAATCGCTCATCGACAAAGATAGTGGCTTCATGCTGAAGCGAAATAAGTCCAGCAATCACTTCATTCAGTAAAACTGATCCGCCACCTTGATGAATATTTGACGCCTGAATAATTATCATGTTTTTATGATATTCTGATTAAATACTGGAGTCTACTCTGAACCCTGACTTGATTAAAGAATTTCTAATTATTTTTATCGCTTATTTTGCCATCCCGGTGTTTGGAGGATTACTTTTAAAAAAGCTGACTAAAAATTCGTTCGGGCTAGGACTGAATACATTTGTATCCGTATTCATAATTCTTTCTTCTATAATTATTTTAAATTTGATTTTTTCGGTGCCCCTAGATTATGCGTATGCCGCCATCATTCTGAAGCTTATTTTTGTAAATATCTACGCGCATTTTAAAATTAAATCAGACCCTTTTAACTGGAAGCACCCATTATTTTTAATTGCCCTGCCATGCATTCTTATTTTTATGATGTCTTTTTACAAGCCATACAGAATTACAAGTTGGGACGAATATAGTCACTGGCTAACGATGCCGAAGCAGTATTTGCTGCATAAAACTTTAGTCACCACCGATTTTTTAATTAAAAATTTTATCAGTTATACACCGGCCTGGAGTCTTTATACCATTCTAGGTTCGCTTTTAAACCAAAGTGATTTGATGGTCGATTTCATTTTGCTGCAAAATTTAATGTTTGGCTTCATCACCTTTTCAGCCCTGTATGACATTTTAAAAAAAATCTTCTCGGATCGTCCCGAGGCTGACTTTTGCATCTTCTTAGTATTTTTGAGCTTGTGTCACTTTCAAATAGGACTTCTTTACCCAATGACCAACCTGGTTGAGTTCCCAATGCATCTTATATTCACTGTTATAATTACATTCAGTATTTACTTACTGAATGGTACTCGCAATCGATTTGAAATTTTTTTGTTCGGATTTTTATGCAGTCAAGCGTACTTGCTTAGACACTCGTTTCTGACCATCCTATTTTACATTGTATTGTTAATGTCGATGTATGGGTATTTTCAAAAGCTTCGACTGAGTAACGTCGTAAAATTGGTCGTTTTTTCTGCGCTACCTTTTATGTTTTTCTATGCAAGCTGGAATTTTAAGTTAAAAATGTACTCCGTAACTACTACATTATCACCGATGAATCTTTCAAATTTTGATCAATTTAAATCACTTTGGAATGAACGAAGTGGTCTATTTCTACATAGTGCCAACCGACTCGGACTATTCTTTTCTGAAGATGGGTTCTTTCAATATTTATGCGCGATATTTATTTTGAGCTTTTTTAGTAAAAACCTTTTCCGAACTTCAATTGTAGCTATGATTTTTTCATTTATTTATTTGGCGGCGCTATTATGGATGTACCTGACTAGTTTTGGCGGGTTTGAAGCTCTGCATTTGATGTCTTTTGAACGTTATATTCTAGCACCATTATACGGATACATCACAATAGGCGCAGTTTTTTTAGCGGTAACTATTTCCAGTCTTTTAAAATTGGCGAAACCAACTGCGCGTCTAATAATAAGTCATCGATCATCTTACTTTTTTGCCATCGTACTCGTGGCTTACGTTCATCATAATATGAACGAGGTTTATCCAAATCTTAAAACTACAGTTCAAGCTGCTTCAACTCAAGTAGACTCGGTTAAGCAATTAATTGATCGATTGGGTCTTGATAGCCCACACGTTCGAATTCTTGAACAGGGGGGTACTGAATATGTTTACCATCAGGCAAATTTTGCTAGTATTGGACTTCGAAAATATTACTATCGAACTCGGCAAGGTACGACATTTGGTCCCGTCAAAGACAATATTTGGCGTCAAAAATATGAAGTAGAAGATTTTTTGAAATTGATTGTTAATGATGAAATAATTTGGGTGGTTAAATCCGATCAATGGCTAGACTCAACATTGGCTCTAGTCACTCGCAAAGGATGCCAATTGACACCAGAAAATTCATTTCTCGTTAAAGCGAAGGATGGTTTCTATGACTGTTTTCCAAAGTAACCCCCTGACCAACGTCGTAAATTAAGGTATCAAGCTAAATTGTTTATTTAATCCTGGCAAATCAAGTTCATGCTCTTTCATTAAGTAATCGTAAGTTCCGCAATGTTGTGAGAAACGATCATTAATCCCAATTCGATGAACCCGTGGTCCATGATGACTTGCAAAAATCTCGCTGACTGCAGCACCTAAACCACCATGAACCGAGTGTTCTTCTAAAATAACAAGTTTTTCGTAATGGTTCATCTGCTGGAAAATTTTAGCAGGATCCATCGGTTTAATCACTGGAACACTAAAAATATCAGCTTCAATTTGATACTGTTGAACTAATTTAATGGCCGTCGGAACCATTGAACCTGTGGCTAAAATTGCAGTCTTTGCCTGCTTATTTAGTACTTGGATCGGAGCTAAAGTTTTTAATGTAAATTCCTTCGTATGAACTGCACCGAGGTCGGCTTTTCCCATTCTTAAATACACCGGTTGCTTTTGCTGAACGGCCCATTCAAAACAAGCTTTAAATTCAATCGCATCACACGGAGATAATATACTGATATTCGGTATAGCCCGCAGAGCCGATATATCCTCAGTGCTTTGATGAGAAGTTCCTAAGTGGCTGTAAACCACCCCTGCTCCGTCGCCGACAAAGAGGCCCGGGATATTTTCGTAGCAAAAATCGATTTTTATTTGCTCAAGAACACGAATGGGCACAAAAGCGCTCAGTCCGTAAATAATCGGGAAAAATCCAAGTTTCGAAAGGCCCGCCGCAACGCCAACCATATTCTGCTCGGCGACGCCCGCATTGATGAAATGGTCAGGTTTTTCTTTACGAAGCGAATCAAATAGGGCGTAACCGTGATCGCCGCTTAATAGATAAACCCTTGAGTCGCGCTTAACTAAATCGACTAAACTTTTCGAAAACATTTCTCTCATGGTGTATACCCTAATTCTTTAATTGCGGCCTGGTAAGTCTCTTGGCTTAGACGTGTGTAGTGCCAGTTATTTTGGGCTTCCATAAAACTAACACCTTTACCTTTCACGGTATTTGCAATCACCGCCTTAGGTTGGGTATTTTTAGAAGTCGTCAGAATTTTTAATGCTTCAGAAATTTTCTTTTCATCATGTCCGTCAATTTCAAGAGTTTCAAAATCGAAAGCCTTTAATTTCATTGTCATTGATTTTAAATTCATAACCTGCTCGGTGGGACCCATGGCTTGGTAACCATTGCAGTCAAACAAAACAATTAAATTATCCAGTTTCCAATGAGCCGCGAATAACAAAGCTTCCCAAATCGTACCTTCGTTGCTTTCACCATCACCCACGATGCAATAAACTTTCTGCTTCGATTTTTTAAATTTAAAACCTAAAGCCAGACCGACCGCAACTGAAAGCCCATGTCCCAATGATCCGGAAGTTGCTTCAAGCCCCGGCACATGACAGTCAGATAAGCCTTTTAATTTCGTACCATCTTTAAAATAATCTTTGATATCTTGCTCTGAAAGAAACCCAAGTTCTTTCAGGCAAGCATAAACAGCCATGACGCCATGGCCTTTGCTTAGAACAAAATAATCACGATCACAATCGTCGGGATTATTTCCTATATTTAAATATTCGCCGTAGATCACCCCGCACATTTCAACGATTGAAAAAGCGCATGGAATATGAACGGTCGCCCCCGAGTGGGCCATATCTAGAATTGTTTTTCTTAAATTCTGACTTGAGAAGTTTTTCATACGGACTTTCTATTTTTATAAAAGTCTAAAGTCTTTCGAAGCGCTTCAGACAATTGAATTTGCATATTAAATTGTAATTCTTTTCGAATCAAATCAATGTTTGGCAAGTAACACTTCCCGGCCAACGATAAATTTGGGGTAGCCGGCAGAGATTCCCCCACCGGGAAATTCACAACTTGTTCTATCTGCGAAACGAGATCGCCAAGTCGTACCGGCTGATCAGAACCTAAATTAAATACGACTGAAGATTTAGCTTTTAACAATACTTCAAATAGTCCCACCACTAAATCAACTGGATACATATAAGACCGAATGACATCCGGTGAATGGACTTGAATCTTTTTCTCCTGAATTTTCTGATGAATGAATTCCATGACCGCCATTTTTGGATCCGCATAGGGCCCTAAGAACGAAAAGCAGCGTACAATATTAAACGGCAGATGTGATTCATTCGAGGCCTGTATCACAAGTGACTCGGCGGCTATCTTGGATTCTCGATACTCTTTTATTTGATCTGGAAATGAATTAGATACCAGGTCGGACTCCAAATGTGACGCCTCCGAGGCCGGATAAACGCCTCCCGAGCTGATGTATAAGTATTTTTTAATATTTTTCTGCTTCGCGATGTGAAGTAAATTTTTCGTCCCTTGAACATAGTTTCTTAGCTCGATCTCAGAATTCGTATCAGACTTGGCCAGTGAAACATCACTTGCCGCATCAATAATATAGTCTAAGTCGCCCGTAAAATGGGTTAGATCTTGGACAGCGCTACGTCTAATTTGAAAGTAAGATTTTTCTAAAACTGGTATTTTGCTTATGACGCTTTCAACGCTTTGTCTGGTTACGATTGAAATCGTATTGTTCGATTGTAATTTATTTTCCAAATAGGCAATCGTCTCAACAAGCCAGCGTCCAAAAAAACCCGTACCGCCCGTGATTAAAAATTTTTGATTGCATGGCCAGATTTTTTCTAACCTCCCTGCAATTAAAGCTAAATCTTCACTTGGGACACTGTGCATTTAAGTGGACTCGTATTCTTTAATCTGCTGAAGGCAAACTTCTTGAATTGAATCTTGAGCAGTTCGGCGTTCGACCCACTGGACCGTTTTTTCTAAAGCAATGTCTACATTCCACCGCGGTTGCCACTTCAAGTCCGCTTGAGCCTTTGCGCAGTCCAAACTTAAATAACCTGCTTCATGGGGATTAAGATCAGACTGAAATATCTTATATTTAATTTTATCGTTCCAGTGGCGATTCATCTTTAAAATAATTTTTTCAACGTCGCAATGATCGTCCTGCGCGGGCCCAAAATTATACCCCTGAGCAAACTGCGCACCCAATTCAAATAATTTTTGCGTTAACTTTAAATAACCGCCCACAGGCTCAAGAACGTGCTGCCACGGCCTAGTCGCTCGTGGATTTCTAATTTGTAATGTTTCATTTTGCAAAACCGACCGAATGATATCAGGCACCAGCCGATCTTGCGCCCAGTCACCTCCGCCAATAACATTGCCGGCCCGGCCGCTGGCTAAATGAATTTCCTCTTTTTCAAAAAATGATCTTCGGTAAGCCGATGTCACTAGTTCTGCGCATCCCTTGCTGTTGCTGTAAGGATCGTAACCACCCATCGCTTCATCTTCACGGTAGCCCGCTTTTCTTTCTTTATTCTCGTAACACTTATCACTTGTTACATTTAAAATTGCTTTAACTGATCCCGCCGCAAGAACCGCTTCAAATAAATGAACCGTCCCCATCACGTTTGTCATATAGGTTTCAACTGGCTCGTGATAAGAGTATCGAACAAGCGGCTGGGCCGCCATGTGAATAACGATTTCGGGTTTTGCTTCGTGAACCGCTTTGGTTATAGCGGGTAGGTCGCGAATATCTCCGGTGATTGAATTCATTTGTTTTTCGATTTTTAACTCTTCAAACAAACTGGGATTGGTAGGTAGGCCGATTGAGTATCCCGTTAAGTTCGCCCCTGCCTTCAGTAGCCAAAGACTCATCCAACTACCTTTGAATCCAGTATGACCCGTTAGGAAAACTTTTTTATTTCTCCAAAAAGTATTCACGCCGGTTACCATGTCTTCCATGGTGCTTTTCCCTTACTCCAAAGTTCTTCTAAATAATTTTTATCGCGCAAGGTGTCCATAGGTTGCCAAAAACCTTTATGGTGAAATGCATGTAAGTTTTGCTGCTCGGCCAATTTTTCTAAAGGTTCTTTTTCCCAAACGGTTTGATCAGATGGAATGAGATCCAAAACTTTTTGATTTAACACGAAAAATCCACCGTTGATCCAATTGCCATCGCCAACTGGTTTCTCTTTGAAACTTTTAACCATTGTGCCTTCAAGACCTAGCGCGCCGAACCGTCCCGGAGGTTGAGCCGCCGTCATGGTTGCCAATTTTCCGTGAGACTTATGAAATTGAAGTAAAGCCGAAATATTGATATCTGCAACTCCGTCACCGTAGGTTAAACAAAAATCTTCATTTCCCAGATATTGTCGAACGCGTTTCAGACGGCCACCCGTCATTGTTTCTTCGCCGGTATCGACAAGCGTCACCTTCCACGGTTCCGACGTATTGTGATGAACTTCCATTGAATTATTTTTTAAATCCAAAGTCACATCTGACAAATGCAAAAAGTAATTCGCAAAATATTCCTTGATGACGTAGCTCTTGTAACCGCAGCAAATGACAAATTCATTTAGCCCAAACTGCGAGTAGGTTTTCATAATGTGCCAAAGGATTGGGCGGCCGCCAATTTCGATCATAGGTTTTGGTTTTAAATGACTCTCTTCACTTATACGAGTTCCAAAACCACCAGCAAGTATTACGACTTTCATTTGACTCATCCTCCGAATAAAAACAATATAGAGTCAAAATTTCACAGAGGTAAACGATGACTTCTAGCGACAACGATTTAGCCCGAATGGCCGTGATCACGGCAGCTAAAAACTACTACAAAGAATCTAACCAAAAACCTGCCTTTATTCCTGGTCAGACTTACATTCCGGTCACCGCAAAAGTCGTTGATGAACATGATCTAGGTTATTTAATTGATGCCTCATTAGACATGTGGCTGACGGCCGGTCGCTACGCTCGTGATTTCGAAGCTCAATTTGGCAAATTTTTTGGTCGCAGTTCTAAGTCCTTATTAGTCAATAGCGGATCAAGCGCAAATTTAGTCGCCATTAGTTCTTTAGGTTCTCCAGATTTAGAAAAAATGGGCTTTAAGCCGATGCAACCCGGAGACGAAGTCTTAACGGTTGCGGCCGGCTTCCCGACGACCGTCAATCCAATCGTGCAAAATGGTTGGGTTCCGATTTTTGTAGATATCGATTCAACAACGCTGAATGCACTTCCTGAAAAGTTGATGGAGGCAAAAACTTCTAAAACTCGAGCGGTCATTCTTGCGCACAGTTTAGGAAATCCGTACCGGGCCGATATCATTGCTGACTGGTGCAAAAAAGAAGGTTTATTTTTAATTGAAGATTGTTGCGATGCTCTTGGCGCCACAATTAAAGATCAGCTGGTCGGAAGTTTTGGTGAATACGCGACAAGTAGTTTCTATCCGGCCCATCACATTACGATGGGTGAAGGTGGCGCGGTGATGTCAAAAGATGGCCGATTCAAAAAAATCGCCGAAAGTATCCGTGATTGGGGCCGCGATTGCTGGTGTGAGCCTGGTAAAGACAACACTTGCAATAAGCGATTTGGCTGGACGCTCGGAGATCTGCCGCCGGGATATGATCACAAGTACGTCTACTCGCACATCGGATACAATTTGAAAGTGACAGATATGCAAGCCGCGCTTGGAATATCTCAACTGAATAAGGTTGATCTCTTCGTGGCCGAGCGACGAAAGAATTGGAAAACAATCTATAACGGGATCAAGTCATCTCCGATCTTAAAAGAATTTTACACGGCCGTTGAGCCCACGCCTGAAACGAACCCGAGTTGGTTCGGATTTCCGATGTATGCTCACGAGAAATTAAATCGTGAAAAAGTCGTCGCAGCCTTAGAAGAACGTAAGGTGGGAACGCGTCTGTTTTTCGCTGGAAACTTAACGAAGCAACCTGCCTACAAAAATGTGAACTATAAAGTCCACGGCGAACTTAAAAATACCGACAAGGTGATGCAATCCTTATTTTGGATTGGCGTACATCCCGCGCTCGACGAAGGAAGAATCAACTACATGCTTGAGCAACTTGAAGCGACGACGAAAGTTGCGCTAAGATAGATGAATTCAAATAGGCCCGAGTTAGTCGTATACGTACTTAGTTACCGAAGGGCTGAATACGTACTTGAAGCGATCCATTCGATTCTTGCTCAGCAAGGTTGTGAGTTTAAATTAATCGTGTCTGAGAATAGCCCTGACCATTCGATCTACAATCTTTTGATGACCACAGCGGAAATCCAGCAAAATCCCCGCGTAGAGGTCAAAAAACGCGATCCAAGCCTGGCCTCGCTCGATCACTTTAACTTAGTTATCAAAGAAGCGTCGCAGTTTAAATATTTCATGATTTTTCATGACGACGATGTCATGAGCGATCCGCAATGCCTACAGCAGATGATGAATGTATTTAAAGCGCGTCCGGAACTATCGGCTGTCTCATGCAACGCCTACTTGATTCATCAGCGCACTCCCAGCAAACAAATGTTTAATCCTCGGTTAACATCGGACGTATTGATTGATCATGTAGATGTACTCATTAATCATTACCTAACCCCAAGCCTTAGTCACACCCCGTTCCCCGCGTATATCTACCAAACTAAAAATATGGAAGGTTTAAGTTTGGATTTCACGCAAGGTGAAAAACACTCAGATGTTACATTTTTAGTTAAAGCCTGTGAACGAGGCCCGATTTTTTGGTTGCATGAGCCCTTAATCAGTTATCGACGGCACGGCGAAAACGATTCGGCCCTGATTGATTTATCTGCGGTAAAAAGTCTATTTCTGTACTTGTTTAAAAAAACCGAAAAACATCATCTAAAGTTGATCTGGTTTTTTATAAAAAGTTTTTTAAAAAAACATCTGAAAGAAAGATAAAATGAAAGAAGTCAGCAACGTAACTAAAATTCAGAAATTATAATTTAAGTCTATAGCGAATAATGAGAAGGCAATACAAACCTCCAACTGAAGTTAGTAGAAATGAAATCATCAGGGACTGGTTTTGATTTGCAAAATAGATTGCAAGCACAGGCACTGACATAAGTGACATCACCGCAATACTTTTTAATTCAAGCCTTGGGCTTTGCACTTTAAAAACAGCGATTAAATTAGCAATCAAAGTAATGATTCCTGAAAGCAGCAGCGCCACTGTTACCGAATAGATCGTAAAGTCGCTTGAAGTTTTCAGGTAAAAAAGTAGGCCGGCAAGCGCGACGGCCCCACTCAGATAAGGCACAATAGTATTTTTAGTTTTCTTTTCAGCGTGTGAAGCAAGATACGCGATGTTAGAGAGCTGCCGGAATAATTCAACAAAAGCACCAATCACAACGAAAATAACCACGTGATGAAACTGTTCAGCCGTCAGAACTTTCACAAGAAATGGCGCGGCGGCCACCGTTAGAAAACAAAATGGAATGTAGATTGTGCTCGCATTTTTCCATAGCGCTGACCACGCAGCCTGACGATCGATCGTTGTTGATTCAGCAATCGACGAGTAAAATTTCGGATAGAAAAATTGAGTTGTCAGTGCCTCAACCAGCGCCGCCACGCTGGCCGCTAGGCCAAGACCAACTCCTAATGATGCCAAAGCCTCAACGCCAATATATTTTTCAACATAAAGGCGATAACCTTGCGTGATAAACCACATAAACAAAGTTGTAATCGCTATCGGATAACAAAATAGAAGAGTCTGGCGATTGAACAACGATAACTTCTGCGAAAGGGGCTGTTCGCTTACCGAAAACTTGATTCTGTAAAGTACAGTTCCAATTATCAAGGCCAGGGCTTGACCGAGCAATAACCCGGTTAACCAATTCAACCCCGTTGCGCCAAATAGTTGAACACCCAAAACGGCAAATAATAATCCGAAAACTTGAGAAATAACATTAAGTGATACAAATTGTTTTTGAAAATCAAATAAATTGAAAAACGATGACAGCGTTTGAAACCAGGTACTAAAGAAAATGTAGCAACCAACATAAACGACAAGGTTGTGCACGGGCAAAGACTGACCTAAATTAAAACCGAAGATTGTAATGAGAATAATTGGTAAGCTAAGCACCGCAATCGTTAGAAAATAAACATTCAACTTCTTAATCGCCGCGAGCAACTGTTTCTGCCGGTGCCATTCATGCACATGCCGATTCACAAACATACCCATTGGGTTAATTAATACCAAGCTAAACCATAGGATGATCGAATTCACGAGGTACTGATGTCCGACCTCGGCTGTGCTGAGCATTTCAGTCATCACACGAATGCTTAAGATAGAAACGACTGCCTGAGTGAGGCGGCCTAAAAATAAAATTAAGAACTTTTTTTGAATGTTAAACATTTAAAATATTTTTAACCACAACGGCCGCATTCACCGCCGGTTCAAATTGTTGATGCGCGGAACTCTTCAAATAGGTCGAAATACTTAACTGTCTTCGATTGTACTCTTCTTCAGTCATATTTTTTAAATACTGAAAAAGATCTTCGTAATTTTTAAACTGCGTGCGATCGATAAAACAATCTTGGGGAACATAATCTGATATATTGGGTGCGCCCCAGTAAACGGGCATGCAACCCGCACTCAGTGAATCGAACAGTTTCTCGGTGATGTAGCCAGGTATGCCTTGAGCATTTTCATAACATATTGAAAACTTATACTCTTTCAACAATGAAAGCTTGTTTTTGACCGCCCCTCCATACGAAGGCCACTTTCCCGCTTTAAATTTCCGAAGTGGTTTAACGCGATTTAAAAGCTTCGATAGCAGCGGAGTAATAAAAGTATGAAGATCCCACCCCATACCGAAGAATTGAAAATCAGCTGGATGAAATTCTTCAAACCAACGAATCGCCTCAACACGCTTTGAATAGAGCTCTAAAGGGTGATCAACGGCTTTATTGCCCGCGATTAAAGTACAAAAATGAGTCTTCGCTTTGAAAGGTAGAAACTCAAGTGTTCCCGCATGAGTAAAGTTAAACTTGGTGTAATTTTCTTTATTAATAAATCTGTCATCCCAAGTAAATATTCTTTTAAATTTCGAGTGATTGGCCAGGTTCCAGTTATCAGGCCGTATCAGCTCGCTCTCGAACAAAAGGACGAATGACTTTTTTGCATCTTCCGGTAATTCATACGGCATCTCATTATAAACGACAATATCTGAGGCTTCAACTGAGTGAATATCCTGTGTTGAAAGATCAACTCCGTGCTGCGCAAATTGATTTTTTAAATCGTGGAAAAACTGTAAGCAATGATCACGATTCAAAGGACTTGTCGGATTAAAGATTTCATTATTCTGGTAAGGTTTTTGAACAACTAAACACGCTTTTTTCATAACTGGCTCAGCACTTTTTCCATACGATGTAGGTAAGTGTGCTGCTCACGCGCCCTCAGTATTCCAGCTGCTTTAACTCTTTCACGATCTAAGTCATTTGTTAAATAGTGCTGCGCTAATTGAATGGCTTCATCGACATTCGAATAGCAAACAAGCTCTTGACCCAAAGTAAAATAGTTTTCGAGCGTGGGCACATAATCCGTAAGCTGAAACCCGCCATAAAAGGGTATTTCGAAGTTACGAGCCTTGATTTGGCTAGTTGCCTTTGAACTTTTGAAGGCAACAACCGGATTTTTCCAGGCATGGGTTAAATAACGTAGGTCAAAGTTAACACTGTTACTTAAATTAAGATTGATTTTACTGCGCTGGAAGATTTGAACCATTCTCTCGAGCGGGACGACGCCATTCGGCCAGCCAAAGCCGAAGGCTTCCACATTAAGGCCTGCCTTTTTAAATTCCGCGATAAACCATCGACGCACCGAATGAGATCCGCCGATAAAACTGATGTCGTACTCATAATTCATTGTAACCGGATTGTCCTCGATCGGAACGTTCAGAGCCGCCCACTGGCTATAAATAACGTTTGTAACGCCAAGACTTTTATATTTCGGAATGGAAAAATAATCTGTCGTAATGCAATAAGTGAAAGCTTTCGCATACTTCGAAGTGAAGTTATCAAATCGCCATTGATCATCGCCAAACCAATTCATCGTTTTCGTAAGCTTTGCAATGGTTTCTAAAGTGCTAATTTTAAATTGGTCCGCAAATAAACAGAAGAATACAAGGTCAGGCTTTGATTCTTTAACTTTAGCAATGACTGCGTCCTGCAACTCATCTGTCCGACTCAAATAATCGTCATAATAAAAACACTCAACCTCGTGCCCTAATTTAACGAACACTTGGCGAAAACCGATCTCGCCAATTGAATTGGGGCCTCGATGCTTCATTCCGTATTCGTACTGCAGATCAACGTAAAGTATCTTCACCCGTTATTTATCCAAACTGACTTTAACACCATCATCAACCAAAGTTCTTAATTTCTTAATCTGACTGCTCATTGTAACTTGATGGTTACCGACAAAGAATCCAAATTGATCTACGCGGTTGGCATTCTTCAATTCACCGTGAATTTCGTAATCAAACCATTTTAAAACTTCGTTCTTAGCGAAATTTCCAGTGACGATGGGGCGGCATTCAACCCCCGCCTTCGTTAAATGATCTATGATCTTCAATCGATTTACTTTCGATTCTGGTCGAATCACGAAACTAAAGCCAAACCAGCTGCTTTCGCCAATTTCTTTTTGAATGATCAGCTCTGGATGGTTTTTAAAAAGCTCGACAAAGGTTTGCGCATTTTCACGTCGCATTTTTACGAAATCAGGAAGTTTTTTAATTTGCTCTTGCCCGATCGCCCCGCTCATTTCTAGCGGTCGCACGTTATAACCGGGCAAAACAAATTTGAAAGCTTCTTCGAAAGCATTGTCGCTTTTAGTTCCGGTCACTAAATTATTTTTTGGTAAATTACGTGTCCAACCGTGGGCGCGCAGACAAAGTAAAATATGGTAAAGTTCTTCATCGTCGGTCGTGACAAAGCCACCTTCCATCGTCGAAATATGGTGACTGAAGAAACTGCTGTAAGTGCCCATTGCGCCAAAAGTGCCAGCTTGCTTTCCTTTGTAGACCGCTCCCATTGATTCGCAGTTATCCTCAATGAGGTCGATATTTTTACCTGTAATTAAGGCGTTGATGCGATCGAACTCATTTGGATTTCCTAATAAATTCACCGTCATGATTAAGCGCGTGCTCGGTGTAATTGCTTTCTCAAGCGCGTTGAGGTCGAAATTCAATGTTTCTAAATCCACGTCAACGAACTTAAGTTTGAGTCCGTACTGGTAAAGAGGATAATAAGTCGTACTCCATGATACAGCCGGTACGATCACTTCATCACCACGCTTTAACGGATTATTTTTTCGGTAAAATAAAGCCGCAACCATGATTAAATTCGCGGTCGAGCCAGAACTCGCCATCACGCAATAACGACTTTTTAAAAATTCAGCAAATTGCTTTTCGCAATCGGCGACATGGCTTCCCATCGTAAACATTCCACCCTTGATTACTTTTTGGATGGCTTCAATTTCTAAATGATCCCAACTTGACGTTGCTAGCGGATAAAATGAACTCATGGTGTTTCCTACATATCTAGTCGGGCTATTTTTTTATGAGCCCCGTGTTTAATTTCTTGTTCGGCAACCAGCATATCCATTTGCACCATTTCTTTGACAAGTTCTGCAAAAGTAATTTTTGGCGTCCATCCTAATTTCTCTTTAGCTTTCGTAGCATCACCCAATAGAGTTTCGACTTCGGCAGGTCGGAAGTAGCGTGGATCAACAGATACAATGCACTTCCCATTTGCGTCGTAACCTTTTTCATCGACGCCTTCACCTTTCCAAGTGATCTTGATACCGAGTTCAGCCGCCGCAATATTAACAAAATCACGAACACTTTTTTGCTGGCCGGTCGCGATCACAAAATCTTCTGGCGTGTCTTGTTGAAGCATCATCCACTGCATGACGACGAAATCTTTTGCATGCCCCCAGTCGCGCTTTGAATCCATATTTCCTAAATAAAGACATTCTTGCGTTCCTAATTTAATGCGAGCAAGTGCGCGGGTAATTTTTCGGGTAACGAAAGTTTCACCACGTAATGGACTTTCGTGGTTAAATAGAATTCCGTTGCAGGCATAAATTCCGTAAGCTTCCCGGTAGTTCACCGTAATCCAGTAAGCGTAAAGCTTTGCGACCGCATAGGGACTGCGCGGATAAAATGGAGTTGTCTCTTTTTGCGGAATTTCTTGCACCAAACCATACAGCTCAGAAGTTGAAGCTTGATAATATTTCGTTTTTTTCGTCAGACCCAATATTCGGATCGCTTCTAAAATTCTAAGTGCGCCAAGTCCATCACTGTTTGCCGTGTACTCAGGTTCTTCGAATGAAACGGCCACGTGGCTTTGCGCCGCTAAATTATAGATCTCATCCGGTTGGACTTGCTGAATAATTCGAAGCAATGAAGAAGAATCGGTCATATCCCCATGATGCAGAATTAATTTTTGCTTCGGCTCATGTGGATCTTTAAACAAATGGTCAATTCGATCTGTATTAAATAAAGAAGTTCGACGTTTCATTCCATGAACTTCGTAATTCTTAGATAATAGAAATTCGGCAAGGTATGCGCCGTCTTGTCCTGTAACACCGGTAATAAGGGCTTTTTTCAAAATGACTCCTCTGGAAATGAAGAATTGAAGATAAACTCCAACCTGCTGAGATTCAATAATGCATTATGGCATTAAGAGTCTAAAACCTCTCAGTTTTTTTGTTTAATTTTTTTGTTTAAATCTAAAATTCGAAGTACCTTCCTAGCCATGAAGATCGTTGTTTTCGGAGCCGGCCATATCGGCCTTATCACCTCATTATGCTTTGCCGAAGCCGGACATGATGTGCTTTGCATAGATGTTAACCATTCTAAAATCTTACTTCTGCAAGATGGAATAGCACCCTTTTACGAACCTGGTCTAACCGAGCTTTTAAAAGAGCAACTTCTAATGGGGCGGGTGCAGTTTTCTACAGACCCCAAGCTGGCGATCCCATCGCCGGTCAGTTGGCCCAAGAAAAATTTTCCAATGAAAAAAACCTTGTAAAATTTGACGATCAGTATGAAGCCCTTCAGCAGGCGTCCGCATTAATTATTGCTACCGAATGGAGTCAATTTGCTGAAGCGGACTTGAACGCCATTAAGAAAAGATTAGTTGAACCAGTCATTTTTGATGGTAGAAATATTTTTAACCCATCCGATGCCTTAGCCGCAGGAATCAATTATTTCTCGATTGGGCGCCCCCATTGAAAACAATATTGATCACCGGAGCCGCTGGTTTTATCGGTTCTCACCTAGCGCGCCATCATTTATCACTTGGTGATCAAGTCATTGGTATCGATAATTTTTCGACTGGCAGCAAGTTCGCAACTCAACAACTTGAAAAACAATTTACCGAAAGTTTTTCTATTATTGAATTCGATGTTTGCCAAAACTGGAAAACAATACCGTCGCAGTTACCGAAATTTGACCTTATTTACTATCTAGCTTCACCGGCCTCAGTTCCGCATTATCAAAAGCTAAGTCTAGAAACTTTATGGGTTAATTCGACCGGGCTTGGGCACGCTATTGAATTTGCCGATTCGCAATGTACGCGTTTAATATTTACTTCGACCAGCGAGATCTACGGCAGTCCGCTCACCTCGCCGCAAAAAGAATCAGACTGGGGCCTTGTAAATTCTTTTGGTGAGCGCATTTGCTACGATGAGGGAAAACGCTTCGGTGAAGCATTGATCTTCCATACGAATAAACGAAATAATACAAAGCACGGCCTCGTTCGAATATTTAATACCTATGGCCCTGGAATGCAAATTGAATGACGGCCGCGTCGTCATTCAATTTCTATCGCAAGCTTTAAATAACGAACCCTTAACAATTTACGGAAATGGCGAACAAACCCGAAGTCTATGCTACATCGATGATTTAATCCGGGGATTATACGCTTACGCCAATAGTGAAATCTGCCAGCCTATTAATCTTGGCAATGACAGCGAAATTAAAGTCGTCGATCTAGCTAAAATGATCATTGCCACTACGGAATCAAAATCAAAAATTACTTTTAAAGAACTACCCGCAGACGACCCACCCCAACGAAGGCCCGATCTTTCTTTGGCAAAAAAATTGCTTCGCTATGAATATAAAATTCCCATCGAAGAGGGAATCAAGTTGATGTTAAGCTCGACGAGACATTCATCTAGTGTGTAACATAATATGTTTTAGAAAAAATTTGTCTTCTCACAAACTAAGATTGAATTTTAGAACGCATATAATTCAGTAAATCTTCCCTAAGATCGCTTCGATCAAGCCCGACTTCTAAATTGGCAATTAAGAAACCAAGTTTATCTCCGGCATCGTAACGACGGGTTTTGAAACTATAGGCATTCAGTCGCGAGCCTGTAGCTAAAAGATTCATCGCATCACTTAATTGAATCTCGCCATTTTTCCCGGGTGAAATATTCTCTAGAAAATTAAAAATTTCAGAATTAAACACATAACGTCCCGGTAAAGCCCAAAGAGAGGGAGCTTGCTCTGACTTTGGCTTTTCGACGACTCCCAAAACTTTTTGTCCGGAAGAAAGATCAGAAAATTTTTGTTCACCTAAATTAACGATTCCGTATTTTGTGGTGTCTTTTGCATCAACCGGCAAAACCCATACGCTACTTTGCCCCGTTTGCGCATATTTTTCGTTTAGAAAAAAAGTAACATTGTCGTTTTTAGTTTCAGGAAGGGTAATTTCATCTCCTAATAAAACTGAAAAGGGTTCCTCGCCGATAACAGACTTTGCGCAGTAGATCGCATGCCCAAGCCCCAGTGCGCTTTTTTGTCGGATCGAAATAATATTCACTTTGGAACGGATCGCATTCAAAGATTCTAAGATAGACTCTTTACCTTCTTTAACCAGGCGATCTTCAACTTCATAAGAAATATCAAAAAAATCTTCAATCGAATGTTTTCCCCGTCCCGCGATGACGATGATGTCTTCAATGCCCGCCTTCATGGCTTCTTCCACGACGTAAAGAATTGTTGGCTTATCGACAATCGGCAGCATTTCTTTTGGGATTGTCTTTGTCGCCGGAAAAAATCGCGTACCAAGACCCGCAGCGGGAATGACGGCCTTTTTAACTTTTTTCATAAGCACCCTTCATTAACTTCATGCACTTTACCGTTTGCTTGCACTTTATCCAAAGCGACCGGTAATATAGTTTTCGGTTTTTTGCTCTTTAGGATTTGTAAAGATCTGCGAGCTTTCGCCAAATTCTATCATTTCGCCTAGATACATAAAAGAAGTATAATCTGCAGTCCGTGCGGCTTGGTGTAAATTGTGGGTCACCATAACAATGGTAACGCTATTCTTCAATTCAGTAACGAGTTCTTCAATGTGCGCCGTTGATATCGGATCTAAAGCCGAAGTCGGCTCGTCCAGCAATAAGATATCAGGCTCAGTGGCCAAAGCCCGGGCGATACAAAGGCGCTGCTGTTGCCCGCCGGAAAGCGAAGTGGCACTTGAGTGCAGGCGATCGGAAACTTCTTTCCATAGACCTGCCTTTTTAAGTGAGTCTTCGATTTTTTCGTCGATAAAAGATTTCTTTTTCACGCCGCGGACTTTAAGACCGTAAGCAATGTTTTCGTAGATGCTTTTGGGAAATGGATTTGGCTTTTGGAAAACCATTCCGATTTTCATACGAACTTCGATTGGATCAATTTCGTTTGATAAGATATTCAGTTGGTCCGGAAAAAGTGTGATCTTACCGTCGTACTTAACGGCCCCATACAGATCGTGCATTCGGTTAAAACAACGAAGCAAGGTCGTCTTTCCGCAACCCGACGGACCGATCAGCGCGGTAATCCGATTTTCATAAATCGGTAAGCTCACGTGACTTAGAACTTTTTTATCCGTGTAGCTAAAATTTAAATTAGTTACTTCTGCTTTTTTTACCATTTATATTTTTTCCTGAATAAATAACGTATGTAAATTGCGGTCCCATTTAAAAATAATGTCATCGTTAGCAGCACTAAACCCGCCGCGGCCGCGTTCACGTGAAATTCTTCTTGCGGGCGCGAAACCCAGTTGAACATTTGAATTGGTAATACCGTATAAGGGTCCATTGGCGACACGGGTAAAAATGCAATAAAAGTTAAAGCACCCACGGTAATTAAAGGTGCGGTTTCCCCAATGGCACGCGAAAGTGCGATCACCACCCCGGTCATAATTCCACCTGACGAGTACGGTAGAATATGATTACGAACGGTTTGCCATTTAGTAGCGCCCAGTGAATAAGAAGCTTCGCGGATGTGGGATGGAATGGTGCGAATCGCTTCGCGTGTGGTCACAATGATAATCGGTAACACTAATAATCCTAAAGTCATACCGGCGGTTAAAATACTTTGCCCCAGGTGCATCTTATAAACGAAAAATCCTAGCGCCATAAGGCCGTAAGTAATCGATGGAATTCCCGCTAGGTTTAAAATGTTTAATTCAATTAATTTAGTCCAAATATTTTTCTTTGCATATTCTTCTAGATAAATTCCGGAAGCGATTCCTAATGGGATGGCGACTAATGAAGTCACTAGAACGACGCAAAGACTACCCACCCAGGCCGAAAAAATGCCCGCTCGCTCGGGTAACCGGGACGGAAATGAAAAAAAGAAACTTTGCGTGATGCGCGGCCAACCCGTCATCGCCATATCAATAATCAAACTCAGTAAAGTAATTAGCGCAAAACCTAAAGTCAAAAGTCCGATAAACCAAAAGACGGCGTCTTGCTTTTTTAAGCGCTGGGCTTGATCTTTAAAATAAGTTTGACCGGGCTTAACCGAGCTCATTTATATTTTTTCTCCATACGAGATCGAATACTTTGACCAATTAAATTAAAAGTTAATGTGAACATCAGTAAGACTAAACCCGCTACGTAGATTGTACGATAACCAATGGACCCATGCGGAAGGTCTCCCATACTGACTTGCACGATATAGGCGGTTAACGTCTGCGTTGATTCCAGTGGGTTCAGCGAAAGGCGTGGTTGTAAACCAGCCGCGATGGCAACAACCATCGTTTCACCGAGCGCCCGCGAGATCCCTAAAACGTAGGCCGAAGCAATTCCGGAAAAGGCGGCCGGTAGAATTACTTTGAATGAAGTTTGAAATTTTGAAGCGCCTAATGCCAGACTACCTTCACGTAAATGCAAGGGCACGGCACGCATCGAATCTTCAGCCAAACTACTCACGTAGGGAATAATCATAATTCCCATCACAAGCCCCGCACTTAAAGCATTAAATGAATCCAAAGTTGGAATGATTTTTTGCAAAAGTGGAGTGACAAACAAAAGCGCAAAATAACCGTAAACAACGGTTGGTACGGCGGCCAACAGTTCAAGTAGTGGTTTAAGAAATTCGCGAATTCGATTCGAACAAAATTCACTTAAAAACACGGCGGCAATTGTTCCTAAGGGAATTGCAATAGACAGTGCAATGAGGGTCGTTAGAAAAGTTCCACTGACTAGATTCATAATGCCGTACTGCGGATTTTCAAATAGCGGCGTCCACTCCGAATCGAATAAAAAACTTGAGATCGGTACATCGGCAAAAAATGGCAAAGCTTCTGACACCAAAGTGTAAATAACCCCGAAAGTAACTAAAACTGAACTGGCTGCACAAAGAAACAAAGCAAATTGGATAAGAGATTCTTTAAAATTTCTCCATCTTCTTTTAATACTTTGTGGAGTTGAAAATTCAGATTGGATTGCCATTACTTTCGACCATAATCATCTTGGTATCGAATGATGTCATCTTCTCCGAAATAGCTGCCCACCTGCACCTCAATAAATT
Organism: Bdellovibrio sp.; assembly: GCA_043760925.1. Lineage (GTDB taxonomy): Bacteria > Bdellovibrionota > Bdellovibrionia > Bdellovibrionales > Bdellovibrionaceae > Pseudobdellovibrio. Next base: position 232,055 of record JAYUOK010000066.1, on the reverse strand, counting down.
CAACAATTTGGTCCGTGCGATTTAAAATGCGGTGCTTACTTTGGCGGGGTATGAATATATGTTCGCCTTGTTTGACTTCGTGTTCTTTATCATCAAGAACGACAATCGCTTCACCTTTGATGATCACCCAGTGTTCGGCGCGTTTGGAGTGGGATTGGTAAGAAATTTTTTGCCCAGGATCGACTCGGATTATTTTTGATTTGAAATAATCTTCATCCCGTAGGACTTCAAAGCGGCCCCAAGGTCGGTTTTCAAACACATGCTCAGATACAATTTTTGCATCTTCGACCTTTAACGTCTCAACCAAATCTTTAACTTGTTGCGAAGCACCTTTTTTACAAACTAATAGAGCGTCGGCCGTATCAACGACAATCAAATCATCGCAGCCAATGAGGCTGTACTTTTTTTTCTGCTTAGAAAAAACGGCATTACCTTTCGCGGTAATTTGCACCGGGCGCTTTTTCAAATTTTTATCATCGTAAGAGTAGGCCTCAGTCACTTCGACTAAAGCATCCCATGAACCGACGTCACTCCACCCGATATCACAGGTCACACAGCGAAGTTCTGCCGAAGTTAATTTTTCGATGATGGCATAATCAATCGAAATACTTTTGATGTGCGAATAAATTTGCGTCAGGTTACTTAAATCTGATTTCAGCTCTGCCATCAAGTCCCACATTTCGGGCTCGTGCTTTTTAAATAAATCAATCATCTTAGAAGCTTGAAAAATAAAAATACCGGCGTTCCAAAAATAGTGTCCATCGTTCACGAAGGCTTGCGCTTTTTCAAGCGTCGGTTTTTCATGAAACTGCGTCACTTCAGTCGCTTTTAGGGTATTCAGGGCGCGCTCTTGGACTTGGATGTAGCCAAATCCGGTTTCAGGGCTACGCGGTTGAATTCCCAATGTGACGATGTAGCCTTCTTCGGCCGAAGTCACCGCAGCTTTCAAAGCAGATTCAAATTCACTTTGTTTTAAAATCAAACTGTCAGAAGGGAAAACTCCAACGACTTCATTTGTTCTTCCCGTTAATTCTAAAAAACGACAACCCAGGGCAACGGCCGCAGCCGTGTTTTTTCCAAGCGGTTCATAAATTACTTTTTCAATTTTTAATTGATTTTGAATGATATCCCGTTCGGTCATATCTTTTAATTTTTGTGATGTAATTAAAAGTCCGGCGCCGAATTTCTGCAGGCGCTCAATCGTGAGGGTCTGCAGGGGCTTATCTAAAAGTTCACAGAACTGTTTTGGAAACTGAGTTCTTGAAAGAGGCCACAACCTGGTTCCACTTCCGCCACTTAAAATAATTGGTATGAATTTCATCTTTCAGAGGGTGCCTTCTTTTGTAATTATCGGCAACTTAGAAATGAATTTTGTCTCTGAAATCCGCTCGCAAATGACCATTTTAGTGGCAGCAAAAAAAGGCCTTAACCTAATCCTAATCTTTTAGTTAATCAGGTGAAACGAAAGCCTTCAAGCTGAGCGTTGCTAAGGTCTCATCGTTGAGCTTCACCGAACCTTTGATCACTTTAATCAAACCAAATTCGTGAGTACAAATGGCTTCGACGGTTAATGGCATTTTTTGTTCAATCGCCGCAGTAACTCGCTCGTCTGCCTTATCATCGATTGAAAAATCGGCGTGCCTGACTTCAGCGATTAATGTTTTTGTCACTTTCACGTTGCCTGATGTTAGTTCGTGCATGACTGAAATCTCGAATCCAGTTTTTCCGTATGCGTATGTTTGCGCAACTAGTTCGATGCATGCAGAGGCTCGAAACTTTCCTTTAGTGAAAATATGGCTAGATAAGTCAAGATCAACTTCAGCTGTCGCTTTTTTATGATCATACTGAATAATACGATGGATCCAGATGGCTGAAGACCGATGCGGTAAAAATGGTTTAAAGTATTCGACCGTCACTGGAAGCGGTATTTTTTTTTGGTTTAAAACAAGTTTAATACATTCGATGCGGTCATATTTGGCATTTGCATTGAGAGGTATTTTTGCTAAAACGATGTTTTCATCGGCAATGCTAATTCCAATTTTCGTTTTAAAGTACCCGGTGATTTGAGCCTTGATTTTGGAACCCTCATTTTCCATCGCTTCGACAACAAGACCCACGTCTTCGGTTAATCTTTCTGAATAAATCGACACGCACACCGCACGGCAACTGAACTCTGAAAAAAGAGCCCCTTCGATCATCTCAGGAGACAACTTAAGCCCGCCCCGATTAATTAATAAGTCAGATCGCCCGTTAAATATAAAATGCCCAGACCTTGTTTTCAATAAATGATCTTTTATGTAAATTTCTTGCTCGGCTTTGATACTTCCGTTCTCAATACTTCCGATACAAAGATTATCGCCTGAAAAATAAAATCCACTTTCGCTGACTTCTCGTAGCTTTACACCAGGCAGCTCGGCACCGATGTCTCCGTCAACCGACGGTTCAATGCCGGGACCAAGGTGCAACAGCCCCGGAGAAGCCTCTGTCGCACCGTAGCCGATTGAAGGCTCAGCTATACGAAGTTGGTTTTGAATTTGATGCCAAAGCTTTTTACTGACCGGCGCTCCGCCGACAATCGCCGTATAAGAATTTGCCGGCGTTAAACTATTTTTCTCGAGATAATTCATTAAATCAATAAAATGCGTTGGGGTTCCCAAAGTCAGTAACCCTTCAGTCACTTCACAAAACCACTTTTGATGGGAGGCTGACGAATAGACGCCTTCATGAAATACGATCGGAATATTATAAATGATGGAGTGCAAATAACCTAAGGTTAATCCAAAAGTGTGAGTCGGTTGCGGATAACAGAATATTTTATCAATTTTTTTAGTTTGGTATAACGAGCGAATGGAAGACAGCGATGATTCAATATTTTTTTTCGAGTAGAATATCAATCGCGGCTTCCCGCTTAGCGTGCCCGAGGTATAAAGACCCAAAATCGTATTTTCTGGAATCTTTAGCAAGCTGACGTCCGGAGTTTTCAAGTGCGGTGGGCAAATAATCACCGGGGTCTCATTCTGCCACGATACCTTCAGTAATTCGTAAAGCTCAGCGCTATGATAGCCATGATAAACTTTAATTTTTTGAACCATGCAATGCTTGTTTTTTTAAGGATTCGGTCAGGTCAAAAATTTGTTTTCCAAGACTGATATCATGACTAATAAAAGGTACAAAACTTCGAATTAGTTCATAAAGCTCTTTTGCGGATGCGCCCTTCAATTCAATTTTTCTAAGGTCAATCGCTTGCGTTAAACAAATCAGCTGCATGGCTGAAATTTTATAAACGCCCTTCAGCATTTCGTGACAGGTATTTGCGGCACTCATGCCCAAACTCACTTTGTCTTGATTATGGGATTCGGAAGATCTTGAAAAAATACCGTTTGGAATCGCTTTTTGCAAAACTTCTGACGTAACGGCAGAAACTGCCTGGTGAACGCCTTTCAAGCCATGATGAATATTTCTTTGTTTTGCATCCAAATTTTTTTCATCCACCAAATTGGCCGGTAATCCACGATTTGATTTGTTATCGATCAGCATCATCACTTGTCGATCGATGAGGTCCGCGATGTGCGCCAGATTAATTTTTGTAAAATCCATCGCTTGGCAAAGATACCCGCCGTAAAAATTTCCGCCCATTTCTAGAAAACCTTCTAAATCGACAACCGGGTTATCCGTTACGCTGTTGATTTCATGTTCAAGAATAGACCAAGACTGTTCTAAATTTTCAACGATGGGTCCAAGAATTTGGGGAACGCAACGAAGTGAATATCGATCCTGTACAAAATCGTCGGTTATTAAACTGGCGGCCGTTACTTCTTGTCCGCGCTTGGGAGAATAATTTTCTTCACTTAAATACCGGCTAATATTTTTTGCAGCTAATCCCTGCCCCGGATTTGTTTTGGCTACTTCATTTATAAAGGCGCCGAATGCCTCGCGCTTTCCATTCAACACCAAACATTGCCACGCGGTCGATATCTCAGTCAGTCTGATTAATTCTTTCGTCAATTTCAGATTCACCAGCATGACCCCCGCCATGGTGGAAGTTCCATTCACGATCGCTAAGCCTTCTTTTGGTTTTAATACGTACGGATTGAGTTTTAACTTTTTGAACAATTCTTTCGTATCGACCAGTTGCCCTTGATAAAAAGCCTGTCCCTGACCCTGAACAATTTGTCCCAGGTAAGCTAACGGAACCAAATCACCACTGGCGCCAAGTGATCCTTCTTGCGGAACGGCCGGAACAATATCGTGATTCAACAAGACACACATTTGTTGAATCAGTTCGCGGCTAACGGCAGAAATGCCTTGGCATAAAGAATTTAATCGAATGACGGTCATCGCACGTGAAGCTTCGATCGAAATATAGTCACCTAGTCCGCAGGTTAAGTACTGAATCAAATTTTTTTGTAACTGCATGGCTAGATCTTGATCGACGTAGGAAGTACAGCTGTCCCCGAACCCCGTAGTAACCCCGTAGATCGGAATTCCTTTTTTAATCATCCCCATTAAAATTTGGTGAGACTGATCACACTTTGTTAATAATGATTCACTGACTTGGATTTCGCTAAACTCAGATCTTTTAAATACAAAACGCTCAAGCTCTGAAACTTTCAAATGTCCATTTAGTATTAATTTTTCTTGCGCGCCCATATCGAACTAACCCCTAATTAACTAAGTATGCGTTAACGACACGATAGCCTTGTTCATTCAATCGTGCAATCGAGTGCAAAATAAATGTTCGTTTGGATTCGGCTTTACTTTTTTTCTGTGCGAGTTCGATCGCCCTGGGCAATGTCGTTTGATCTTGCATATCAACCGAAAAGCATACCAATGGCCCCGACCATCCCAACAGATGACTGACGACCGATGGCGCAATATTAGATAAAGTGTAAACAAATTTAGCCGGACTTGCTGGACTGGTGGCTACGAATTCAGCATCGGCAAGGTTTGACCCACCGTCGCTTAAAAAAATGAATTCATCGAATGCAAGTGAATCTGATTTTGACCATTCAAAAACGGCTTCGCAAAGCAGAAATGAATTCTCATCCAGCTGATACCAACGGTCAATCCGGTCTTTCCAGCTTGGTTCATAACCGGCGACCAAGCGTTTCGCTGGATCAAATTGATAGCTAAAAGTTCTGATGTCAGAAACTAGATTTTGATTGGTCATTGCGGAGCTTCCACCATCAGGGCTGCGTGAACGCCGCCAAAACCTAAAGACGTAATCATCACTCTTCGAAGACTTAACAGCGGTATAACACAGTCCTTCGTTAGTATTGAAGATCTGAATTCAGGATCAACTGCACTTGAATTTGCCAGCCGAAAAACTTTTTTATTTTTCATCACTTCACAGGCCGCAATTAAATCAAGAGCTCCGCTGGCACCTAAGGTATGCCCAACGCTCCACTTAATCCCGCTGATAGGACAATTAAAATCGTTCGCCGTACAGAATCTTTGCAACGCTTTTTCTTCGGAAGAATCGTTAAATTTGGTTCCCGTACCGTGCGCAATAATGAAATCAGGTTTGTGACCGACGTGTAACTTTACTTTTTCTAACGCCCGATACAGGCTTTCGCCGTTATTCGATGGCCGAGTCACCGAACCACCTTCGGTATCACTACAAGCGGCAGATACACGAATGTTCGATGGTGACTGTGAATTTGAATTAGAATTTGAACGTGAAGCTGAAAACAAAAGTATGGCTAAGGCTTCTCCAAGCTGAAGGCCATCGCGTTCGGCAGCGAACGGTTTGTTTCTGGTTAATGATAATACCTTCAGTGAAAAAAAACCTTGATAGATAAACGGACCGACCAAATCGGCTGCAATAACTAATACTGAATCATAAAAATGATATTTTAATTGCGATTCCGCAAATTCGAATGCCACGTGGGATGAAGCGCAGGCATTACTAATGACGACACTATCTAAACTTCCAAAACAACTTGCATACTTATTTTTGAAAAATAGATTCAGTTCGTTAAAGGGATCCGGGGCCGTGCGCGCCTTCCCCGCATCGTTTTTATACGACCATATGTAGTCTTCGATGGCGCCTTTGGTACTGGCAAGCACGACGAGTGTTTTATCTTTTTTTAATTGAATTGTTTGTTCGATCGAAAGATTTTTGTAAAAGCGGTCCCAGACTTCAGCTAAATAAAATTCATAGGCTTTTTGGTAAGTGCTACGAGAAAATTTTTCTTTCGCATGCTGAATTTGACAAACGCGACCGCCAGACGGCACTTCGATCGACCACTCATGGTTTGAAATTTGTTTTGAAAAGTCGATTCCGGCTACTAAAGAATTAAAAAGTTGTGTCGATCCTAAGCCGGCAGCGGTGATACAATCATAATGAATAAGATCCAATCACCCTCCTGTTCAGCAAAAAAACAACCTCTTCTAGTAAAAAAGCTCAACTTTAGAATTAAATCCGGGCATCATTGTACGATGATTGACCTTGATGTTGAACTCGCCAATACATTTAAAATAAGCAAAAAAACTCAAGACGAGTTCGATATTAGCATTACATTTCCGAAAAGTCTTTCATACTTTGAGGGACACTTTCCGCAATTTCCAGTGTTACCCGCCGTAGCCTTAGTGGATGTTTCGTTTTATTTTGCCCGTCTTCGGAATTTAGGATTGCCCAAGTTTCAACTTAAAAAAGTCGATTATTTAAAAATCAAATCTCCGCTGGGGCCTGGGCAAGAAATTAAAATTGATTATTCTAAAAAGTCTTCAAATAGTTATGAGGCTACTTGGAAATTAGCTGATGGAACAGAAATTGCCGAAATTAACTTTGCTTTTGAGTGCTAGCATCCATTAAAGAATCAACTAAGTTGTAGACATCACCCAACGTTTGTATGGTCATGAAATCAATACTTGGCATCTGACCGCCAATTTTTTCTTCAAGTAAAACCACCATATCGACAAAATCAAGGCTATCTAATTTTAAATCATTTTTTAAATGCGCATGGCCAACTAAGTTCTCAACAGGAATTTCGAATTGCTCGTGCATGATCGAATTAACCAAATTTGTGACCTGTTGATTCATTGGACTCCCTGAAGATTGGACGAAACCTGTATTATGCATCTGGCCCCTTAATAATTAAACTAGTATTGATTCCACCAAAAGCAAAATTATTACTAAGGGCGTACTGAAAATTTATTTTCGTATTCTGCCGAAGATGATTAACTCCTGTGCAATCTGGTGCCACTTCATCTAGATTTCGGGTTCCAATCATGACTGAGGCTTCCATCATTTTAAGTGTCGCAATAATTTCACCAACCCCGCATGCAGCCATCGAATGACCGAAGTGGCCTTTTAAACTACTTACCGGAGTTCTATGACCAAAGACATGTCCAATGGCCGCGGCCTCTTGTGAATCGCCCTGAATCGTACCTGTTGCGTGCGCACTGACGTACTGAATTTTCTCGCCCTTCAAGTCAGCTCTGGTTAATGCCATATTCATGACTCGTATCATTTGCTGGCTGTTGCTTTGGCTCATGTGAGAACTTTCGCATAGATAAGCGCCTGACATAAATTCACCCAAAGATTTTCCGCCGCGTTTTTTCAAACTTCTTTCACTTTCAAGAATAATAATCGAAGCGCCTTCCGAAACAACTAAGCCGTCGCGACTTTTATCAAACGGTCGCGGCGTACTCGTGGGCGAACTATGAAAACCACGTGACGCTGCATACACGCTATCAAACACGACCGAACTTAAAAAGTGCAGTTCATCCGCCCCACCACAAATCGCGATATCGTATAAACCTGATTGTATCTGTTCCCAGGCAAGAATGGCCGCCTGCGCTGAAGTTGCACAAGCTGACGACGGCGAAAGAACGGCTCCGCTAAATCCTAGTGCGACGGCCACATTTGATGCCACCGAATGATTCATCACTTTGAAAAATGCCGTTCCCGATTGCGACAGCGGCCCTTTGGTTTGACTGAGTTTATGAAAGTATTCTTGAAGTGCGGCCGGGCTACCCGTCGTTGAACCCATTGAAATCAGCGAACGCTCTGGGTCTAAGTCTGAAACTTTTAATTCGGCTGATTCGAGCGCTTGAATGGAAGCCAGCGCGGCCATTTCAGACATCGTCGACATCGTTCGACGTGCAGATCTTGGAAGTGAAGATTTATCGTAAGGCACAACGGGCGCACCCAACTTACAATGAAGACCATCTAAAAATGACCAATCATCCATCAATTTCACGGCGGATTTATCTTCAAGTAAAGAGGAAAACATTGAATTTGGCGAGTTCCCTAAAGAACTTAAGATACCGTAACCTGATATGTGAACTCGCAACCATGCCTCCAACTTTGACAGCCTTCTTTGACAGTTCGGCTAATCTAAAGAATACTTCAATTTTAACACCCAGGAGAAAATCATGAAATTACTTATTTCGTTAACGCAAATAGCTATTTTTTGTATCGGCTCAAGCGTTGCGACTTCGACCGCAATGGCGGCTAAGTTGATGGTTGATATCGATTTGTACTGGAAACCAACTACCAGTTTATCGGACCTTAAAAAATTAGATTTCAACTCGACTTCATCGATCAAAGTCCTTTTGACGGATAAACGATCGGTCACGCCGCTTAATCGCGTTGGTGAAAGAAGTGAAAACCCAAAAGAATTTTTACCGGTCGAAACAAAAAATAACATCGCAGATTTCGTCAACAAAGGTATGAATGACACCCTTAAAAAAGTGGGTCTTAATATTACGGAAGGCGAAAGTGATTACGTTTTGAGTGGAGAGATTAACGAATTCTACGTGACAGAAACGAATACATACCAAGGCAGTTTCCGCGTCAGCGCCCAGTTAAAGAAGTCTGGCAAAGTTGTTTGGGAAGGTAACCTATTCGGTAAAAACTCACGCTTCGGTCGCTCTTACAAACTTGATAATTTCATGGAAAGCCTTTCGGACTGTATTATCGATGCCAGCTACGCACTTTTAGAGAATGAAGGATTTAAAAAAGGGTTTCAGACCAAAACGGGAAAAAATTAAACCATTGTTCGGGTGCAGTCCGTAAATGCAGTTCGAGCTCTTTAGAGTACTGCTTCAGTAGATAAATTACTTTTTCGTCTTTATCTAGATTTTCAAAAACTTTCGACTCCATTTCGGCCGCGACCGCGTTGACGGAATAGTTTTTAAATGAATGCCTTAAACTGAAAACGAAAAAAAGTTTGGCCTGGCAAAGCTGCACAAGTCGAATTCCGGTCGAGTCAAATAAGGCCAGCTTCCCGCAAAACAACACAAGTTCATAACTTCGACCCACGGGTCGGTCGGCCATGAGACCCACTAAGTCCCCGCGCTCAAGAAAAGATTTTAATTTTATGATCGTATCTTGCTTGGTATTAAATAACGTAACCTCAAGGCTTTCGTCCTCGGTTTTGATTGAGGAGTGCTGGTAACTGTTTTCTTTTCCGTACATAACGGCCATCATTTTTTTATTCCATTTAACATAGCGGTGACGAAAATAACCCATAGAAATTTCCCAGCCACCGACATGGCACTGTAAAGTCACATGGCCCTTTGGCGAATGATTAATTTCTGATTTAAAATTTTCTATACCGGGGCCTTCGACGACTTGAAATTCCATTTTTTCGCTGGTTTTTTGGTAAGCACGATCAACTAAAACTTGCGCGAAAACAAATATCTGCTGGAGCACTTTTACCTGACGCCGCAACACTCCGATTTCGGGGCGAATGACTTTCCAATACTGATTTGTCGACGTACGAACTCGGTTTGAAAACAAATAATAATACGGAGCAATGAGGAACAAAAATGCGTAAGCCGTCTGAAGCCCAAATGTGCGAACGATCCAGTTCATAAAATGAACGCCGAAGCCAATCTGACTTTGCGAAGAGACTTTTGATTTCTTTAATTCAATGGAATTCAAGACTGATTTCTTAAAAAGATAAACGGCGGTACCGACAATGATACTAGCCGTCAGCGCAAAAAGACTAATACCTATCAACCAATCTTGGCTTAATCCGAAAATTCCTTGCGGTGTCCGCCCTAGGTAAAGCTCGCTGGCATAATGCGAACCAAGTATAATAAAGGGAATCATCGGCGGGATTGAAATTTGAGTGCCAAGCCAAAGGTAAATAAAATTCATCCGTAAAAAAAGAGCCAACAGGGCAACAATCAAAGTATGCAACCCATATACGGGGTAAGAACCTACAAAAACTCCGATGGCCACGGCAAGTGAACTTTTAAAAGCTGAGTCCTTTCGGCGCAGAAGTGAGCCCGTAACTAAAACCGCGTTTAAAATTGTTAGCCGTACGTTGTCTTTAAATTTATTAAAGTGGGTTACGCGCTTTTCGGGTGGAAAGTACTTCACCGATATCGGAACGCATTTAACTTCGACGCCCTTCCAGATCAAGCGGGTTAAAACTTCAATTTCAAAATCATATTTTTTCGAATAGAAGCGAATCGTTTGCAAATAAAAAAGTGGGTACACCCGAAAGCCGCTTTGCGAGTCCCCGACAAACTGATCGGTTTCGTACTTCACCCAAAAATTCGAGAAGGCTTTTCCAAAGACACTTGATTTCGGAACATGCATTGTTTGCATTTGCCGGTCCCCAATAATAATCGCCCAAGGATTTACGTACGCGGCTTCCACTAGTTTTTTAATCTCGGCAGGATCGTGTTGCCCGTCTGCATCGATTGTCACCATATGCGTGAATTCCATCGATACCGATTTCGCAATTGCCGTTTGCAATGCTTTGCCTTTACCTAAATTTTTATGGTGGCGCACAAAGTGCAGTTTAGCGTTGTCGCTGTGATCACTTAAATATTTTTCTTTAACCGGAATATCGGAGCCATCATCGATGACCAGCACATGTAAATCTGTCAGCTGCAAACATTCAGAAATAATTTGCCCAACCGTATCCGGGTGGTTGTAGACCGGAATACAAATTGCAATCCTTAGCTGCATAGAGGTTCCCGACTTTTCTGCTCGTCGGCTAATTGATTCCATACGTATTTCGAAAGTTCTGCCGCCGAATTAAATTGATTGGTGTGAATTGATGGCAACGACTTCAATTCGATTGGTTGATAAGGGTTTAGAAATAAATCACCCCGCCCCATCAGTTGATCAGTCCCCTGTATATAAACCGGAACAATTAAGCACTGACTTTCAATCGCAATTTCAAAAATGGCCACACTAAATTTTCCGATGGATGGAAAGTTTTTTTCGGACCGCGTGGTTTCTGGAAAAACTAAAACGGGTCGATTGCGGTCAAGAATATCAGTTTTTAACCGGCGAAGACCTTTGTAATAGCTATTTAGATTTCCTTTTTCGGCGGGAATGAAACCCGAGATAAACATAATCGGAGCAAAAAATAAATTATAGAAAAGTGATTTTTTAGCCAGTCCACGTAAACCAGGCACCAAAGAAATCATAACAAAGGTGTCCAAGTTTGAGCGATGGTTGCAAACAAACATGACTTTTCTAGTTTCGTAATGATTGAAGAATCCGTAAATTCTTCGAAAACCATGTTTGCAAATGAACCAGGGCTGGATGGTCAGTAAAAAACGAATGGCGAAGCACTGAATGTACTCTGCCGAATATTGAAAAAACTTTGAGACAGTAGGAAGCTTTTTTGTTATAAAACTAAGCGAAAAAAGAACCACCGCAAACAGATAGGCTGAAACCACACCCACCATCGCAATTGTTATAACAAAATAAATTGACCAAAATATTCGCAAGCTCGTATAAAAAAATGATCGAAAAGACTTTTTGGTCATTCGTTAAAAATATCACGCCGGAGAGCCACATGTCAAAAACTGCACTCGTTACTGGAGCTTCCTCAGGCATCGGACGAGCCATCGCCATTCGTTTGGCAAAAGATGGTTTCACGGTGATCGCCCACTATAATAAAAATTTAGACGGCGCAAATGCAACTTTGGCCGCGTTGATGAACATTTCGAGCGAAAACAAGCACTCAATTATTGGTTTCGAAATCAACGATTACGAAAAGATAGCTGAAAAACTAAAAGACTTAGAAATCGATGTTCTTATTAACAATGCGGGCTTTCATAAGGATGCTCCGGCCTTACTCATGGACAATCAATCTTTTCAGCAGGTCATAGAGGCAAACTTAAATGGACCATTTTATTTATCAAAACTGTGCGGCAAGAAAATGCTACTAAAAAGAAAAGGCTGCATCGTTAATATCGCATCCCTCGCCGGACAGACCGGTAACCCGGGCCAAGCTAATTATGCCGCCAGCAAAGCCGGATTAATCGCGCTTACAAAAACGATGGCGATGGAACTGGGGGCCCGCAATATTCGTGTGAACGCAGTGGCGCCCGGGTTGATTGAAACCGAAATGATTAGTAACGTCGCGGGTCTGGATGAAATGAAAAAAAGAATTCCGCTGGCCCGCTTCGGCACGGCTGAAGAAGTTGCGGGAGTTGTTTCATTTTTATGCTCGGAGGATGCGAGTTATATTACCGGACATACCATTAGCGTAAACGGTGGCATGTTCCCGTCATAGGGTGTTGTACTGCCGGGTGGTGACTTCAAATTTAAAATGATTTTTATTTTCGAAAACAAATTTCGCGGGATCACCGTTTGAAAGCCATTCTAAGATAATCACATCAATGGGGTAACCGTCGGGTGGGACTATAAAAGTCATTTTTGGCTCTTTTAGCTTTGGGTCATCACGACGTAGCATGAGCACTTGTTTTATGATCGGATAAATTCTTAAAAAAAGTTCCCGGTTTTTCTCGACCCGTGGATCATTTGCAACAAACTCGATAGAACCTTTTAAATTATCCTTTACTTTATAAAGCGGAATTCCGAACCCAATGTAGTTATACATATTAATTTCGTCCGGCGTTTTTTTAAGAACCGCTTTAAATTCAGTCTGTTTGACTTCACCGGCCTCCTTATACTCGACGTTAATATCTTGCTTATACACCCCATCCGGAAATAAAACCTGCGTCGTCGCTGTTGACCAAGGGTTCACAGCTTTTTGCGCACATGAAAACCACATCAAACTGAAGGTTACCATAAAAATTTTAAGCATTGTCATCCAACTTTCTTTTCATACAAAGGACGTACGCCATAAACAGTTCCTAAATAAGTACCTAGCGTTCCGAAAAATAAAGCAAAGCCTAAGTGGGCAAGCACCGGATGCCCCGCAAACAACATCGGTAAAAAACCTAAGATATTTACCAAAGCAGCAAACGTAAGCGCCGTATATACTCCCGACACCTCATCTGCATTCGAATCGAATACGTGTGCATCCGTCGAAAAAACTCCGTAATCGATACTAAATCCAAATACCATGACTAAACCAAGTATCGAAATCAGGTCGACTTCCAATGATAATACGAGAGCCACGCAAAAATACAAACCTAGACCTGTCATAAAAGGCAGAATTGCGGTTAAGACTGCCTTTAGATCCCGGTAGTAAAGTGCAAGAATAAGTAATGTTAAAAATAAAGACACCGGAATCATCCACGTCAGATCTTTTTCTAATGAAACCGAAAATTTTTTCAAGGATTGGGTCAACGAGATCGCATGCGGAAACTCTTGGGTGATTTTTATTCGATCTTGATCGTTCCGAGCAGTGAAAATTGACAGAACATGATTTTCGCCAACCAAATGGTTCAGATAATTTTTTTGGTCTAGACTTGATTCTGTCTTTTCTGCGCAAATCAGTTCGATAAATGGTGAAAATATCTTTTGCGAATTCGGATCAGCTTGGCCGCGGATAAAACCACAACCTTGATTCCAAGATTTCGAATTCTCATTTCGAACATTTTCGTCAGGCAGATACTTCGAAATTCCGTCGTAACTTATTTTGTGCTGCTGAGACCACTGAAATTCGTTAGCTGAAGACTCGGACGCCTCAGACTTCGGTTTGACTAACAAAAAGGCCTCGTCATTTTTGCTTTTAGCAAAAAACCAACTCATCAATTTCGATTCTCGCTCAGAAACGAAGCTTAATTTTTTAAGGTCCATCGCTAGGTTGGCCTGGGTCGCTCCGTAAAGCCCAAATAAGACGAAACCCAAAATTAAAAACTTCATTCCAGTTATCAAGGGCAAAAAAAGTTTTACATTTTTAATTCTAAAATAGCGGGCGAAATACTTAAATAATAGAAAATATAAAATAAATCCACTAGCTAAGCCCGCAATCGAGAAAATCATCATCTGCCGAATCAGTGGAATACCGCTGAACAATAAAATGGCGACACCACAGAGGGTGGTTAATAACCCGATCGCGTTTGATTTCCAGGTCTGTTTAGATTCAGACCCGAATGCGCCATGCAAACCATAATCAAGTGTTAAACCAACAATTCCTGAACCAAATGCTAACGTCAAACCATGCACGCTTCCATCTATTGCTTGCGTCACTAAAGAGGCTATGTACAACGCCGCCGCGACTGGAACTAGCAGAAACAATGAGTTCACGCGACTCTTTAAAACCAATAGAATTAAAAATAAAAAAAGTACCGCAAGGCCGATGGCTGAAACGATCTTAATATCTTCCCGGACTTGCCGTTCGTTCCGGTAAGTCGAACCGTGGCTACCAATTAAAAACACATTTGGGTAAGAATTTGAAATCGCTAAGATTGGTGAAATATATTCTAGCTGAGGGCTTAATTGAAATTGAATCGGAATGATAAGCCGGCCGGTTTCTGAATCAAGTAGAAAGCCGTTCAACTTTTCAAAATTCGACACTAGGTTATTTTCTGATCGCCCTAAGTAGTCTTGCCATGATTGAAAAGGATCTACTCTTAAAACCGAAAACATTTTTTTATCAGAAATAAAAGACGCTTGCACAGCGGTACTTCGTAATTTTGCTAAATATTGCGGGCCCTGGCTAGGATCGAATTTCTGTCGGTATACAAAATCTTTTGCCCAACTCGTTAAGACAGGTTCGGCGCTAGCGACTTGATCACCGCAGAATACCAAACGCAATTGTTGATCCAAATGTGACTTCAGCGCGCCACATAAAGCTTCAGCGGTCGCGATATCCGGAGCCGATTGTTTAGGTTCAATAATTAAAAAATTCCACCAGAAGGCGGGAAACTGAGTTTGTACGAATTGCAGTTCTTTAACTTCGCTTGGAAAAAATAAACGCATGGATTCATCTAAACGAACGCAAGACGAAAGAGTCAAAAAAGCGGATATCAGAATGAATTTTAAAAATCCATTCAAATTCAATTACATTCCTTTAATATGGTCAGATCATTCTTAGCCGTACGAAGTGGCTTATTGTTGGTCTGAAAAAATTCAAATTCGAGTGTATCATCGCCGGCTTCGAAAATTCGTACTTTACTGACGTCTTTTTTTTGATCTAAAGTAATTTCAGTTCGAGTGAAATCATAATTTTTCTTTTCTTTGGGGATCAGACTAAAAGATTTTTCCGAGGTGTCATTACTTTTAGCTACATTGAAGTCGTTGGTTAGTTTCTTCGGATTTAAATGCACTAACTGTAGAATTTTAGTCAAACCAGCGTGTTGAGACTGACTGAGTTCATTCAATTTATACTTCGACTTTTTTCCACTTTGCGGATTGTTCATAACAATGCCTTGATCGTTAATGCAAATCTGCAGCGGATCTGGCTTTGTAATATTCCAAT
The DNA here is from genome assembly GCA_043760925.1 of Bdellovibrio sp. Lineage (GTDB taxonomy): Bacteria > Bdellovibrionota > Bdellovibrionia > Bdellovibrionales > Bdellovibrionaceae > Pseudobdellovibrio. Next base: position 216,456 of record JAYUOK010000066.1, on the reverse strand, counting down.
AAATAGATGTTTTACTGGCCCCGAACGTCTTGATTTGAAATTCGCCCGATGAATCAATCTGCACATCAAGATCCTTGATATTTTTTCGTTGCCTAAACTGGCCAGATCGAAAGCCTGGCTTTTCCGAGTGCTTGAATTCCCGTAAAATTTGCTCTGGTGACAAACTTGGGGTTTCGACTCCAGTTGCCGCATAGGCCGCAAAAGGCAGGAAAAGCGCAAAAAACAGACTTAAGGTGACCGCACTCATTTTTGATTTGGTTAGATTCATAGAGCTCTTTTCTGTAGTCGTTGGCCAGGTTACTTTTATGCTTCCTTCGGTATTCATTTATCTTGATAACAGTCCCAGATTATATATATTTATGTACGACAATGGAAAAAGCACAAGACCGTAATACCTTAACTATTCAAGTCATAGACATCATTTTTCAAGCTCTTAACTTGAAGCATATTGATAAAGCCCAAGTGACCGAAGCGACTCCGATTACCACCGGCGGTCTTAATCTTGATTCAGTTGATATATTGGAAATTATCGTCCAAATCGAGCATCAGTTTGGACTTAAAATGAGTGACTCTGAAGCCTATGCACAGCATTTCCAGAATATCGGCACTGTTGTCGATTTTGTAAAAAGCAAATCTTAGTTCTTTTATTTTACACTTAAGGATTTTATGATTGCGCCCCGTCATGCCGTCAAAGTCGTAGGGACAGAAGCCATCTGTGCAAGCGGCCAAAGTAAAAACCAAATTTATCAGGCTTGTCTGACAGGTCATTCAGCCGTGCAAGATTCCGGCTTAGCCCCTATTTCGAATGCGACTTGGGAAAATATTTCGAAAGATAGAACTCAAACGCAGTCTAGCAGTCATTGCTCGATTGCATCTTCCTATTGTTTACGAAATACATTGGCTGACGCGGATTGGAAAACTGAAGATTTAGCTAATTGCGGATTTATATTTTCTACAACAACATCGCAAATCGATCAGTGGCAGCACTCACTTCCCTTTAACTACATGAAAGAACTATCGTTTGAACAAGTGGCGAATGCGACCAAGTACCAATCATTAGGTTCGACGCTCGTGCAGCTGCAAGCTGAATTTAAAATTTCTGGTCCGAGTGCTGTGATCGCTTCTTCTTGCAGCGCCTCTTTGCAAGCCCTTAACCTGGCGGCACTTTGGATTCAAACGGGTCGGGTTAAAAAATGCATCGTCGGCTCAACTGAAATTTTATCTGACTTAACCGTTAACGGATTTAATTCGATGCGCTTACTCAATAAAGGGATTTGTAAACCCTTCGATAAAAACCGGATGGGAATTAATTTAGGAGAAGCCAGCGCCTTTATCTGTCTTGAAGCCAAAGATTATTCAACCCGCCCCGCTCAAGCTTTTATAAACGGAGTGGGAATGAGCACCGATGCCTTTCACCCGACTGCGCCCGAGCCTCAAGGTTTAGGCTCGATGCGATCCATGCAAATGGCGCTTGATATGGCGAAGGTAAAAGCTTTTGACGTTGATTGGTTTTATGCTCATGGCACGGGATCAACCGCGAACGATCTAGCCGAAACAAAAGCAATTGAAAATCTTTGGGATAGAGTGAGCCCGCGCACAGACCGCGCGATCGTATCTTCTACAAAATCGATTCATGGTCATACCCTTGGTGCCTGTGGCGCGCTAGAAAGTGTGCTAGCCATCGTATGTCTGCAAAATAATATCATTTTACCAACATTCAATACGAATGAAATTGACCCAGCAGTGAATGTCGAAATTGCGCTGAAACCGATCGAAAGGAAATTGAAGGTGATCGTTAAAAACAGTTTAGGATTTGGCGGGATCAATGCTTCAACGGTGATCGCTAAAGATTGGCGATTTACATGAAAGCTTTTTTAAGTGGGTACCATGAAATTGACGAAGCGTCTTTAGCAAGCGAAGGGATCAACCCTGCCTTTAGAAAAGCGACCTTGAATATGCAAGCTGCCTTTAGCGTTTGTCATCTATCGATTCAGACTCTTCACCAGGATCAACGTGATTTAGTCTCTTTAATTGTCAGCACGCAGTTTGGAGAAGTATCTTCATCGCTCGAGTTTTTGACGACCTACTACGATACAGGCTTATCGAAACCTATTTTATTTCAAAACAGTTTACATAACTCAACTTTAGGTTTCGTTACGATTCAATTAGCCATAAAAGGCCCCGCCATAACCCTTAGTTCTGATGAACAAACCGATACCGCGGTTCAAGAAACGGCCAGATCATTACTTGAATTAACCCCGCACGTTTTAATTTGCCTTGTCGATATCGTTCCGGATTTTTTAAAATCGCACTACGCCGTGGCTTACCCAGCCCTGAAAGCGCATCTAGGATGGGCAAGGGCGTTTCTGATTTCAAAAGTCGAACAAAGCGATTCACTGCCAATTCAGTTAGACGACTTTAAATTTTCAAGTGAATTAAGCCGCATTCAAAATCATTTCCAAGGTTTGAAAAATGTTTAGTTGGCACGAACCGCCATCAGTCATCCGCCGAATTTCGACGAACACGAAATCAATTTTTTTAACTTTCGATGATGGGCCAACGGCAGAAACCACTCCCCACGTATTAGACCTTTTAGAAAAACATAATGCGAAAGCTACTTTTTTTGTCATCGGAAAAAAAGCGGACAACCTTTCTCATTTGATCACGCGAATGAAAACAGAGGGTCACGTGGTTCTTTCACATTCGATTGACCATTCTTATTCAAATTATTTTTTATCAGCAAAAAATATTGGCCAGTGGATGAAAAATTCGATGGAGCACTTACAACAACTATCTGGTCAAGCTCAGCATGGTTTTCGTCCGCCGGCTGGAGTATTGAACCCGCCATTACTAAAAGCCAGCCAAGACTTGCAGTTACCGATTATTTTATGGAACCAACGATTCTTTGATTCGGTATTTAAACTAACACCTGTTAAAATTCAAAAGCGCCTTCACCAGCTGAGGGCCGGAGACATTGTGCTTTTGCACGACTGCCAAAAAAAGAATAACCGAACTACTTTTTTAAACGCACTTGAATTATTGATGACCAGTTTAAAAAGCGAGGGCTTTGATTTTCAAGCAATCGATGCCTCAAAAATTACTTTTCGGCACTAACCTTTCGGCATCGCGCGAATTGATGAAGGCCGCCAATCCCGAAACATACTTATCGCTTTGGCTGACAAATGGGTTTGAATCATCCCATACGTAGCCCGCTAACACGGAAGATATTTGACGAAGCATTTCATCTTTTTTATTTTCCGCAAAAAATATGGTGTGAAGGTCGCCGTTGTACCAACTGTTAACGAAGGTTCTAAAAACATTCACGCCTTTCATGCAACCGTCCATATAATCTTTTTGCCAATCAACCTTTTCGCCGCGCAGTTTTTTAACAACCAGCGCCGCCGCTTTTTGCGCAGATACACTGGCTAATGTCACTCCACTTGAAAACATCGGGTCTAAGAATTCAGTTACATTACCCGTTAGTACATATCCAGGGCCGTAAAATTTATCAGTCGTTGCGCTCCAACTTTTAAGCGTTCGCGGTTCGAAAAGCATTTCAGCTTCGTTAAAGCGAGCACTTAAATCTTTATGCTGCGAAATCAATTTTCGAAGCTTTTCTTCGGGGGTTCCGTCTAGACGATCAAAAAATTCCGGAAATCCGACAAACCCAATCGAGGTTACGCCCGTCGAAAACGGAATGCACCAAACCCACGTTATTTCATTAAATACAAAAATCGTAATTCGATTTGGCTCATGCCCGGCAAGTTCTCTTTTGTTATCGATAAAATGCGTGAACAGCGTTTGCCGCGGTGGCAACTGACTATTCTTTTCTAAGCTGAATAATTTCGGAATGACCCGGCCGTACCCGCTGCCATCAACGATGAAACGAGCGCGAATTGTTTCAACGCTTCCATCCGCGTATTGAACAGTTGTATCGGAACTCTCGTCTGGATTTATTTTTATCGAAGTGACTTCAGTTTTATAAAAAACCTCGACACCTTTACGTTCACACTCATCCGCCAAAGTTTTATCAAAATCTGCGCGTGGCACTTGCCAGGTCCAAGTTTTACCAGGCGTATGGGCGTGATCAAAACGGATATCAAAAACATCTGTTCCTCGAACGAACTTCGCGCCAAACTTTTCTTGGAAACCTTGTCTTGTAACAGCCTCTAGTAAATCTGCTTCTTCAAGGGCTTCCATACAGCGAGGCAGCAGACTTTCGCCAATAACAAATCTTGGAAATTCTAATTTTTCTACAATAGTGACTTGAAGGCCCGCTTTTTTCAGTAGTGCAGCCGCAATTGTACCGGAAGGCCCGGCACCGATAACTAAGACATCTACAGTTTTCATCTAAGCCTGACTAATTGAAAAGGTTCTTAGTTCGTTTGATTTCATCGACGAAGTTTTTAAGTTGATCTTGTACGAAATCAATTTTTTGGATGACAGAATTAAAATCTTTTTCTTTTTTTACCGCAAACTTAACGTCTTTCAAAGCCTGGCGTGCACCTTCAATTGAAAATTTGTCACGGTAAAGTAACTTACGAATTAAGAATGCGTTTTCAACATCCTTTTTTGTATAAAGACGTTGGTTGTTTGAAGCTTTTTTTGGTTTTAACAAATCAAATTCTTGTTCCCAATATCGTAGAACGTATTGCTTGATATCAAGCAAATCCGCTACATCACCAATTTTAAAGCCAAACCGGTCTGGGATCGATGCAATTTCATCCATTAACTGCGCATCAACTAAAACATTGGGCAGATGCTGTGATTCAGCTTTTTGCTCACTTGGTTGCGCTTCTAAAATTTTTTCCGCAGCATTTTTTTCCTGAAGAAAACTATCTTCTAAAGAAAGTTCAAAATCTTGCCCGCCACCTGAATTAGTTGTGTTATTATTCATCATCATCCTCGTCATCTTTCAAGTGTGCGTATTCTTCGCCATTCAACATAGCTTTCAATACCTGACTTGGTCTAAAAGTTAGTACGCGACGCGCAGAGATTTTAATTTGTTCACCCGTTTGTGGATTTCGGCCGACGCGTTCACTTTTTCCGCGCACTAAAAAATTACCAAATCCAGAAATTTTAACTTTTTCACCATTTTGCAAAGTTGTTTTTAGTGAATTAAAAACCATCTCGACCAACTCGCTGGCTTCTTTTTTCGAAAATCCAATTTTCTCGTAAACTTTTTCAACGATATCCGCTTTGGTTACTGTTGAATGTCCGACATTCTGTCCCGCCATGAGAAGTATGCTCCTTAACTAAGTTAATGCACAGTTACCGATGCAGCTTGTGATACGGCTTCTAGTGGAAGTCCGTAAACCTGCTACGTTTAATGCTTATTAAAAGCGTAGCAAGTCTTTGAAATGAATCAAGTTTTTGAAAGTTTATTATGCCCATTACGCCTAGCGCAATGACGCATTAACGGATTTCTTCGCCGATTCAATGACCTTTTGGCTTAAACTTTGTAAATCCGCATCTGTTAACGCTGTTTCAGCATTTTGAAAAATGGCTCTTAGTGCGACCGATTTTTGACCTGCAGATAATTTATCACCTTCGTAAATATCAAAAACGAAAAAGTCTTTTAGCATTCCACCGCAAGATTTCTTCGCCTCTTTTAGTAAGTCACCGACTGCTTTTGCCGAATCCATCACGAAAGCAAAATCACGTTCAACGGGTTGAAATTTTGAAAGAGATTTAAATTTGATTGGCCTTGGCTGACCTTTTAAAACACTTTGCAAATCTAATTCAGCCATCGCGACCGGAAACCGAATCTTCTCATTGAGCAACCAACCCGGGTGCGCACTGCCGATGTAACCAACCGACTGACCTTCAACAACAACACTTGCCCACTGTCCTTGATGCAAAAATGGCGGCGGAGTTCCCACCTGATTAAATGAATAAGCTGAAATCTGTAAATTTTGAAACAATTTTTCAACTGCACTCTTCACTTGAAAAACAAGCGGAGCTTCATTGACGAAAACACCTAATGATTCACCCCACGTGATGATGCCTATTCTTTTCGACTCGATGAAGTCCAAATCTTTTTTAGAGAAAACCGGACCAATTTCAAATAAAGAACCGAAAGAATTTCCGGCGCGAACGTTATCCATCATATTCTTCCATAAGCCCTGCGAAAGTGTTCGTCGCATGACTCCCCATTCTTCACTCAGCGGATTTCTAATTTTGATGGGTACCGCATCCGTTGCTAAACCAAGGCTTTTCCAAACCGCTGCATCACCAATCATTTTTTGCTCGGAAGTCTCACTGGTGAATGCATAATTGAATGCCTGGTGAAAACCTTCCGTACGAATCATGGCTGAAAGCTTTTGCGAAAGCATATAACCTTGGTCGTGGTTTGCTGGTTCGGCTTTCAAAGCCGGGATGGTTTCTTGAATATGTTCATAGCCATGCAGGCGCGCGTATTCTTCGACAAGATCCATATCTTGCTCGATATCAAATCGAAATAAAGGTGGCGTCATGACGTATTCGCCTTTTCCTTTATCTTCAACTTTGATCTGTAAGCCCTTCATATAATTAACAAATAATTTCTCGTCCGCCGCATAACCCAATCGGTCGCTGACTTTTTGAATGCTGATCGAAATCGGCTTTTTCACCTGGGGTTTCGAAAAGATATCATGAGCTTGATCAAACGCTTCTCCGCCCGCCACCTGCTGGATTAACAAGGCCGCGCGGTCCATAATATTCATCGCGCCGCTTTGATCGACTCCACGAGAAAATCGATAAGCTGAATCAGTCTCTACGCCGTGAACGCGCGAAGACTTACGAACCGACATCGCATTAAACGAAGCGCTTTCTAAAAATATATTCTGCGTTTTTTCGGAAACTCCCGAATTAAGTCCGCCGATTACGCCGGCCAGGGCGACCGCTTTTTCAGAATCACAAATAAGCAGCTCTTCGCCCGAAAGGGTTAATTCTTGATCTTTAAGAGTTTTAAATTTTTCATTTTTTTCAGCCCGTCGAACTTTAATTTGCGCACCTTTGATTAAATCAGCATCGAAGGCGTGCAGTGGTTGCCCCATCTCGTGCATCACGTAGTTTGTAACGTCGACCACATTGTTTATCGAGTTTTGTCCAATCGCTTCAAGGCGGTTCTTAAGCCAGGCCGGGCTAGCACCAATTTTCACATTTGCAATGTAACGCCCACAGTATCGAGGGCAAAGGTCGGGCTCTTCGACCGTTAATTTCATTTTACTTTCAGTCGACTGCTTTGAGAATTTCGTTAAAACTTCTGGTGACTTAACAGGTTTATTTAACAAACAACCTAGCTCACGCGCTAGACCAAAATGACTTAAACAATCCGCGCGATTGGGAGTTACTTTAAGTTCAAATGAGACATCATCGTACCCGCCGTGTTCGGCGAAGCTTTGCCCCACTTTAGCATTGGGTTCTAGGATGACGATGCCGTCTTCACCAGATTCTGGCAGCCCAAGTTCTTTATAGGAACAAAGCATTCCGTTACTTTCAACGTCGCGAATCTTTGATTTTTTAATGGCGAAATTTCCTGGCAATACCGCACCTGGTAACGCCACAATAACTTTATCATTAGCCTTATGGTTTTGAGCTCCGCATACGATTTGCGTCATCTGCCCCGGAGCAATTTCAACTTGGCAAAGCGAAAGCTTATCCGCGTTCGGATGTTTATCTTTAACTTTAATGTGACCAACGACCACCTGGTTAAAGTCTTTTGCGCGGTTTTGAATTTCTTCCACTTCAAGACCCGCCTTTGTTAAAATATCAGCTAGCCCATTCGGATTGGCATAGAATTCAGATACATCGACAAAATCGTTCAACCATTTTAAAGAGATTTTCATGCTTTGATATCCTAAAAATTAAAATTGTTTAAGAAAACGAATGTCATTCGCCGGAAACAAGCGAATATCGTCGACACCGTATTTAATAATTGCCATCCGCTCGACACCAAAACCAAAAGCAAAACCTTGCCACTTCGGATATTCGACTTTAGCGAATTCAAAAACTTTTGGATTGATTAAGCCGCAACCGCCAATTTCAATCCAGCCCGTTTGTTTACACAAAGAACAGCCTTTGCTTTTGCAAATGGGGCACGAGCAATCGACTTCGGCCGATGGCTCGGTGAAAGGGAAAAAGCTGGGGCGAAAACGCGTTTTTAAACCCGGACCGAAAAATTCACGTACAAAAAACGAGATCGTTCCTTTCAAATCCGACATCGAAACTTTTTCGTCAACGCACATGCCTTCAATTTGATGGAAATTCGGTAAATGTGAAATATCGCTATCAACCCGAAAAACCGATCCCGTACCAATGATTCTTAACGGCGGCTTTTCGTTTTCAAGTGAATGAATTTGAATCGGCGATGTATGCGTTCTGAGTACGTGGGTCTCGTCGACAAAAAAAGTATCTTGCATATCGCGCGCGGGATGATTTGGCGGAATATTCAAAGCTTCAAAATTATAGTAGTCTTTTTCAATTAAAGGACCCGTACGAAGGCTGTAGCCAAGCCTTGCCATAATCGTAAAAATTTCGTTGGTTACACGGTGAATAGGATGCTCTTTTCCGGGGTCACGCGCCGCGGTTGGCAAAGTCAGATCAAGCTTTTCACCAAGCATCTTTGAATTTATTTCTTTGTTTTTTAAAGCCAGCTCGGCCTGCTCATAAGCCGCTTCAAGCTCTGATTTCACTTCATTAACTTGTTTACCGAAGGCTGGTTTTTCTTCTTTCGGCAGTGAAGCCATCATTTTCATCGCGTCAGTTAAAGCACCGCTTTTCCCAAGAAATTGCACCTTGAACTGATACAGATCTTGAGAGGTCGTTGCTGATAAGAATGCCTTCAGGGCATCGGATTTTATTTGGTTCAGTTGAGTCTGTGACATAGCCCTGTATTATGTGAAATATTTTTAGTCTATTCAAGGGTTTAGCCCTGTGGTAGGTTGCCTTTTAAAGGTTTATTGTGGCGCATAAAAACAAAGAAAATTACAGTCCTTACAAAGCTCGCAAAGAAAAAGCCGGAATCAGCTTATCAGTGAAGCAATTGCAAACCAAAGGGCTTTCAAAACGTGACTACAAACCTGAAACAATCTTTTCCGTCGAAGAAGCAAACGACCGCCTGGCCGACATTTTTAAAAACCACCAATTTACCTGTTCACATACCGAGCGCACGAAGCTAGCCCAATTCTATCACCTGATGATGAAAAACCAAGAGCACCAAAACTTCACACGGTTATTAAAGCTAAAAGATATCGCCATCAAGCACTTTATCGATTCATTGATTATAACTGAATTAGTCGACCTCAAATTTCCGCTGATTGATGTCGGAACGGGTCCGGGCTTTCCGGGAATTCCATTAAAAATTAGATTCACGGAAGAAAAAATTCTTTTAGGCGAAGGCGTGCAAAAACGCGTTGAATTTTTAAAGACTGTACGGGAAGAGCTCAAACTAAAAAACCTTGATGTCATCGGACGAAATATAAATGAACATTTCGTTTATCCGGTTCAAGGGGTTATCACCCGTGCGGTGGAAGATATTCCGAATACGCTGAAAAACGTATTAAGCTGTTTGCAAGAAGGTGGCTACGTCTATTTCATGAAGGGCCCCGGTGTTGACCCCGAACTTAAAATGGCTCAGCAGCAGATGTCAGAATTCTACAAATTAGAAAAAGACATCGCCTACGATTTGAAACACACGCAGAATCATCGACGCCTCGTGGTCTATCGTAAAATTAAAAATGCGCCACTGCCGGAAGATCCAGATGAAGAGGTCGAATGAAACCGTTAGAAATTTCCTCGGCTGCCAACGCCCAATATAAAATTTGGCAAAGTCTTCTGACCTCAAAAGGTATTAAAGAACATCAGCAGTTTTTTCTGATGGGGTCTAAACTTGTTGAGGAATTTATTAAAAGTCCAACGCCAGGCTTTAAAATTGAATACATTTTATTTTTTGAAGATTGCCAGTTACGCTCAGAGGCCAAACGAACCATCTTAACAAAAGATTTATTTAAAGAACTCGATGTTCTTGGAACTCATGCACCCTTGCTTGTTTTGTCATTTGAAGATTTTGAAAACAAAGATTTTAACCAGTTACCTCAGGGTCTTGAAATCGTTTGTCCATTAGGTGATCCCAGAAATTTAGGCGCACTGATTCGATCGGCCGTTGGCTTCCAAGCAAGGGAAATCATTCTAACTCAAGAGTCCACCCACCCATTTCTACCACAAGCCGTGAAGGCCTCGGCCGGAGCCTCGCTTAGAATGAAATTCAGCCGTATGAAGGGGCGCGTGAGTGAACTACCCTTGGTAGGAGAAAATTTTGCTCTTGAATTACACGGTACAAATTTGGCACAAATTATATGGCCTCAGAATTTACGACTTTGGATCGGCGAAGAAGGCCCTGGTTTGCAGCTCGTTCCGGAACAAAAAAAGAAAATGATTTTGATCCACATTCCGACGCACGGAATTGAATCTTTGAATGCCACCACTTCTGCCGCGCTAGCTATTTGGGAATGGAAAAAATCAAATTAAAATTTCTGACCTTTTTGGAAACCTATCAGATCTTCAACAATTCCAACCACGCGTTCTTTTTGCATTTCATTTGTAAAAATCAGTTCAAGACCCAGCAAAGTTCCATTGCCCGTTCGCCTTAAATAAAATCGCACTAATGCATCGCAAATGACCGCGGCGCGACGATGTATCTGAAATTGTACTTTAATGACATCGTCACGTTGAAGCGGAAGCTGATAGAGCTCTTTTACTTCAAGGCGCATTCCTGAAAGAGATATATCAATCACCGTACAAGGTATCGGTTTTATTTTTGGATTTGCACCCAAAATAGATGACGCTTGCTGCCACTTTTTAGGCAGCAGATAGCGCGGCTCTTTTCGGCGCTTTAACTGAATCACCTTTACGCCCATATCAAAGAAGGCCATGTTTCCTAACTTTAAAATAGGTGTCTTTACGAAGTAGACTTCTGTACCAATATTAAATTTAATTGATGTTTCAACGTCAGTTGCGATCGGTATTTCAGGATTTTCAATCTTCAAAATGGCTCTTTTATCAATAAGGCCATCAATGGTGCAGGCCACCATTTTATCTGCAGCCTCAGTTTTAAAATAAAGCACAGACTTTTGAGAATAAGCGGTCTGCAACGTAACCAAAGACTCACGCGCATCTAATTCATTTAAAAAATCTGTTATCGATCTAACCGGTGTTTCTGCCATAATTACCTAATCATCCATACTTTGTAAAAAGCTTCTAATACAATTTTCATCGACATCTTACTTTGTCCCACCCGACGATCCTCGAAAACGATTGGAATTTCTTTAACCTTGTAACCGTTTTTTTGCGCCTTGTATTTTAGTTCTATTTGAAAACTATATCCGTTCGATTGAATTTGATCTAAACCAATCGCATGTAAAACCGGTGTTCTCCAGCCGTTAAACCCACCCGTCCAGTCTTTAACCGGAAAGCCTAATATAAGTCTTGAGTAAAGGCTTCCGCCTTTTGAAATCAGTTTTCGGATAACACCCCAGTTGACGGTCTCGCCACCTGGAACATACCGAGATCCAATCACGACATCATTTGAATCTAATTCATTTAAAATTTTTGAAAGATCCACGGGCCGGTGCGAAAAATCAGCATCCATCTCGACCAGCGCTTCATAATTATTTGCAATACCCCATTTAAACCCAGCAATGTAGGCCTGCCCCAATCCATTTTTTTGTTTACGTAATAATAAATGGATGCGATTTTGTGCCGCAGGTCGTTTTGAGAATTCAGAAACATAATCCGCAGTGCCATCTGGGGATGAATCATCTACAACCAAAATGTCAAAGTCAGATCGCAATGATACCAGTTCTGGCAATAAAACTTTGATGTTATCAATTTCATTGTAGGTTGGTACGATGACTAATTTACGCATGACTTTATTTTTCGCTTAAAGATTGCTGAAAGCAAGGGATCATTTCGAATGGCAATTCGGTTGGCTTTTGCTTCCATAAACTAAGCATATATCCACCTCCGCCCGAGCCAGTTAATTTAATGGCTGAAGCGCCGGCTTTTAATAAAATTTTAGCGTGATGGTGCACAGCCTCATTCACTAACCCCCACTGCTCATAGCAATGGTGGGCCTGACGAAGTGCTGCGATCCAAGCCTCTGATTCGTGAGGGACTGTTAGTAACGTTTTAAAGCGATGAACGGCATCGATCATTTCACGGTCAATTTTTTCTGCAAAGATCCGGTCAATTTTGAAAAGATTTTTGACTTTATCGACGCAATCTTTTGTGACGCCACGTCCCCCCGTGTGCGATAAAAATAAATATGGTCGTTCAGAAATTTCAAGAGGTTGAAAACCATTCGTACGGGAAAATAAAAGTGGTTTTTGGTAAAGGGTAACAGCGACATCGACTCCGCTGCTTTCCCCATGAAAAAGATTTTCTAGTTCTGTTGCAAACGAATATTTTTGATCCTGGTTCAAATAACCAAGATGACTAAAAAATTCGGTCAGGGCCACGCACAAAGTGGCCGATGCGCCCATTCCCGCGCCGAACAGAATATGAGATTCTAACTGGATCAGCCCGGTTAATTGGCTTCGTTTTAGATTTAAATTCTTCAAAGCTTTCTCAAACACAGACCAAATAATCAATTCAAGCTCGGAATGACTTTCGCCTTTTAACTGAATATCAATTCCTTCAACACCTGCGAAGTAAGTCAAATTTAAAAATCGAGAATTAAGTGGGAAAACAATCGCATCTCCGCCGCGCAAGACTGAATGCTCTCCGGCTAGAATCCATTTTCCCGGAACTTGAATTTGAAAACTTGGTTTATTTTCGTTCAAGGTAACCTTCATCCGTCCAAATGGCCGTTTGGTTTTTAAATTGCTCAATCACCATGTTGTATAAATTTGTTTGATCTGGCCGGTACAGCAAATGAATATTACTACCCGCATCCATTGTAACCAGCGGCCCATCCTGATTTGCAACCCAAAATTCATGCAGCTGCCGCAGAGATTTAAAACTACTCTCGGTCATGTACATAAAAGGTGGCGAAGAAGTATGAAACAAGACATGCATATCCCAAAATTCATTCCAGCAAATTTCAAACGACTTTTTCCAATCCTGTTTTCGTAACGCCTGAATAAGTAATTGCAAACGCTCTTCGGCACGCTCGGGTCGCCCCTTAAAAAGGTCTGAAGTTAAAACTCTTTGGTGAGCCTCGCTAGATGATACGGCTTTTACGGATTCATCACAAAGAATCACCTGATGTTTAAAATTCGAATACGGAAGTTGAATCGATTCTGCCCCGGTTTGATGCCAAAGAGCCCACGGAGAAAAAAATGAACGACAAGACGAGCCCGAACCCTTTTGTGATAATTTTGCAAGCTCTTTAGGGCGATAGGGAGCCACCGGGCCTTTGGCGTTTTCGATCATCCAATTGTGAATTGCTAATGTCAGTGCAGCGAAACTTGAAGCCGAACTGGCCAGGCCGCAATCAGACGGAAAATTATTTGCAGACTCGATATCAAAAAATCCGGTAATTTTAAATTCTTTTTTCAAATACGCTAGATGATTTAAGAACTTTTCTTTACCCTTGGCGCTAAGCTCAATCTTACGTAAATCTTTACGAAGAAAGGGACGCCAGTCATCTGCGGATAATTTTGGGTTCATTCGAAGTCTTACAAAAGTTCTTAAATTTTCTAAACAATATGATAACGAAGAATTTGTCGGTCGGTTTTGGACCGAATCAACTTTTCCCATATATTTAATTAATGCAATATTTGAAGGTGCTGATGCTTCACTCCACATAAGTTCTCATCCCATCACTTAAGTCATGAGTACCTGCAACAATCTGCAATCCAATTTGTTCAATTGTTTTACGGACCATGACTTTTTTATGTTCGTTAAAAAAGATTATTAAAACATCGGCGCCTAAGGCCCCGCAAGGCTTAACTAATAAAATGTCTGCATGACTCTCTAATTTATTTTTAATTTCAACCGACAATGAGTGGGTTAAACCCGCCGCATTTAAAACATCTGACCAATTTTTTAACGATGCTAAAAAATTTGATTCATCGTTACTTTTAAATGCCTCTATGACCTGATCTGATTCGGAAGGCAAATGCCCTAGCTTTTTTAGATCTAGCAACGCCAAATGTTCATGCGATTTTATTTTAAGTCCTGTCGCTACAATGAAAAAACCTAAATCCGGAAACGTCCATCCCGTCGTTTCATACTGATTTGATTGAGGTGTCGCGACACAAACATGACCATAATATTGAAAAGCTAAGTCAATCCCACTTGGTTTGACCTGCTTTTTGCTATGTAGCTCTAAAAATAAATTTCGAATGTCTGCGAAGGGCTTTCGCTGATCGACAGCACTTAATACCGCTAAAAATTCAGCCGTTGAACGCCCAAATCCGCCTTGAATGCCAACTTTAAGGTAGGGATCTTTAAATGTAATTTTTTTTCGAAGCTCCAAAGGTAATTGTGCTAAGTATTGTCCAGCTGGACTTTCGGGATGAATTTCTTGAATTTTTTCAAGCTCAACTACGGCTGGTATCACTTCAAAGCACGGTTTGGTTGCCAAACCAATGGCCGCGCCCTCGAGCAAAACCGAATACTCTCCCGCTAGAAAAGTTTTTCCCGGAATCAGTAGACTCATTTAATGATTAGCGTGCTTTCGAATATCGTTTAATACTTCGACTGCATTTGATAATGAGATTCGCTTCGTTAAAGCTAAAATTTCTTCTAATTTTTTAACCACAAATGGCATTTCATTTTCTGTTGCACCCGCGCCCAATGACAGATTTTTAATGTGCAGTTTCATGTGCCCTTCAATAATTCCTACGGTCGTCAACGCGCGTAAGGCACCAAGATTTTGCACCAACCCAACAGCCGCCATAATTCTTGAAAGCTCGTTCGCTGATTTGACGCCTAATAGTTTCATTGAAATCTGCGCGGATGGATGCAGCGTCGTGACTCCGCCGACAGTGCCAACAATAAGTGGTACTTCAATCGTTCCGACAAGTGTTTGGTTTATCTTTCTCCAGCGAGTGATTGAACGGTACTGTCCATCACGGGCCGCATAGGCGTGTATTCCCGCTTCCACGGCGCGCCAGTCATTACCAGTCGCAATTAAAATCGGATCAATTCCGTTCAGCACACCTTTATTATTGGTCGCCGCCCGGTAGGGATCTAATTCAGCAAACCGTGACGCTTCTTCGATTTTCATCGCCAGTTCGCTATCAACTGTATCTAAAATGATCGTTGCCTTCGTTAACTTGGTATCAACTAAGTTTGATAAAATACACATCGTGACTTTTTCGCCTGAGAACCGCTCAAGCGGGTCTTTTAAAAATTCACATACCTGATTCATGATGTTTGCACCCATTGCATCGCAAGGGTCCATGTGAATATGAATGACGGCCATCATCGTGCCGTCGCCGCGGTCAAGCTTTCGAATGATGAGGTCATTCACTCCCCCGCCACGTTTCACCAGGCCGAACGCCACTTCACGGTTTGCGGTTTCAATCAGATAAGCCTTCTGCTGTAGAATCTTTTTTTCAAAATCAACGATATCTTTCACGCGCGCAAACTGGATTTGGCCGATAATATTCTGGCCAATGATTTCTGTTTTGATCGATCCGTTTTCGCGCACCCATTTCGCCGTTTTACTTGCGGCCGCAATAATTGAGGTCTCTTCAACTGCCATTGGGATGACGTAATCGTTTCCATCAATATTAAAATTAGTTGCGACACCCAGGGGAAGCTGAAAGTAACCGATCACATTTTCGATAAACTTTTCGGCAAGGTTTACGTCTTGCAATCCACCATTTTTTAAAAAACTTTGATCCACTTCAGACAGCACGCTGACTTCTGTTAATGCTTTCAACCGGTCAGTATAAGTCAGTTTTGAAAATCCTTTAAATATATCGAACAGCGATCTTTTACCTGCTTGTGACATGCCAGACCTTCTTATGTAAAAAATCTTCGTACTTTCGGATGCCCATGCAAAACATCGCGGTTTTCAATTGATAATCAAAAAGATCCATCGTTTTAATGATTTCATTTTCATCTATCATGGCCGCCTTCATTAACGGCTGCGCAACGCCGACGGCCCGCGCCCCAAGGGCTAAGCATTTCGCCGAGTCAACTCCGTTGCGAATTCCTCCTGAGGCCCATACTTGATGAAATAAAACTTGTTCTTGTAACTGCAGCAAGCAGTCAATTGTTGAATCACCCCAGTCATGAAATGCACCAATCGCATTTTCAAGAATGGCATCTTCATGACTACGAGAGGCTTCGATTTGGCCCCAGTGCGTGCCACCGTTACCGGTGACGTCGACAACTTTTACGCCCACTTCAAACAATTTCTGAGTCACATCTTTGTTAATTCCAAATCCGACTTCTTTGACCAGCACGGGAACATTAGTTTTTTTAACTAAACTTTCGATCGCCTTTAATCCGCCGGCAAAAATGGCTTCATCTTTCGTTTGAAAAACTTCTTGCAGAGAATTCAAGTGAACAAAAATTCCGATCGAGCCTAAGTTTTCAATTAATAAAAGAATTTTTTCAAGTGGTTGTTGGATGAGTTCAGAAATTCCTATATTAGAAACTAACTTTAAATCTGGAAATTCAAGTTTAATTTTCTTCCACTCGGCTGCGGCTAAATCATCCGTTAGTTCACGCCGCTGTGATCCCACGCCCATCAGCCAATTTCTTTTCTGAGCCGAGCGCGCCAGTCGTAAATTAATATGCAAACTGTCTTCGTGCCCGGCCGTCATTGATGAAATAAAATGGGGAGATGAAAACTCATGACCTAGCAAATTCACCTTCAGGGTCACATCACTTAAATTAATTTCTGGTAACGCTTGGTGCACAAGCCGAATTTGATTAAAGCCCGATCGAACTAAAGCTTGCGTGCTGTCGTGCAAAGCCAGACGAATATGATCTTTTTTTCGGTTTTCGAAGTCTTTAAAAGAGTCACTCATAGTTAGTTCCTTTTAAGCAGTAAATTCATCTCGAAAATACTCCGATTCAATAAAAAAGGCGAGCCTTTTAAGCTCGCCTTCAAATCACAATAAATTTTCAACACTCTCGGGTGAGTTAGGCCCCTTTAGAAGGTTGCTTAATCGCGTGAGCGCATAAAGAAGTGAACGCCGTTGCATCAGAGATCGCAAGATCTGCTAATACTTTACGATCAAGAGTAATCCCAGCCTTAATAAGACCGCCGATTAAACGTGAGTAAGTCGTTCCATTTAAACGAGCCGCTGCATTGATACGTTGGTTCCAAAGCATACGGAAGTTTCTCTTTTTTACTTTTCTGTGCTTGTACGCGAACGCCATACCACGGTCATTTTTTTCAACCGCATGAGTGTACGAGCGCGAACCCGCTGAATAGTAACCTTTTGCTCTTTTTAATACTTTTTTGTGGCGACGACGATTAGTCATCCCCGATTTTACACGTGCCATCGTCTCTCCTTAAAAGCCAAATTGGCGCTTCACTTGAAGCATGTTAGCATCGTCGACATGGATAACTTGTCCGAGATGACGTTTACGTTTTGAACTCATGTGAGAGTTCAAGTGGCGCATTCCAACTTGTTTGCGTTTCACTTTGCCGCTTTTAAGAACGCGTAAGCGCTTCTTAGCCCCTGAGTGGGTTTTCATAATGACCTTCCTCCGACAGGGCGAGAATCCGAATTGGACCCTTCTTTTTTGCTCTGCTGCCAGCCTTAATTTTGAGTCTTCTAGAATTAGAATCAAATGCCCAGAAATGCAAGCACTTTAGAAAATAGTCGTTTGAACGCCGAAAAATCGATACCTCGACCTAAGTATATGAAACTATTTGAGTATTTTTCACTCATAAGATTAAAAATGATTAATTCGCCTTTCATGTGAATTTAAATCAGATGGTATACAGTGATCTTAGTTCAATTAACGATAAACAGATCTAAACAACAGGAGGATCATTTGAAAATCGTATCAATCATCGTATCTCTATTCGCAGCAGTAGCAATCGCTAACCCAGGCGCTACAACGACAACAACAACAACTCAAGAGACAACTGCAGCTGCTCCAGCAACTGCACCAGCTCCTGGAACTCCAGTAGCTCCAGTTAAAAAAGTTTCTAAAAAAGCTAAAGCAGCTAAAGGCGAGACTAAGACTGAAATGAAGTCTGAAATGAAAACTGAAGAGACAAAAACTGAAACTAAGTAATTAGTTGTTTTTGAACTTTGTTCGAAAAAGGGAACCTGACGGTTCCCTTTTTTTTTGCTTTTTCGGAAATTTAAAACTGAATTTCGCTTTTTAATGACTTGAAAAATTACTGATTAACGATTGAAGCTGGGCAGCGAAAAGTTGTCGCTAGAAAAGTTGTCGAAATTTTTCGTTCGGTTTTTTCTTCTTCTGCGGCCGCCGCTACAGCTGGTGCCGCACCCTTTTTGACTGGGTCGGGCGTGGGTACAGACGTAACAATTGCACCGGCTTTTTTATCTTTACTCTTTGTAAAAACTAAAATATTTCCACCTAACGCATGCGCCTTATTGCGAAGATCGACCCGCGTCGGTAATGACATTTCTGGTTCGGCAGATTTACCTTCGACAATATCATCTTGAATACTTGAAATTTCGCCGACATAGATACAACCCTTTGGCTCAGCTTCAAAAACGCGAATTCGCTCTGAGCCCGGGTTGATTTGATAGCCCGCACACGAGGTCAATCCTAAGATAATAAGAAGTAGGTGGCTAATCTTCATCGTGATCGGCTTCTTCTTTCATCGGCTCTAATACTTCATCTTTTTTATTTGGGTGAAGCTTGAGGTACTCTTTTATTTTTGCAGGATCTGGCGCAATCAATGCGAATAAATTTTTACCCTCGGTCTTTGGCGGTGATTCAACCAACGCTAAATCTTTTACGTAATCAATGGCTTTCATGATAACCACTAGACCCGTTTCTTGATGGGCCATTTCACGACCCATGAAGCGTAAGTTTACTTTTACTTTATCGCCTTCAAGAAGAAAACGACGAGCATGCTTCATCTTGGTTTCGAAATCGTGTTGATCCGTGCGCGGACGCATCTGGATTTCTTTGATCGTCACGATGACTTGGTTTTTGCGCGATGCTGCAGCCTTCTTTTTTTCTTCATACTTGTACTTACCATAGTCCATGATTTTACAAGTTGGCGGCTGTGCCGTCGGCGCAATTTCTAAAAGATCAAGACCGCGGTCTTCGGCCATTCGTAAAGCTTCAGGCACAGTCATGACCCCTAGCATTTGCCCGGTTTCGTCAATCAGACGAATTTGCTGGGCGCGGATTTCGCGGTTAACGCGCAATCCATCTTTTTCACGCTTTTTTTCGCGGTCAAATTTATTGGGTGGTCTTGATGGTGGTCTTGGTACGAATGTATTAATGGCTTACCTCCGGCGTAAGTTTGCGATCTTTAATGTTATTTAAAATCATCTCGCGAGCTTGCGCCCACGGAATATTATTGTGCATTGAGCCGTCACGAAGACGGATTGAAACCGATTGCGCTTCAGCTTCTTTATCTCCGACGATAATCATGTACGGAGATTTTTTTAGCTGGGCTTCTCGAATTTTAAAATTCAGTTTTTCATTACGACGATCGAAATCAACACGGGTGCCAGCGTCTTTTAATTCACGCTCGATCATCTCGCAAAATCCGTTCACTCGGTCCGTTACGTTCAGAATTGTCACTTGCGTTGGCGAAAGCCAAGTCGGCATGTGGCCGGCGGTATGTTCTAAATAAACACTGATGAAGCGCTCAAGTGAACCTAAGACCGCTCGGTGAAGCATGATGGGACGATGCTCTTTGTTGTCTTCGCCCGTGTATTTTAAATCGAATGCTTCTGGCATATTTGGATCTACTTGAATGGTACCCGTCTGCCAAGACCGACCGATGGCATCGATGAAATGCATCTCTAACTTCGGACCGTAGAATGCACCTTCACCCGGTAAATAACCAAATTCCAAACCAAGCTCGGTAATTGCTTCGGCTAAGATTTTTTCAGAAAGGTCCCAGTACTCTTCAGTTCCCATACGGTTATCCGGGCGGGTCGCTAAAAATAATTTATAATTTGGCATTCCTAAAGTTTTATAGATCGTGTTCAGCAAATCGATAAATTTATGGATTTCAGATTTAAGTTGATCCATCGAACAAAAAATATGACCGTCGTCCTGACAAAAGGTTCGAACTCGCGATAGTCCGTGCAACGACCCAGAATTTTCATAGCGATGCAACCGGCCAAAATCAGCCATCCGTATAGGTAGTTCGCGATATGAATGCTTTTCTGAATCGAAGATAAGGCAGTGACTCGGACAATTCATTGGCTTAACACCGAACTCACGCTCATCAGGCTTTGTGAAATACATGTTCTCTTTATAATTTTTGTAATGGCCCGACTTCTTAAATAACTCAACGTCAAAAATTTGTGGCGTGATCACTTCTTGATAATCATACGTATGATAAAGTTCACGAACATATCTAACTAACTCATTATAAATAACTGTACCACGCCCCGTAAAAAAAGGTGAAGCTGGCGCTGATTCGTGAAACATGAATAGACCTAGCTCTTTACCTAATTTACGGTGATCACGCTTTTTAGCTTCTTCAAGTTGAAGAAGATGCGCATCTAATTCTTTTTTATCACCGAAGGCCGTCGCGTAGATTCGCTGAAGCATCGGGTTTTTTTCATCCCCGCGCCAGTAAGCGCCGGCAACTGACATCAGTTTGAAAGCTTTGATCTGACTTGAACTTTGTACGTGCGGGCCTCGACATAAGTCGAACCAATTGCCTTGATGGTAAATACCAACAACGGTTTCGCCTTTACGAGCCAAGTCTTCGATGATTTCTACTTTAAAACGCTCACCCATTTTTTGGAAAGTTTCGATGGCTTTAGCAATCGGCCAATCTTCACGGACCAAGGGAAGATCTTTTTTGACCAGCTCTTCCATCTTTTTCTCAATCTTTTCAAAGTGTTCTTCCGTAAAGTTAAACGGAGAATCGAAGTCGTAGAAAAAACCGTTTTCAATCACGGGCCCAATGGTCACTTTAACTTCGGGCCAAATTTCTTGAACCGCATGCGCCATTAAATGCGCTGTCGAATGACGAATCACTTCAACGGCCTCAGGAGATTTTGTTGTGATTAACTGAATTTTTGTTCCGCTTTTTAATGGCAGGCGAAAATCACTAATATCTTTCGCTCCGTCAATTCGTACGCCCAGCGTGTCTTTTGCTAAACGCGCCCCAATAGAGTTAGCTACTTCAAGTGCTGTGGGCTCATGCTCGAAAGTACGTACTGAGTTATCTGGTAATATAATTTGAATTTGAGATAGTGGTTCAGACATTGATTATGAGATCGACATTAAAATGTTGAAGAGAAGGTTATTAACATGGGTCTTATCATGACAGACAAAAGCCCCTCTTTCAAGGGGCTTAAAGTGATATTTACTTAAATTTTCAGCAGTCAAATAAAGAATAATTGAGGTCCGGAAGCTAATTAACCATTTTAATAAGTCACGTGGTGCTTGATAGCTTCATGCAACCTTGGGTCGCCGATTGCTACCAAGTTGTTTTTACTCATGAATTGCGTAACCGCCATAATGAATAACCCCGCAAAACCCAGAAATGTTCCAATTTCCCAGAAACCGAACTGAGGCGCGCCCTCAAAGAAATTTGGGTAAACCAAGTAGTATAGATCCACGTACTGCATGACTAAAACAAGTACCGAAACCGACACTAGAATGCTGTCGTTTCGCTTAGCTCCGCGCGGAAGTAAAACTAAAAATGGAACGATAAAACGGAAGATCAATAACGAAAATGAAATCCCCATCCAGCCATTTAAAGAACGCATGATATAGAATTCAGTTTCTTCGGGAACGTTCGCGTACCATATTAACATAAACTGAGAAAATGCAATATAGGCCCAAAAAACGGTGAAGCCTTTCAAGTATTTTGCAATATCATGCTGATGTTCATCATTTACGTAGCCCGAAATCCATTTTGATTTCTTCATGATCACAATCATGATAGCCAAAAAAGCCATTGTTGCCTGGATCGCGCCCGCAAAGCAGTAAATTCCAAAAATGGTTGAATACCAAGTTGGTAGTAACGACATCATTAAATCAAAAGAATAAAGCGTGAAAAATATGGCGAAGAAGGCAATGAAGCCAATTGAATACTTTAGATTTTGATGAGTTAAATTATGATCGTTGTTTTGATCTTGCTTCACTGAATTACCAACAATGAGTTTACGAAATACTAAACAACCGGCCACAAATAATAAAGTCCGTAAAATAACAAACCACGGCGCTAAATAAAGCGTCTTCCCGCCGCTCAAGCTAGGTAGTACGGCTGGATCAGCCCATAGATATAATTTTTTTAGGCCCAAGATCAGAATGAAAGTTGAAATAAGCATGATCGGCATATAGTTCGTCATCGCTTCACTCATGCGGCGAATCGATACACTCCATCCCGCTTTCGTCGCATAATTAATCGCGATAAAAAACATGGCGCCCACGGCTAGACACGCAAAATAAAAATACGCCGTTAAGTATGAAGTCCAAATACGATCTGGATTTTTAAAAAATCCAAGTACAACCGTAACTAGACCGATAAATAAAAATGCGTAAATCATCGTTTTAAAATTCTGCGGTGTTTCGAATTTTGAAATCTTAAGTTCGTGACTGTGATTTGATTCCATATGATTAGATGCCATTTGAATACCCTACTTATTTTCTTTTTGAAGAGTTCGAATATAATTAACAACCTGCCATCGGTATTGCTGTGGAATATGCGAAGCATAAGGCCCCATCACCCCTTGGCCCATCGTGATCACGTGATAAAGTGTCCCGTCAGACCAACCACGAATTTTTGGGCTGAGCAAACTTGGCGGTTTTAACGCCATTTTTTCTCCGACCGACAATTTCTCTCCGCCCTGGCCTTTTTCACCGTGACAAATTGTGCAGTTCGTTTCGTAGAATTTAATTCCGACTTTCAATGTTTCTTCTGAGAAATCGCCCGCGATTGGATTTTTGTTCCCCGCGGCGCCTTCGATATCTTTAGCGTAGCGGTAAGGTACGTAACCCAAAGGCTGTGTGCCTTCAGGTGGTAATCGCATTCCCGAGTGATTCGGTGAAGTTTCGTCGTACTCTTGAGCATCGATCGCAGGTGATTCCATCATGTCTTGGATTAATTCGACATTGGGCTTCGAATGATCAGTACAGCCCGATAAAATTGAAACGGCAATCGAGCCAGCGGTTAAAACAATTAAAATATTTCTAATTGATTTCATATTAGTACTCCGCCACTTTCTTCACTTCAACTGCGCCTAATTCTTTCATCATACGCTCGATGCGGTCTTCACTATAACCAACATCATTTTCAGGAATAAAAATCGCAAATTTATGTGAGGTTAAATCTTTGTCGATCGTTGGCGGGTCAATTCTTGGCATTTTACAGTGAAAGAATAAAGCCCCAACTGAGCAAAGTGCAGCAAATAAAATTGTTAATTCGAACATAATCGGAATAAATGCCGGCAGCGAAAACATGGGCTTTCCACCGATGTTTAACGGCCAGTCTACAACCGACGTGTAATAAACCAGCGCAAGTGCCGCTAGTAATCCTAAGCCACCCGCCCCGAAAGTAACGTACGGAATCGTCGACCGTTTAATCCCGCAAGCCTCTTCCATACCGTGCACCGGATACGGAGAGATCGCATCGAATTTAATAAAGCCCGCTTGTCGAGTTTGTGCAGCGGCATTTAAAACTTTTGATTCTTCTAGAAAGATTGCGGCCATTCCGCCCAGTACTCTTTTCTTTCCCATTAGTGAGCTCCCTTTTCGTCATCTTTTCCGACGTGCATGACTGGCTTCATCTCGGCAATTGAAATGGCCGGGAAGACCCGTAAATAAAGTAGGAAAATTGTAAAGAACATACCGAACGATCCACATAGAATCGCCGTATCGTACATGGACCAGGCATACTGGCCCCAGTTCGACGGTAAGAAATCTCGATGAAGTGAAGTAACGGTAATGACGAAACGCTCAAACCACATACCGATGTTGACGAAAATTGAAATCACAAACATCACTGGAATAGATCTGCGGAACTTTTTAAACCAGAATATTTGCGGCGCGACCACGTTACAGAAAATCATAATCCAGTAAGACCAAGCGTAAGGTCCCATCGCACGACTGGTGAAGAACACATAGCGTTCGTAAATGTTTCCTGAATACCACGCAACTAAGAATTCTGAGCCGTAGGCATAACCCACCATCAAACCAGTCATCATGATAATTTTATTCATGACTTCCATGTGATCGATCGTGATATAATCTTTAAACTGCGGAAATCCAATTCGCATCAAACTCATCAATGTAATAACCATCGCAAAACCCGAGAAAATCGCACCCGCAACGAAATACGGCGGAAAAATCGTCGTATGCCAGCCCGGAAGATTCGAAACTGCGAAGTCGAAAGAGACGATGGTATGAACCGATAAAACCAGCGGCGTCGATAGACCCGCTAATATTAAATAAAGCATTTCGTAATGCGACCAGTTTTTTGCAGTTCCTCGCCAGCCTAAAGACAATGCGCCGTAGATCATGTACCGCACCTTGTTTTTAGCGCGATCTTTTAACGTCGCTAAATCTGGAATGAGACCGATGAACCAAAATACCGTTGATACCGTTGCGTAAGTCGAAATCGCAAATACGTCCCATAATAATGGTGAACGAAAGTTCACCCAAAGCGGACCACGTTGATTCGGATATGGAAATAACCAGAAATCAAGCCAAGGTCTTCCGGTGTGGATCAACGGAAAAATTCCGGCCGTCATAACGGCGAATACGGTCATGGCTTCCGCCGAGCGGGCAACGGAAGTTCTCCACTTTTGTCGGAATAAAAATAGAATCGCCGAAATAAGTGTACCGGCGTGACCGATACCGACCCAGAATACGAACGTGATAATCATCGTTCCCCAGGCAACTGGATGATTCACACCCAACAAACCCATGCCGGTCGAGATAACCATCGCAATCGTTAGGATATAAAATATAAACAGAGTCTTTGCTCCTAAAAACATCGCCATCCAACCCTTTGATGGAAAGCGTTCTACGGGAGCACAAATATCATCGGTAATATCTTTTAAAGATTTATTTCCATGCACGAGCTCATTTCGTTTCATTGGTATATTAATCATTAGTGACCTCCCTCAGCTGGCGCTTGCGTGTTGTGTTCAGGTGCGCCGGCGGCTGGTGCCACAGCATGACCGTGGCCCTCTGGTTTCGGAGTCAGCAAATCAGTATTTCTAATTTTTGACATATACCGAATCGATGGTTTTGCGTACCACTCTTCAAGTAAAGCGTAGGCACGAGGTTCTGATTTAAATACTTTAGCGACGCGGGATGAATCATCATTTAAATCACCAAACGTAATTGCCGAAGTTGGACACGCCACTTCACAAGCTACTTTGATATCCCCATCTTTTAGCGGACGCCCCTCAGTTTTTGCTTGGTTTTTTCCGGCTTTAATACGCTGAACACAGAAAGTACATTTCTCCATGACTCCGCGTGGGCGTACCGTGACTTCTGGATTTAGTGCCATATGCATTGGTTTTTCAATTAATTTTGCGTAATTAAACCAGTTAAAACGACGGACTTTGTACGGACAATTGTTTGAACAATATCGTGTTCCAACGCAACGGTTGTATACCATGTCGTTTAAACCTTCTGAACTATGAACTGTGGCTGCGACCGGACAAACCGTTTCGCACGGAGCATTGTCACAGTGTTGGCAAGTAATGGGTTGAAATAAAGCTTCAGGATTTTCAGCCGTACCTGCGTAGTAACGATCGATGCGGATCCAATGCATTTCACGACCCTGCATCACATATTTTTTACCGACGACATGAATATTATTTTCTGACTGACACGCAACCATACACGCAGAACAACCGGTGCAAGAATGCAGATCGACCGCCATTCCCCATTTGTGACCGCTGTACTGGTGGCCCGACCAAATCGACCAAGTATGGTGACGGTGAATATTAGCTTCTTTTGAAACTTCGTAATCTTTGTTCGTTGCTTGCACGATGATTTGACGGCCTTCCATCGAATCATGACCTTGTGTCGTAACTAACGTATATTTACCACCCGTTTTTTTCATCTCGGCTGGAATACCTGAAAATAAAACTTCATTATTTACAAAGCTAGAAAGTGCAAATGCGTTTTGACCGATTCCGTTTCCGACCTTGCCTGCATGCGTGCGGCCGTAACCAACTGCAATCGCAACGACCTCATCGTGTAAACCCGGTTGAATATGGGCCGGAATTGTTAATGTCTTTCCGCCCACCTTCACTTCAACAAGATCACCTTCATGAAGTTTTAAAGCTTCAGCAGTCTTAATTGAAATAGAAGCGTAATTATCCCAAACGATTTTTGTAACCGGGTCTGGTAACTCATGCAGCCAAGCTACGTTGGCTAAAGTTCCATCGCCGATTTGCGATTTAGGATAAAGAACTAATTCAAGTGAGTTCGTCACCGGGCGGGTTTTTATTTGGCTAAAAGCATCGCCGCGAAAAGCGCGCGCTGAACCTGTCGAAGACTCTTCCCCGATGGTTCCAGTCTGTAATAAATAATTCCAAAATGTTTCGAAATCGCGGCCACCCGCCATTTTTGGAAAGATTTCTTCTTTTACGAAAGCGCGTAAATAATCATAAAATGTTTCGTACGTGATCAAACGCTTAGGACCCACATTGGCCATATAGGCCCACGTCATCAGAGTTAACTGGAAAGATCGTGTATCGTACATCGTACGAATAAGAGGTTGATGAATCGAGTAAGTTCCACTGACAAATTCAGCATCGCCCCAAGTTTCAAGCGAGTGATTATCTGTCGCGATGAAGTGAGCTTTATTAGCTGTTTCATCCATGCGCTCACCAATGTAAACAACTGTTGGCACTTTTGTCAGTGCTTCTTCAAAGCCTAAATCTTTACTTAAGGCGTAAACCGGATTTGAACGGTAGATAATTAAAGTTTTAACGGCGCCTTCATTCATTTTTTTGATGAGTGAAATCATTTGGCCATATGAAGATTTCAAATGGCTTCCGCCTTGCTTCGCCATCACGGTTTTTCCGTCGTTACCAAGCATTGAATTTAAAAAGTTCACCGCGATTTGCAATTGAAGAGAATCAGCCGTTCGAGTTTGCAAACCACCTGCGACCACAATTGACTGGCCCGCATGATTCCATAAATCGGTTGCCACTTTTTTGAAAGCTTCCGGAGAAATTTTTAAAAGTTGTGCCGCGTTTTTATAATTTGCTACCGCAGATTTAGCTGAGTCTGAACCCGCAGAGCCGCCGTGCCCCGCCGCGAATATTTCAGAAATTAATCCCATGACGACAGTCAGCTGCTGGGAAGGTTTGATTTTATAACGTAAATCCGCGTTCGCGCCGGTTAATGAATATGTCGAATCAAACGAAACCATTCGAGACATTGTTTCAATCTTTTTACGACCCGTCGAGAATTGGCGATTTGAAGTTACAGGTCTTAACCACGCTCCTAAGAAATCGGCGTCTATAGACACGATCATTTTTGCTTCGTGAAAACGATAAAACGGAACAACGGCTTCGCCGTAAGATAAACGCTGACCTTCAGAAACATCATCATTCGCTAATGGTTCCCATGAAACGTGCTGAGTACCGAATGCTTTACCAAAATCGTCAATCACGGCTTGCGTCGCTGGTGAACCTACGTTGCCCGAAAGAATGTATGAACTTCCTTTTTTTAATTCTTCGACAACTTTTTTATCAAGATCTTCCCAATTTGCCTTTACAGTTTCCTTGTTTGTTCTTTTTTCGTTGAATAAATTCCGGTGCGCACCTTGCAAACGTTCAGGATCATATAAACTTAAAAGCGAAGCTTGCCCGCGAGGAGAAACGGCGCCTTGCGTGTAAGGGTGCAAATCATTTCCTTGAATGTGGATCGGTCGACCTTCACGCGAACTCACGCGTAATCCGAAACCTTCTTGGCCATCGAAATAAGTCGAAGTGTAATGATTGCTTACGCCAAGAACAACTTCTTCTGGTTGATTCACGTACGGTACGGTTTTTTGAACGGGCCTGCGAATACAGCCTGCCGCTGATGTTAATGCCATCGAGGCGCCCATTAATTTTAAAAATTCACGGCGGGCCCATTTGTCATTATCACCTTCATTTTCAGAACCTTCACGAAGGGGTGAAGACATAAATTCAGTGCTTAAAGATTTTTGAAACTCTGGAGTATTATTTAATTCTTCGAAAGAGCGCCAGTGCTTGGTATCACGCTCGATGACCGGACGATTTGCATCCGGCTGATTTTCTTTTGAATCGCTTACTTCATCATGATCATGTATATTGTTGTTCATGTGATCTCTCTTTAGTGGTGGCAAGTTGAACAGTTAAGAGGGGCTTTGTTTTCAGGTTGGCGATGACAATTCACACACCAGCCCATTGATAAATCAGAGTACTGATAAACCGTGGCCATTTTTTCGATGGGCCCGTGGCAGGTTTGGCAGTTTACTCCGCGCTGAATATGCGCTTGGTGATTAAATTTAACATGATCCGGAAGCATATGAACTTTAACCCATTCAATTGGTTTATTTTCTGAGTAGGCTTCACGAAGTTTTTTGATAGGTTCTTTATCTGTTGCAACTTGCTGATGGCAATTCATACAGGTCTGTAGGGATGGAACATTTGATACGCTTGATCGCTCGACTTGACTATGGCAGTACTGACATTGAATTTTATGTTGTCCAACATGCAATTCATGACTAAATGGAATTGGTTGTTCAGGAGCGTAGCCATTGTTATAACCGAAACTGGTTTTCACCCGTTGTTCCGCGTCTGGCGAATCCCAAAGACAACCGGAAATAAAAAATGACGAGATCAAAATAATCCCAATCAACACCTGTTGCAAAACACGAAGTTGCATAAACATCCTTTTTTTACTCTTAATTTCTTAAATTTAAATGAATTGTTCGCTTCTTGTCACGGAGCTTTTTGAATATCAATTGAGAATACCATTTGAGAATTTACGTACTTAGCGCGCTGCAATTAGTTTCAGCAGTAAACAAATTGCAATCTGAAAAGTTTTCGAAATTTCATCCAATCTGCCTGAGAATGAAATTTCACTTTTTCACTAGCAACTTCATTCTCAAGCAGTCGCGCGCTATGCCGACCGCTGAAAATTTTTTGCCAAATATGCATACAAAACAAATAAAAGGTGTAGCAAAACGAACACAGAAACATATTCAACTCCGCCCGCTCCAAAGCCGTATGAATGGAGCCCCGCGCCAAGAACAAAATTAACTCCGTACCAAGCCATGATCACTAAGCTGAAGGTAATGATGCCTGCTGCAAGCATCCCGAAATTTTTAAGCCATCCAACTAATCGCGCGTGCAGTACAATAATGTAACCAAGTAATACGATCAAAGCCCAAGTTTCTTTTGGATCCCATCCCCAGAAGCGACCCCAAGAATAATCGGCCCAGACTCCACCCAAAATAATTCCGGGCGCTAAAAAGGCGACGCCAATTTGCATCGAGCGGTAAACCCCGGTGGTGATTTGCTGAATCTTTTCATCGTGCTTAACGGGATCGATAACGTAATAAATAAGTCCTAGATCTCCCAAACCGAATGCTAATAAAAATGCGGCATAAGAAATCGTAATCGTCATCACGTGAACCAATAGCCAATAATTACTCCGCAGCACAGCCTCTAAGGGCTGTAAACTTGGATCTAAAATCGCCGGAGCCGAATCAGCGACAATCAGCGCGAACACGCCCATCAGCGCTCCACCCAGAAGCATGACTCGATACTTATAGATAAGTTCTAAAATAACTGAAAATAAAATGACTCCCCAAGAAGTCCAAACGACGGTCTCGTACATGTTAGAGACCGGTGGTCGCTCGGCCAGATAAATTCTAAATGCAAAGCCCAGCGTGTGAATAAAAAAACCAAGCCCGACAAATATCCAAGCTAGGGCCATACCTTTATTAGTACCGCTCACCCAAATAAATAATAATATCAGCGAGGCAATCAAATAAAAGATATAGGCCCAACGAAAAGGATGGAAGTCGTTGTATGCTATTTCAGTTGCAACTTTTCGACTGGCTTCATATTTGACCGGATCCGAAGATTTCGCGAGAGTGATAAACTCAAGAACGGCCTTGTTCATTTGTTCGCCGACCAGGTCTTTCTCTGCTTGCGTTGCATCCGGCTTAATCGTCAGCCCCAAATGATTGGCTACTGACTTGCTTATTTCTAAAAATGCATTTTGCGCAGGTTCTGGCAATTCTGCAACAGATAGCCAGGCATCTTTATCGGGCACCGGGTAAACTTTAAGTAATCGGCCAGCAGCCATTTCGCGGAAAATAAAAAACTGGTTCTCTATCCGTTGCAACGCTTGATAAAATGGAGTTAATTTTTCTTTGGTTTCGCGTTTGTTCTGAAGATCTTGCATCACATTCGCAAATTTTTCTGATTCAAATAACTCTTTTCCAGTAAAATGTTTTCGATCTTTCGGAAGCCCCAGCTGGGTCAAAACCTGGTGATGCTTCACTTCGAATAAGGGCCGCTGAACCCAGCTTTCCGGAGCTAACATCCAAGTTAGAACCACCCAATGCGCTTTGATCGCCGGAGTGCTTTCAGATTCTTTGTATGTTTTTTTACCGTACACAATCTCGAGAGTTTCTTTTGCGAACGTATCAAAAGGTTTTATACGTCCGGCATCTTGCACGGGCAGATATCTGATTTGTTCTTTTTCAGCGGCGAACGAAGACAATGATAAAAACATAGATAATACTAGAAACATTAATTTCATACAGCAGTTCTCCGTTTACGACGTTGATAAAAAAGCCAAACGATACCTAAACTTAAAATAGTCGAACCAATATACTTCACCGCACGCCCCGGATCTTTGTTCACCGAAAAAACCGAAGCCGTGGGCTGGCCGGTCATTTCATCTTCTTGGAAACTGGCTTGATAAATTGTATAGCCATCGTATTTTAAAGGCTCATTCATGGAAATCAATTGATTGATCGGTGGCTCATTAGCCGCGCCCGAAACATTAACCATACTTGCGTATTCCATTGCCTTATTCGTTCCCTGGTAACGAATCACATCAAATTTTTCTAAATTGATTTGGAAACCTAAAGCAATTCTTCGATTTTGGTAACTAAGTAAGTAAGCGCTATCTTTACCAAAAATTTTAAGCACGTCATTCAGCACCAGCCATCGCTCGACGCCTTTGTGCCGAATTCGCACCGCCGAAGAGGTTAATGGCGTAGGCCGCTCGTAAGGCGTTACTTCAAATTCTTCAGCGGCTTTCGGTAGGTAATCGAGTAAGCGAAGCTCTAGACCCATCCAGCCCGTCTGCACAACATCACCAATTTTAATCGTGCCTGTCTTAAATGGCGCCGCTTTTTGGCGGTGAAAAATAGTGTAGTGCAAATCATTATCAATCGGGGTTAAAAATATTTCGTTTCCGCGACCACCAAGCGGAAGTGCACGCACGCGGCCTAAATATACTTGCGCGGGCCCCAAGTTAAATGAAGCCTCTTTATCTTTTTTGCTTTGAGTAATTTGTTGAACTTGTTTTACGTTTTCATTCATCAATTGAAACCGCACAGATGCGCCGGCTGAATCATGGTCAGCGGCTTTCACCTTTGTTTGCAAGCGGGCATATTTAACGTATTCAAATATTTCGATTTTATCCCCGCCGAGGTCAATTGAATAAGGGTCGTCCTTAGTAGGCGGAGATTTGAAAAAATCAACTTCACGGTCGACAATTTTTGAATAACGGTCACCATCAAAGGTTGCATACACAACCACGTCAGTTTGCGGAACCGAAATAAAATTATTTTTTCCAGCGATCGGAACGCTGATTTGACCGTCAATACCATATTGATAAGTAATCCAAGAACCAAAAATAATGGTGATGATTCCCGTGTGAACGGTAATAAATGGATAATGATTTTTCTGCCAAGGCCAACGATCAATCACCACAACCGTTAGATTGTAGACCAGTAAAATCATACTGACCCACATCATCCAACTGTCGAAAACCAATTTCTTTGCTGCAAAGGCATCAAACTGAGCCTCAACGATGGTGCCCCAAGCAGTTAAAACGGCGATACTCACTAAGATTGGAATACCCAACTGGAACGAACTTGAAAATCGCCAGAACTTATTAAAACTTTTGTTTTTAAAAACCATGACCCTTAAGTTACTTGGACTGA
Source organism: Bdellovibrio sp. (assembly GCA_043760925.1). Taxonomy (GTDB): domain Bacteria; phylum Bdellovibrionota; class Bdellovibrionia; order Bdellovibrionales; family Bdellovibrionaceae; genus Pseudobdellovibrio. The sequence goes on along the minus strand of JAYUOK010000066.1, from coordinate 184,181 downwards.
ACTTACTTGGGTAGACCTAACTTTGGGATTTCGGATTTTATGTAGCTTATCGCTTTCAGAAGTTTGCTTTGAACTTGTTCATGCCGCGCTTCTAGTTTTTTTGTTTTTTCATCCATATAAAGAGCGCGGTTCAGCTCTACTTGAATCGCATTTTGACCCATTTGCGGATGACCATATTGCTCGGTAACGCGGCCACCCAAATAAGGCCAGTTGTAACCAACTTTAAAACCCGAAATTGTGTAAGCAGCAATCACCAAATCGCGGAATTGTGAATCACAACTTTTCCCTAAGCAATCACTAACAACAATGTCAGCCCGTAATTCTCCTGGATCTTTATGCATTCGCGTACCCAGTGAAGGCATTGAATGAGCATCGATATGAAAAATATTTTTAAAGCCTTTCGCTTTAAACTTTTCATAATGATTTCGAATACTTTGATGAAAAGGTTCATAAATTAATTGAGTCAGCTCATCATGAACTTGAGTCGTGATTGGTGCGGGCATCAATTTAATTTCACCTTTCGTCATCACCCAATGATAGCCATCGGCATGAGTCCCGGCTTTTTTCGGCGCACCAATAACTGAAGTCTCATCGACATCACTTGGAATACGATTTAAATCAACCGCGTAGCGATGCCACGGGGTTGTTTGAAATGGGATCGCTAACTCTTGCAAAGTGTTTTTGTACAGCACATCAACGTACCGGTCGACATCGGCCATTAAAATTTCTTCAGGTAAAGCTTTAAGCCAAGGAGTTTGCTCCGGAATGTTTTCACCGGAATGAGGGATCGTAATAAAAAATGGAACTGTTTGACTCATGCGAATCCTCATAATGAAATAGGTCTATATGAAAATCTACACAAAAACTGGGGATAAAGGTACGACTCGACTGGTCGATGGATCTTGCGTCGAGAAATTTAATCCACGCGTTGAAGCTTACGGAAGCGTGGACGAGCTTAATTCTCAATTGGGGTTGATTCGAAGCTTGCTGACTGACCACGCGCATCTGATCCAGCTGAATGCAAAGTTAGAAAGTATTCAGAGTGAACTTTTTTCGGTTGGTTCACTCCTTGCGACGGCTGATGAAAAAGTTTTTAAAAGTCTAGCTCAGATCGATGCAAGTCACATTACCAATTTAGAAAACTGGATTGATCAATATACGCTTGAGTTACCCAAGCTAAAAAACTTTATTTTGCCATCAGGCCATGTCATTGCCAGCCAACTACATATTTGTCGCACGTCTTGCCGCAGAGCTGAAAGACGAAGTAGTGAAATTTTAAGTAAAGAATTGCACTATCAAAATGTACTTATTTATTTAAATCGCTTGAGCGACTTACTTTTTACCTGGGCTAGATGGGTGAACCTTAAAAGCAGTGTGGCGGATACCATCTGGAAAAAATCATGAGTGAGACTTCTTTAAAGTTGCGGCAGGCGACCCCTGCGGACTCAAAAAGATTAAATGATTTTTTTACTTCAATACCGACCCATGGAGCGATTGAAATTAAAATTGGCCGTGAAGAACATTTTTTCTCGTTCTACCAACGTCTTGGCTTACCCTACCGAACTTACTTGATCGAGGACGGCGATGAGATTTTAGGAACAGCAAGCTTTCTTGTTCGCGAGCTTAAATTTAACGAGCGTGTTTTAAGAATGGCGCAGGCATGTGATTTACGAATCTCGCCTAATCGAAAAGCCATCTTATCTTGGTCTTCATTCTTCCAACCACTGCTCGAAGAAATTCGAAAGAATGAACAATGCGATGGGTTTATAACCTCCATCAATCAAACCGAGTCGCAAGCTATGAACGCGTTTATCAGACCCAAATTAAAAAGAACTCAGCAACCACTTTATTCACTCGCAAGATCCTACAATCTGGTTTCGATTCATGGGTTTTATCCTTGGAGCACGAAGCCCAATCAAAATATTACCGTTCGCGCCTATCGATCGTCTGATAAAGAAGCTTTAGTGACTTATCTAAACTCCGTCGTAAAACATTTTGATTTTATACCGGCCGAATTAACTGAAAATGTAAGCGACTACATTAATCGCTCGCTTTTATACTCTTGGAGCCAATTTATTATCGCGTTTGATTCTGAAGGGAAAATGATTGGCTGCGTTCAACCGATCAGTTCAAGCTTGCTTCAAGATTACATGCCGCAAGATTATGATCCCCAAGCCCATAATTTTCGGCAATTCTTAAAGGTAGCGCAGTGGCTGCGCTTCGGAAGACGACTGACGAAGCCTTTCTCGCGAACGCAAAAACAAGAGGCCTTGCATTTTCGCTTACTGCATTTTTTATCGGCGAATCATCCCGAAGTTTTGAAATCACTGATCAATGAATGCTACAGAACGTCAAAGCAGAATGAATTTCTAATCTACGCCTACGAAAAAAATGATTTTCGTAAACGGCCTCCCCGCGGCAGTGTGTTTGCCGAAATTCCTTACGGGCTCTACTCAATTGAAACGGAAGGCCGTGAATTTTTACCCGAGCTCAGTTTACTGAACAGCCGGTCGGTCTGGCTTGATTTTACTTGGTTTTAAAGTATATACGGCAAAAAAAACAGTATTCAACTGGTCGGCAATGACCGCTCGAATTTAAAGCTTTTTTTATGAATGCAGTTGAATATCGTTTTTCACACCTTCCCAAAACCAATTAAGCATCGGATCCTGGGAAATCATGTCAAACTGCGGACAGCTAGTCACTTTCAACTGTAGTCGAAGAAAAGATTCGAGTTCATCAAAACCCGGCCCAATGGTTACAACTTGTAAAGAGTCTACGGTTGATAGTTTGACGAAGGTAGAAGCTAGCTGCGAAAAATCGCAATAATCTTTACGTCGGATGATTAAATCAGGCTCGACACCTTGGCGCGACCATCGCTGGAAAAGTGATTGCTGTATAAGAAGTTTAAGTCGTGTTTTTTGATGATAATTCAAAAGATTAAAAACCCGTTGATCCATCATCGCAATGAATAGATCACAGTTAAGAAACTCTTTCTGATTTTCGCGTAGGCAATGAATGATTTCAGGAATACGTAGCAACGATTTGCGTATATGCAAATCATCTATGAGTGCTCCGTCCGTGAAGTAGATGACCGTCATGGTCACTGTGTTACTCATCTAGATTAAAGGTTAGCAGGCCCAAAGGTTGGATTTCTACAAAAAAAGCTTGAAATGGTCCAAGGTCTAGAGCGTGTTTTACGGTCAGTCCAGTCCGGTCTAGATTTCGCTATAATATACGTTTCGAGTGCCCGAGACCTAGGGCTATTGATATTCTTTGGGAGAACATGAAATTAGGAAAATTCAATATAAAGCAAAGCAACAAATTCTCGAAAATAGCGCTCTATGCGTTGTTAACTTTCTTAGCCTTTACCATCGCCGATCTTACAATCATTTATTTCCGCGATTTAATGATTCCGAACCAAGCGCCCCCTAAAAAGATGACTAAATTCACCCCGCCCTCTTACGTTGACCGAAGTCAGTTTTCTTCGATAATCTCGCGAAATTTGTTTTCGTCTTCAGGTGTCATGCCGGAAGCTATCACTGCACGCCCTACCGAATCAGGCGCCCAAAAAGATGCCGATCCAATTCCGACTACGTTACCGTTGAATTTGATTGGCACGATGGTTCATACAAATCCCGCTAAATCAATCGCGGCGATTGAAGTTAAAAGTAAAAATTTAACGGGATCTTATTCTACGGGTTCTGAAATTGAAGGCTTGGCTCGCTTAGAAAAAGTTGAACGCAATATTGTCTTCATTCGAAATGCGAATTCAGGGGCTCTTGAATATATGGAACTAAATAAGGCCGGCAATAAAGTTGCGTTCGGTGCATCAAAGGCAACAGCGGTCAGCGCCGGACCAGCAAGTAAAGAAGTCATGGCGACCGGTAACAATCAATTTCAAATCAAGCGTTCTGACTTACTGAAATACACAAATGATTTATCGAGCGTTTTGATGCAGGCCCGAGCCGTACCGAATCGCGATCCTAATACCGGCGAGATTAATGGTTTTAGAATTTTAGATATGCAGCCTGGTAGCATCTATGAACAACTGGGTTTAAAACCCATGGATGTTTTAAAAGGCGTAAATGGCGAGCCCATCGATAGCGTGCAAAAGGCGATGGAAATGTACAATACTTTGAAAAATGGAAATCAAGTTAAACTGCAAGTTGAGCGTCAGGGTAAAAACGATACCTTCACGTATGATGTGAAATAATTTGATGAAAAACTTAAGAACTGAAAATAACAATCGAGGTTTAGGAATGACCTTTCAAAAACAAATGATCTCATCGCTATTGGCGCTACCTATTGCGACGAGTTTACTTTTTACTTTACCGGCCATGGCGCAATCAGATGATTTTCCGCCGCCGCCACCGGTTGAGGACTTTTCGCAGATGCCACCACCGGTCAGTCAGCCGCCTGTAACTCCGTCATCTTCAGGCGGGTTTGCAAGCCCCGGCTCTGCGGTTGGTTCAGGCGAGCGCGTGATTGGTCCATCGAAATCAAATACGGGCGTACTTTCAGGCAAGCAAAAAAGTAAGTTCGCAAAAGCCGGACCCGAAGATATTAATTCCGATAATTTTCCGGAAACAATTGAGTCTTTCGATTTTCCGAATGTAGAAATCACCGATATTATCAAAGCGATCAGTGAATTGACCGGTAAGAACTTTATTATCGATTCAACCGTTCGCGGTAAAATCACCATCATTGCGCCCAGTAAAATTACAGTCGCGGAAGCCTACAAAGCTTTCTTATCGGCGTTAGCAATTAATGGTTTTACGGTTGTTCCGAGTGGCGGCTTTTTAAAAATTCGAAACGCCCGTTCAGCGCAGCGAGATAATATTGATACTTATTCTGGATCGTACTATCCGAATTCGGATCAAATGATCACAAAGATTATCCATTTAAAACATATCTCGGCCGACACGGTTCAACAGCAATTACGACTTTTAACATCAAGCTACGGTGAAATGTCGCCGTACACGCAAACAAATTCACTTATTATTTCTGACTTCGGTGCGAACATTGACCGCGTGATGAAAATTTTAAATCAGCTTGATGTTCCTGGTTTTGAAGAACAACTTGAAGTCATCGGCATCAAATACACGAAGGCAAAAGATTTAGCTGAACTGATCGATAAAGTCGTTAACAAGGGTGAAAAAAAACCAAGCACGGCAGGTGGATTTTCTTCGGGTGTTCCCCGTTTTACGCCGCAATCTTCACGTGGCGGTTCGGGGTCAGGGCAAGGCACCAGTTACTTCCTCGTATTTCCGGATGAACGAACAAATTCATTGATTGTTGTTGGTAATCGCGCCGGAATTAATCGCGTGAAAAAGTTAATCGCGCAGCTTGATTTTAAACTCACCGCCGAAGACCAGGGTGGAGTTTACGTTTACTACGTCAAACACGGTGAAGCCGAAAAAATTGCACAGACTTTGCAAGAAGTTACTAAGGATGCCGGCCCTAAATCTTCAGGTGGTACCGGTTCGCCGGGGCTAGGTATGGGAATGATTCAAGGCCAAGCGGCCATTCGTGAGGGATTATTTGGCGGAGATGTTTCGATTAAAGCCGATAAAAATACGAATGCACTTGTCGTATCGGCCAGCAAGCAGGATTACGAAAAAGTCTTATCGATTTTATCTAAATTAGATATCGCGCGTAATCAGGTTTACGTCGAGGCTATCATCATGGAAATGACTTTAAATGATGGCAGCAGCTCAAGTGGTGGATTGGTTAAGTTTAATGAAGCCGGTGGCAAATCAGGCTTTGTGGCGAAGGATACCGATATCATTGATGTATTATCTCCATTTGCCGGCGCCGGAAATGCGATCCTTGCATTCTCGCAAGGTACCATCAATATGAAAAATCCACTTGCTGGAACTGCGGGAAATAATCAACCCGCCACCGTTCCCGTACCGGATTTATTGGCCTTCTTAAAGTTTGTAAAAACTTTTGGTAAAACAAATATTCTTTCAACGCCGCAGATCACGGCGATGGATGCGCAAGAAGCTGAAATTGAGGTTGGTGATCAGGTCATTACCGGTTCGTCCGCTTCGGGTGGTGCGAACGGGGCTCCAGTCATTGAAACGCCAACGTTTGAAAAAGCAACGATCAAACTGGTCATTAAACCATTTATTAGTCCGGACTCAGAATCAATTCGGATGGAGTTTAAACAAGATGTTAAACAACTTATTCAAGGAAAAGTGCCCACCAAGTTTCTTGATCGTGCCGCCGCTTTGGCAACGCGAACAATAAAAACGATGGTTAATGTAAATAATGGCGATACGGCCGTTATTGGAGGACTCATCCGTGATGAAGAATCAGAATCCGTAAAAAAGGTTCCGCTTTTAGGCGATCTTCCAATTTTAGGATGGCTTTTTAAAGGTAAGAGCGTCGAAAAAAGTAAAATTAATATGGTGGTGTTCTTAACTCCTCGGATTATTCGTACGAACGAAGACCATAAAAAGTTGTTAATCAAAACCTCACAAAATCGTCTCAAGTTTATTAAGCAACAGGGCGGAAAAGATCCTTACGGGGAAACCATGGATCGTATTTTAAAACGTGAAGCACGGGTTCCACAAAGTGTTGAACCGACTAAAAAAAGGTAATTAATGGCTCAATTAGATGTATCCGCAGTTCTTGCTAAAGCCACTTCTTTAAATGCCGACCAAATTAAGTCGGTCCTTAAAAATGCGGCCGTATCACAACCGGTTTCGGTTGGTGAAACATTAGCTAAGAAAGATTATGCATCTGCCGATGATCTAGTTGCGGATCTTTGCCGCGAACTAGGCGTTGATTACATTAAAGATATTCCAGTCAATGATATTTCTTCAGACTTGATTCGTAATTTACCAATTAACTACGCAAAAACCCAAGGCGTACTACCCTACCGCGAAGAATCAGATTCGGTAACGGTATTAACATCTAATCCGGTCAACACAAAAGCTTTGGATGATCTTCGGGTTATTTTTGGCAAAAAAATTAAACCTTTAGTCAGCAGCGCGCAACGAATTCAGGATGCGATTAACCGCGTCTATGAAAAAAGTACTTCGAATTTAAGTGGCATGGATGAAATCGATGAAGATGAAATGGATCTTGAAGATCCGATCATCGATTTACTTGAAGCCGGCGAAGACGATGCTCCGGTTATTAAACTAGTGAATTCGCTTTTATTCCGCGCGGTTAAAGAAAAAGCTTCCGATATTCACATGGAACCTTACGAAAAAGACATGGTGGTTCGCTACCGGATTGACGGTATTTTATTTGATATTTTTAAACCACCAAAGAAACTGCAAAATGCGATTACCTCTCGTATTAAGGTTATGGCCAATTTAAACATTGCTGAAAAACGACTTCCGCAGGATGGTCGTATTCCGCTTAAAGTCGGTGGAAAAGATATCGATATACGTTTATCTTCGGTACCCACTACTTTCGGTGAACGAATAGTGATGCGTCTTCAAGATAAATCGAATCAAGTTCGCGAACTGCATCAGCAAGGTTTTTCGGAAGAGACTTTGAAAATATTTGAAGATCTTATTTATCGTTCATACGGAATTTTGATTGTAACGGGACCAACCGGTTCGGGTAAGTCGACTACACTTTACGGCGCCGTATCTAAATTAAATAAACCTGATATTAATATTCTGACGATTGAAGATCCGGTCGAGCAACGTATTCACGGCGTCGGACAGGTGCAGGTGAATTCTAAAATTGGCCTTACTTTTTCTGCGGGACTTCGATCATTTCTTCGACAAGATCCCGACATTATTATGGTCGGAGAGATTCGCGATTTAGAGACGGCAGAACTTGCGATTAATTCTTCATTAACAGGTCACTTAGTGCTTTCGACGATCCACGCGAACGACGCGGCCGGCGCATTTCCCCGCATGATGGATATTGGTTGCGAACCCTTTTTAATTGCAACCTCTATTCTTGGCGTCCTTGCGCAGCGACTCGTGCGCGTCCTTTGTCCGCATTGCAAAGTTCCGCATGTTGCCAGCGATTTTGATTTGCAAACTTTAAGTATTACTCGTGAGCAAGCAAAGTCTGCAAATATTTGTAAAACCAAAGGCTGCGAACATTGCGGCCAAAAAGGTTACATTGGACGAACCGTTATTGCAGAAATTCTGCCAGTGACGGATGATATTCGTTCTTTAGTGATGCAAAGAAAAGATGGAAATACGATTAAACGACAGGCCGTTGCAAATGGAATGAAGACTTTCCGCGACCACGGTATTCAAAAAGTTTTAGCCGGTATTACGACAATCGAAGAACTCGTCACTAACACTCAACTTGATATTTAAGCGAGATCCCGATGCCAATTTTTGAATACAAAGCCTTAACCCGAGACGGAAAAAACACCAAAGGCGTTGTTGATTCTGAAAATCTGCGCGCCGCGCGGATGAAGTTAAAAAAAGATGGTATCTTTGTCGTTTCGATTTCTGATAAGAAAAAAAGTGTACAGAAAAAAGCCTCATCCCTTCGAATTCGATCGGCCTCCGTACCCGTCAAAGACTTAGCCCTGATGACCCGGCAATTAGCGACATTAATTAAAGCAAACATTCCGCTGGTGGATACCTTGACGGCGATCTCGGAACAAGTTGAAAATAAAACTTTGGCCGAAGCGGTCGCTGACTGTAAAAACATGATCAACGAAGGTCTCTCGTTACATAAAGCCCTTAGCAAATATCCAAATATCTTTGATAAGATTTATATTTCAATGGCTGAGGCCGGCGAAATGTCGGGAACTTTAGATACCATTCTATTACGCTTAGCTGAATTTACCGAATCACAAGCCGATCTTCGCCAACGAATTACTTCAGCCATGACCTACCCGATCATTATGTTGGTCGTTATTACGCTAGTTATTTTCGGACTTTTCACGAGCGTTTTACCGAAAATATTATCAATTTTTGAATCATTTCCAGACATTTCACTTCCATGGTATACGCAGTGGGTATCATCCATTAGCCAAGTGTTTGTAAATCACTGGTACATTTTTGCAGGCTTTATTATCATCAGTGTTCTATTATTCTTAAACTGGAAAAATTCTGAAGAAGGCCGAAAAACTTGGGATGGCATCGCCCTTAAGCTTCCACTTATTGGTGATATCGTACAAATGGTTGCCATTGCGCGTTTTACGCGAACTTTGTCGACCTTATTAACCGGCGGTGTGCCAATGCTCAACGCACTCGATATCGTTCGCAATGTCGTTGATAATCACGTCATCGCATTGGCGGTTGATGACGCTAAAAGTAATATTTCTGAAGGTGAATCGATCGCAGGACCGCTTAAAAAATCAGGCTTATTTCCACCTTTAGTTGTTCACATGGTCAACATCGGAGAAAAAACTGGTGATTTAGAAAATATGCTAACTTTAGTTGCTGACGCATATGACTTTCAAGTTAAATCAAAAGTTGATTCGATCACCAGTTTATTAAATCCGATCATGACGCTTTTAATTGGCGCGGTCGTTTTTATCATAGTAATATCGATCATCGTACCAATGTTTGAATTAACTTCAAAACTCGGTTAGGCTACTTAGGCTTTATGATCTAACCCAAGTTGATGTAATCAGGAGATAGAATGAAAATCGATAAAAAAAACACAATGGCTTTTAATAACAAAGGTTTCTCACTAGCCGAAATCATGATCGTGCTTGTCATTATCGGCGCTATCATGGGTCTTATTTTACCAAAGATTAATGAAGGACGTGATAACGGAAACATCCGGAACACACGAATTAAGATGGGCGAGATCGAGAATAAATTGAATGAGTTCCAGGCGGATTGCGGTAAGTTACCCACTTCACTTGATTTCTTAGTTAACGATTCAGCTGAATGTAAAAATTGGACCAGCAATAAAAATTCTAAAAATCTTTTAAAAGACGAATGGCAAAACGATTTTTCATATGAAGTTTCCGGTAATGGCTTTAATTTAAAGTCTTTAGGTAAAGATCGAAAAGAAGGTGGCTCAGGGCCTGAAAAAGATTTTTTATCTGAAGGATCTGCCGCTGGAGAGGAATAAAAAGGTTTGAATTGGTCAAAGTAAAGAATGGTTTTTCACTACTTGAAATGACGATCGTTCTTTCGATCATTGGCGCGGTCATCGCAATTGCTGCGCCAAAACTTTTCGACAAAAAATCTGAAACCCGAAAAGTATTCAGAGACTTCATTTTAGCCGGTAAAGATCTACGCGGCCGCGCCAAGCTGAATGGCACCACCTACCGCCTCGCGTTCCAATTAGATTCCGGCGGACAATCTTGGTGGGTTGAGAAGTCGACCCGAGTCGTCCTTATCGACAAAAAGAAATACGAAGAAGAACAAAAACGCGCAAAAGAAACTTTTCAGCAAGATGCCGAAAAGCCTGCCTCAGACTTTCAAGTTGATACCTCTATTTTTAAAAAGAAACAGGTCCTGCCGAAGGGATATTCGTTTAAACAAATTGAGAGTGGCACGCAAGACCTGATTATCACCGAGGGTGCTGCCTACATCCATTTTTTCCCACAGGGCCTTATTGAGTATTCTGCGATCCAAATAGAAGATCCTAAAAAAAATATTTGGACACTTGTTTACAATCCGATTACGGGCCAATCCGACGTTATTCCTGAAGGAAAAGTGCTAAAAGATCTCGCCAGATAGACTTTTCAATTGCTATAATTATCCTCGATGCGAAGAATAAAACAATCGGGCTTTACATTAATTGAAGTCGTATTAGCCATGATGATTATGGCTTCTGGATTATTTATTTTAGTCAACTCTTGGGCAGGCACCTATAACCGACTAAAAAAAACTCAAGTTCAAGTGCAAATAGCCGCTTTACTAGAACGCAAAGTAACCGAGATCGAAAGAAAATATAAAAATAAATCGTTAGATTCGATACCGGAAGAAGAAGCTGATGATTTCGGATCAGAAATTCCGGGCTACTCGTGGACGATGAAATCCAAAAAGCTTGAAATCCCAGACATGTCGGCAGCGATGACCAGTCAAGACGGCGGAGCCGATGAAACCATGATTATGATCATGAAAACATTCACCGAATATTTGTCGAAGTCGATTAAAGAAGTCCAAATTACGATTATCTACAGAGAGAAAAAAAAACCGATTACGGCTGGCGTTACAATTTACATTGTTGATTACGACCGACCATTGCCCATGCCGGGCGCTGGTGGAGGGACGCAATGAGGTTGCAAGTCTTAACTAAAGCTGCCGGCTTTTCAATGTTAGAAGTTTTGATTGCGATCACGATTCTGGGCACTTTGTCAGTCATGTCAACTCAAGCGCTGAGCCGCGCGCTGAAAGCAAAAGTTAAAATTCAAACTGAAGTGGATGACGTATCATCACTACGCGATTCGATGCGAATGATTCGAACCGATATTAATTTAGCTTATCACCATCGCGATTTCGAAAAAGAAATTAACGACATCGTTAAAAAACCCCCGGCAGCAAAACCTGGAGTCGTAACTCCGTTACAACCACCGGCACCACCACGACAGACAAAACGTATCGATCCCGATACGCACTTTGTTGGCGGGAACGATAAAATGAGTTTTATTACGATGAATAACGGCAGAATGACGGCCAATTTACTGCAAGCTGATTTTATAGAGGTGGGCTATTCATTAAAAGATTGTAGAAATTTATCGAAAGCCGATCAATCAAGCCGCTGCTTATTTCGCCGAACTCAATCCGTACTCGATGATGATGTGACCACCGGCGGGCAAGAAATTGTCATGTTAGAAAATGTGACTGAATTCAAGGGGCGCTACATCGCTGATGGAAAACAAGAGTGGGCAGACACCTGGGATAGCACGGCCAACAGCAACGATCCAATCACCAAGGGTCGCTATCCTGAAGCCGTTGAAGTATCGATATCGATCGATCGCGAGATTGATAAAAAACGTCGTACATACTCGATGCAGTTTGTGATCCCCGTGCATTTCCCCAACAATGCTGAAAAATCGGCAGGCACCACGCAGCCGCAAATGCAACAGCCACCGTCGGTGACACAGTGATGACCAAATTAAAAAATCAACTTTCGAAAATAAAACAAAGACTTAAACATAATCCATTAGGCGCTCCTAAGAAAAAAAATGGCGTGGCCATGTTGTTAGCGATGACCACGCTGATGTTTATGGTTTATATCGCGACGGAAGTATCTAAAGATTCTTCGATCGAATTTATCGTCAATTCACAAGAACTCAACCGGCTTAAAACTTACTACGCCGCCCGAAACGGAATGCAAATTGCACTTTTACGAATTAAACTTTTTCAACAGGCCAGTAAGCTTGCTTTACCACCTGGATTTGCTAATCAAATTGATCAGATTTGGAAATTTCCATTTGCTTGGCCTTTGCCAATTCCCCCAAATTTAAATGGAGTTGACCGCGATACCATGAAAAAATTGTCGTCTGAATCTTTGATGGATGGCAGTTATACGCATTCGATCGAAGATGAAGGATCAAAAATTGATGTCAACGATTTAGCCTCACCTTCGAAGACTTTACGTGATTTAACCAAAAAACAATTGATGAATATTTTTGAACAAAAAATTGAAACCGATGAAGACTTTCGCCAAGAATATCAAAGCTTTCGATTTGACGAATTAGTGAATAGCATCGCTGACTGGATGACCGATTCTAATGTCGGACTTTCGGGCCAAGATAAAAGATCGGCCTTCGCAGCCCTGGGTAACACCTACCCACCTAACCGTGGCTTTCGAACGGTTGAAGAAATTCGATTGATTCCGGGAATGACAGAAGAATTTTTTAATATTTTATCACCACGAATTACAATTTATGGAATGAAAGCCATTAATCCTAACACCGCTTCAAAAGAAGTTCTTAAATCTTTAGATACGGGTATGACCGAAGAAGCCGCGACCGAAGCCATCGCCCGAAGAGAAGATCCTGATAAAGGCGGTCCGTTCAAAGGTGACGGCGAAGCTTGCCTGGCTGACTTTAAAGGTTTTGTTGAAAGCCGTGGAGCAAGGCTTACCGAAGAATTTAGTAAAACACCTATGCTTTGCGATAAGGTGATTAATTTTAGAATTAAGTCGACGGGAATTTATGGCAGCGGTTCACACGCGATGATGAAAACAATTACCGCGGTCGTCATTGATATGAATAAGTCGGCCGCGCAAATCAAAGGTTTTTTAGACAAAGAAAAACAAGATCAAAATCCCCCTCCGGGAAATCCCCCTCCGTCTGGACAAGGGTCTAGTGCCTCGTCTCAAGATCCTCTTCCCAAAGGTCCTCCCCGTGTCGTATACTGGACAGAGAACTAGACTTTAATTAGCGTCATTCGGAAGGGACAACATGCGATCGATCGGTCTTGATATCGGCGAATATTCGGTCAAAATTGTTGAGCTCATTCAGAACAAAAAAAATATTTCTGTTAATCAATTAAAAGAAAAAGTTTTTAATGCCGACGCGTCTCCGCAAGATAAAGAATTAGAAGCCATCGAGTTTGTACGAGCTTTTTTAGCAACCGGCGACTATGCGCAAGCCCGCTGGGTGATGGCAGTCCGCCAAGATCAAGTGACGACTCGGTATAAAAATTTTCCATTTTCAGACCGAATTAAAATTCAAAAAAGTCTTTCATTTGAAATGGAAGAAGACATTCCTTTTAATACGGACAATTGTGTTTTCGATGCCAAAGTTGTGCAAACTCAAGGGCCAACGTCGGAAGTTCTAGCCAGTGCCGTACCAAAAAATCACGTCGAAAGTATTATCTCTTTAGCCGATAGCTTCGGCATTGATCTGCATCTTATCTCAATTGAAGGATTAGCTTTTGCAAATTTAGTTGAAGACTGGGAACACCTTCCGCCCGCTTTACCGAAGATCGATATCGAAATTGATGAAACGGAAAAGCCAAAAAAGAATGTTCAAATCGTTTTAAATATCGGACATAAAAAAACTTTATTTACCGCTTACGAAAACAATCGACTTATATTCGTGCGAAGCCTTTACTGGGGCGCCGATCAACTTATTCAAGAGATCATAAAAAAACAAGAAATCACTCGTATCGAGGCCACTCGTAGCTTACAAAAGCAAGGTGTCCTTCTGTTGAACAAACAGGGCGCTAGTTTTGAACAAGCGCAGATTTCAAATACTTTAGGTAAATCACTTCGCGAACTCGTGCGTGATTTACAAATGACTTTATTAGAATTAAAAAGTGAATTGAACGCTGATATCTCTTCAATCAATTTTACCGGTGGTGCAAGCTTACTACAAAATTTAGGCGGCTTCCTGACTCAGCACTTAGAAATTGCTTGTAATCCCGTTTCGCTTTTACAGCCGTTCTCGGCTTCAATTTCATCTTTCATTCCGGCTGATCAATTGTTTGCAACCGAAACTCGTTTTGCGACTGCGATGGCGTTAGCAATCGAGGGTTTAAAAAAACCGCGTAATCCGGCAACCAATCTTTTAAAAGGTGATTTCGCCAAACAAAATAACCAGATGAAAGTTCTTTGGCAACAATGGGGGCGCGTGGCTCAAGTTGCCGCCGCCGCCGTCCTGGTGCTTTTTGTTTGGACGACTTTCCGCGATTCATTTTCAGTCACGTTAGTTGAAAAAGGCGATGAAGCCTTATCTGATCAGGCAAAAACAGTCGCCCGCCTTCCAAAGAAGCAGGCAAACGCCGCAGGCATTAAGAAATATATAAAAGAAAATAAGAAAAAAGCTGCCGACATGAAATTGGTAGCGCAAGTTGCGCAAATGAATTCAGCGCTTGAGATCCTAAAAAAAGTAAGTGAAAGCTCTCCGCAAAAAGAACAGGTTAAAATTGACTTGATGAGCTTTCAAGTTCGTGATGACCAGGTTTACATGGTTGGTTACGCGAATTCCCCGAAAGAAGTAACTACGCTAGCGCAAAACCTGAAGGGTTTAGCCATCGATGGAGTCGTCAATCAACAGCCATCAAATCTAGCTTCGGTACCCAACCGCGTGGCATTTAATTTAACTTTCAAAGCTGATCGAGGTTTAGTTAAATGAGCGCATTAGAGAATATAATTGATCAGTTTAAGTCTTTGGGTACCCGCATCGGACAACAAGTTCAAGAATCGTCAACCTACACGCAACTACAAGAACGCTACCAAAGCATGGAACCCCGTGGCCAAAAGCTAACATGGATCGCAGGCCTTGGTGTATTGTTATTCGTTCTTTTTTTCTATCCCCTATCTCTTTATTTTAGTTCACAGGAATCGATGCAAACTTACGAAGAAAAAAGAGCATTGATGCGCGATCTATTTCGTACTTACCGTGAATCCTCAGGGCAGGCTAGCGTTGCGATGCCTCCTCCGACCGATACACTTCGCGCAGCTATCAATTCAATCATTACAAGTGCTTCCCTTCTGCCTGAACAAAATGTGGGAATGATCAATAGTAGCGTTGAAGGTAAACTGATTCCGGCGGCACTTGTGTCAAGCGTTCTCGAAGTCAAATTTGCTAAATTAAATATAAAACAAATCGTCGACATTGGTTCATCAATTGTGGGAATTTCTGAAAGCGTTAAGATGAAAGATCTTATCATATCGGCGCATCCGCAAGATACCCGCTACTTTGATGTCACCTTTAAACTTTATTCATTGAATGTACCTGCACCCCCTATTGAACTTCCGCCCGAGCCTGAACGCCCAAATCGTGCACCTAAAAAAACAAATAGTGATGGAGACGGCGAATGATGAACGGGATTGTTCGCTTTGTACGATTTATTCTAGTCAATAAATGGAAATTTTTATTAACGTTTACCCTGACTATTTGGTTTATGGTTTTATTATTCCCGTTTAACGATTTAAACGATACCGTTACAAATCAAGTCTCAAAATTAACGAATAACCAAGTTTTCTTACAGTTCGATAAAATGAATTTTAATCCATTTTCATCGACTCTATCTTTTGAAAAAGTTTTCGTGGAAACCCCGCAAATCTCAACTATTTCAACTGAAGAACTTTCTGTATCACCTTCGCTGGCGGCGCTGATTGCTCGAAAACCTGGGGGCACAATCAAGGCCCAAGGATTTCTAAAGGGCGATGTTGAAATAAATTTAAAACCTTTACCAAAATCAGAAAACGGCATCGAAAAATCCCGAATCGAAATCGCGGGCCGCAACATTAATTTAAAAGACCTTCGTGAATTAGCCGGCCTTAGCTTGCCCATTAAGGGAAAGTTACAATTTAACTCGGTCGGAATTGCGGATCTAGCTTTAGCCGAACAACCCGATGTCGATCTTTCGATGATCATTCAAAATTTTGAACTTCCACCATCAAGTGTTTCTCTGCAAGATATGGGACGAATCAATTTACCCGAAATCAAATTAGGCCAAGTCGAACTTAAAGGAAAATTAGCCGCCGGAAAATTTGTGATTGAAACAGGAAAAGTTGGAACCGCCAAAGATGATTTCTCTGGCGATATCAAAGGGGACATGGGTTTAACTTTTCAAAACATGAATGGCCAAATTGTTCCTATATTTGGCTCATACAATATTTCACTCGACTTGAAGACAAATCGCGCCTTCAAAGAACGCGCAAAATTCTTTTTAAGTTTTTTAGACGGCTATAAAACCGATACCCCTAACGGGGGCGCCGCTTATAAGTTTAAAGTCTCTGCGGCCGCTGCGGGCATGCCTCCACAGTTTACACCTTTGCGCTAAGTTTCGAAGTTATTCAAAAACATTGCATCTTGCCGGGTTTTCAATTGCAATAAGCGCATGAGCCATCGACAACTTGATTTTCTTAAATTAGATTTACGTTCACTATCACTTTTTCGATTTTTACTTGGGCTTATCCTACTTTGTGATTTGGTATCCCGATTTCAATTAGCCCCATTGTTTTATGCGGATACGGGACTTGTTACCCGAGCATTTCTTTTAGATGGGCGGACGAATAACTATTTCTTTTCAATATTTAATTCAGTCGGACATATCGGATATATTTATGGATTACTAATGATCGCAGGGTTTTGTTTCTTGTGCTTAACCTTGGGCTATCGCACCCGCCTTTTTACCGTCTTCAGTTGGATATTTTTTGTTTCTTTTTCGGCGCGGGCTCCGGCCATTTCACATGGCGGCGACGATCTGATTCGGATGGCTCTTTTTTGGATGATATTTGTTCCCGCTAATCATTTTTTTTCCGTTGATAAAGTTTTAAGCCTATTCAAAAATTTTAATTCTGAACCGAGCTCAAAATCGAAAGCGAATGTCACCGAGCTTAGCTTTGCAACCTGCGCTTTATCTGGTCAGCTGATTGCGGTTTACTTTTTTACGGTTCTTTTAAAGTGGCACCCCGTTTGGACGACCGAGGCTTCAGCGATTTATTATTCACTTCAAATAGATCAATATATCACCCCCATCGCTCAGTTGCTACAGAAGCTACCGTACGAATGGATGCGCATTTTAACCCACCTGACTTTAGTGATCGAATTCTGCGTTCCATTTCTGGTATTTATTCCATTTAAGAATTCGTTTTTTCGATGGGTCAGCATTTTAACCTTAGTCGGATTTCATTTAGGATTATTTTTTACATTCTATCTTGGAACTTTCCCATGGATTTGCATGGCTTACTGGATGATTTTCATTCCGACTTCATTTTGGGAAAAACAGTTGGCTCGCCTACAGACTAATAAAAAAGCAACGATCTATTATGACGGTGGCTGTAATTACTGTTTGAAAATGATCTATTTATTAAAAACTTTTTTAATCTTACCTGGGGTCACCAGCAATAGGGCTCAAGACTTTCCAGCTGCGAATGATTTGATGGTCACGAATAATTCTTGGATCATTCAAAAATCAGAAGGAACTTTTCACACCCATTTTAACGGTTTCATCGAACTACTACGACTTTCACCGTTTCATTTCATAACTCCTTTATTTAATAATCGTCCCATTAGCTTGCTTGGTCATTCAATCTACATTCGCCAGGCGGCGAATAGAAAAAGCATGGCAAACATACTTAATTATCTGAAGCCGTCACCATTAACTTCAACTTTAGGATTCATACCGCAAACCTTTGTCTTATTTTTTTTCGCAATTGCAATGTATTGGTGTGTTGCTTTACATAGCGATGAAGATCGTTGGAAAATAGCTTCGCCCATTGACGAGATCGGGTCTTTTTTAAGGCTGCATCAAAAATGGGATATGTTTGCTCCGTATCCTTGGAAAGATGATGGTTGGATTGTCGTCGATGCAAAGTTACTCAGTGGTGAAAGTTGGGATATTTTAAGTAATCAGAAAGTCGATTTTAGTAAACCGCAAGACTTTACCGTCGTTTTTAAAAATACGGCGGTTCGAAAATATTTAATCAATTTGTATAATGTCGATTATTCAAATTATCGACTTTTTTATGGTCAGCATCTCTGTGCGAAGTGGAATACGAGAAATCCAGGTCAGCGTAAAGTCGATACTTTTAAAATTTATTACGTTCTAGAGCAAACACCCGAACCCGGAAAAAACCCGGCAATCCCAGAAAACCGCTTGCTCTGGGATCACCACTGCTTTGAAAAACCGCTTGGCTAATTATTTAACCGGAGAATATAAACCCGTTAAGTTTCTGTTAGAAATCAGTCCGTGGAATCGTGACCGCTTGTACTGTGGATCAAGAGACTGATCCGTTTCAACACTTCGGTCGTCAACTTGTCTAAACTTTCCTTCTTCAGAAGTTGTCTCTAAGTTCATTCTTAAAGGATTAATTGTTGAACCTTCAACCGCAAACCCTACTTTAACACCTTCGCCTGCAAGTCCTAAAGCGATTTGTAAAGAAACTTGATTGGTCATTGCTGCTCGACCAAATTCTGCAAATGCTTTGGTGTAGCTTGCATTATCCGTCCAAGAATTATTCATCAAGGCTAATGCATCTTCCATCTTACTAACTGCGTATCGAGTTTGCGAAATCACGCTCTCTTGGCAATTGGCCGACTCATTTGTTGAACTTGAACAAAGACCATTACCAAACTTTGCGAAAGCATACTTTGATCGTTCATCCGCCCAAGATCGTATATTCTGCTTCGACATACGCGACATTCTTGTTGCCACGTTCTGAGCATTTTCAGCACTAAACGTAATGTTCAAGCTGATATTTGAAAAATCAATTTCAGACGCAATGCTTGGAACCATCACACGTAAAGAAGTTAGGCCTGTTTGCATCATCAAATCTTCCATACTTCGGTTGATTGTACGGAACGAGGAGTTATCGTCTTGATACATCCACGAGAAACGACCAAGCTCGCCCGTTTCTTTAAGGGCTTTCGTTTGTAAATCTGCAACCATATAACGAACTCCGTAGAAACCACGTGATTTCGTTGTGTGCGTTCCGAAAGCGCGAGTCTGCGTCGTAAAATCGTAGATGCCGAACTGCGCATCAATTTTATTATTATCAACATGAAGGTCCGACGTTGAAATAGTTTGAATTTTACTTTCAGAACTTGCAGCGTTTAACAAGATCGGAACTCCAAAAAATAAACTTCTTCCTTTACCTTTTGATACACGCTTAAAAGATTCGACCTTTTGCACGCCTACATAAAGCACGCTATTTGCTTTCCCAACCGCCACTTGCGCCGCCGCAACGTTTCCGCGAACTAAGTCTTGATAAACTTTTCTAGCTTCTTCCTGTTGAATATTAATTAAGTAAGAAAATCCTTCATCTGAATTTGCGAACGTCTGCACTCCGACCGATGTTAAAAATGCACCAGTTCCTACCGATAAAGAATCGATCTGTCCTTTCGTGATTTTAACAAAGACGTGACGAGCATCAACTTTTTCAACGTAAGTTTCCCAAGAACCTTGCGCTAATTTTGATGTATTCATACCAGCAAGTCCAAACCCAAGACCACCCAAGTAGATGACTCCACCTTTAGATTTGTAACTTACGCTTTCGCCGGCTTCCCAGCTGTAAAGGTCATTCACATTTAAAGGAGCACTTCGATATCCTTCGCCCTTTTTCGCTTCGTTTAAAGTTTTAAAATAACGAACCGACGAAATCTCGGTACCTTTCATTGGCATAATTCCAATCATAGACCAAAACGTAGAAGCCAAGCCCGTTGCATTTTCAAAATAAAGTCCAGCCGCTGCGCCAACTCCACCTTCTAAAATTTCAAAACTTGTCTTCAGGTAGACTGAAGCATCCGAAACTACTTGTAATTTCATCGCCTCAGATTTATCCGTGCGCATTTCCGGGATCTGTGCAATTCGATTAGTTGTTTTTAGACCCAAAGCTGCAAGAGCCGGAGCGGGTGCGGGTGGCATCGTCGGAGGAATTTCTTGCCGTACATCGCGTTTGACCGCAACGATTCCAGCACCAAAATCATAATCTAAATAAAATAACGGATCGATTTTCAATTTTAAAGTACGCTTAGCTTTCTCTTCTACTTTAGCTACCGGCGCAGATTCAACTGGTTTCGGTTCACCATCAGAAGGTCCGTTAGTTGATCCACCATCAGCCGTACCATTCGTTGATCCGCCGTTTGCGGTACCGTTCGTAGATCCACCATTTGAATTTCCATTTGTATTACCATTCGTAGATCCACCATCGGCCGTACCGTTTGTAGATCCGCCGTTCGCGTTACCGTTTGTAGATCCACCGTTCGCGTTTCCATTCGTCGATCCACCGTTTGCGTTTCCATTCGTCGATCCACCGTTCGCGTTACCGTTCGTTGATCCACCGTTCGCGTTACCGTTCGTCGATCCACCGTTTGCGTTTCCATTCGTTGAACCGCCATTTACGTGGCCGTTTGTTGATCCACCGTTTGCGTTTCCATTCGTTGAACCGCCATTTACGTGGCCGTTTGTTGATCCACCGTTTGAATTTCCATTTGAATTGCCGTTAGTTGATCCACCGTTTGCGTTACCGTTCGTCGAACCACCATTTGAATTTCCGTTTGAACTACCGTTAGTAGATCCGCCGTTCGCGTGACCGTTCGTTGAACCACCATTTGAATTTCCGTTTGAATTACCGTTAGTAGATCCACCATTTGAATTTCCGTTTGAATTACCGTTAGTAGATCCACCATTTGCGTGACCGTTCGTTGAACCACCGTTTGAATTTCCATTTGAATTACCGTTAGTAGATCCACCATTTGCGTGACCGTTCGTTGAACCACCGTTTGAATTTCCATTTGAGTTACCATTAGTAGATCCGCCATTTGCGGTCCCATTCGTCGATCCACCATTTACGTGACCATTAGTAGATCCACCATTTACGTGACCATTAGTAGATCCACCATTTGCGTGACCGTTAGTAGAACCACCATTTGAATTTCCGTTTGAGTTACCATTAGTAGATCCGCCGTTCGCGTGACCATTAGTAGATCCACCATTTGAATTTCCGTTTGAATTACCATTAGTCGATCCACCATTCGCGTGACCGTTAGTTGAACCACCGTTTGTCGTACCGCCGCCAGTGTTACCGTTTGTACCATCGTTTCCTTGATTTCCGGGGCCGTTATTTCCAACTCCATTACCGCCATTACCGGTGCATAGGTTTGCATTACGAGTACAATCAAATGTATTGCCATTATTAGTTTTACCGGCTGCTCCTCCACCGTTTTGGGCGAAGGCCGTTTGACCTACCAAAAGTGTGACAGATGCGAATGCTTTAATGGCTTTTAATGATAACGACGGCCTTTTCATAATGCTCCTCAATTGATTGATTTTTTTGTTCGTTCAATCAAAGCAATGCAATAACTGCGCAACACCTGATGTGATTTTTTGATTCGTATCAATTTTTTAACAGGTTCAAATCAATTCCAAATTCATTTATTAAGTAGTCGAATTCATTCAATATATTGACCTCCGTGTTTTTTTGATTCACTCAACTGAACCTGTATTTTTTTGAGACAGTTCACCTTTAGGTGTTATAAATTTTGAGAAAGTGACGTTTAACGGTGACACTTTAAAAAAAATTAAAGCGCCGAATAAGTTAAACCTTATGGCGCTCAGTTTGCTTCAAAAACAACCATATTAAAAAGATCCGAAATCTAATTCGCTTTAGACCCAAGAGCCTGGTAGTTCGCTTAAGAGTTGGGCGCAGCGCGTGCATTATCTTCGCGCAAATCAGATTACCTGATTGACTCATAAGGCACCCAAACGGAAAACAAAGAAGGAGGGCATATGTCTGGAGTAAATAAAGTTATTATCGTAGGTCGATTAGGTCAGGATCCTGAAATGAAGGCCGTGGGCCAAGGCGCAACCGTGACTCGACTTAATGTCGCAACAAGTGAATCTTGGGTTAAAGATGGTCAGAAGCAAGAGCGAACTGAATGGCACCGAATTGTGGTGTGGGGAAAGCTTGCCGAGATCTGTGGTAAATACCTTGCGAAAGGTCGCCAAGTTTACGTAGAAGGCCGTTTACAAACTCGTTCATGGGAAGATAATGGTCAGAAAAAATATTCAACTGAGATCGTGGCAAGCACGGTTCAATTTCTTGGTAATGCTGGAAATGAAGCCGGAGCAACGAAGGATCCTTCAATGAATCAGTCACAAAACCCATCACAGGGTGGAGCTGATTTCAATTTCGCAGACTTTGGTCCAGAACCTGCGTTCAATCAGAACGAAGATATTCCGTTCTAGAGCGACAATTTACAGTTTTAATCAAAGGCCTTTTGTTGAGAGACAAAAGGCCTTTTCTTTTATAATAAAGCTCTTCACAATATAAGAATGAAAATCACCAATCTGGGAATACTGCTTTGTCTGTCAATCACGCTTGTGAATTGCACGATTTATCAGTCTCCGGATCGTAAAGATTTTGAATCTGAATCCCCGTCTTTTCGAACTCAAAATTTAAAAAAAGTTGAATGTTCTAATCAAAGTCTGAAGCCCCTTGCTAAGAATGCAAAGCTTGTGACCGTCATCAATCATCCGACAACAAATGAATCTGAATTTCTTTGGGAATTGCAGATGCAAGTTCGATCGCAATTTGAAAGTGATAATTTAAAAGGAGCCTACTGTGTTTTTGAGAATAACTAAATTTTCTTTGGTTTTAATGATGCTGGTTACTTCTCATGCTTATGCAGCCCGAGTCACTCAATCAAAGAATAATAAAGTGATGATCGATCTTGAAGGTGAAGAAGCAACTATCGACCAAAGCATTGTCTTACTGAATGCGCAGAAAAAAAGAGTCGCTTTAGGAAAAATTTTACAAGTTAAAAACGGTAAAGCCGTTGCTTCGATTACCAAAGGTAAAGCGGCCGGAAATGAAACCGTACAGTTAGGTGCAGCTTCTTCAGGCCAGCCGACGTCAGCCGACCCGCGCACATCAAGTAAAGTTCGTAATATGGGCCGCACAAGTGCAAAACGCGGCAGCGTTGTACTCAACTTTTTAAATAACTCAATGAGCACTTTGCAATCTGATTCAACCCTTCCCACTCCCAATACTGAAACCGTCGCCATGAAAGGCACAAGCTTTGGCGTGACCGGAGTTTTAGACTGGCCCATTTTTAAAAAAGTCGTCTTACGCGGAACTTTAGGTTACGAACCGTTCACAACAACGGGTACGGCTAAATTTAATTCGTGTGATAACCAACTTTCTAAAAACTGCACCGCCAACATTACCTACATTTCGACCGGCGGATACGTGCGCTACGATTTTACCCAGAGTGATTTCGTACTTTGGGGCGGCGTAGGTGGAACGATGAAATTTCCAATGGCTAAATCGACAACTGCACTACGTTCTGATGATATAAAGATGACGATGACCTACGGTGCAGCTTTCGGCATGGATTACTTCTTGAGTAAGAACTACTTCATACCGGCCTCATTTGAACTTCAGTACTTTCTGAAATCGGATACGGTTGATGCTAATATTATGCTACTAAGAGTCGGCTACGGAATGGTCTTTTAGTTTCCACTTTATCAAGCTTTCTAACGGGTGCCTTAAATTGGCGTCTGTCATAGTTCTATTCAGGCAAACAAACCCTAAACAAAATGAGCCGCCCCGCATATTGGTTTAAAATTCGCAGTTGATGTTATTGCAATTTAAAAGATTACAGTAACTTCTACATGAATTTAAAGGAACCTATTATGAAAACGATTTTACTTTCTGCCATTTTAGCACTCGGTATTACTTCGCAGGCCGCCGTCAGCCCCGTATGGAATAGCATCATTCAAATTGATGCCATGATTGCAGAAATTGCGGAAGGCCGTGCGAACGGTCTATCTCGTCAACGTGCAGAAGACGTTTCGGTAAGCAACTACAGCATCGCGACGAAAGCGGGAAACATCACTGCCACAATCGGTTTAGGTTATGTCGTTTGTACCGTTAAATTAACGGCAAAGAAGATGCCTGAAGGTTTAATTGGCCGAACGGATTACGATGCGAAAGTCAAATCATGCATGAGCATTCGAACGGTAGCTCCGGTTGCAACGATGCGGTACGAAGACGTTCGAAACGCTTTAGAATTTTATGCCAAGAAAAACTCGACAGCGATTTCAGACTTTCGTGTAACGGGTACTCTTAAGAATCCACAAATTGAAATCGGCGAAGAAGCAGCCGTTGTTAAAGCTTCTGGATTACAATGCCGTAAAAGCATTAACTGCATGCCCCCAGTTAAAGCTGCGCTTGTAAACTACTGTGGAGCAAAATATAAGAACTGGGCTGCAAAAAACTGCGCTGTTCAACCCTTAATATTTCACTAAGATTTTTTTTGAATTATCCCGTCACGCGCTGTACATCGATAATACCTTTTATCTTTTGCAGCGCTAAGATCGCCGATGCCAGTTGTGCGACGTCTTTAACTGAAATCTCGAACTGACAAATGGCTTTTTTATCCCGCGTCGTTCTGATCTGCGCGGACTCAATATTAATTCCCTGCACTGCAAAAGACTCGGACATCAATTTTAGTAGACCCGGGACATCTTGCCCGATGACTTCAAGTTTGACTTGACGTTCTTGCCCAAGGCTTGCCGTTTTAGAATTCCAGGCTACGTCAACCCGGCGCATTTGATCGTTCTCAAAAACCCGCTTGCAATCCGCCCGGTGAATAATAATACCCTTACCACGACTGATGAAACCCGTAATAGAATCGCCCGGAATGGGACTGCAGCACTTGCCAAAATGAACCAACACATCATCCATACCGTCGACACTGACCAAAGATTTTGTTTTACGCAGCTTCGCCTTGGCCGAGCGAATGACTTTCTCCATAAAAGTTGAAGTTTCGTCTTTTTCTGCATTCTTCTCGGTCGCTTCAGGACTTAAATTGTGAATAAGATGTTTTGCTTCGAACTTTCCGTATCCTACGCGGGCGTAAAGCTCATCGACGTCAGCGATACCACTTTCACTCATGTATTTATCAAATTCAGGGCCTTTTAAATATTTTGCGGCGGCCATTCCAAATTTTCTAAATTCTTTTTCAACGATCTCTTTACCAATGACGATTGAATTTTTTCGTTGTTCTTCTTTTACAAATTGGCGAATTTTTGCTTTCGCTTTATTTGTAACGACAAACTTAAGCCAATCTTTCGAAGGCATTTGCGTTTTCGACGTCATAATTTCAACGCGGTCACCGTTTGTCAGCTGATGTTTTAGCGGAACCATTTTACCATTCACGCGCGCACCGGTGCACATATTACCTAAATTCGTATGAATCATATATGCCAAATCGACTGGCGTCGAATGATCTGGCAATTCTACAACATCGCCCTTCGGGGTGAAAACGTAAATATCATTTTCGACTAAGCCTGTTTTAACTTTATCTAAAAATTCATCCGCGTCAGAGCCCTGCTGGTTCAACGAAACGAGTTCGCGCATCCAATTGGTTTGCGAAAGTTCATCGACCTTTAGTTTTCCGCGCTCTTTATAATTCCAATGGGCGGCGATACCTTTTTCGGCGATCAAATGCATTTCTTCAGTGCGAATTTGAATTTCAATTCGGTCCCCGCCGGGGCCAATCACGGTCGTATGCAGGGACCGGTAGTTGTTCGACTTAGGCATGGCGATAAAATCTTTGAAGCGACCCGGAATCGGTTTCCAGATCGAGTGAATGTAGCCAAGCATTTCGTAACATTCAGTTAAGCTTCCGACGATAATTCGAAACGCTAAGACATCATAAATTTGGTCGTAAGATAAATTTCGCGAAGTCATTTTACGGTAAATCGACCAAAGATGTTTCGATCGTCCGTAAATTTTAAAGTTTTTAATATTTGTTTTTTTAATCAAGTCATCGACATTGCGGCGAACTTCTTCGATATACTTCTGAGTTTCTGCTTCGTTCTTTTTAATGATTTGGGTCAGTTCGTAATACTTATCGGGGCGTGAATAGCGAAACGCTAAATCTTCAAGTTCAACTTTCAATGAACTGATACCGATTCGGCCGGCTAAGGCGCAATAAATTTCTAAAGTCTCTTCCGCGATACGAACTTGTTTTTCGTAAGGCATATGATTCAGTGTGCGCATGTTATGTAGCCGGTCACCCAGCTTCACAAGAACGACACGCACATCTTTACCCATGGCTATAATCATCTTACGAATGTTTTCACCTTGTTTTTCAAAACTATTGCGAAAATTCATCAGGCCGATCTTCGTAACTCCGTCGACAAGGGCCGCGACGGTTTCACCAAATTCTCTTTTGATGTCTTCTAGCGTGGCGTCTGTATCTTCAACGGTATCATGTAGCAAAGCGGTCACGATCGTGTCGAGATCAAGGTGAAGATCCGCTAAGATGCCCGCCACATTCAGCGGATGCGAAATATAGGGCTCACCTGACCGGCGCATTTGACCTTCGTGATATTTTTCTGAAAATTGATATGCACGTTGAACAATTTCGATTGGGGCATTGGGATGGTAAGCGCGAATCTTATCGCACAGCTCTTCGACGTTCTTAATTGGTTTTTGTGGTAAACGGTCGTCTAACGAGATCTCAAGCATGTTTAATTTTATAATAAAAAAACCCGCTATTTAAGCGGGTTTTTCATTTAGACGAAAATAGTTTGAATTTTGGGACTAAAGCTTGGGAAAACGCGTCGGATTGATCGAAGTCTTCCGCTGAAGCTACCAAGAGCTTACTTATTCAAATCGCTTAACATGTCTTTCATGGCTGTCTGTTGATCGATTTTTGATTCGAAACCAACATTACCAATGGCAACTTCACGTAATGAATTAACGATATATTTGTTATTTTTTGTAGCTACAGTGCAATCACTACCCTTTAAAAGCTGCTTAGCCCGTTTAGCGACTAATAGAACTAAAGCAAAACGATTTGGAACTTTATCCATGCAATCTTCAACTGTTACACGAGCCACTGAGAACCTCATTTTTTTATTAAAGTAGAACTTTTACTAAGAGTGTTAAACTACAGCTAACCTATCCAATTCTCAACTATTTTCTTAAATTCTGCGTAAGAACGTTCAAAATCGTCATTAACGATGCGAACGTCAAATTCCGAGGCCTTTGCCATCTCTTTTTCAGCATTCTGCATCCGAACGTCTAAATCGGGTGGCGGCCCCCCGTCTCGCTTAATAACGCGACGTTTAAGCTCTTCGATCGAAGGCGGCAGGATAAATACTGTCTTTGCATCCGCAAATTTACTTTTAAACGTAACGACACCCTGAATATCGATATCCATAATCACGACTTTATCTTTAGCCCAAGCTAGCTGCACTTGCTCGAACGATGTCCCGTACATGTTGGTATGAACCTGCGCGTACTCGATGAAAAAACCTTCGCTGACTTTTTTTTCAAAATCTTCGCGAGAGATAAAAAAGTATGGCTTACCTTGGCTTTCATGATGGCGCATGGTGCGCGTCGTATACGTAATAATGTCGTGCAGACGCGAATCTTCTTGGGCGATTCTTTCAACGAAACTACTTTTTCCGGCTCCGCTTGGGGCGGCCACGATAATCATATTTGTCTTCATTCGATGTTTTGCACCTGTTCGCGAACTCGCTCAATAAGGGTTTTAGCTTCAACGACAGCTTCCGTAATACCCGCGACCTGGCTTTTTGAACCGATCGTATTCACTTCGCGAAGTAATTCTTGCGTATAAAAATCAAGTTTTTTACCTTCAACGACCGGTAGCTCAACTAATTTATCGAAATTTTTTAAATGCTCTGTTAACCGCGTTAGTTCTTCGTTAATGTCGGCTTTTTCAAGTTGAATGACGATTTCTTGCGAAATGCGCTGTGGGTCCATGACCTGGCCCGCAATTTCTTTTGGTAAACGTGATTTTATTTTTGATTCAAACCGCTCAAGTAATATTTTATTGGCTTCTTCACGAAGTTTTGAAACTTTTTGAACGTGCTTTTGTAAGTCTTTTAAATTTTTTTGTAAATCTTTTTTAAGGGCTGCGCCTTCGCGAACTCGCTCTGAATCAAATTTCTTTAAGGCGGCATCGAACGTTTTTTTCAGGAGATTAATTTCTTGTGGATGAAGTGATTCGGTTTCTTCAATTTGAATGACATCGGGCTGCTTACTAATCTGGTCGAAGCGAACACCTTCATTGATTCGAAGATCTGAAGATAATTTTTTAAATGCTTTCAGATATTCTTGCGCAAGCTTCGTGTTGATGACAATACGACCCGCCACAGAATTGACCTTTAATTTACGTGAGATGTAAATATCGACCGTTCCGCGCAATGCGGTCGAGCATAGCTTTTTCTTCAGCTCGCTTTCAAAAGCGAAATAATTTCGGGGCAAATGAAATCGGGTTTCTAAAAAACGGCCGTTCACCGCTCTAAAGCTAACTTCGATCGTCAATTCATTGTTTTGCGACCGAAAAACACCAAACCCAGTCATACTTTTCATAGTCTCTATTATCACTTTCCGTTGTAAGTGAGGTCAATCATCGATCAAAAAATGGTCAAGCTTTAGACCGATACTTCGCAAAGTCTCGTGACTTCGGTCAGACCAAAGTATAGTGGCGTCACGCTTAAACCAAGTTTTCTGTTTTTTAATCAGCCTCATCGTACTTTGTTCAATGGCATCTTGCAGCCATTTTTCCGATAAACCTTCCGTAAGAAAATGCACGGTCTCTTTGTAGCCAACACTTGCTAGCGGTGCCCAATCCTTTTGACCCTGCTTAATGAAAAAATCTGTTTCTTCGATCAAGCCGTTTTTAATCATAGACTTCGTGCGATTCTGAACGCTGGTGACCATCACTTCTTTATCTTGAGAAAAACCCACTTTAATAAAAGGTAATTTTAAATTATTTTTATTATCTACAGGATTCAATTGCATCTGCGAGGGAATTTTACCAGAGAATCTAATAATTTCGATGGCTCGTACAAGCCGAAAATGGTCGTTCGCATGAATTTTAGAGTCAGGATCTTTTAATTTTAATTCTTGATAAAGTTTTTCAGCCCCGCGCTCAGCCAACTCATTTTCGATACCTTGCCTAAACAGATCTGGAATGGGTTCAATATCAAACATTCCTTTTTCAAGCGCCTGAATGTAAAAACCCGTTCCGCCGACGACGAACAGCGGAAATTTTAATCGTGGATTTTGAAGCAATTTGTAGAAATCTTCAATGTAGCGGCCGGCCGTCATTTCTTCTGGGGCGGCTACATAGGAATATAAATAGTGTGGGGTCTTTGCTTTTTCTGATTCGGAAGGAGCTGCCGACCCTACAATTAATTTTTCGTAAAATTGAATGCTATCGATATTAACGATCGATCCACCATACTTTTCAGCTTGCTCTAACGCCCACGCACTTTTACCGCTGGCCGTGGGTCCCACGACGAAAATAATTTTCTGATTTGCGACGTCAGAATTAATTAATTCGGCCAAAAAGTTTTTCCAATTCTGTAAAGGTTTTATCGACCGATACGGGGCGGCCATGGGGGCAGAAGCTTGAAAGGGCATACTGATCCATTGAATGAAGTAGCTCTTGCATTTCTTCACGGCTTAAACTTTGGCCCGCGCGGATGACCGAGTGGCAAGCCATCGTCGCAAATAAGTCGGATACTTTCTTCTCGATGGCGAAACTTCCGCCATTGTTAAGTAAGTCGGTCGCCATTTTTTCAAAAACACCAGGTAAGCTACCATCTTTGATGAGGCTAGGCGCAGATTTGACGCCTAAAACTTGCGGGCCCAATTGTTCAATTTCAAATCCAAGTGCTTCGATTTCTTTTTGCGACTTTATTAGAATTTCAACTTTATCTTCGGACAAATCTATCGCCAGTGGAAAAAGATAATCTTGTATCTCGAATTTCTTACTTTTCCAAGATTGCATTAATTTTTCATAGACGACCCGCTCGTGGGCCGCATGTTGATCAACATAAACCAACCGGTCTTCTTTTTGACAAACAATATACGTTAAATTGGCTTGGCCGATGACCTGAAGCGATCCCCAATAAGTGCTTTTCGAAGTGTTGTCTGAAACGCCTTGTGAATGATTATGCGGTTCGGAAAAACTTGCATTTGACTGAAGAGGCGTTTCAACTTTTAAAAAAGTTAGGTCGCTCATGTTAAAGTTTTTATTTTTAAACTGCGTATTCTCAAGCTGATGATCAAAAAACTTAAGACTCTCCATTGGAGCACTATGAACGGTCGGGCCGGTAGGCGCCTGGTAATTTGTAATCCACGGTGCTTTTTCAAGCGCGCTTCTTAACGTCGAATGCACAACCCGAAAGGCGGTCGATGCATCTTGAAACTTGATTTGGCTTTTCGTCGGATGAATATTGACGTCGATCTGGTCCGGATCACACTCAAGCCATACAACAGCCTGCGGATACTCGCCGTGCATTAAGAGGCTTCGGTAGGCGTCCATAATTGCGGATTGCAAAGCCCGATCTTGAATCCAACGATTTTGCGCATAGATCCAAATTTGCCGAGAGGTCTTTGCAACTTCGTGCGGAGAACAAAATACGATGTGACACTTAAAACTTCCGTGCTCGCTGCGTGCTTCGAAAAATGTACGTTTTTCTAGGACGTCTTGCACACGCTCGATTTTAGTTTTCTTTTTAATTAGAAAAAGCTGTAGATCACCTTCGTTAACCAATTTAAATTCGACTTCATGATGGGCCAGCGCTAACGCTTTAACGACTGATTTAATTTGCTGGGCTTCCGCCGATTCAGATTTTAAGAACTTCAAACGCGCCGGTACGTTTTCGAATAACGATTCAATTCGGATCTCAGTTCCTTGCATTGCGGAACTTGGTTTGATTTCAGAAATAACGCCAAAGTTTGATTCGATCTGCGACGATTTTTTTTCATTTTTTTCTGAACTTTTTAATGTGAGTTTAGATACGGCCGCCGCACTGGCCAGCGCCTCACCACGAAAGCCGAATGTGTTCAAGTTCCAAAGATCAGCGGTTTGAGTGATTTTACTGGTCGCATGTCGCTCGAGCGCTTGCGCAAGTTCATTTGATAGTATGCCATGGCCATTATCTTGCACTCGTATAAATCTTCCGCCTTGAGCAATTTCGATCGTGATTTGATCTGCGCCGGCATCAAGGCTATTTTCGACAAGTTCTTTGATGAGGTGAGCAGGCCGCTCGACCACTTCGCCGGCGGCAATTTGATTTATAATTTCAGACGAAAGCACTTGAATAGACATTCAGATCCCTGGTTAATATTTTATTTAGAATAAAAGCGAAACACCTAAGCCACCATATGAATTACGATC
Source organism: Bdellovibrio sp. (assembly GCA_043760925.1). Lineage (GTDB taxonomy): Bacteria > Bdellovibrionota > Bdellovibrionia > Bdellovibrionales > Bdellovibrionaceae > Pseudobdellovibrio. The sequence goes on along the minus strand of JAYUOK010000066.1, from coordinate 152,638 downwards.
AAAAAAATACTTTAATGAAAGATCAACCGCCGAACCGTAAACCTTAAATAGGTACCCGCCTTCAATTATGACTCCGACGCTGATGTCTTGCATATCGTAATTTTTTGTAGCGGTTTTCACCTTCATTTGCGAAGCGTGCGCAAAAAACGCCCCGCCATAACGAAGTAGAGTTCGTGGGGTTAATTCGACTCGGTTAGAAATTCCGAAGTCGGTCCACAAATTAAACCCATTCACCGAGGCGTTCAATTTTTCTGTATAATATTTTGGTGTTTTGAAGGCAACGATCACTTCCCAAGAAAGATCTGAAATACTTTTGTAACCAATTGCGGTTAAATCATCGACTTGAACGCCGCCTAAAGTGTTTTCGTGGAAGTTAATAACTTGAAGGGTTAATCCATGATAGTTTTTTTCAAACTCTTCTTCTTGGTCTTCTTCCTCTTCAATTTTTTTTTGGGCTTTGCTTTGCTTTTCTTTTTTTGTTTCATCAACTAAATCACCCATCATCACGTCTTCAAAATCTTTCGGCGGCGTACGCCCCTTACCTGGGATTTCAACTTCGTAGTCTGGAATGTAACCAATTTTACCGGACTTCGTTTTTATTTTGTAAAAGGCACCAATCGGTTTATCAGAGATCATATATGTCTGCCCTTTTTTAGCGACATCAATAATTTCAGAATCAAAATCTGCGCCCGAGTAAATTTCAACTTCAGGGCTTGCTACTTTTGCTTTTTGCGCAGCGAAGGTGGGCTGACTGATCAGTAAACCAATTATAAGATTGAAGAAGATACTTCGCATGACGAGAGACTATAGAAACTAACTACATTTTTAAAGTAAGATTTTCGCCTTTTTTCGCTTTTGGTGCTGACCGACGAACCGGAGGTCGAAGTAAATGCGATGGTGAATCTGGGCGCTTGACCATAAATGCTTTAATTTTGAGCCCTGCTTGCTCGGGATCACGAATGTAAACCACAGGATCAAACCCGCAGTTGCGGCAAATCATCGCTGTTCGCCACTTCATTTGCGTAAAAATCTCGGCCACAAGTAATATTGTGCCTACAATAAACAAACCCCGTGGGTCAGGCTGGCGGTAAAGCCCGTAGGTAATCACGATACTAAGCATCACTAAACTTAAAACTTCAAACGAAGTTAAGTGTTTATGCCGATACACTTTTCGCGGAATTTTACAAAAAGCGCAGAAACATGATTTTCTTTTGGATAACATAACTTCAGTTTGCCAAAAAGCCCGTCTGTTTTCTATGCTGGTGTGCATGGATCTAAAGAACCTCGTCCTAAGACCTAACTGCCTTTTAACGAAAGCTCCCTTGGTGTTTCTAACGGGACCGCGCAGTCTGTTCTTCTTTAAAAAACTGGGTGAAAACCTTCAGGAATTCATGGCCGCACACGGTTACCAGGTCATTTCAGTGCCGATGCCCTTTCGCGCGTCCGCACACCGTAAACTAGCTTTTAGCAATTGGAGAGAGCGACAAACTTGTATGAACGGATTTCATTTTATTATGGGACCTGCAACATTTTCTGAATTTGAAAGTCAGCTTCAGCTTGTGCCTAATTCTTCGGTCACTATTATCGGAAATCATTTTCCAATCCTTAAGTTTAATTTTTGGCAGATTCCATTCCGATATCGCGTGCATCAATGGGTTTGTAAACTTTCAAAAGTTAAACCAGAGCGTTACGAACACACCTTAACGGCGTCAGACCCTTTAGTTTACGATCGATTTCTTGACCATTGCGTAGAACTTGCCGAAGATGAAGTCATGGGAGCCCAGCAATGAACGAGATGCGCGAAGTAAATGTTAAAGCAAAAAAAGTCGATGTAAAATCGATCATGCGTTATCTTGCAGAATTCGTGAAACATCCTGTTCATAAAATATCTACTTTACCTGATTGGAATTGGGCTTCACTTTTCACGGTCCAAATTTTAATCGCTATCTTATCCGGAACGCTCGCGGGTCTGATTAAATTAAACATTTACCGCGTCGCTTACGGCGTGGTTTTAATGCCGGTGATATCGACGATCGCGGCTTTACTATTAGCTCTATTTTTATATTACTACTTTCAATTTTTTGAAAATCGTAGTGAAGATTATCGTAAGATATTTACATTAGTGATTTTATCATCGATTCCATTTTATTTATTTCAAATTCTGTCAGAATATTTTGCGCCCGTAACGTTGATCGGATTTGGCTTTACCGCACTTTTAGCCATCGTCGGGTTATGTGATAATTTTCGAGTATCAAAGCAACGAGCCTACCAGCTTATTGGAGTCTTATTCGTCCTAGTATTAACGGCGTGGATTTTAAACCGTCAAACGATTGAATAATAATTTTTAAGTTAATGACTAAGATTTTCCCGTCGAGCCAAACCCGCCTGCACCGCGTTCGGTACTACCCAATTCATTCACTACAATAAAATGCGCTTGCACGACCGGCGCAATCACCAATTGAGCACAGCGGTCTTGATCTTGAATAAGCACATCTTCTTGCCCCAAATTAATTAAAATAATTTTTACTTCACCCCGGTAGTCAGCATCGATTGTTCCTGGAGTGTTCAAAACCGTAAGCCCTTGCTTTGCCGCCCAGCCACTGCGCGGACGAGCTTGAATTTCATAGCCCAGGGGAATTTCGAAAGACAAAGCCGTCGGCACCATGGCCCGTTCGCCCTTTTTCAGGGTCATAGGTTTTCCATCAAGTTGCGCGCGCACATCAAAGCCGCTGGCGCCCGTCGATTGGTAGGAAGGAAGTTCGCCTTTAAAATGCGGCCAAGTTTTAATTTTTACATTCATAATTTATCACTTTCTAAAATCGTATTCAGCTTCTAAAATCGTAGTCGGCAAGCCAACTCTTATGTTTCACTAAATCGGGGCCCATTAAAATCACAGAAATCTTACTTAAATCAAAGTACTTTTTAATATATTCGCTCATCGACTTTTCACTGACTTTTTCAATCTGCTCGATGACAAGCTCGACAGAACGATAATCTTCGAAGATCATTTCGTTAACACCCAATGAAGACATGCGGTTTTCAATGTCGTCAGAACCCATTAGCAATTGGCCACGCACTTGTTTTTTGAATAGATCAAGATCACTTTTCTTGAAACCCGATTTCTTAATTTTACGAAGCTCTTCGGCAACAATATTAACGACTTTTCTGACATTGGTTGTGTCTGTTCCGGCATAAATAGAAATATTTGCCGAATCCACATTCGTATTCAGCGAAGAAAATACCGTGTACGCAAGACCCTGTTTTTCACGAACGGCCTGATAAAGTTTTGACGTCATGCCGCCGCCTAAAAGTGAATTCAAGATAAAGGCTTCAAATCTGTATTTATCATGGAAGCTAGTGGCCGGTAGTCCCAATAAGACATGAGCCTGTTCCATTTCTTTTTGGTAAATCTTCCGGCAGGCTTTCCAACGTGGTGCCCGACGCTTCACCCGCGCTTGAAATTTTTTGCGCGTTTTGAAAAACTTTTGGCACTGGATGACAAATTGATCGTGATCCACCGGTCCCGCCGCACTGATGATTAAGTTTTTTCCTTGGTAGAAATGCTTATAGAAATCAAAAACTCTTTTAAGCGTCATCTTTTCGACGGTTTCGCTTTTTCCTAAAATCTGTCGCCCTAATGGATGATTTTTGTAAACGTGTTCGAAAAAATAATCATAGATTAAATCTTCAGGTGTATCATCGCTCATCGCGATTTCTTGCAAAATGACTTTTTTCTCGAGCTCGAAATCTTTTTTCGACAAGTCCATATTGCAAACAAGGTCAGCCAAAACTTCTAAGCCGATTTTCCAATCTTCTTTTAAAACTAAGCAGTGGTAATTTGTGTACTCTCGCGTGGTGTATGCATTTAAGTCTCCACCGAGCGATTCTAATGATTTTGCAATTTGGTACGCGTTTCGGGTTTTTGTGCCCTTAAAAACCAAGTGCTCAACGAAATGGGATAAACCAATATCTTGTTCGGCTTCGTCGCGCGTTCCGGTCAATACCCAAACGCCGATGGATACCGACCTTGAAGCTGCGTGTTGTTCGGTAACGACACGCACTCCATTTGATAGAATAGACTTCTTGAAAGAACTCATCGGCTTATATTCGCCGTTTATTACTGAAGTAAAGCTTTACGTGAAAGCTTGATTCGACCCGCACGGTCCACTTCAAGAACTTTAACGTCAATCATTTCGCCTTCTTTTAATACGTCAGTTACTTGGCGAACGCGCTCGTTCGCAATTTCTGAAATATGTAAAAGACCTTGAGTATTTGGTAAAATTTCAACGAAAGCACCAAATTCAGCAATCTTCATGACCTTACCTTGGTAAGTCTTTCCAACTTCTGCTTCAGCACAAATTGCTTCAATCATCGCAATCGCTTTTTTAGTCGCTAATGGATCAGAAGAAGCAATATTGATTGTTCCGTCGTCTTGAATTTCAATTTTAACGCCCGTTTGCTCAGTGATACTGCGGATAACTTTACCGCCCGAACCAATAACCTCACGGATTTTATCTGGCTTAATTTTGATAGTTTCAATTCTTGGTGCGAATTCAGATAACTGACCACGCGCTACTTTAATTACTTTTTCCATCTCAGTTAAAATAAATAAACGGCCATCGCGTGCTTGATTCAACGCTGTTTCCATAACGGCAAAACTAACTGAGTCAATTTTGATATCCATTTGTAGTGCGGTAATTCCAGTTGCCGTACCAGCCACTTTAAAATCCATATCTCCTAAGTGATCTTCGTCACCTAAAATATCAGAAAGAACCGCAACGCGGTCGCCTTCTTTAATTAAACCCATCGCGATTCCCGCAACGTTTCCTTTTGTTTTAACACCGGCATCAAGTAAAGCTAAAATACCCGCGCAAACAGAACCCATCGAGCTTGAACCATTTGATTCTAAAACTTCACTCACGATACGGATTGTGTAAGGGAAGCCTGCGTGATCAGGAAGAATGGCTTTAAGCGCGCGCTCTGCAAGCATTCCGTGACCGATTTCACGACGACCTTGGCCGCCAAAACGACCGACTTCACCGACTGAGAATGGAGGGAAGTTGTAATGTAATAAAAATCGCTTTTTGTAAGCTCCGCCTAATGATTCAATATTTTGTTCATCGTCAGCAGTTCCTAAAGTCACCGTTGCTAAACACTGAGTTTCGCCACGAGTGAATAAACCAGAACCGTGTGCACGAGGTAAAATACCTACTTCATTTGTAATCTGACGAACTGTTTTTAAATCACGGCCATCGATACGTGAACCTTTATCAAGAATCATTGCGCGAGCAACGTTATACTTCACGTCTTCAACGATCTTACCTAATTCTTTATCGCGCTGAGATTTTAATTTGTCGTCAGAAATTGTTGCGGTTAATTTTTCTTTTGCCGTTGTTTTTGCCGTATCAAAAGCCGCGTAGCGATCTTGCTTGATTTTAGTTGATAAAGCTTTTTCAATTAATGGCTTCAATAAATCTTCAGCTGATTTTCGGAAATCGGCATCGATTTGTGCGGCTTTGAATGCGCGCTTTGCCGTTGAACCCGTTTTTTCGCGAAGTTCTTCTTGGATTTGTAGTAGTGGTAACAATGATTGGTGACCAAATTTTAACGCCGCTAAAACATCTGTTTCAGCAACGAAATTTGCTTCGCCTTCAACCATTAATAATCCGTTTTTAGTTCCAGAAACAATGATGTCCATATCAGACTTTAATTTTTGTTCTGGAGTTGGGTTCGCAATAAACTGACCATCAACGCGTGCCACTTGGCATGAAGCCGTTGGACCTGCGAATGGAATATCAGAAATATGTAATGCCGCTGAGGCTCCTAATGATGCTAAAACATCCATCGGGAATGCGCCGTCAGCACTCAGAACAGTTGCAACAACTTGCGTGTCGTTTAAGTAACCTTCAGGAAATAACGGACGGATCGGACGATCGATCATACGTGCGCTCAATACTGATTCATTAGAAGGTTTACCTTCACGTTTAAAATATCCACCGGGAATTTTTCCGATTGAGTAAAACTTTTCGATATATTCAACTGATAATGGGAAAAAACCTTGATCTGGTTTTGCTTCCTTGCTTGATACTGCAGTCACTAGAACCATGTTATTTCCAGAGGTAACCAATACTGAACCATCAGCTTGCTTAGCTAATCTGCCAGTTTCGATTTTGATTTGTTGTCCTGCGACTGAAGTTGTTACTGTAGTAACCATGAAACGATCTCCTTTTGTTTTCTACGTGGTCGAATCAAAACGAGTCGACCGATGAATGCTATGCTAGAAATGACAAAGGCCCTTTTTAGGGGCCTTCGTAAGAATTAAATTTTTATTATTTACGGATATCAAGTGCAGTAATTAACTGCTGGTAGCGAGGTTGATCTTTAGACTTTAAGTAGTCTAATAACTTACGACGACGATTAACTGATTTAATTAATCCCATGCGGCTGTGGTTATCTTTTTTGTGAGTCTGGAAGTGACCAGAAAGTTCATTGATACGCGCGGTAAGAAGAGCCACTTGCACTTCTGGAGAACCCGTATCTAATTCTGCTTTTTTGAATCGCTTAAGAATCTCGGACTTTTGTAGTTTCGTAACGGCCATTATAGTCTCCTGTTTCTGCCGCACCTGAGGTGCGAGCTAATATTTATACTGCTTACACAGTTGGTTGCCGCTTTCGCGGGTTGGTCCAAGAATATCGTCATGGCTGACGGAAATCTCAGATGGCCCTCAGTGATACCAATCAGATTAGATTTGTTCAAGCAATATTCAGGGTTTATCGTTGAAAGGCTAAGTATAGTTGAAGACTCTTTTAATCTTAAATCCGACCCCTTTTTCAAGGCCAACTAAAGCTAAGATTTGCCCGCGCTGTTCGGGTAGAATTTGGATGATATCATCGGTGTCCGGATTAAACTTACTAATCAACTGGGTTCGTAAAGAATGACTAATCTGCCCGTTTCGCATCAAGATTGCGTCTTGTCCCTTTACGCGAACGCTTTTAACGCCCGGTAAGGCTTGGTCTAATGGAATGAAGGCCTTTAATTTTTCATCACTCGAAAGAGCTTCAAGCTGTTCTAATGACCGCGCGTCAGTCAGCTGATAGTGGTGCGATTTTGTTCTGACCAAACTAGCCATCGCAGCCCCACAGCCTAATTTTTCACCAAGTAGCTGGACCCAAGAACGGATGAAGCTTCCCTTTGAACAAGACAAATGAAATTGAATGTCTTTACCTTGAGTTTTAGTTTCAACGTCCCAAAATTTCATAATTTTTGAAGGTTGCTCAATCACTTCACCTTCGCGGGCATATTCATAAAGTTTTTTGCCATCGATTTTTTTGGCGGAGTACATTGGAATTGGTAAATTTATTTCACCATGCGTATTCAAGGCTGCAAAATAAATCTGTTCGTCGGAGCACTGAATTTGTTTTTCGGTTAGCACCGTTCCGGTGATATCAAGCGTATCCGTGGTGATTCCTAATTTAATTCCGACTTGATAAGATTTATCACCCTCGGTGACAAACGCACTTAACTTTGTTGCTTCACCAATAAGTAAAACCATCAGTCCACTGGCCAATGGATCTAAAGTGCCTGAGTGGCCCACTTCACGGGTTTGTAAAATTCGGCGCACACGGCTGACCACGTCGTGGCTGGTCATACCTTGCGGCTTATTAATCAGAAGAAGTCCGTTCAATTAGACTCCTCTTCAGAGTCAGCATCTTCATCTTCGAAATCAAAATCTTCGACTTCATCTACTTTTTGGTTCGGAGCAAGATTTGAAAGTAATCTTTCAATCTTTAAAATACGGTCGGTCGCTTCATCTTCAAAAAAAGTAAGCTTCGGGCAGTACCGCATTTTTAATTTATGTGCGATCTCGTCTTGAATATCTTTGGCCCAACTTTGCAATACTTTAGCGATTTTTAATTTGGGTGCCTCAAGATCTGCATCAAAGTATGTGACAAAGATTTGCGCCGCCCTAAAATCAGAGGGCATTTGCAACCGGGTGACTGTTACGACCCCCGGAATATCATTCTTTAAATGCGTAATAATAAAATTAGAAATCACTTGTTGAACTTCGCGTTCAACCCGTATTTTTCTGCGTCCGTCACCGGTGTTCTTCATAACGAGCTCCTCTTAATCAAGCCTAAAACAATTAAGAATTAAGCGGAGTCATCTCGCGAGCAACTTCTTCTTTAGCAAAAGCTTCGATCACATCGCCAACCTTAAGGTCGTTGAAATTCTCGATACCAATACCACATTCAAAACCTTCGGCGACATCTTTTACGTCATCTTTAAATCGCTTTAAAGATGCCAATTTTCCTTCGTAAACGATTTTTCCGTCACGCACAACCCGAGCCATATTTGAACGCTGAATCTTTCCGTTCTTCACGAAACTTCCCGCAATCATTCCCAATTTCGGAACTGTAAATATATTTCGTACTTCAGCCGAGCCCATGACTTTTTCAATCACTTGCGGAGTCAGAAGACCAGTCATTGCTTTACGGATTTCATCAACCATTTCGTACACGATTGAATAGGTCCGAACATCAACGCCAAGCTGCTTCGCAATCGCTTGCGCGTTGTTATCAGGTCGAACGTTGAAACCGATCACGATACCCTTTGAAGTATGCGCAAGTAAGACGTCATTTTCATTTACGCCGCCCACTGCCGAGTGAATAATTTTATTTTTCACTTCAGCTGAAGTTAATTTATTTAACATTCCTTGGATGGCTTCAAGTGAGCCGTGTACGTCAGCTTTTAAAACGATGTTGAAATCTTTAATGTCTCCGCGAGTTACTTTAGAGAACATATCTTCCAATGAAATCTTCTTAGAAACATTAGCCACAAGGAATGCTTGCTTACGGTTTTCAACAACTTCTTCTGCCGTGCGCTCGTCAACAACGACGTCGAAGCGATCGCCCGCAGACGGTACACCCTCAAGACCTAATACTTCGGCTGGCAAGCCCGGAGTCACCGTATCAACACGCTCGCCTTTATCATTTGTTAATGATTTCACGCGACCTTTCATTGAACCGGCAACAATGTACTGACCAATTCGAACTGTTCCATCTTTTACTAAAATCGTGGCGACTGGTCCGCGGCCTTTTTCAAGTTTAGCTTCAACCACGATACCCGTGCCTGAACGCCCCGGATTTGCTTTTAGTTCTGCAACTTCGGCAAGTAGTTTAATATTTTCTAATAATTCTTTAATACCCGTGCGCTTCAAAGCTGAAACTTCACTGAATATTGTATTACCGCCCCACTCTTCGGGAACGATTTCAAATTCAGTTAATTGCTGCTTCACGCGATCTGGATTTGCACCCGGCTTATCCATTTTATTAACGGCGATAATCATCGGAACGCCCGCGGCTTTCGCGTGATTAATGGCTTCTGCCGTTTGCGGCATCAAACCATCATCAGCGGCCACAACGATAATTGCGATATCAGTCGCGTTCGCACCACGAGCGCGCATAGCGGTAAACGCTTCGTGGCCCGGAGTATCTAAGAATGTAATTAAGCTTCCATCTTCGGTTTTAACTGAGTACGCACCAATGTGCTGCGTGATTCCGCCGGCCTCGCCTGAAGCCACATCGGCGTTACGGATTGCATCTAGTAATGATGTTTTTCCGTGATCGACGTGACCCATTACGGTGACCACTGGAGGACGAATAATTTTTTCTGCTTCAAGATCTCCGAATGCAGTTCTGATAACAATATCATCTGCAGTTTCGAAATCGTTTTGTGCTTCCCAACCGAATTCAGGAATAATTAATGCAATTGTATCAAAATCAAGTTCGGCATTGATGTTCGCCATCACGCCGTTGGTCATTAAAGCCTTCACTAATTGAGTGCCCTTAATTCCCATTTCTTCGGCTATAGCAGCCACTTTCATTTTACCATTTACTTTAAGAACTCGCTTCGAAGCTTTTGGCTTCGTTAACTGAGTTTTCATTGCAACACGGTTTAATAAACCAGTTTTCTTCTTCGGCTGGAAAACCATTTCACGCTTACGAAATTCAACTGCGTTGAAACTTTGTAGAATTTCAGCTGCTTCTTTTTCTTTAGCCGTCAAACCACCTGTTGGAGCCGGGGCAGGGCCTCCAAATTTTTTCTTTTTTTCCATCTCGCGACGGGCATCAAATTCATTTAACGTAGGAGCAACCGGATCTGGCATTTGCGCAACGAAACCCGTTCGAATATTTCTACCCGCTGTGCGATTTCCTGCCATTCCGCCACCTGGAGGACGAGAGTTAAACCCGCCCGTTCCCGTGCCGGTTCCCATACCGGGACCGCCGGTACCTTGAGGACGAGGACCAGCTGAGCGGTTAAAACCGCCGCCACCAGATCCCGGAGGAGCTTGCACGCGGCTTAAATCCATTCGACCAATAATATTACGACGAGGCATTGCAATGTTAGCCGAACTTGCGACTCCGCTATCACCGATTGAAACTTCTTTTTTACGAGGCGCTGCGCGCTCGACCGGACCCGTTGGTGCTGTCGGAGCTACAGCCGCGATTGGAACAGCTTTTTCAGGAGCAGCTGCAACTGCTTCAGGTGCCGGCGCAGCTGCTTCAACTTGCGCAGCGGCCGCTCTTGGGGCAGCAACTTCTGGTACTTCTTCAACCGCCACTTCGGCTGGTTTAGAAATGACTTTCGCTTTTACTTCTTCGATCGGTTCAACTTCTTTTGTCTTTCGTCGAATAACTGGAGCTTTTACGCCGACGGCTTCAACAGCAGGGGCTGCCGGCGCGGCCTTTGCGGCCGTCTTTGTCGCCGTTTTTTTAGTGGCAGGTGCCGCTGAAGTTTCTTTTTTCGCGGCGGCTGGTTTTCGTGTCGCCGTTTTTTTAGGTTTCTCGCCTGCCGATTTACTTGGGCCCGATAATTTGCCCTTGAGCATATCTAAAACTTCAGGCTCAAGTTCAGCCATATGATTTTTAACCGGAAGTTGCCATTCTTTGATTTTGTCCATTAATGCTAATGGGGTCATTCCGATTTCTTTTGCAAATTCAAAAACTTTTGGATTACTCACGCGAATTATTCCTTTTATACCAAGAACTACTTACGTAGTCTCTTGTCCTAATTTAGAAAGCTCAGCTTTCAGTTGCTCTTCAGCACGTTGTTTAGCTGAAGTCGGTTTTTCAACGGGAGCCGCAAGTGGCGAACTTGGAACAGGAATTCCCTGCTCTTTATATTTCGCGATAAGGTCGGCTGCCTCTTGTGTTAATTTTTGTGCTTTATCTGGATCGTCGTAACCTGGGATCGTCATCACGTCTTCAACCTTTGCCGTAGCAAGTGATTGGAATGATCCGAAACCAGATTGGAAAATGTTTTGCGCCATTGTTTCGTTCATGCCAGGGATCAACATCAAATTGAAAATTGATTCTGCCGTTCGTGCTGAAGCCGACGTTAAAGAAATGATATCTAATTTCCAAGTTGTAAGCTTTGCCGCTAAACGAACGTTCTGACCTTTTTTACCAATGGCTAAACTTAACTGGCTATCTGGAACCACGATTTCCATTTCTTTATTTTCTTCATCTAAGAAAACTTTTGAAATTTCCGCCGGAGCTAAAGCATTACACGCAAAACGCGTGATATCTTCATCCCACATGACGATGTCGATTTTTTCGCCTTTTAATTCTTGCACGATGTTTTGAACTCGCGAACCTTTCATACCCACGCACGCTCCAACCGGATCAACCGAGTTGTCTTTGGTGCGAACGGCAATCTTTGCCCGCTGCCCTGGTTCACGCGCGGCCGCCATGATTTCAACAATACCGTCGTAAATTTCAGGAACTTCCATTTCGAATAATTTAACTAAGTATCGTTCATCAGCACGTGACATGATAATCTGTGGACCACGTGTCGTTTGACGAACTTCTGATAAGTAACCTTGAATGCGATCGCCAGGCTTGTACATTTCGCCGGGAATTTGTTCGCGCGGTGGAATGTGTGCTTCGGTTCTTCCAAGATCGACAACGATGGCGCCTTTTTCAACTCGGCGCGCGATACCCGATGCGATTTCACCTTTACGTTGTTCGAATTCAGAGAAGATAATTTCGCGTTCTGCATCGCGAACTTTTTGTAAAATAATTTGCTTCGCGGTTTGCGCGGCAATTCGACCTAGGTCTGAAGAATCAAGTTTAATACCGATTGAATCATCAAGCTGTGCGCCTGGATCTAATTTCAAGGCTTCATCTAGAGGAATTTCAACTTCTTCATCGATAAATTTTTCGCGCTCAACAACTTCTTTGAATTCATAAAGTTCAACTTCACCGCTGGTTTCATTGTATTGGGCTTCGATTTCGCGATAAGTGCCGAATTTTTTTCGAGCCGCAACTAACATCGCTTGCTTAACGGCGTCGATGATAACTTCTTTATCAATCCCTTTGTCTTTACCAACTTGATCGATCACTTTTGCTAAATCAGAAAACATATTTTCAGCCATTCGGGTCCCCCAACTACTTCTTTTTCGGTTTCGGTTTCGCGTTCGTTTTTAATTCAAATACTACTTTTGCTTTTTCGATCTGCTCTAATGGAATTTTGATCGGTTGTGAACGCAGATTAAAAACCAAAGAATTATCTTCAAAGCCCATCAGTACATCATCAAACTGTTTCATTGATATCATGCCTTTATCTTCGGTCAGTCCCATCGAGCCTAGTGACTTCATTAGTTTCACGTAGATTTTTTTGCCAATTGCTTTTTCATAGTGCCAAGGCTTTTTTAATTGGCGATCAAGACCCGGTGTTGAAACTTCAAGATTGTACATTGAGCCTGGCACAATATCTTCGACATCCAATAATAAATTAAGACCTTTCGAAACATTCGAGCAATCTTCAATTCCGACGCCTTCTTCTTTATCGATGTAGACTCTTAAGATGCGGCCATTGCCAGAGCCTGTGTGTTCAAGATCGTAAAGGACGCAGCCTTCACGCGCGGCGACTTCTTGCGCGAGCTTTTCAATTTTTTCTAACCAAGGCTCCAAATATAATCCCATTCTATAAATAATTCTTTGTTTTGATTGAACAAAAAAAAATTGGGCTTTTGGCCCAACTGAGTCGAAGACTACCAAAGTATTCTTCCCGAGGCAACTTGCATATGAGGCCATTGGCATCGGCGGACTTATTTCAACAGAATATTCGCCCTGATCATGACTAATGCGTTTTTACCATCTGAATAGTAACTTTGCCGGGTGCGAATCACCTTAAATTGCCATTTTTCATAAAGTTGGATGGCTGAAAAATTCAATTCGTGAACTTCAAGACCGATCGACTTGCTTTGCTGTGCGGCATAAGCAGCTAGTTCGCTAAGCAATTGGTCAACCAAGCCACGACGCCGAAACAACGGATCTGTTCCTAAAGCCGTGATATCAATTAAATCAGCAGTTTCCCGAAAAGTGATGAAACTCTGAATCCCTTGATGATCTAAAAGCAAAATCGTTCTTGCGACATTGATTTCAGAAACTGCCTTTTCATAATTCCAATTAAAGGAGGCTGACTGATTTGTATCTGCAATTTTCTGATAGAGCATGGCTAAAGCAGTATGATCTGAGGCAACGGCAAAGCGAATCATTGAATGACTTCAGAGACTTTCATTCTGGCCTGATATTTTCTTCTTAAGTGGCTGAACCAAGTGATGAATCGCTCTTTTTGTTTCAGTTGATTTTCTTTTAAATTAATGAACATATTGATGTAGTTGATTCGCAGAAGCTCTACTTCAATTTCATTTTTAGAAAAGGCAGCTAAGGCTTTACGATCCAGCTGGGTCAGAGAATCTTTTTCGGGCGATACTCCAAACAAAATGGCTTCGCGGTGGACAAGTCGAGATAGTAGAAAATCTTGCGTGATGTTTTCAGACCAGGGGCTTAAAGTCTTACGCCTCAACACCTGATTCACTAACTTTTCGTAAAGCTGTAAGTCACGTGCCGTCCAAGACTGATCGGCTTCAGAAAAAATGACTTCATTCAATGCCGACGTCGGTACCGTTGCTTGTACGTTGGCTTGCGCGCCGGTAGGCACGGATGTCGCTTCGGCCGAAAATGCGTTTAGACCTATCAAAACTGTGATAACAAATCGAAATAAAAATATGACCATGACTGGACTGTAACTTACAAAATAAAAAAAGTCCCACTGTTTTGCAGTGGGACTTTTACGAATAATAGAACAATTCGAGCAATTAAAAGTTTACGCGAGCCGCAACGCCAGCGATATAATACTGAAGCTTTTCAATCGGAGTACCGACTCGAGTATAATTCGAGTTTGGATAGTTCGAAGTCACTCGGCTCGACATATTGAACATATACTTAATATCAACCGCGATCGAAAATTTATGACTTAATTCAAAATCAACACCGGCATTTACACCTAAGTCGATTGCGTGAGAATTTCCAGTGTCTTCAGAAGACCCCGAAAAGCCATTCGTTAAAGTAAATTTTCTGTACGAGTAACCGATCAAACCACCAAGCACCGGGCGAACGACTCCACCCATCAACTGATACTTCGCAGCGATAAGACCTTGATACTGACCGACCTCATAGTTGTCAGAATGATATCCGCCGAATCCATTTGAGCTACTTATCATATCAACTGAATAGTTCGACATTAAAAATGCACCTTCAACTAAAAAGTAATCGTAACGAGTACCGAACGCGGCACCTAAAGAGTAATTACCTTTTACGTTATTCACGTCTGGGTAAGACCCGATACCAGCTAAACCTGCAAAGTAGCGAGTTTCCATCGGAGCGATCACGGAATGGTCATCAGATAAAGCGGCGCGAACTTCTTCACGAACTGTATGTCGTGATGTTTCTTCTTTGGTTTCAATATAAACCGGGTGAATGACCGCTGGTGGAGGCGAAGCTTGCTGATGAACAGCTGTTGGCGCACTCACGCTTTGTTGAGTCGTTTGCATATTATCAAATTTATCACCAAATAATAAAGCAGCACGGCGCTTTTCATCTTCCATACGGCTTTGCTCAAGCTTTTCAACGATTTTTGATTCTGTTCTCATCTCTTCGTCTTGACGATTCTTACGAATCATATCAGCGCGAGAATCTGATAGAGGCGAAGCTTCGATTAAAGTCATTGGTTGCTTTTGCACGACTTGCTGCTGATTTTGTTGGGCAACCTGTTGAGATTGTTGCGGAACCACAATCGTTTGCGTCACCACATTGTTTTGTGGGCTTTTTTTGCTACCACGCGATTTGTACATTTGATCAATTTCGTTATCGACTTCGATCTCAATTTCATTATCTTCCGCCTGAGCGGTAGATACTAAACTGGCCATTAAGGCGATAAGTAGCAGCGTTGAATACGATTTCATAAGATTCTCCCCATTTTTATTTTCCATCAATACTGCTTATAGCAACGCCAGTGCCAGTATGCGTCAATGTGAGACAGTTATTACAACATATTGAAATTACTTAGTTTTAATAGGAATCGGAAAAACCCACGCCTTGCAAGGTGGGCGCAGGAAGTGACCAACTATGTAAGCATGCATGAAAAAATTTCTTGAACCACCTGAACGCCTCCATATATATATGGAGCACAGCAAAAGTGGCTCGGTGATGAAATTGGTAGACTTGCTAGACTCAAAATCTTGTGGGGGCAACCCCGTGCCGGTTCGATTCCGGCCCGAGCCACCAACTACGTAATAGACTTTTTATAAGGTTTCATCTTATTTCAGATTATCGAACTAAAGATTTCTAGAACCAAAGGCTTCGGTTTCTAGTTCACGAGCGTGAGAACAAGCTTAAACACTGGTTCCACTGCTTTTTTCATTTTCTTTGGCTTTTTCTTTTATAGTTTTTTGATCTTTTAAGTTTTTCATGTCACTAGTTTCTTTAACGACATTTTCAAAGTTGAAGTTACCTTTGATCCCCTAAATGTTGAACTCAGTCTTTAAGCAAAGGCTTCAGGCTGAATAAAACTCTAACGATGTTTGCGTCTTTATGTTTAGCGGAATATTTTTTCGACATGTAGCGCTCAACGGTGGCTTTATAATCTTCGCCGAAAGGTTTGATATCACGAGATCGAATTGAAAATGTCTTTACAGAATACAGTGTGCGACCGGCCGCGGATTCATGGCCAATTTCAGCAGCGGTCTCTGTAAAAATCTGCTTGATATAATTAATTTGACCGAGTGAAGACATAAGCTTATCGAAGACCAAGTGAGTTTGCGGCGAACTACCGGCTAATAGCCCGCTGCTTCCTAGCTCTTTTAAAGTGATTTTGAGAACTGCCGGTGTCATTCCAACTTTTTTTCCCATCATCGCAATCTCACCATCGCTAAGTTGAGTGATATCGACGTTTCGATCCATCATGTAGACAAGCAGGGTTGGCAGTGCTGGGTTACTTAAAATAAGATTCTGACTAACCCTGACTGTTTTCAGTTTATTTTTTCGACTGAAATTTTCTAGCTTTTTTTCGTAATATTCTTTTTCTGAAACTGAGCTTGCCTGATCACGCAAAACAATTGTCTCGAATAATTCGGTTTGCGAAAAAGAAAACTTCAATGCCCTAGAAATCACAAAGATATTCGCAGTTGTCAGATTTCTTTTTCCAGCCAAAATCATTCGCAGAGACGAGTCGGAGAACCCAAGGCGTTCTGCAAATGTTTTGATTGACAGAAAACTTCTATGAACTGCTCTTTCTGTTTCATAAATTGAAGTTAAGAAGGCGCGATAATCTGAAAATTCTCGAATGTCTTTCAAACTGATGTTCTAACTTTTATCTCAGTTAAAATTGTCGATAGAGACACCACTCATGTTTATCGATTTTTCAAGCGATTTTAAACGGTAATATCTTGTAGGAAATTGGGCAGGAATCGGTAGCACAACAGATTCAGTAATCCACTGAGTTTCATGGAAATTACATTGCGACGTCACCTGAACAAGAGTCACGGCAATTCCCACTTTTGTTTCGCTAGCTTGTTTCATCCAAGCTCCACTGAAGCTTTCCGTGCAGTGGCGTACAAAATGAACCGTAACTAGTTCAGTTGGAAAAGCGCCATTACCCTTCAGTTTAGTGATTTGAGCCAATATATCTGCAAAAGCTGAAGTTCCAAAAAGTAAAAAAGCCATCATTGCCACTGCTGCTTGTTTTTTCATATCTGACTCCGATTTGTTAAATGTCATATTAAGCATTAAGCATTAAGCATTAAGCTACAAACAGTGATACATCCACGAGGTTCAATTGTAAACCCGATGCCCTGCGAATACCCGCACAAAATGTGCGGAGGGCGGATCGTGTAAATACTATACGCACCTTGGACAATGTCAAAAAAACTAAAGAGAATTCTCTTTAGTTTGAGTCTTAGTTTGCCAATTCAGTCGCTTGATTAAAACTTTTATAAAAATGCGAATTCTCGCCGAAAATATCCCGAAAAAAATTATTTACCTCGGGATCAATTTGTCCATCCTGCGGGAATAACCCTTTGATAACCTGACCGACCTTTAAATCAGTACTGGTGCGCCATAGAAAGTATTCCATTCGGCTTAGATGCAAGACGAAAATTTCAAATACTTTCTGTGAAGCCCCGGGCGACAAATCTAAAGCGTCATTGTGGCCAATTGCATAGCGGGGCTGCAAGTGCTTTGATTGTTAGACAGCTGTAGAACATCAGTACAGTTAGCATCCATTTAAATGTACTAAAGAAAGATATTGTGCGCATACCCGAAGAATTGCAAATTGATGCCCAGAGCCGCCTGCACCACCTACCCTATAATATTTTACCAATGACTGCTCTGATTCTCTGTCAGTAACAAATCCTAGTTCAAAAATGATAGATCTATGCTACTGCTACCCACATGAAAAAACCTGCAATCCCTAAACTACTCATTGAATTGACCAACCGTAAGATGGAAGCCCAGAATTCTGGAGCGACCGCAGACTCACTTCGTAAGTTTAAACCAAGTAAATCACGTAATGAAAATCGATCGAATGTGGGCCCCGCCTGGGGACCCCGTAAAGGAAACTAGTTTCCTTTATTGTCCTCGCGAGATTTCGTGCCGAAGGTTTAACAGAATAACATGGGCTAACTTATCGTCGGGCAACGATCACTCGCGAGCCACGAACGGCGCTCGCCTGTCTAAAATATAATTTGCTGGAAATCAATTATTTCGATCTGAAAACCAAAACGTATCAAAATGATTCAGGATTCGCGTTGGCAAGGCTTTGCATATAAAGCGCAGGAGCTAAACATGAAATTAAAACAAGTGTTCACAGTCGTTCTTCTAACTTTTGGAATGATAACTTCAGGCGTTGCTAGCGATAGTAAAACCTTTGATCCCTACAATAAATTTGGCCGCATGACTGCTAAACTTAAACAGCACGGTATCAGTTTTAATACGGTCACCGGCGCTGATGCGCAAGCGATGTATTATCAGATCAGCGCGACTGCTTCGCGCATTGAATTAGATCGAAAGGCGACACAGAAACAATACATGACGATGGGCGAGAATGAAGTATTAGCCAAAGAGATTAATGACCGCGTCTGCGTTTTACTTTCAAATCAAGTTGGCGCCCGTGACCACTTTCAGTTTGGTTGCATTCTTTTTGACGGCAAAGATTAACTACCGGCAACTGCCATCACACGCGTAAACCCCAGGGGATGGCACATAGACTTTTTGCTTACAACCACTGCCTAGAATCACTCGCGAGTGCGAATCTGTTCCCGGGTTGTGATGACATTCGCCAGTTGGTGGCGTTCTGAATGGATCGTTGGGGGTACCCATGAAGCTGCAACGACTTGCTCCGTAGACATTTCCGGTGATTACTTTTGGATAAGTCGCATTTCCGGAAGCATTTACGCCTTGATAATAAGTATTTACTCCATCGAAAGAGTTTTCGATCCAGCTGTGACTACCATCATCGGTCGGCGATCCCGCGCAGCCAATCTGACTATTATAGTAAACCCCAGTAAAACTGACGCATTGATATCCGTCTTGGCAACCTTGTACTTCTTGGGTTGAGCCGCCTTTATTACACGCCTGCCCTTCATTCGGGGCGCAAGCAGGCTGATTTGTTGCTTGGGCCAATGTTGTTACGATCCAAGGAGAAGAAGTGACCGAGCCAATCACTAAAAATGCTTGGACAGAACTTAGGTATGAACTTGAGGATTGTATTAGAATTTGAATACGATCACCCGCTTGGACTTCAGTCAGCGTCGCTGTGAAATTTCCTGAATTATTATTTTGTACCAAACAATTTGTGCAGATGGCCCCGACTGGATTTACACCGGTTCCTTTGACGACAATTATGTTTGATACAACTGAAGTGCTTTGGTCGACGCGGACTTGATTTAAAAATGCAAATGGATCAGGAACAAAAGAATCTGCGGCCGCGGGTGGAATAACGGTCGCCGCGGAATCAGCAACCGCAGTTTGGGTAAGACTACTTTGTTCAACTGATTTAAATTTTGCACTGGGTGAACAGTTTTGAAAGGCGAAGCCTACAGTGGCTAGAATAATGATTGATGAAATAGCAATTGCTGAATATTTTTTAATCTTGGGACATAAGGATGGGTTTATGAAGAATATAAAGCCTTACAGCTTTTTACTTTAGAATACGCTTTGCTGAAACCAAACATTCCGCGGGGCTGTATTTCATAACGAATTCATGCGCCTTCTGGTCGATGTAAAATCGCATAGCGACTTCGGTATGTTCAAAATCTCCGGCAAAACTACTTTCTGAGTGCTGACTTGAGTAGACGGCCCAAGGTTCAACCTCGATTCCGTTCACGTTCATCTTTTTTGCCTGACCCATGCAGACAAATTTTTTGCCATCGATGATTTTACAATCGGCTTTTTTCCAAATCGCAGACATCTGCGGAGCTAGCTTCAACACCAGATCTGCGCGATCTTTCAATAAATTAAAATCGTTCGGTACGACAAAATTACTCCAGAATGGAGCGTACTGAAGACCATTATGGTGAATGACAGTTACCTTAACTTCGTCTTGAACGGTCTCGATAAAAAATGAAGTCGTCGGCAATTCGGTTACACACTGGGCAAAGACATCGCCAACCGCGCCCGAAGCATGAACTGAAGATAAAATTGTGATAAGTAAAAATAGTTTTTTCATTTTGAACTTTCGTTGGTTAAGAGCCCATTTTTCAATCCGTAGACGAAATATTTAAGCAGGCCAGGCCGTTTTGAGTCAAGGCGTTAGTTTTAACGGGGAATTTAGGTATACAATATTACCATACCGGGGCTTCGTAAAACGGTGTATATATGAATGAAAAAAAGGATTATAGCATTGGACACTAGAGGCGATACTCATTTTTGGAAAAACTTCACCCAGCGCGTATGGGAAAATAAATCGATTGTAGCGAAGAATTTTACCTCTCCCCTGCGTGACATCAATCATGAGCAAATTTTTGAAATGCTTGTTGAATACAGTGCCCGCTGCCGTAAGCAAAAGTCCGCTGATGGCTTTAAGCTTTATGTCGATGGGCATCGACTGCATTTGGATGAAGTTTTACAATTCTTACCGTCACGAAGAGATAAAAGTCTGATCGGGTACCACGAACGCATGGGCCCTATCTTTTCTGATTACTGCCTGGTGTGTGATGAGCTTCTGCAAGTGAGTAAAAAAACCTGGCAACCGCTTTTTTCTTTTACCAAGAATTTATTTTCACACGTGGGCTTTCCGAATCAATTTGTTGAATTAGGATTGTACCTTGGAAATTACAAAAAAACCCCCTTCGGTGTTCATGTTGATGGATGCGGTGTATTTAGTTTTCCAATTGTCGGAAATAAAATTTTTCGAATTTGGGCGCCCAATTTCGTTAAAAAACATCCGGAGCTTGACCGCGCTCTGAACTACACCCGCTTTAAGAAAGATTCGCAAATTTTAAAAGCCGCGCCGGGCGACATGGCTTATTGGCCTTCATCGGCCTGGCACATCGCAGAGTCGAACGGATCTTTCAGCGCCACCTGGAGTCTGGGCGTCTGGGTTGATCGGCCGCACCACGCGAATGTAGAATCGGCCGTGCGACCACTGCTATTAAACACACTGGGGCCATCGGCAAATGAGACTATGACGAAAGGTATGCCCATCACCAAAGATGGGCATATCAAATCCTTACCAAAAAATTATCTTGAATCTATCTTACGTTTTAAAGAAATTACGTCGAACGAATTGCACGACGCATTTATGTGCGCTTGGCTTCAGTTGATTTCCAAACAAGGGTTTAAAACGTTTCCACGCTCGCCGACACGCGGGAAGTTGACAATGAAAAGTAGAATTCGGCTTGAAACATCAGAAGTAATTATGTGGGCGCAATTAAAATCTAGAAAAAAACTACTTCTTGCCTTTAAGGGTACTACGTTGGAAATTGCTGCCTCCAAAAATTTACTAAGGTTAATTACGATGCTTAATACAGGTGTCTCATGTCGAATTTCAGATTATTTGATTGGTTCGCAGAAACTTTCTGATCTTCAGTCTTTCAATGCATTGCTGCGAGCGCAACAGACGATTTTAATTAAACCCTAGTTCTTGAAGCGCATCATACAAAGGATTATCTAAAATATAAGTTCCGTAATTCATTCCCGTATTTTGCGGTAATAAATCAGGATCGATTTCTGGCTTTAACCCGTCGACCCCACCATTGTGAATACCAACAATTTTTTGCGTGAGAACGTTAATTAAAACTCCGCCGCTTGAACCTTTTTTAGTGTCGCATTTATGCTGGATCGTATTCTGTGGTAAATCCGTGTGAACTTTGAGTTCAAGTCCGCATGATCCTGACCATTGCAATGGTTCACCCTTAGGGTGAGAAAACACGGTGATGGTGTCACCGATGACGGCTCGGCGTTGCATGTCTGGGGCGATTGATTCGGTCGGAATTGGTGAAACTTTGATGATCGCAAAGTCGTGAAAGTAGGTGTTCACTTCGAAAACGATTTTTTCGCATTGTGAAACTGACTGCGGCTGCATACTTTTTCTCACGCCCCATTCAATTTTTACATCGGCGCAGTTTAGATCGCGTTGTAAAGTGGGCGGAGCCCAGAAACAGTGACCCGCAGTTATGACGTATCCATTTCCTAAATGAGTACCGGTGCAATCCATGGTGAATCGACCAATGGCGTTCACTATGTTTCGGTAACGAGCCGGGATATTTGTTGCGTCGTCGGCGACGATTTGTAAATCATCGTCACCGATGACTTTATCAATAACCACCGCGTGTGAAGCCATGCTAAAGCTTAATGCGAAAAATAATATAGTGTGCTTAAGTCCGATCATAAAATGTGATTTCATAAATCCTCCGTTACAGAGCCTTGAGTTAACCCAATTCAGCAGTGCTAGACAGTAAATTTTTTAGAACTATTTCATAATCATCGCTAATGACGCATTGGC
Source organism: Bdellovibrio sp. (assembly GCA_043760925.1). Lineage (GTDB taxonomy): Bacteria > Bdellovibrionota > Bdellovibrionia > Bdellovibrionales > Bdellovibrionaceae > Pseudobdellovibrio. Next base: position 130,290 of record JAYUOK010000066.1, on the reverse strand, counting down.
TTAAGAGGTCTGAGTTAATCATTTTTAGCTGTACGCCCGTATCGATGAACTGAAGAAAGCCCGCGAAAATATTCTGCCAGTTCCAAACGCAAGTTGGTTTTTTGTGACGAGATAGAGATTGTAAAGTTAACACTTCACAAAGCTCGTCAAGCGTACCGATGCCCCCCGGTAAGACTAAAAATGCGTCACCCAAGTGCTCCATCATCGCTTTACGCTGATGAAGATCATCGACGATTTGGGTTTCAGAAATTCGCTCGTGCAAGATTTCGACGGTATTTAAATACCCCGGGATCACGCCCGTGACATGCGCTCCGTTTTTTAAAAATTCGTCCGCAACAAAGCCCATCAGGCCAATGTTTCCGCCACCGTAAACGAGATTGAAATTTTCACTTAAAGTTTTGCAGAAAGCTTGAACCTGGTTTTTAAATAAAACCAATTGCTCAGGCTCAAGAGCGGGAAAACGTGCCCCACAAAAGATGACTAAATTTTTTTTCATTTCTTCCAACTTTCAATTTGGATTTTCTGCGGTAGACCCAGGCGGTCTTTAATATGCAGAAAATCTATTTCGACGGCTTTCAACGCGATCCCTGCTTCAGACCATTTTATTTTTGAACCATACAGTTCATCACCGTGTATCGGAAACCCATGGCGACTTAATTCTAAACGTAGCTGGTGTGATCGCCCGGTGACCGGAAAAAGTTCCCACTCGATCTGATTTTCATTCGGATTTTTAAGTACGGCTTTGGTTTCGGCCCAGTCACCCTGAGGCGATTCGAAGCTTCGTTTTTTGCCACGCAGAATTTTTGTTTTCCAAGTAAAGCTTTGATTCGCAGATAGTGAAATAGGCGTCCGATCGGTTTCAATGCCGGGTGGCCAATGCGAAAAATCTTGGTGCGAGCTGACGGCTACGTATTTTTTTTGCAGCTGTTTTTTTTCGAACCAGACTTGAGAAATTTTATGCGCCTTTGCATTCAACGCGTAAATGATTAAACCGCTGACTTCGAAATCAAGGCGGTGCACGGGGAAAATCTGTGTCTTTAGTGTTTTTTGTAATTCAATGCCTAGACAAGGTCTTTGATCTAACTTTTCACGGGCTGGCACCGAAAGTACTTCAGCACCCTTATCACAAACGATGAAATCGCTATTTTGAAAAACGACTTGAATCATTTTTTCTTCAGTCCAACTAGAAAGATTTCTTTTGAAATTTTACGGGTTGAATCAGGCTTGACGGCCTCGAACCGCGCGAAATCTTTTTTGATTTCATCTTTTAAAGTCGTGAAATCATCTGAGTGAAATAATTTACAAATAAAATGGCCATCTTTTTTTAAAAACTTGCGCGCCAAATCCAAGGCAAGCTCACAAAGTTGAAAGGACCTTGCCTGATCAGTCATGCGAATTCCCGTCGTGTTGGGAGCCATGTCTGAGATCACCAAATCGAACGGAGGTGTGAAACCGTGCTCGTTGAAAGTTTGTTCAATGGCCAGGTCACGTAAGTCAGCTTGAATAAATACGGCGTTTTTTAATTTAACCGTGACGGGCTTTAAGTCGACACCAAGAATGCGTCCGCCCGCGCCGATTTTCTGTGAGCAATACTGTGACCACGAACCTGGTGAGGCACCTAGATCTAAAATAGTTTGATTCGGTTTTAATATTTTAAATTTTTGATCAATCTCTTCGAGCTTAAAGACCGAGCGGGCCGCAAAGTTTTGCTCTTTCGCTTTTTTAAAAAAATGATCTTTAGGGTTATACGGCATGGGCGTAGAATTACCAAATACCTTGAGTTAAGTCACAGACTGTTTTAGCTTAATTGAATGGATTTAATGTGGGTTATGTTAATTTTCTTTATTTTTATTACACTCTTATTTGGAGTGATCGCGTTTATGTTTCCGGAATGGGTTGGCATTACCGGAAAGAAAGCCCTTGAAATTCATAAACACCAAAAAGATGAAAATGAAACCGGAGGCGAAAACAACTCAGGCACGCCTCCGTCAGTTTAAACGCTATCCGGCTTCTTTACTTTCGCTAACCAGTAAGCTCCAAATAGAATTAAGATCAATAGGCTTAAAATTGTTTTTCGGGCGTCCCCGGTGAAGCGGGCAAATACCGCGACCAATGCCGGCCCAATAAACGATGCAAATTTTCCAAGTAAATTGAAAAAGCCAAAGTACTCACCTGCTTTTTCACGCGGAATGAGTTGTGCGAATAAAGATCTTGAAAGGGCCTGCACCCCACCCTGACTAAATCCAATGACGGCGGCCAGGACGTAAAAATGCCAAGCTTCAGTCATTAGCGAGGCGCCAATGATGGTACAAACGTAAACGGCTAAGCAAAGCATAATTAAATTTCGATTACTAAATTTTTTAGCGAAGTGACCGAATAAATAAGCACACGGAAATCCTACAAACTGGGTGATCAGCAACGCCTTGATTAAGTCTGAACTATCAAAACCAAGCGACATTCCAAAATCAACGGCCATCGACATCACCGTGAAAACACCATCGATATAAAACCAATAAGCAAAAATAAAATAGAATAAGTTTTTATCCTTGTAGATGTCTTGAACGGTATGCTTCAGCTCTGAAAAAGTTTCTTTGGTTAATTGGATGATTCCTTTATTTTGCTCAGCAACCGTTGGCTCAGGAACATTCAGCATCAATGGAATCGTAAATAAAAACCACCAAATGCCGACAGTGATGAATGAAAGTTTCACCGCCGTCGCTTGATCGGGAATGCCAAACCAATGCGGGTTCAAATACATTAATACGTTCAGTAAAAATAAAACTCCGCCGCCCAGGTAACCGAAGGCGAAGCCCAATGCCGAAACGAAATCGAGCTGGTCATGCCGACAAACAGAAACCATCAATGAATCGTAGAATACACAACTGGCAGAACACATAAATAAGCCGGTACCGTATAGAACGGCCGCGGCCGCCCACTGACCCTGACCTACAAAATAAAAACCAATCGTACACGCAACGCCAACAAACATGGTGATGAATAATAATTTCTTTTTAAGTCCTTTTTTGTCTGAGATCACGCCTAGCGTAGGCGAAACAACCGCAAGTAAAAAACCTGAAATTGATAGAATCCACCCCAGCCGTTCGGTGCTAACGGATGCGTTTGCTTCGCCGCTCCAGTATTGTTTGAAAAAAACGGGAAAAAATCCGGCCATGACGGTTGTAAAAAAAACACTGTTAGCCCAGTCATAAAGGGCCCACGAGAAAATTTTCTTATTGATTGCCATATTCACATCCAATTTGACTGGGTTTCAGTCCCAGTTTGCCGCGTGATTAGGATTGATGCACGGGCTTTTTCTAAAAAAAGCGTTTTTCTGCAGACATTAATGATGAATTCTCTCGTCTTTTTTATCGACTCGATTTAAATTGCAGGCAGTTTGACTAAAAGGAGCCCCATGAAAGCGGTTTATTTTTCGATGTTTTCTTCCATTGCTGTTTTGACCGTTTCTTTATTTTCTGTAACCGCTGTTGGATTCTCTAATCCGCAAATTCGTCATTGCCGTATTTCTGGTGGTGAATTTATTGTTGTAAATACCCCGAACGATCAAGTCGGAGTTTGCCAGTTGGGCGCGGCGGCAATTGGGGCCAATGATTTGGCAACCTATCGCTCTGGAGACGAAAATCCGTTATCAGTTCAGCTTTATTCTCAAGGCGTCACTTCTTGCCTGGCTTCCGGAACTTTGATGAGAGTACTGTCGCTTGAAGGGCAAGAATTTGAAATTTGTTTTTTCGCGGATGGATCATTACTAGAGTCTTCAACGATGAAAACCGGCATACACTCAGCTCGCAACAAAAAATTAACCCGCGCACTTGGCCTTTAAGATAAGTAGCAGCAATTATGGTGAATCAACAATTTGCGACGGCCGTACATGTTTTAACTGCCCTCGCATTTAATCGAAAAACATTGCTAAGTTCAGATACGCTCGCGCTGAGTGTAAATACGAACCCCGTCGTGATCCGCAGACTATTGTCACAATTAACGAAATCAGCTTTAGTGACGACAACCCGGGGTAAAGCCGGTGGCGTGCAACTTTCGAAAGAGCCGCAACAAATTACCTTAAAGGATATTTACTTAGCTTTGTCTCCGGCGGACCCGATGGCCCCGCGGGATAAATCTCCGCACAAGGACTGCCCAGTCAGTTGCTCGATGCATTCGATCATGACCCATATTTCAAATGGCACGCAAAAGGCGACTTTAAAATATTTAGAATCGCAAAAATTATCGGACCTTATTAAAAAGATACATAAATCGTGATCAGTAACGCAACTGAGATCAGCGAGACTGATGAAACGGATCCTAAAGAGTTTCCGGTTATTCAATATCAAGACGATGAGATTTTGATTTTATATAAACCGCCGAGCTGGTTTGTGCATCCACCCGAGAACAAACGCTTCCGTCGCGGGTTGAAGCGGCGCACTTGTGTTCAATGGCTTGCAGACCACCATCAAATTAAAGCTTCACCTGCTCACCGAATCGATGCGGCAACGAACGGTATTCTCATTTTTGGAAAAGACAAAGAATCAACTTCGCACTTAAATGAACAGTTTCGAAACCAAGCTGTTGATAAAACTTATCATGCGGTGGTGCGTGGCTGGATGAAAGAAAAAGAGGGTTTGATTAATTTAGATCTTGAGTTGGATTCAACGAAAGGACTTGTTGCTTGCGAAACCTATTATAAAACTTTGGGTGAAATTGAATTGCCGTTTCAAGTTAAATCGAATCATCAAACGACACGGTATGCGTGGCTTCAGGTCAAACCAAAGTCGGGGCGCTGGCACCAAATCCGGCGACACATGAACCGCGTGGCCCACCCGATTATTGGCGATCGCGAGCATGGAGATTCTCATCACAATCGCTTTTTTCGTGATGAGCTTAAAGTGGATGGCCTTTGTTTAAGTGCAATACGGTTAGAGTTTATTCATCCAAAAACACTTCAAAAAGTTGCCTTCACTTCACCGGTTTCTGAAAAATGGGTTCAATTGGCAGTGCTGTTTCAGCTTGGAGTGCCCTCAACAAACAGGTTGAATGATTTAGGCTAAGTATTTGATTTGAGCCACTTTAAGTACTCTGTAATCACTTTCTCTTGCCCCCGAGCCGATGGCTCGTAAAACTTCTGCGGCTTTAAAGTTGGTGGCCAGTGATTTTGATTTACAAAAGCTTTCTCGAAATCGTGCGGATAGACATAACCACCCGAGCCTTTATTTGCGGACTTTAAAGCGTCAGGTAATTCGGGGCTTCCCGTTACTTGAACAAATTCTTTTGCCTGATTCCACGCCTGATAAGAACGATTCGATTTTGGAGAGCTCGCTAGAAACGTGACCACTTGTGCAAGGTTAATTGCACACTCGGGTAAGCCGATCGCTTCAACCGCTTGCAGGCCTGCGATCGCTAATGGCAAGGCCCGCGGTTCGGCATTACCTACATCTTCGCTAGCTAAGATCACCAAGCGACGCGCGATGTACACGGGGTCTTCCCCGCCGGCAAGCATTCGCGCCATGTAATAAAGGGCGGCGTCGGCATCGCTTCCGCGCACAGATTTGATAAAGGCCGAAATACAATCGTAATGCTGGTCAGAGGATTTATCGTAGGCAATTACTCGGTGACTCATCAGCTCTTCAAGCTGTTCAATGCCGATCGGAAAGTTTGTTGGATTAATTTTAAAAAGTTCGATGATCGATTCAAGTAAGTTTAAAAACCGTCGGCCATCACCGTCTGCTAGTTGGATCAAAGTTTCATAGGACTGTTTGTCGATCAGTTGAGATTTTTCAATATTTTCAAATTTTGCGGCGCGAATAAAGAGTTGATCAAAACTTTCTTGCTCAAGGCGTTTAAATTGGATTACTTGGCAGCGACTGATCAAGGCGCGGTTGAGTTCATAACTTGGGTGCTCGGTCGTGGCTCCGACCAGGTATAATTCTCCGCGTTCGATAAATGGCAACAAAACGTCTTGCTGGCTTTTGTTAAAGCGATGGATTTCATCAACGAATAACAAAGTTTTTTCAGACTGCTCAAGAAGCTTGGCTTTACCCAGCTCTCCGGCTTGTTTTAAATCTTTTACTCCGGCATCGACTGCATTCATCGATTGAAAGCTTGCTTTCGCGGTCGCGGCTAAGGCGCGGGCAAAACTTGTTTTACCTGTACCCGGAGGTCCCGTCACAATCAAATTCAGTAGGCGACCCGCTCGTAAAAGTTGCCCGATGGGTTTAGTGGGGCCAAGTATATGATCTTGTCCAACGACGTCCGAAATGTTTTTCGGTCTTAGCTTTTCGGCCAAGGGTCGGATACTTAAATCTGCGGTCGATTCGAACAAATCCATACAGTTGATTTAGCTAATTTACCCAGTGAAAGACAGTTTTAAACGGCTTTGACGCGTTCAGATTATTCAATCACTTTTACATAGCACATATTTAAACCATGAAAAAAATCATTTGCATTCTGCTTCTGCTGATTTCTACGCTTGCTTTTTCGGCGAAAGCCGCGGCAACGATCAAGGCTGAAACGCTTGAATATTTTGATCAGTACAGCGAAAACAAACAGGCGTTTCTGCAAGCTTCGGCGGTGGTTCAGTCTGAAAAATGGAAAGTGACGCAAGAATCTTGGAGTCTTGAAGCCGACCCGCAACTGACCACCGATATTTCTACGTTTCGGCAACCTATACGCCCGAAAACGATTTTAGTAATCTCGTCCGGATTACATGGAATTGAAGGATTCGTTGGCTCGGCTGTGCAACGCTGGTTCATCTCAAAGTTTTTAAAACAAGATGCAAATTTACTAAAGGATATGCCTTACGATGTGTCTTTGGTGCATTCTTTAAATCCGTGGGGAATGCAAAATAAACGCAGGGTGAATGCCGACAACATTGACTTGAATCGAAATTTTTCTAATGGATCGACAATCTTTGAACAAACCAATGATGACTACATGAAGATTGATAACTTTTTAAACCCAACTGAAAAATTGCAGTATGATTTTTTTCATCGGATCGGATTTCTTTACCATTCGATAAAGCTGATTTCGCAGTTCTCGATAGAAACCTTGCGTAAATCAATTTTGCTTGGACAAAATCAACAGTCACGCGGCCTTTATTTTGCGGGTAAAAAAGCCAGCAGGCTGAAAGATAAAATTGATGAGTTTTACAAACGTTCCCTGATTTCATACGAAAAAGTGGTCTGGATTGATTTGCATACCGGATACGGAAAAAAAGGTCAATTACACCTGCTGGCCAATGATTCTCAAGGAAAAGAGTCAAAGAAACTAGAAAAAGTTTTTGCCGGAACGACAATTGATTACGGTAATCAAAAAAACTTTTATAAAACGGATGGAGATTTAGCAAATTACTTAACATCATTTGCAAGCCCGAAACATCAACCGGTGGCGATTGTATTTGAATATGGCACGCTTAACTCTCAGACGACTTTAGGCTCGATCGAATCTTTGCGCCGAATGGTCATAGAAAATCAAGCCTACCAAAATGGACCCGCCGATTTAAAATCAGCCCTGAAGACTAAAGAGTTGTTTCAAACCATGTTCTTCCCGCAAGACCCCGACTGGAAAAAACAGGTCGTGGAGCAAACTGAAAAGGCTTTCCTCAACTTGAATCTAGGTGAAGAGTAAATCGTTGAATTACCTAGACGTTAACTCGATTTCCAGCGCAGAATAGGGATATGAAAAAAGAATGGTGTACAATTACAATCGCTACGGGACAAAAAGTAAAAATCGACCGCGAGGATTTAGACGCAGTTAACGAACATAAGTGGCGTGCCACCACCGGAAGCACGGGTCGACTTCGTGTCGTCACTTCGGTGCGTCACCCCGAAGGTTCAAGAAGTATTACACTGGGTCGATTTTTAATGAAACCTGGTAAAACAAAACAGGTTTACCCCCGCCGATTTAATGACGGACTTGATTACCGAAAAGATAATTTAGTTGTTTGCACCATGAAAGAGCGTCAGCGCTTAATATCAAAACGTCGAACGAATACTTCATCACCTTACAAAGGCGTTTCATTTTTAAAAGCTAAGAAAAAATGGCGCGCGGGAATCGAAGTGAATGGTCACGCCATTAACTTGGGAGATTTTTCTAAGGAAGCTGATGCCGCCCTGGCATATAACGTGGCGGCACGAAAACACTTTGGCGATATTGCCTATCAAAACCAAATTAAAAAAGCCCCGCAACGTAACAGCGATGAAAAAAAGAAATAACTTTTATGACAGATCTTGCCGCTTATTTTAACAACGAAAGTTAATTTAAGGACTGTTCACATCTAAAGTTATTATTAATGAAGAAAATCCAGAACCGCGATTACCAACAAGATCTTTAATCGTGATTAAGTGGGCAATCATTTCAACTGTATTTCCGTCTACGCAGTTTTCTCCACCGACAATAGCCACCGTTGCCACCGCACCGAAAATCGCGACTTCTGAGACACGAATGCCACTGCAGGTGCCAAGTAATGAAAAACTATTCACGACAACGGTGCTAGGATCAACATCAGAACTTAAAGCCACCGTAATCTCAGTCGGAACAGATGATCTAACTTCCGAATGCAATTCGAAAGTTAGATCTGGTAGAACTTTATCAACCGTGTAAGTTTCTGAAAATGAACCTATGCCGGCTAATCCAGCTGCATCATTTACACCGGTTAAATCAACTGACACAATGACGGTGTCTTGATGGATGCAAAGAGCAACTCCTGATAAAAAAACCGTTGCTACAGAACCGCTGATCGATGCCGACTGAACTGAAACCTGATTGCAGGTGCCACTTAAGATGAAGTCTTCGGCAGTCAGAGTTGATGAATCAATGTATCCCGGAATTGTGAAAGTAAATTTAGAAAATTCAGCAGACACTGCTTTTGAAACAGGAGAAAACGCAGCAAAGATTGGTCCTGAATCACTGATTGTGTAGGTCACTGATACCGAGCCCTGACCTGCATTTCGCGAAGAATCTTCGATCCCGTTTAAATTTGTCGTAACCGTAACAGTTTGACCGACGAAACATCCTGACATGTCGGATAAAATAATTGTAATAGATGCACCTGATGCATAAGTACCATTCGTGAAAAGACCTGAACAAGTTCCGCTGATCAAAATATCATTATTCGAAACTGTTGCGGCATTGATATGTTCGGGTAAAGAAATTTTAATTTCATTGGGAATGACTGAATAACTACCGGCGGGCAATGAAAAAGTGCCCGTGGAAATTCCGGTGTTATCAACGACAAAGGTGGGACTTGCAGTTGAAAATGAAGTTCCGGCGGCATTATTTGCTGAACCTGAAACGACTTCAAAATAAACGCTACCATCACCCGTGCAGTGATGAAGCATAACTGTCGCCGTTGGGTGAATAATACTTGCAACCGTTACTTGGCAGTCGGCCGTACCATTCGTTAATAATGTAATTTGGTCGCTTGATAATCGAACGTCGGCGGCATTCGCATATTCTATATTGAATTCAACCGCTCCAAATTGATTCACTTTTGCCGTAGACGCGGCAGATATTTTTAAACTTGGTAATGGTTCAAGGGATTTATTCTTAATGCTTGAAGCCTCTTTTTCATCTGCGGTTGGTAAGCAACCGGTTAAACAAAGTACTGCCAAGAGGCCAGCTAGGATTGTTATGATGATTAGATTCGGCTTCGGTTTATGCATGTACGTCCTGTATTAAAAATTGTCTTACCCCAAATTAATCGGGATCTTCGGAACTAAAGCCGGTTTAAATTTCTAAACTTTTCCGAAGAAATCTCTGCAAGTCTTTGAAATCTGGGACGATTTAAGAATGGATTAGATTTCTTAATCTGGGACGATTTAGGTAAATTTGGCCAGATTTTTTAAGTTCAGTACCCTTAAAACCGATACCTATAATGATTGAATCGCGAGGAAAAATGCCAAACATCTTAGTTGTTGAAGATAATATTGAACTAGCACAATGCGTGGTGATGGTCTTAAGCAAACACCATCAAGTTACGCACGCACCAAATTTAGCAACGGCTAAAAGCTTTCTTTCTGAACTTCAATTTAATCTTGTTCTTTTAGATGTTGATTTACCAGATGGCAGTGGCTTTGACATGTACCAGTGGATGAAATCTGAATTAAAGTGGGAGCGACCGGTTATGTTTTTAACGGGAGAGAGTGATTTAACCAATCGACTGAAGGGTTTAGAACTTGGCGCGAAGGATTATATTTTGAAGCCCTTCTATAGTAAAGAATTGGTTTTACGAATAGAGTTGCAGTTAAAGCAATTTGAGCCAAAAACAAATGTTATTCTTTTTGCGGACTTAAAAATTGAAAAAAGTCAGCTGAGGGTATCGTTGATTGATCAAAAAATCGAGAAGCCTTTAAACTTAACTCCGAATGAATTTAAAATTTTGATGATGCTTGTTGAAAATACGGATGAGAACGTCAGCCGCGATGAAATCATCAATAATGTTTGGGGCGTTGGGTTTAATTTATCTGCGAAAGCAGTGAACACTCACATTTGTAACTTGCGTAAAAAAATGCAAAGCAAACAAGTTAAGATCATTTCTTATGAAGGCAAAGGTTATTGTCTGCGGACGGCGTAGTGGCGGACGGCTTCGCCAGCCGCGCTTAGTGGCCGGCGTAGTTATTACTTTACACCGGCGCTTTCAAAATCTTTTCTTTATCTAACTAAAACATTCTTAAATTGCCACGGATCGCTGGTATCGACGTCTTCCGGAAAAAAGCCCGGGCGATTTTCAAGCGGAGTCCAATCGGTGTAGAAGCCATTCACCGGACCCAAGTACGGCGTTTGAAATTCTAAACATCGATCAAAATCCATCTCGTCGGCTTCGACAATCCCCGCTTGCGGATTTTCTAAGGCCCACGCCATTCCGGCAATCACGGCTGACGTCACTTGCAGTCCCGTTGCGTTTTGGTAGGGCGCAAGTTTTCGGGTTTCTTCAATCGTTAATTGCGATCCGTACCAGTAAGCGTTTTTCGCGTGACCGTAAAGTAGAACTCCTAATTCATCGGCCCCGTCGACGATTTCGTTTTCGTCTAAGATATGTTGCTTTTGTTGTTTATTTCCCATTTGTCCGAACATTTCTTCGAGCGACAACACGGCATCGTTACACGGGTGGTACGCGTAGTGGCACGTCGGTCGGTAAATCGCGTTGTGACTTTCACCCACGGTGAAGTAATCTGCGATCGAGATGGCTTCGTTGTGCGTGACCAATCTTCCGTACTGCGGGCCCGCCGTCGGACACCAAGTTCGAACACGCGTGTTGGCTCCGGGTTGTTGTAAGAAGATCGCCGCCTGACAACCAGATTCGTGCTTTGATGCATTTTCAGGGAGCCATTTTTCGAATGTGCCCCAGCCTAATTCCGCGGGTTGCAAACCTTCGCTGACGAAACCTTCGACCGACCATGTGTTCACGAATCCGTTCGCGGGTTTTGGCTGCATTGATCTTTGCGAATCGCGTTCGGCGATGTGAATTCCTTTTACTCCGACTTTTTGCATCAGCTTCGCCCATTGTTCTCGTGATTTTGGCACGGCGAACGGAATTTTTAAATCGGTCGCTAAGTTGATTAACGCTTGCTTCACAAACCATGAAACCATACCAGGATTTGCACCACAGCACGATACCGCGGTGATTCCGCCCGGAGATTTTTCTTTTTCTTCGAGTACGGTTTCACGGAGCGCATAGTTCGAACGTGCAGCGGCCTTCAACGATTCGTCAAAGTAAAAACCCGTCCATGGCTCAACAACCGTGTCGATGTAAAATGCGTTGATCTTTCGACATAGCTTCATCACGTCGAGTGAACTGACGTCGACGGATAAATTTACGCAGAAGCCTGGGCCTTCTTCTGAATTCAATAGTGGCGTTAAAACTTCTTCGTAATTCTTTTCGGTGATCGCAAGATGTACAAATTTAATTCCTTGCTGATCTAGGATCGCGCGGTCACGGTCACTTGGATCGATCACGGTCAGATTGCTTTTATCAAATTTAAAATGGCGCTCGAGTAATGGCAAACAGCCCTTCCCGATGGAACCGAAGCCGATCATTACGACCGGGCCCTTGATTTCGCCGTAGTTCATATTTTTTGGTTGTTGGTGTATTTTGTTACGCATTTTGACCCCCTATTACAGAGTGGTTAAAATTTTATTTTTTTTGAAGCCGTATTGCTTCTCTAACAAACTTCGCTTTTGTTCGAAGAAATTAATCTTCGATAAATTCTTGCTTAATCTTTTTGATCACGTTTGGAATTTTTTTTACCGATTCAGGTACGATAAATATGGCGTCGTCTCCTGAAATGGTTCCTAAAATTCCGAGTGACTTACGAATACGATCTAAGTGCGTTGCGACTAAACTGGCCGAGCCCGGCGACGTGTGCACGACGATGATATTTTCGTTCGACTGAATTTCGATCATCAAAGCACTGATATCGTGATTCACTTGCGGAATCAGTGCGCGGTGATCTTCAGGCAGTCGGTAAATAATTTCACCTTCAGCGTTCGTCGTTTTAATGGCTCCGATCCGGCGTAGATCGCGTGAAACTGTACTTTGCGTAACGTCGTAATCTTTTTTACGAAGCGCTAAGCAAAGTTCTTCCTGGGTGCTGGCTTCGCCCATGCGAATTAATTGGCGCAGCACCTGAAGTCGTTCTTGAGTTTCACTTTTCAGCCATCTAGCATCAGCTCGCTCTTCCATTCATTGCTCCTAGCAAAGTATTTCGTTGTCCGTGGGGTTGAATGTTCGTTAGTAATGTTCCGATGTGGTCCGCCGTCAGCGCGAGGCTTGCGAAGCTTGCGTGTAAAACGCGAACTTGCTTAATTCCTGCGGTTAACGCCGTCATCATGGCTTTTACTTTCGTGTACATTCCCCCCGATATTACGCCGTCCTCGATCATTTTATCAATCATTTGCGAGTTCGCCCGTGGCACTAATTGCTTTTCTTGATCAAGGATTCCGTTTTGATCCGTTAAAAAGATTAGCTTTTTAGCATTTAGCGCCACCGCAATCTGAGTCGCCGCCCAGTCGGCATTGACGTTGTACTTTTCATTCTTTGCACCGAATCCAATGGGAGCAACCACGGGAACCTTCGCGCCGAACTGGGCTAGCATCAATTCAATGGCGGCGACGTCAACGGACTGAACCTCTCCGACTTGCATCAATTCTTTCTTTGCTTGTTTGCAGAAAAGAATTTTTGCTTCTGCGCCTGAAACTCCGACCGCCGAAATTTTTGCTTCTTTCAATGCGCTCACTAATGCCCGGTTCACATCTTTTGCTAAAACTTGGTCGATCACTTTCATCATTTCGGGCGTAGTTTGTCGTTGTCCGTCGATGAACTTCCATTCGATTTTTTGCTTTGTTAACTCCGCATTAATTGCGGGGCCACCCCCATGCACGATCACGACGCTGTAGCGTCGCTTTTGGTAACCGCGCACGAGAGCCGCAAGCTCTTGCAAAGTCGCTGGATTTTGTAAACTTGAACCACCTAATTTTATGACTATTCTTTGCTTCATGTTTTTACTCCAATCCAGTACTTCAAGAGTACTCAGTGTTAATTTCAACGTACTTCTTTGATAAATCACAACCCCAAGCCGTGGCGCTTTCGCGCCCTGAACTTAGGTTGATATCTATCTTGACCAGTGATTGCTTCAAAAGAGCTTTCACTTCTTCTTTTACAAACTTCACTGGCTGTCCTTTTTCAAAAAGTAAGACGCCTTGTAATTTCAAAGTCATCTTATCTAACTGTGCTGAAGGAATTCCTTCGGCCCCAAGTCGAGCTAAGATGCGGCCCCAGTTTGGATCTTCACCGTGAATAGCGGTTTTAATCAGCGGAGATAAAGTAATTCCGCGCGCCGCTTTTTTCACGAGAGCTAAATCATCGCCGCCTTTGATATTCACTTCGATCAACTTCGAAGCGCCTTCTCCGTCGGCCGCGATCGATTTTGCTAAGAAGATTGCGATGTCTTCAACAACCGCTTCGAACTTCTGCACGTCTTTATCATTTAGAAGCGCGATACCCGAAGCACCGTTCGCCATGATAAAACAGCAATCGTTCGTCGACGTGTCGCCGTCGACACTGATCATGTTGAAGCTGACGTCCGAAGTTTTTTTAATCACTTGGGCCGCGTGCTCTTTTGTGATCACCGCATCGGTTAAGATGTAGCCAAGCATGGTCGCCATATTTGGGTGAATCATGCCCGAGCCTTTTCCGATACCGGTGATGCGAATTTGTCCGCTCGATAACGTCACGACGCTTGATACTGTCTTCGGCACAAGGTCCGTCGTCAGAATCGCGGTCGCAAAACTTTCGGCGCAGTCATTCGCCCGGTGAACAAGCTCGCCCATCGATGGAAGAATTTTTTCAATGTCGAGCTGGTCGCCGATTTTACCGGTGCTGGCTACTAACACTTGATTGAGATCACAACCTAAAGCTTTCGCCGCGGCCGAGACCATCATCAAATTCTTTTCCACGCCTTCGGCTCCGGTGGCTGCATTGGCTTGGCCCGAGTTTGTTAATATCGCGCGAATATTATCCGCGGGTAATAAACTTTGTGTATAACGAACTGGCGCTGCGCGCGATTCACTTAAAGTAAATACGCCCGCTGCAACCGCGGGAACATCTGAAATGATCAGGCCCATATCGGGACGGTAACGTCGAACTCCGCAGTTAATTCCACTTGCTAAAAATCCTTTCGGCAATGCCGTTCTTCTAACGCCTGGTCCTTTAGTCATATCAGTGCCTCCAATCTTTGAACCCCTGTTGTCAGAGGTAAGTCAGAAATACGATTTAAATTTTCGACGGCTTGCGAGGCCGCCCCTTTTAATAAATTATCAATACACGAAAACAAAAACAGTTTGTCGCCCTGCACTTCGTAACTAATGTGCGTTTTCGCCGTTCCCACTACTTTTTTGAGTGAGAGTTTGGCTGATTCGCTTCCGATTGCGCCGTGCATGACCAGTGCGTAATCCGCGTAAGCTTTCGCAAACGCATTTTCCACATCGGCGATTGTGCGCCCGGGCTGTAATCGCACATAAATTCCCGCGATGATTCCCCGTCTGATTGGCAGTAACGAAGTCGTAAAGTGCAGATCGATTTTTCCGCCGCCGAACTTTTCTAAAGCTTCAACGATTTCTGGATAATGTTGGTGACGCCCGACTTTATACGGCAAGCATTCACCTTCAACTTCCGTGAACAAAAGATTCTCGCTAGCTTTTTTTCCGGCTCCGGTCGAACCCGACTTTGCATCAATCACGATATTTTCGGGATTGATCACATCGTCTTTTAAGAGCGGAATCAGCGCTAACGTGATCGCGGTTGCAAAGCAGCCCGGGTTTGCGATTAGCGAATTTGGCATATCGCTTTTTGCCGGCCCCACCCACGGAGATAATCCGTACTGGGCTTGTTGTAAGCTTTGCATTTCGGTGTGTTCAAAACCATACCACTGTTGGTAATCATTTTGCTTCAACCGAAAAGCTCCACTGAGGTCGATCACTTTTTTTCCGGCCGCTAAGATTTGCGGCGCAAGATTAAGTGATACTTCCGCAGGGGTCGCTAAAAAAACCACATCCGTTAAGTGAGTTAAAATTTCAGAGTCTTTTAAGCACGTCACTTTTTCGGCGCCTTCGGTATTGATCGAGTCTGATAACTTAAAGTCAGACGTCGCGAAACAATAACTGAGCTCTGCGTTCGGATGTTGAAGTAACAATCGCGCAAGTTCGAGACCTGCGTAACCACGAGCTCCGACAATGGAGCAAGTGATTTTTTTCTTATTGTTTTTAACTACATTCATCGTCTGTTTTTCCTTCTGCATATTTATGCCTTGTATATGCATAATTATACATATTTATGCATCCGTCAATGATTTAATTGCTTTTAAATAAAAAGCGTTGCATAATTAGTCTTTATGCGTGAATTATGCATGAGTGGTTTTTGAGAGGTTTTTTAGTAGTTGTTAGCGAACTATATTATATAGAGGGTTTTGGAAAAAAACCCAGAGAGGTTTGCAGATGATGAAATTCAAATTCCCGATCGTGATCATTGACGAGGACTTCCGTACCGAGAACGCCAGCGGCACCGGTATTCGCGCTTTAGCTAATGCGATCGAAAAAGAGGGCGTCGAAATCTTGGGAGTCACCAGTTACGGTGACATCACCGCGTTTGCGCAGCACCAAAGTCATGCTTCGGCGTTTGTGCTTTCGATTGACGATGATGAATTTGGCGAAGGCTCTTCTGACGAAATCAAAGCAGCGCTTAAAGCTTTGCGCGTGTTTATTAATGAGATTCGCCTGAAGAACGCGGACATCCCGATTTTTCTTTACGGCGAGACCAGAACTTCGCGCCACATTCCAAACGATGTGCTTCGTCAGTTGCACGGGTTTATTCATATGCACGAAGACACGCCTGAGTTTGTCGCGCGACATATTATTCGCGAGACGAAGGCGTATCTTGACGGCGTGGCTCCCCCGTTCTTTAAGGCGTTGTTGAACTACGCGCAGAATGGTTCGTACTCTTGGCACTGTCCGGGGCACTCGGGCGGCGTGGCATTTTTGAAATCTCCAGTGGGGCAAATGTTTCACCAATTTTTTGGCGAGAATATGCTACGCGCCGACGTCTGCAATGCGGTCGAAGAGTTAGGCCAGTTGCTTGACCACACCGGGCCCGTGGCTTCGTCAGAAAAAAATGCCGCACGTATTTTCAACGCGGATCATTTATTTTTCGTCACGAATGGCACTTCGACCTCGAACAAAATTGTGTGGCACTCGATGGTGGGGCCCGATGATATTGTGGTTGTGGACCGTAACTGTCATAAATCGAATTTGCACGCCATCATGATGACGGGCGCGGTGCCGGTGTTTTTAACTCCGACGCGCAATCATTACGGTATTATTGGCCCAATTCCCGAGAGTGAATTCTCGATGGAAAGTATTCAGCGAAAGATTGATGCGAATCCGTTTATCGAAGATAAAACGAAGAAGCCGCGCATTTTAACTCTCACGCAAAGTACTTACGACGGCGTTAGTTATAATGTTGAAGCGATTAAGCAAAAGCTCGACGGAAAAGTCGGCGCGCTTCACTTTGATGAAGCTTGGCTTCCGCACGCCGCGTTTCATGATTTTTACAAAAACATGCACGCGATCGGAAAAGATCGGCCGCGCACGAAAGAGTCGATGATTTTTGCGACGCAATCAACGCATAAGATGCTTGCGGGCCTCAGCCAAGCTTCGCAAATTTTGATCGCAGATTCTGAGACGAAAAAATTGAATAAGGCGATCTTCAACGAGGCTTACTTGATGCATACGTCGACCAGCCCGCAGTACTCGATCATTGCGTCGTGTGATGTGGCGGCCGCGATGATGGAAGGGCCCGGGGGAACGGCGCTCGTGCAAGAAAGTATTATGGAAGCGATGGATTTTCGTCGTGCCATGCGAAAAGTCGAAGCCGAATTCGGCGACGAATGGTGGTTCAAAGTTTGGGGCCCCGAAGAAATCGCGGAAGAAGGAATTGGTTCGCGCGAAGATTGGGTTTTAAAACCGAATCAAGCGTGGCACGGTTTCGGCGACGTCAGCGAAAATTTCAACATGCTTGATCCGATCAAGACGACGATCGTAACGCCAGGACTTGGTCTTGACGGCGCCTTTGCTGACAACGGAATTCCGGCCAGCATCGTGACGAAGTACTTAGCCGAGCACGGCGTGATCGTCGAAAAATGCGGGCTTTATTCTTTCTTCGTGATGTTCACGATCGGAATTACGAAGGGCCGCTGGAACACGATGATGACGGGGCTTCAACAGTTCAAGGATGACTACGACCAGAATCGGCCGCTGTGGAAGATCATGCCCGAGTTCGTCGCGAAGCATGCGGAGTACGAGCGCATGGGACTACGTGAACTCTGCGAGCAAATACATGGTGCCTACAAGGCGGCTGACATCGCACGCATGACGACCGAGATGTACTTGTCACCGATGGAACCCGCAATGAAACCTTCGGACGCTTTCGCAAAAATGGCGCACGAAGAAATCGATCGAGTCGAAGTGGAAGATTTGGAAGGTAAAGTGACAGCGGTATTACTGACGCCCTACCCTCCCGGAATCCCGTTGCTGGTACCTGGCGAACGTTTCAACAAAACAATCGTCAATTACTTGAAGTTCGCGCGCGACTTCAACCAAAAGTACCCAGGCTTCGAAACCGACGTACACGGCCTAGTAACCGAAACCAAAAACGGAGTAAAACACTACTACGTCGACTGCGTTCGAAGCTAAGGGAACATCCCTTAAGGTAACAGTTCCCTTTTTGGAATGCAGCGTTTCATGAATCGGAAGGGAGTTTGCCACACGCCTCGCAGAAAGCGCGAATGACCAGGCAAACTCCCTGCAACTAAATGGTCATGCCACGAAAAATTTTAATCCGCACGGCGGACTATCCTTACCACATTACGAGTCGTTCAAATAATCGAGAATTTTTCTATATCGATAAACCGATTCTTTGGGAAATCTTTATGGATTGCTTGAAGGAATTGAAATTTCAATACCATTGCGAAATTCATGCGTTTGTTTTGATGTCGAACCACTACCACATGCTGATTAGCACTCCGAAAGAGAACATCGGCGAAGCAATGAAATACTTCCACCGCGAAGTCGCACGAAATGCGAATCGAAACGCCGGGCGGGTGAATCACTTTTTCGGTGGACGATATAAATGGAGTTTAATCCACGACGAACATTACTTTTGGAATTGCCTCAAATACATTTTCAGAAATCCAGTTCGCGCAGGCCTTACCCGCGAAGTGCAAAATTACAAATACTCATCTCTGACAAGAAAACCAAAAAAATTTTCGTGGGCACTGGCAGATATCTACCGAAAAGGAAATCCGTTGATCGAACTAGACTTAGCTTGGTTGAACGAACCGTTTCTTCTCGAGGGAGAAGCGGCAATACAGAAAGCCCTCCGTCGTCGCGAGTTCCAACTTCCCCGTAATGAAAGCTGCCGAATCCAAGAATTGGAAGCGGCGCGTTTCAAAAAGGGAACTGTTACCTTAGGGGGATCTTTCTAAAAGAGGTAGCCTAGGCCCATTGAGATGGCTTGGCTGATTTGGAATTTCTTTTTGAATTGGGATTCGGCTGCTACTGGAGAGGCTTGGCGTACGTCGACGGATACGGGATTGATGACGTCGTGGAATTGGAGGGCGTAGCTAAGGTCTATGATGATGTGCTTTTTGATGAATAACTTATTACTTAAGCTGACGGCTGAGTAAAATAAATCGCGGGTTCCGTATTTGTTCATTCCTAGATCGTATTGAACGTCTAAGGTTAATGGTAAAACTTTTTGTTTTCCGATGCTGATTTTTCCGTACAGAATTCGATTCACAAGGCTCACGGCCATGATTGATTTTGGTTGCGGTCCGCGCTCGATACGAACACCTTTTGAATCAAATCCTGACTTGTATTGGTTGAATCCGGCTGAGTATTGATAATATTTAAATCCCACACCCAGGTCATTATTTAAATGGTAATGGAAGGTCACGCCAAATAATTTTCCATCGCTGAATAATTCGTCGAGGACCCACATTAAATCAGCCTTCGCTTCGAAACGCTTTTCATGATCAACCGCACGGTGAATGACCATGTCTCCGCTATCAAGGCGCGGAAGCACCGATTCAGTCGGTAAGATATCGGTACTGAACTGAATTTGCTCAGACGTTTGAGCCATTAGAGGACTGGCCAATGTGGCAACGATAAAAAGAGGCAGCATCGATTTAAAGATATTATTTTTGAAAAGCATTTTTACTCTTATCCATTTCAACATTAAAGTTTTCTCGGATCTTAATCAACTTTTTGAAATTATGATTTTTTTTCGTATTTAAAAACATTGCGTCCGGAGTTCCCACTTGACCCTGCACAAGCTCGTCACCGAAGTCGATTTTGATTCTTTTTCCCTTTTTGGCAAAAGCTAAATCTGTTTTCGCGCTAGCATCTTGTGCCAGCACCGTTACACTTGAAAGACTGATTAAAATTGAAAAACAAATGGCTTTAATCATTTGCACCACACTGATTTGTTCCTAAATACTGATAATTACCGATTTCATCGCGCCAGTATTCACCCTCGAACGGATAATACTGAAAACCTGATTGAATGAAAAATTGGCGGGACTGCTTATCATCAGCCTCGGAAACGTCCGTACTTTTTTTGATAAACTTTTGCGCTGCTTTGTTTTTCATAATACCGATCGTCTCGTAGTTGATGAAATCAAACTGCGTAATATAATCAGCTAATTCATTTTCAATGTCGCGAAGACGCAGCTTCACCAGTGAACCAACCTCAGCCGAAACGTTTTTAATTCGTGAATCTAAAATTTTATTTCCATACTTTAAAAAATTCATGGCATTTGGAACAT
Source organism: Bdellovibrio sp. (assembly GCA_043760925.1). Taxonomy (GTDB): domain Bacteria; phylum Bdellovibrionota; class Bdellovibrionia; order Bdellovibrionales; family Bdellovibrionaceae; genus Pseudobdellovibrio. The sequence continues at coordinate 109,909 of JAYUOK010000066.1, read as the reverse complement.
TGAATTGGGCGTTTAAGGCTTTACGCTCTCGTTTAATATTATTCAGGTAAGAAATTTTCATGCTGATCTCAGGATCTTCAAGCAAAGTTCTAAAAATAAAGTACGGTAATTCAACCGATGACTGGCTTAAATTACGGTCGCGGTTGAGTTCGCCCATTAACTTATCGACCATCGCAAAATGCTTTTGGTCTGAATAATTATTTTGATTCCAAAATTTTAAGTTGTCGTAGGCGGCCACGTAGTAATTGTTAAAAAAGGCCACGCTTCGTTCAAGATCAGGCACCTGACAGATAAAAAGTAAGATAATACTGCGCAAAATCAGTGATTCTGGATCATAAAAATTCTCATAAAACGGAGTGTTCAAGCTGTGAATAACGCTAAGGGCACTACGAAATTGGTAGTTTCTGAAATAAGCCCACGATAATTCAAGATTAACCTGTCGATACAAATGGCTGTCTTTGGGAATCGTTTTATACAGTTCGATCGCCGCAGTCCATTTTTGTAAATTGTAGTTCACCCGCGCTAGCGCAAGAGTTGCTTCATCTTTTTTCTTAGAAGCAAGCGGAGCTGGTTCATATTTTTTATATATTTTTTCTAGAAAGGGCACGGCGGACGCGTTGTCGCCTTTTTTTATATAAGCAAGGCCTTTTAAATAAATTGATTCTTCATTCTCAGAATTAATCGTTAGAGAATTATCTAAATATGAGATCGCCTTATCATTTTCACCAGCTTCCATGCTGATTTTTGCCAAACTATTAAAATAGTACTCACGACCGATTTCAGTTAACTCGGTTACGTCCGTCTTCTTGAAGGCATAGTTTAATAAAGATTTATCGTTTAAAGCTTCAGCCGCTTTAACCAACTGCTCGTACGATTTACTGGCTAACTTGCGGTCTGTACTTTGACTGGAAGCCAACAGGTTGAACGAAGCAATTTGACTAAAATTGGCCCGGTTTAAAGCCACGCCCATTAAATATTTACTTAATTGTTTTTGCTGCGCCGTCATCCGGCTATTTCCGTAAACTAAGTTATAAAAATACAGCCCGCCTGCTTTAAACTTTTTCTCTTCGATTAGTTTACGTCCTCGCTCGATGGCCGCCGCTTGACTGACCAATGCTTTTCTGGCCGGAGCCGGAGGAGCTGCTAACGCAACCTGCGCACCTAGAACTAAACCAATTGCAAGTAAGGTATTTGATAATCTCATCTGTATGTTGGCTCCACGAAGAAATAACTGTAACCCACTGATAGAAATAAAGAGTTCGCACTTTGCGTATCACCCGCAATTGTCGTCGCGTTGTAAAATGCCCAAGTCAAATCGGCCCGAATCGCCGAAGAACGCGAAATAGAAAACAACTCTCCAATACCCACCTGAAAGCTCATCGATTCATCGTTGTTTTGATTGATCACTTTACCAATCCCGACCGTCTGATAAATTTCAAAAGGGATAATTTTGCGATTGAGGATAGACGTTTTACCGTAGATTGAACTGTAGCTCGCATTGATTCCGTAAAAGCTCTTAACTGAAATTAAATTTTTAACCACGACCAGTTGGTTTTTTTCAAGATCGTTAACTTCCGCACGTGCGCTTGAACCGGTTAAAAAACCAAAACCTTCAAGACCCCAAAATTCATTTAAATGATAAGTCCCCTTTAAATTAAGGCCGTAAGTTCGAAAAAACACGTCCGTCGGAACAAGCGTTCCCCCAAGAGTTAGCTGAAAACGTTCCGCTTTCGGCATATAGTTTCGTTGCACGACCGCAATATCTTGGTAATCACCGATAATCGGGGTTTTTTTGTAGTCCACTTTTTTAGGATTACGTATCGTAGAATTTCGGTTAAGCGAAGGTGATGGTGTAAACTTGATGTTTTTCTCAAGCAACATCTCGATGGCATCGATATCACTGTTTTCTTCTGATTCAGATGTCTCTTGCGCGTGAGACAAGGAACCGACCAATGAGCTTAATATTAGAAACCTGGTGGTTAACTTCAAATATCTTGAAATATAAAAAATCATTTACTCATCGTATTCAATATTAGATGAATGACAAGGCTAGGTTTTGTTTGTCTTGGTCTCAGGTTGATTCATTTGACCTGTCTAAAGCTCACACAATGTTAAAAAGATTGATGATTTTTAAAAAAACCTTTGAGTTTCAATAAGTTACAATTTCGATTCAAAGATGAAAGTCAGTTTGAATCGACAGTACGTTTCATTACGTACCGACTAGTTCGAACCTATTAAGTTTGGCGGGCGCACCTTTTGATATGTATAATGATGAAACTTACAAATAACGGGGGTTATATGTTTAAAAACAAGAAGACTAATATGAAGGTGCTTTTGGTTCTAGGGGCTATACCAATCGCATTTCTTTTTCAAAACTGTAGTAAAATTAGTCTGTCAGATGCTAACCCTGGCGAGCAGGCGAAGATGAACGAAGAGCTAGGAGTTATTACTGATGACTCATTCGTTATTCAAGTACCAGTAGAAGAAGGAGCTCAAGCGCCTGAAGTAGTGGACGAAGCGAAAGCTCCGATCGCTGAAGACGTAAAGGCTCCGATTGCTGAAGAAGCGAAAGCTCCGATTGCTGAAGACGTTAAAGATCCGGTCGCAGTCATTGATAATGGTAAAAAAGATGAAATCAAAATACCGGTTGCTCGTGATGAAGCAAAAAGCCAAGACACTACTGTTGCGGAACAAAAACAGAAAGCCGGAAGCTGTGCCGATATCGAAATCTCTGACTTCTTGTTAAGTACAAGCTCATTGATTGCAGGTACTGGAAAATCTTCGATGTCTTTTGAGATCACTGACGAAGACAAAACGATTTCACTTAATAAGCTAACATTAAAAGTTAAAGCGCTAAGAGATTTAAATGTTAGTAAAATGAAGTTAATTTTGAATAGCGATGGAAACAAAGTTCTAAACACTTTAAACGAAGTATTTGAACTAGCAACTCCAAGCGCACAAACGGCTGGCCTTAAAGTTCATCTTGATTCTTCGGTAGCTGTAAAAGCCGGTCAATCTTATCTGTTAAGTTTAGTAATTGAAATTGACGAGCAGATCAAAAGCAATCCGAACAAGTGTAAGTTTCACCCTGTGATCAAAGCAGGTTCTTTAGTTGCTCATTAATCTAAGCTAGGAAGGGTCCGCTGAGACCCCTTCCACCTTAAATATCTAATTATAATTTATATTGCGGACGAGAATACGAGTTGCCATACGAGGGACTCGTTTCTTCTTTTTTATAGTACACCCAAGCAATAAGACCACCGATAATCCCCGCTGCTGTCCAAAGATAACGCTGCGGATTTCTGCGAATGCTTAAAGCTACTTGGCGACTGACGTCTCCGGCTTGGTTTACATAAGGTAACACTGGCGCAAGCACTTGAGTCGCTTTGTCTTTAAGACGCGTTAAATCTTCCTTTTGTTGTAAAGCCATATCGAGTACACGCTGAACGCTGTGACTTGTTTCGCCTACACGCCCGGTTAATTTTTCCATTGCCGATTCAAACTTAGAAATATTTCTAGATAGTTCGTTTTCAGCATGTTTTACGTTTGGTGAATTGTGCACATTGAATTCATTTTGATTCATACGGTCCTCCCTTGAGTTGCATTTTTTAAATCTTGAAAACTTCTTTTTACTGACTGAACTTCACGTTTCAATCCAGTATGATTTAATTTTAAATCTTCATTCTTAAGTTCTTTAAATTTGATACTTGCCCAAACCCCACCGATGGCCGCAATCACAACTGCAACAATAAGCGAGCTCAACCAATATTGACCGTCCAGAATTTCACCAAGTCCCAGTACCAAAAATGCTACAAACGGAAGTGCACTTAATATGACCAATCCGAGGGCCATCATCATTTGTGCCGAATCTTTCGCGGCCTCTTTTGCGGCTGACTTTAATTCTTCTTTAACAAGTATGATCTCACTCTGAAAAACATCTTTTGCACTCGTTGCGATTTCTTTCACAACAGAGATTAAAGATTGATTGTCTGAGCTTGAACCTGCAAATGTATTTGATTGCATAAATTCTCCTTTATTAATTACGAATAATGGATATTGCAAAGCGAAGGCCACTGGAAAAAATGCCCGATTTGAAGCTGTGACCTCTTTATTTATTTTTGCTACTGAAAATGAATTGAAATGAATGAGGAGTTCCTGATGGAAATTAAAAGTAGCGCGACAACATTAAGTCGACACATTGGTTTAGTTGCTTTGGTTCTTTACGGAGTCGGCGATATTTTGGGGGCCGGAATTTATGGACTAGTCGGTAAAGCTGCGGGCGAAATGGGAAATGCGGTATGGCTTGCGTTTCTTGCAAGTATGGTTGCTGCGGGATTGACGGGCCTCTCTTATGCCTCGCTGGGTTCAAGATACCCTAAGGCTGGCGGTGCATCTTATATCACTTTACGCGCTTACAATAAGGCTTGGTTAGCTTACGGAATTGGTCTTGCCGTTCTGGCGTCAGGACTTACATCAATGGCAACTGCAACGCGCGTTTTTTCGGGATATTTTCAAGGAATGCTCGGAGGCGAAATTCCACTTTCACTTATCATCATCGGGTTTGCACTTGTTCTTGGATTGATCGTATTTCTGGGAATCAAAGAGGCTATGTGGGCAAATGCACTTTGCACGGTCATTGAATTATGCGGTCTTGCTATTATTATTATTTTTGGAATGGGATACATTGGCCGCGTCGATTTACTTGATACTTCAAGCTTAACAAATCCAACCGGAGATTTATCAGCAAGTATTATTTTAACGGGCGCCGTTTTAACTTTTTATTCATTTGTAGGCTTTGAAGATATTTTAAATGTGGCCGAGGAAATAAAACATCCCGAGCGCAATCTTCCGCTTGGATTACTTTTAGCTATATCGATTGCATCTATTATATATATGCTTGTCAGCGTGATCGCGGTTTCCGTTGTGCCGGCACCAATGCTAGCCGCATCAAAAGAGCCGCTGGTTGATGTGGTTCGTACGGCAGCCCCTTGGTTTCCTCCGGCGATCTATTCTGTCATTGCAATGTTTGCAGTTTCAAATACGGCGTTATTAAATTTCGTGATGGGCTCAAGACTTGTGTACGGAATGGCGAATCAAGGTTTACTACCGAAGGCGCTTGCAAAACTTCACCCAACACGTCGAACGCCGTACGTTGCCGGCGTAGCACTTTTAGTCATACTTCTGATGCTTGCATTGGCGGGCGACATTTCATCACTAGCGAAATCAACCAGCGTTCTATTACTTCTATGCTTCATGATCGTAAATATTGCCTTGGTCGTTTTGAAATCGCGAAAAGATGAACCTAAAGGACAGTTTGAGATACCCGCTGTAATTCCGATTCTTGGCGCCATCGTTTGCGGCTGTATGTTACTGAACGCAAAAGCTCCTGAGCTTCAGACGGCTGCCATCATACTCGTAGTGATTGCGGCTTTGTATTTTGCGCTAAAACCAAAAGCTTCTGTGATCAGCGATTTTCATAAATAGAATACGAATCAGATTTTATTGGCTTGCGGGAATACGTTTTTGCACTCGGGGAAGAAAAAATTCTTTCTCGAGCTTTTTGTAAGCTTCATATTTAACGTTTGTACCCAGAATGCTAGCTTGTTTTTCAATGTTTTCTTGTTCCATCGCTTTAAGCTTTTCGAAGTCTAACTTAATACGGTCTTTTTTAAGTGTTCCTTTAGACTCATCAATCGCCTGCACGAGAGCTCGTGAATTAGCCACAACTTGAATGACTTTTTCTTCTTCAACTTTCCATTGCCGTAAGAAATACCTGGTCGAGTACTTCACCCATTCTTGCTGAACGGCATCATCCAAATAAGTTTCGGTGAACTGCTCAGTTAACAAAGTCGCGTCCACGTAATTATCGTGATACTTGGGTATTTTTTGCGGCACGTAGATATTGTCGATTTCTTTTTGCTTTCGTTCAACCGCCATCTTAGCTAGTTCTAGTTGCACTGGATCGGTATTTAATTTTTTATAAGCAAAATTTCCGACAAATACTAAAACTAAGCCCGCAATAAGGCCCCGAAATTGTAAACCAAAAGATTCTTTTTCTTTTCGTTCTTTCCAAACTTTAAGCTGCTCGACATGCTTTGATTCAGTTCCCGTGTCGATTGCGCTCTTCACTTGAATGACCGAGTTAATTAGCTCAAGATTTTTTTCGAAATCAAATACGCCTTCGCTCTTTTTTGCCAGTAATTCTAACTTTGTAGCAATCTCGAGTGATAAATCGACGCTTAATTTTTTGATCGAGGCTAAATGCTGATCCCGGATTTTTTGTAATTCTTTGGCTTCGTGAGCTTTGTATTCCGTTAATTTTTGAACTTCGGCCTCTTTCAGCTCTCTATACTCTTGATCAATTTCAAGCTTAGCTTTTTTCTTGGCTTCATTTAGATCCCGAGACATCGTGTGAAGCTGCTCTTCCACTTGCTGTCTGCGCTCAGAAAGACTGGTATAGCTTTTATTTACTTCTTCGCGCTCTTTGATCGCCTTCTCAAAGTCGGTTTGAAGCTGTTTTTTGCGTTCCGCAAATTCCGCCACTTCAGTCTCGATTTTTTTATGCATTTCGACGATGTCACGATGCTGATTTTGCACGTGCGCCAAAATTTCTTGCTCTTGTTTCAACTGACTGAGCACGCGACTTAATTCAATATCAGATTCTTGCTTCGTATTTCTGTTTGCCTCAGCGGCTACTGTACTCTCTTCAATATCTTTTTGAATTTGACTAAGTTCTTCTGAGAATAATTTAATACGGCTTAAATGCTCGGTCTTTTCATTTTCCATCTCGACTTGGAAGGCACGCTTTTTTTGTAATAGCTCGCCTTCGGTATCGGTGATCATTCGGTTTCGATCCGCAAACATTGTGGATTTCATTTTTTCGATTGAAAGTTCAAGCTTGGCGCGATTCTCTTTTTCAATCGTCTCCATGATCTTGTCTTTTTCGGCGCGCACTTGTTCTTCGTGTTCTTGCCAAGCGTTTTGAATTTCTTCGTTTGCCTGAATGCGCTTTTCATCTAGCATGATTTCTGTTTCAACTTTAAGCCGATTTAATTCAACTCGCGCGTCTTCAAGCATCATATCAACATGATTTTGGTATTCAATCCGTGCTTCTTCGGCGGCTTTTCTGGTTTGAACTTTTGTTTCATGGATTGTTTTATTTTTTAAAACTTCTGCGCTTTTAATAATCGAGTGCTTAATGTATTCGGCCTCTTTAATAATTTCAAGAGCTTGCGCTTTAGGTTCTTTTTTATCAACATGCTTAAGCCCGACATTTTTAAACTCAACTTTAAAATCGTCTGCCGTCTTAGGGAAAGCCGAGATATCTACAAAAATTGGAGGAGCTTCATTTTCTTTTTCAGAAACTTCAATCTCTTTTTGAACTGTATTGCCAATTTCAACGACTTTAAATTTTATTTTAATCAACGATAAACCAAGAGTGACCACATGAAATTCACCAATCGTGATCGGCTCGCCAGAAATAATGCGGACGTCATTGACGAAGGTTCCGTTTGAAGAGTTCAAATCTTGAATCTGAATAATGCCACCGACCAGGCGAACTTTGATATGTTCGCGTGAAATTCCGTGGTCATGCACAGGTACTGCAGAAGTATCACCCCGTCCAATAACAAACTCAGACTGTTCGATGTCGAACGTCTGAGGTTTTTTTGAACCAATAAGTTGTACTAATACAATCTGCTTCTTGTCTGACATCTTTTATTCGCGATGCAGCCCTAGGCTGCTCTTGCGCCCATTTCCTTTAATGACTTTGCAATCTCTAAATTTAAAGCTTCTTCCGCTAACGCCTCAACGGGGTCACGGTTTTCGTCAAACTTACCAACATTGTCAGGTACGATGTTATTATCTGAACGGTACCACAATAAATCCATCGAGCTTTCAAAACGGTCTACAAGCGAAGTAAATACGCGCTCCGGTGACAATGAAGTATTGTAAATATGTAGCATTAATGAAAACGCGATGCCGACAACTGATGAAGCCATGGCAAAACTAATTTCACGTAAGAAATTATCCATGATTAATTTTGTACCTTCGACATCACTTAAATCCATTCCACCTAAAGAAACTAGTCCACCTTTGATACCTAAGAATGTTCCTAAGATACCCGCTACGACAAAAAGTCCTGGCAAAATGTTAATTAAATCGTTCACGGCGCCCATTGGAATCACACCAAACAATTTCGTAAAGCATGGGTTATGGTGCAAAGTAGCACGGGTAATTTGATTCAATTTCGGAGTTTCTTTTGACCACTTTAAATAACGTAATTGCTTAAGGATATCTTTTACCATCCAAGCGCAACCCTGTTTAACTAAAAATACACGGTCGTTCATTGACATCACTTGCCCATAGTTCTCACTTGATTTGCGATCGCGCATCGCGAAGGCCTCATAGAAAGATTTTTCGAACATTTTTTTGGTCAAAACATAGAATGAAGCATCTTTTAAATTTTTATTTGCTTCTGAATCCATGAATTTTAAAACTTTACCTTCAAACTGACGCGCAAACCATTCATGTCGGCGCACGGTGTAATAGATCGCCCAGCGTAAAAACGCCGCGACAACAAATACCGTGGCCATGGCGTGCGGTAAGTAATTGATAAAGTACTGTATCGAGTTGTGTAACATTTGCTCGTTCATAAAATCCCCTATTTCTTTTTGTCCATGCTAAATCGAATAATAACTCTTTGTGATTTTTTACAGTCGTTCTTTTTACAGAACTCGTCGGCAGAAGCAATATTTCGGTCGATCTTCATTAAATCAAGAAAACTTCGGCCGGATACTTTTAAATTTGGAACCAAAGTTTGTCGGTGTTCAAAATTCATTTCTTTTTCATCTAAGATATAATTGAAGATTGATTTTGCACGCTTGTAACTTAAATCCATGTTGTACTTCAGGGCTTCGCGGTCTTCAGGCTTATTGGAAGACGGGTCTACGAACTTACCTCTGTAAGTCGGCGATGCAAATCCAATGACTTCAACTGCAGAAATTTGATTTGATACCGTCGGGTTTCCAAATAAAGATTTAGAATAAACCGGCATGGCTTTTCGAAGAATATTTCGCATGTCGTCTTTTAAATTTGCCGAATCGTTATCGAAATAGGTTTGACCGAAATCCAGTAATACATCACCTGATTCTTGATCGATATCGGCTTTGACACCGATGCGGTCAAAACCTTTTTTGATTTCAGAGGCAATTTGCTTACGCGCCATTAATTCAGCTTTCACAGCGTTTAGCTGACCTTCAGTGCTTTTTAACTGTCCAGCCAAGCCGGCAAGGTCACTAGCCAGTTTACGCTCTTTCGCGTCGGCGGCAGCTTTAAACTGAGCTTCTCGGCGTCCAATTTCTGCATTTGATAAATTCTTTTGATTACGTAAAGCTCCGGCAAATGCGGCTTGATCGCCTGCACGATCCGCATTGAACTTTGCATTTAGAGCATCCATTCTTGCTTTCGTATCGATCGCAGCTTGACCCAATTGATTAGTTAAGTTGGCTGCTTCAGCCGCTTTTTGACTAAGCTGACCTTTGGTATTTTCAAGTTGTCCTTGCGTTTGGTCTAACTGACCTTGGGTCTGATTTAACTGAGACTGAGTATTTTGTAAGACCATCTTCGCATTATTTAATTCAGCCAAAGTCATACGTTTCTGCTGTTCGATACCGGCAACTTTTTGCTCGGCTTCACCTTGCAACTTCTTCATTCTAGCTTGATAAGCTTTTTCAGAAAGCTTAGCCTGTTTGAAAGTCTTTTTAAGTTCTTTCATTTTCGTCGCTAATTGCTGGTTCACTTGATTGATCATTTGATCTTTATTACGTAATAAATTCTGCTTATTCGTAATATCAGTATTTAAATCGGTAATTTTATCACCTTGTACGTCAATGACTTGATCTTTTTCAACGATCACTTCATTTCGATTGGTAATTTTTGTTTGCGCAAATTTGTTAGAGTTAATCACGTTTCGTACCATCTGTTGATACTTATTAAGTGCCATCTCTTTTTTAGCATTGTCTTGCGCTTGCTTCGTTAAGCTGTCTTTTTCGCCTTTAGCTTCTTCTTGTAATAGAGTCAGCTTATCCATCAGTTCATTGTATTCATCTTTTTCGCTTTTGGTTGCTTGCGACTGTAGGTACTGTTCTTTAACAGATTCATAAGTCTTCAGCTGATTTTGCAAATCAAGAATTTGAACCTTAAGCTTTTTGTTTTCGGTTGCATTATTCACATCATTGGCGCCCGACTTTAAACTCGATACAACGTATAAGAGTAAAAAGATCGAAGACAATCCTAAGAATAGATCCGAATTTGACGTCCAAAAGCTTTCACCCTGTCCGTGCTGACCTTCTTTTTTGTACTGAAATGACATCGGTATTCTCCTAACCCACAAACCTATAACGGACTATTCTGAGAAGTCATAAAGGGTTTTAGCGTAAAGCTAGGCTTAGGTGCGCCGTTTAGATAGTAATTCGACCTTAAGTCCAGTGAAATGCCGTCAACTTTTTAGACGATCAAGTGTTTATTTCTAGCTTTGTAGATTTACCGCGAAACGAAATAAAAAAAGAGGATCTATGAAAAAAATGTCAGTCTTACTTATATCGTTCGTGTTAACAGCCGGAATGGCGTCACTAGCCACTGAAAATCAATCAGTCGAAACTGCCCGTACCGATTCAATATCAAATTCACCCCACGTCGGCATCAATTTAGAACCAATTTGGCTAGTGCTTGGCGGCTTAGGCGCGAAGCTGGATTACTTTGCGACTGATTCCGTATCCGTTAACCTAAGCGGAATTTTACTTCCCGAACGCCAAGTAACGCCGACATCAACGACGTCGACAACTTCGGCGGTTGATACTTACAAAAGCTCTCGCTATGAAGTTTTACTTGGTTCAACGATTATGCTGACGGGATACCACGGAACCCGCGGCCTTTATATCAACCCGGCGATTGGATATCAAAGTTCTAAAATTTCTGACTATAGCACTTTTAAATTAAGCGGTGAACATTCATCACCAATGGCTCGGTTAACCGTTGGCTATCAATGGATTTTAGCCAAGCATTTACGATTAGCCGCTGGTGGTGGATTAAGTTTGAATCAAGCTAGCGACATATCAGTTAAAGATAATGCCGGTAAAGAAGTTCTAAGACAGAAATCTTCAAGCTTAGGTGGATTAGCTTTAGATCTTCAGGTTGGTTATGTATTCTAGTTTTGCCTCGATATAGGGATTTAAGTTGGGTGACGATTTTGCGTCACCCAATTAAGCGACTTTTTGACCCAGTAGAAAATCGCAGCGGTCTAAAATCGTTAAGCGAATATTTTCACGATGTTTTAATAGTTCTTCTTTATCCGTCAGTTGAATTATATTATAAAGTGTAACCATTTTCTCTAACTCAATGAGCATTTTCTTCTCTGGACCTTTACGAAGTGGATATTTCGGCATTTTTCCGTATACGAATGCCGTATGACTAACTTGGGCCGTCCAATCAAGTTCAGTCTGCGTTAGATAAACTTGCGTGCTATTAATTTGTGATTCGTTGTAAACTTGTGATTCGAAAGATTTTGATTGGATATCGAGCCTGCGTAAATCTTCAATCAGCCCGTTTAATTGCGACTTTCCAGCGCTATCTAAATTTGGACCGGCAATCGCCTTCCAAGTTTCGCAAAAATCGCTGAACTCTAAATCACTTTCTTTTTCATATACGCTGGGCGAAGTTAGTTTTGTGATCGTATCTTCGATTACCGAAATTGAAATGGCATCCGAATCTGTGCGCAAGTTTGTCCGCATCAAGTGATGGCTCCAACTGGCTATGCTTCGAATCGATCCTGGCTCGGCCCTAGCCGTACGAAAAGTGAAATGAAAATTTTCGTACAAGGCAGAATCCATGGGGCGCTCTAAGTAGCGGTCAAATCTTCCCTTGCTTCGTTCAATGCGGGGAACACAGCAGAACTGTTGCAGATGTTCGTTAAATTTTTCGAATGATTCACTCCACAAATTCTCAGCCTGACAAGACTTATATATTTGGAAGGCTTTGGTAGGGGTCGGAACCGCTTCATCAAGAAGCTGGTTAATTCTTTGCTCAAGCAGTCGCGGAAATGATTTCCAAATTTGTTGCATCATGCCTGTATAGGATAGCACGGACTAATTACATTGTTGAAATGGCATTTAAAATTTGTTTTTGATTTATTGTCGAAGTTCTAGCCACTGCTTCAACTCAGTCGTTTAGCCAAATAATTGAGTTTAATTATTCAGTAGTGCCAGCTGATTTTTGGTTTTACCGGCAAGTGTCTTATTCAAGCGCGCCCCTTTTAGCAATTGGTTTAGAACGTGCTGTGGTTTCATTTTTTTCGTTGAATGACCCGCAAAGATTCGTGCGGCAGCCCCCGTGACAAATGCGGTTGCCTGCGAAGTGCCACTCATCGAGCCAAACTTATTCCCTGGTAAGGTCGAAAAAATGGCGTCGCCCGGGGCCGCTATGTCAACTGTTCGCCCCCCGTAATTACTGAACTCAACAAGGTCCCCGTCATCGTTTCCCGCGGCGACCGATATAATATTATTTAACCCGTAACTTGCGGGATAGTATTTTTTTAGATCCGTATCAGCTTGCCCGTTTCCCGCCGCTGCGACAAATAATATGCCTTGCTTCTGACTTTGCAAAACTTCCGCGAATTCTTTGAATGAACTTTCATAGCCTCCACCCGAATAATTAATAATGTTTGCTTTCATTTTATTGGCGTACTTAATCGCCTGCGTTGAATAATGGATGGCGTCTCGTTGATTGGCCTTCGGGTCATAATACTTTAGAATCATAAAACGTACTGCGGTCGGCGACGTGCTGCTGGTTATAACGTTATTATTATTTCTATTTAAAAATTCTTTCTTAATGATTCCGGCCATGTGGGTGCCATGGCCGTGGGTATCATTCACCCGGTTTGAATTATCAACAAAATTCCATCCATGGAGGTCATCGACAAATCCATTGTCATCATCATCTATTTTATTAGTCCCTTTATCATTTCCTAAAATATCTAAGCCACTTTCACCTTCGTTCACCCAAATATTATTTTTTAATTGAGAATGATTGATATCAGCACCCGTATCAATGATCGCAATGATAACGGGCTTTGCTTGAGCAATTTTAACCTCGGGTTTTCTGATCGCCGCGATGCTTTTGACCGAAATGGTCTGCGCAAAAAACATAGCAAGACCCATCATGAATTTTGGATTCATTTATACCCCCCAAGGCAATTCGTTTTGAAATTTTTCGGATGCGCTATTGGCTGCGTGATTGGCGCTTGGTTGAAGTCGCCAGTGATTTACGCCAGTGAATTTATATTAAGCAAGCGGTAAGCCAGCTCGTAATAGCGGCCTAGCGGCGTTGACAGCTGTCTAAGGTGTAACCTGTATGGAAATTTCTAGACACTGCTAGGAAGCTAACAGTGTGTGAAAAGAATGTGATTTAAAGGCGACACTTAATTACCCTACAGAAAATTAAGCGACGTTTTTCGATTTGCCTGCCGGTGCTGCGACCGTAAATTTGTTCCGACCTGAATTCTTCGACTGATAAAGCGCCGTGTCTGCCCGCTTGAGCCAATCTGACGAACTTTCTTTGTCTAGCAGCTGCGCGATCCCCATTGAGGCCGTGAAACGAATTTCAAGCTGGCCTTGGATAAAAGATTCAGCACGAATGCGCTTCATGGCTTCTTCCGCGCGAATGACGGCAAGTTCAATCGAATGGCTTGGTAGCACAACAACGAATTCTTCACCGCCAATACGAGCCACCATTTCACCATCGCGCCCGAATACTTCGTTCAAGATACGCACGCACTCCTTTAAAACATAGTCGCCGATATCGTGGCCATATGAATCGTTAATCTTTTTGAAAAAATCAATATCAAGCATAATCAATGAGGTTGGAGTCTGGCTGATGCTATTCATCTGCGCTAATTTTTTGATGTACTCATCACAGCTTTTTCGGTTATGAGCTGAAGTTAGATGATCGATCGATAGATTGTTATTCGCGACCGTTAATTGCTTTTTAATCGTATTTAAGTTTTTCTTCACCGTCGACATCCGACGCTCGCGATGTTCTTTCTTCTGCGATTGGTATTCCATGTATGAATTGATAAATTCGCGCGACTTAACACGCAGAGATTCAATCGAGTTTGCGTCAACGGCTTCTTTTAGTCCGTCAAGGTGTTGCGACAACTTTGCATCTTTACTGTTTTCAAATTCGATGTCTTCGCTTAATTGATCGGCGAAGTCCCAAACAATACGTTTAAAATCATCAAAAGTATTTTGGATGTACGAGTATTCATCTATTCGATAGCTTGAAAAAAACTGACGAATATCGAACAAAGTTTTTTCTAATTTCTTTGGGTCTGGATCAATAAGTGCTTTTGATAAACTGTCTAATTTCTCTCGTACTTTGCGGATGGAATGCTTTTCAACTTCGAACAAATGCTTATTATAAACATCGATCATGTAGAGTATGGTCGCTTTGTCTTCCGTAATCACCGGCATGTCTGGTGCGTTCGTTGAATGCGAAGCTGCTGGCTTTGTTAGGGCGGTGTCTAGCTGCTGAATTAATTTGATCACCCATTGCTTCAATTGAACCTCCGTCGGTCATCAATCTTGTCGGAGTTCTTCGATGCACTTTTGAGGTCTATTTCGATTCTAATACTGAGACGCCTCAATTATAGATTTATTTCAATCGACTTGAATCAAGTTGTATATGACCCGGCCAGGCACTTCGGGCTATTTACATTCCTGCGTGAAGCGCGACAATAATACGGCGATTTGCTGAGGCCGTATTAGCGATGGTCAATCTGGAACCGGCGCCAATAAGGGTCAAAATGCCGACATCGGTGATGGGGCTGGTGATACCGCGGGTGAAATGGCTGCGATTGCTTCTATTAATATGTCGACCGGATTCGGTACGCTGTCGCAAATTTTCGGGTTTGGCACAAGTAGTTGCGCCATCGATACTGTCAGTGTTGTCAAGTTTTGGGGGCGCAATGGCGAAGGCCAGTTCGATCGCAAGCGGGGTCCATTTAAATGGCGCTAGTGTGAACGCCTTGGGCGACATCGCCGGTGAAATCGGAAACGGATTGCCTTACGTAAATCATTAGTTGCTTAATTTTATCCCGGCAGGACTTATGTCCAGGCTCTATGGCTATGCGTTATCTATCGACGCTTCGTGCTCGGAATAGACGAACCAAACCCCACACGGTACCATTTTGCCAAGACCGGCATTCGCCAGTTACAAGATCTTATGATCAAATTGCAAAGAGGTTCCATTGACAGAACGAAAAACACAACTGGCCGCACTTTTAAAAAAACATGAAGAAAGTGTGTTGATAGCTTGGACAGCTGAACAGTCGCGGGTGGGTTCATCAAAGATATCACCGGGTGAATTAAAGGTTCAGTGTCATGATTTTTTACGATTATTTATCGATGCGATTCAAGCAACCGGCACCGAACAGATCGAGGCCCCCGCTTGGGAACCGGCAAAAAAAATGCTAACTGAAATTTCAAAATCACGCGGCTTACGCGGCTTCTCTCCCAGCGAAACGGCGATTTTTGTGTTCTCGTTAAAGCGTCCGCTTTTTGGTTTACTTCGACAGGAACTAAGCGCTTCACCACAAACATTTGCGGATGAGACCTGGTTAGTGACTTCAATTTTAGATCAATTAGGTCTATACACAACGGAAGCTTACCAACAAACGCGCGATGAAGTGATTATTCGCCAGCAAGAAGAAATGCTTGAGCTATCGACCCCGGTTGTAAAACTGTGGGACGGAATTTTAGCTTTACCAATGATCGGAACACTTGATAGCACTCGCACGCAAATTGTGATGGAAAGTTTATTACAAAAAATTATGGAAACCGGCAGCGAGATGGCAATCATCGACATCACAGGTGTTCCAACCGTAGATACTTTAGTGGCGCAACATTTAATTAAAACCGTTACGGCGGCAAGGTTAATGGGAGCTGATTGTATTATCAGCGGCATCCGACCTCAAATTGCTGCGACGATTGTACATCTTGGAGTTGATTTAGGCGGGATTACGACGAAAGCCACTTTGGCTGACGCCTTCACTGTTGCCCTTCAGCGCTCGGGAAAAACCGTCGTAAAAACGTCCGTAAAAACTGCGACCATCCCGCCTTTAAACGGGCGCGAAGTTAGAGCCTAAATGGATCGCATACCAATATTAAAAATGGGAAGTTTTTTGTTAGTGACCATTCAGATCGATATGCATGATCAACTGGCTATGAACTTACAAGAAGATCTAACGAACCGAATCGTATCAACCGGAGCGAAAGCTGTCTTAATCGATATTTCAAGTTTAGATATTGTCGATTCATTTATCGGCCGTATGCTTTCAGGGATCGCAACGATGGCCCGTATTCTTGATGCCAAAACAGTCGTCGTGGGAATGCAGCCCGCGGTGGCAATTACCCTTGTTGAACTGGGACTTTCATTGGAAGGAATTAAAACGGCTCTTAATGTTGAACGTGGTATGGCTATGCTTCGAACTTCATTACATCTTGGTGATGATGAAGATTCATCCGCTGAATCACACGTAGAATCACACCACTCAGAAGCTACGTTTTAAAAAATATGAATGTCATTAAGCAAGAAACGGTTCCTATCAAAAATCAAAATGACATTGTACTTTGTCGAAAAATTACCCGCATTTGGTGTGTCGAAATGGGTTTAAGTCTGACGGATCAAACTAAGGTCGTCACGGCCGCTAGTGAATTGGCGCGCAATACACTTGAACACGGGCATGGCGGAGAGATGCAAATTGAACTTGTTAATAGCGAACAAAGTACAACGGGCTTACGCTTGATTTTTGAAGATTTAGGACCCGGTATTAATAATGTTAAATTAGCCCTGACCGATGGTTATACCTCTGGTCGCGGAATGGGGATGGGTCTTTCGGGATCAAAAAGATTAATGAATGAATTTAATTTAGAAACTCAACCAGGAAAAGGCACACGTGTTACTGTTACAAAGTGGAAATAGCTTTGACCAAATAAGTTTCCCCTATTCGATCGATGAAATTAGTCAGGTGGGCGAAGCCCGTCGGTTTGCATTAGTTTTGTGTGCAGAACTCGATTTTGAAGAAGTTCAAAAAGGCCGCGTCGGAATTATCGTTAACGAATTAGGCAATAACCTCATTCGTTATGCGCAAAAATCGCAGTTAATATTTCGCAAGTTTACTTCTGGCGACTTGGTCGGAATTGAAATTTTATCGATCGATTCGGGCCCCGGTATGGACGAATACATCGCAATCAAAGACGGATATTCTACGGGAACAACCCCAGGAACCGGGCTTGGCTCAGTCAAACGCCAGTCCGATTTATTTGATATTTACTCGCACAGAGAAAAAGGGACCGTCATTGTTTCTAGGGTTTTTTCAAAACGAGCCTTAAATTATACAAATCAAAGTATGATGGCTGATGACTCGATCGAAGTCGGCGCAATCAATTGTCCATACAAGGGCGAACAAGTAAGCGGCGATTCGTGGCTGGTCCAGCAGACAGAAATGGGCCTAGCGGTCATCGTTGCTGATGGCCTTGGTCATGGCCCGCTAGCAAACGTTGCTTCGACCAAAGCAATTCGAACTTTTAAAGATGATTTACAATCACCGCTTGATCATCAGATGAATCATATTAGTAACGATTTGAAAGGCACACGCGGGGCCGCTGTTTTTATTTTGTTAACCGCAGCTGATTCAATATCTTATTCAGGCGTCGGCAATATTTCAGCCTTTATTCAAGAGCCGACCAAGGCAAAGAATCTCAGTTCACAAAATGGAACCGCCGGAATTCGTATAGGATCAGTCAGGGTTAATAGTGAAGAGTGGGGAATAAATAATTATCTAATTTTACATTCTGATGGACTGACAAATAAATGGAATTTAAATTCATATCCGGGAATTTACGGAAAACACCCCTCGATTATAGCTGCGGTTTTATTTCGTGATTGCAACCGCTTCACCGATGACAGCGCCATCGTTGTTATACGAAGAGCACAATGACGGCTAAACCACTGGGAACCCTTTTGTTAAGGCTAGCCATTCGGTTTGAGCCCGATATCGTAACTTCTCGGCAAAGGACCCGCCGTATATCGCAAGAACTAGGCTTCGACAGCCAAGATCAAATCAGATTAGCGACGGCCGTCTCAGAATTAGCCCGTAATGTTTTTCAATATGTAGGGTCTGGCACGATTGATTTCTATTATACAAATGATAGTCAGCAATTTTTTTATGTCATGGTTTCAGACGCCGGCCCCGGAATAAAAAATGCTGAGACCATTCTTTCTGGCGGGTATGTCTCGAAAACCGGTCTTGGGCTTGGTTTGCTGGGCGCTAAAAAACTGATGGATTCTTTTGATTTACAAACCGGCGCGAACAGTGGCACGACCATCACGATCGGCAAAAAAGTAAGAAAGCCCGCTCATTTTTACAGCCCGGATGAATTAGATCATTTTATTAAAAGTCTTTCTTCAATCGAAGCATCGAACCCATTTGAATTGCTACAGAATAAAAATCGCGATTTATCAGACGCCCTCGACAATGTTCGCATTGCTAAGACGGCGCTGACTGAACTGAATGAAGAATTGGCCGCAACAAACCGCGACGTCATCGCGTTATACGCAGAACTCGATGGACAAAATATTTCACTAAATACAACGAATGAAGCTTTGTTGATGGCGAAGCGCGAGGCTGAAAAAGCGAATGAAGCTAAAAGTCAGTTTCTTTCCAACATGAGCCATGAAATTAGAACGCCGCTGGGAATCATCCAGGGTTTCTCTGAACTTGCCATGCAAGATGATCTTCCTAAAGAACAACGAATTGAATTTTTAAAAACAGTCCATCGAAATGCGCAAAGCTTAACTAAACTGATTGGCGAAATTCTAGATCTGGCAAAAGTTGAAGCAGGCTTTATTCAAGTCGAGAATACGTACTTTTCACTTCGTGATTTAATCGACGAAGTGATCGCCTCTTTCGAGTTAAAGGTAAAAGAAAAAAATCTTTATCTAACTTATTTCTTTGATGACGACTGCCCGCTTTATATCTCAAGTGATGCATTACGTTTACAACAAATTCTAATCAATGTCATTGGTAACGCCTTGAAATTTACTTCAGAAGGCGGAGTTTCGATCAGCATGCGGCCCTCATTCAGTAGCTTAAATGGTGCACCGCTGATGGTTAATTTTTTAGTTAAAGACACGGGTATCGGATTATCTTCAGAACAACAATCTAGGCTGTTTCAGGCCTTTATGCAGGCAGACAATTCAACCACTCGCAAATACGGCGGAACCGGACTGGGTCTATCATTATCTAAAAAATTAGCGGCGGCTCTGGGTGGAGATTTAACAATCGTCGAAAGTGAATTAGGCAAAGGTAGCACCTTTAACCTGAGCATCAATGCAGACGGTTTACAAGTAGCACCCCAGATTGAGCAATCAGAAACGGACATCGATTCCGAAGCTTATGTTTTAAATAGCACGCAGCTAAAAGATTTAAATATTCTACTTGTTGAAGACTCAGAAGATAACCAATTACTTATTTCAACTTATCTGACGCAGGTCGGGGCTCATATTGATATTGCTTACGATGGAATCGAAGGCGTCCGACTGGCGCGAAAAAATTCTTACGATGTTATTTTAATGGATGTGCAAATGCCTAATCTTGATGGCTTCGCCGCAACTGCTTTACTGCGCGCCGAGGGCATGCTGACTCCGATTATTGCTTTGACCTCTCTTGCGCTGAAAGAAGATCGCGAACGCGCGCTGGCTGGCGGTTTCACCCACTACCTAACAAAACCTCTCGACTCGCGCACCTTAGTTGAAACTCTAAAAAATCTTTCTTTATCCCGCTAAAAGTCTAGTAATTCCTACGAGATTTTAACCAACTAAGATCTAAAAACGCCTATAGCACGACTAGCCCCTGCTCTTTTCACATTTTCGTAACATTCCACTTCCGATAATTACTTTAGATAGCTGATAATAAATATAACCTTCTATAAAGGACAACTTATGAAGACTGACATTCAACTAGATATTATTACGAACGATTGCGAAATGAGTGATTTAACTCGTCAACAAATTGCTAAAGATCTGGAGTACTCGTTATCCCGCTTTCCGGATAATAAATCGCAAGTTAAATTAATTATTTCGAAAGGCCAGGGGGAAACTTGGAGTTTCGACTTATCAATGCGCTACACGCGCGGACACGTTGCCATTGCACGAACTGAAACTTCATTGTTGCAAGCCGTGGAACTTGGAATGAAAGAATTTAAAAATAATATCCGTATGCATGAATTTCAATGGTCGATCGAAACTTTTCATTTTGATAAATCAGGAGAATTCGATTATTACACAGAATTAAGCCACGGCACTTTACCGACCCCGAACCGAAAACTTTCAACGTTAATTGTTGAAGATGATCCAGCCGCATCCGTGGTTTTAGAAGCGACATTAAAAGCTCTTGGTTGCAGCGTTGACCACTTCGATATGCCTTCAGACGCATTGAACGCAATCGGAACAAAGCGCTATGACCTTTTAGTGCTTGATTGGAATTTACCTTACATGAAGGGCGGAGAATTTCTGGCTGCGGCTGATGAAATGTTACGTCGCGCGCACCTTGAAGGACGACCACCACGAAAAGTTCCCGTTGTGATCTGCACAAGCCTTCCATTTGAAGACATTATGCTTCCTCCGGTGTCGCATTTTTTTCTATTTAATTACTGGCATAAAAGTTTACCGTTTTCATCGGTTCTTGGCTCAGTCGATGAAACGACCCGAAAGATTACCGTTCGCAATCAGTTTATAGCATAAGATTAAAAAATTGAACCACTGCTTTAAGGGAGTAAAGATGGGTCTTTTAAAAAAATTACTTATTGTTGAAGACGAACCAACTTGCCAAATTTTACTGACGCAAGCGTTGGCAACGAAATATAAGTTAGAGGTCGCCTCAAGCTTAACTCGTGCCAAAGGATTTTTGAAGGTAGAAACTCCGGATCTGATTCTTTTAGATTTTCATTTACCCGATGGAAATGCATTCGAGCTGATTGAATTTCTGAAAGATTCTGAAGCCTTGTGTGCCGTACCAATTATTCTATTGACGCAAGAGTCAGCGGTGCAAATTAAAGTTCGCAGCTTTGCCGAAGGTGTTTACGATTTCGTAACAAAACCCTTTAACGCGGCTGAATTAAACGCGCGCATCGAAGCCCATTTGTCGCGGGCGCAGATTGTCCAGTCGACACATTACAAAGCCCAAAAGGTTGGCGACATTGAACTTGATAGTGAAGCTCAAAGCATCAGTATTAAAAAGGTCGGTCAAGAAAGTACTTTAAATCTTTCGCCAATCGAATTCAAAATTTTGCAATATCTGATCAATCACTCAGGAAAAGTAAGAACACGTGAGCAGTTAGCGCTTGTTGTATGGAAGCGAAAATACTTTCAAAGCCGTACGATCGACCGCCATATTAGTTCGATCCGAAAAAAATTAGGCACTTCAGCTGACTGTTTACAAACGGTCAGCCAAGGTGGTTACCGTCTAACTGAAAACAGCAACACAACCGAAATACAAATGGAGATTTTATGATTTTCGAACTTAACTCAAAAGTCGGCGGCGGAACAAATTTGTTTTTAAAACAATTAAAAATAAATTTTGCCTGTATTAAACTTGAAAAAGTAGTTGAATTGAAAAAGCTTGATCAAAATTCAGCTATCTTTATCAAACTGATTAATATATTTCAGATTGAAGCTTCAAAAAGAATTCCTGAATTAAAAACCGATGCGCAAAAAGAAAATTACGATGCGATTAAAAAGACTACGCACCGTTTTAAATCGACCGCATATAACTTAGGTGCTTCACGCGCAGTCGAAATTGCAAAACAAATTGATTTCGTCGCCAGCAAAAGTGCCGTTGATAAGCGCGAGCTCGAACAATTGATTGTAGCCCTTGATCAAGAATGCCAAGAAGCATTCAAAGTTCTACGCACTTACGTCAAGTAAGCTCGTTTTTTTAATATTACTTACCAAGTTCTTCATCGATTAAAGCTTGCAGGCCCGGATACGAAAGAGTCGCTAACATCCGGCCATTGACAAAAATGGTTGGTGTTCCACGGACTCCGACAGTTGGGCCTTCTTTAAAATCATTTTCGATATTAGCTGATAATTGTGGGTCTTTCATATCGGCCTTAAACTTCTCAAGATCTAAACCAAGCTCGGTCGCAAATTTTTCGAATACGGCGGTTTGAGGATCTGGCTTATGCGTCCACTCATTCACCCGACCGAATAATAAACCCTGCATCTCCCAGTACTTTCCTTGCTTACCAGCTGCTTCATTGGCCAATGCGGCTAATTTAGAATTACCGTGAAAGAGCATATACCGAACAACCAATTGCACTTGGCCTTTGTATTCTTCCATCATTCCCTTCATTGTCGGGTAAATGGCGGCGCAAGTTTCGCATTCAGGATCTAAAAACTCAACCACCGTTACTTTGGCATCGGCGGGCCCCATTCGAGGGCTATAGTCTTTGATGAGCGTGCTATTAGGAATTCGTTGGATGCCATCATCAACCGTTTTTTTAGGAATCATATTCGTGGCCGCGAAAAAAATTCCGGCAATCACCACAACTGAAATAATTATTAGACTAACGCGTTTCATCGGTTTCCCTTTGTTTGTAATGTAAGATAATTAAAATAAATAAAACACTAAATGATAATAAAGACATCAACGGAATTGATAAAAAGCCAAATAAATCAAGCTGTCTTTCTGTGCAAGATACGCCCCCCGTGCAAGGCGTAAACTCGGGCATGATCAGCTTGTAGTAAAGTAAATTATGATACAACGCAATCGCCCACCCGATCACCACAAGCGGTAGGCTATAAAAATGAACTTTTTTATCATTCAGTAAATAGCCAACGCCTAAAATAATAATCAACGGAAACATAAATATTCTTTGGTACCAACACAAATTACATGGAGGTAAAGCTAAATAATTCGAAAAGAAAAAACTTCCGGCGGTCGAGCCAAACGCCATCAACCAAGCTAAATAAAGATAGACATCTTTTTTCAAATCGCGCCCTTTTGTATGATCATTTGCGACGGAGGTGTAATTGCAACAAAAAGGTACTGGGGCAATGAAATCGTGTCAAGATAACCTTCACAGCCGAAACTGTTTGCAAATAGTCACACACCTTTCGGCTGGCTTAAGCCGACAGTCGAGGAACGTCCAGCTAAACTATTTTTTTCGCGGTGTGGCTGCTACACTGACAGTAAAGGTAGGGCTATGGATATGAGTTCAAGTGCTCACAAACTAGATCAATGTAATTTCGACGATCCTCGAATTTCTTTAAGCCGCGCCCAGATCGAAGATTTTTACAACGTTGGTTTTATTGTTCTACCGAATTTATTTTCTTTAACCGAAATTGAAGAAATTAAAACTTCATTCGACAACTTGCAAAAAATCGCACTGAATTTGGGAACGACTCAAGATTTTGCTGGCTCACATTTCGTAGTCGAGAAGTCGCGCATTGACCGAGTTGTTTGGATGGGTGGCGCAGAACCAAAATTATTAAAATACGGCGAAGATCCACGCCTGTTGTCACCCGTCAGCCAACTTCTGCAATCGACTACATTTGAACAACTGATTTGTCAGGGACATTACAAATTACCCGGCGACACGGTTAAATTTGACTGGCACCAAGACTGCCAACATCGCGGTAAAGGTACAAACGACTGGATCGAT
Organism: Bdellovibrio sp.; assembly: GCA_043760925.1. Classification (GTDB taxonomy): domain Bacteria; phylum Bdellovibrionota; class Bdellovibrionia; order Bdellovibrionales; family Bdellovibrionaceae; genus Pseudobdellovibrio. The sequence goes on along the minus strand of JAYUOK010000066.1, from coordinate 86,132 downwards.
GTCGATCGGCGCGGAAGTTATTGCCAAACACTGATGGCAATCGACGAGGTCACAATGGAAAACGGCCCGGTCTATTTCGTGCCAAACTCTGTAAAATTAGGATACTTAGAACTTGAAAAACAAAAAGATCCGCAAAAATTATTTGATATCGCATCAGCCGTTCCACTGATCATGAAACCCGGTGACGTTGCATTTTTTCACCCGTACGCCATTCACGGAAGCCAACCAAATAATTCACACGGCCCACGCCGCGTATTCATTAACGGCTTCGCCTATCCTGGCGCAAATCAAAAAGTCTACCCCGGTCAGGGCTCCGGTCGAACGGTGAAATTAAAAATTTAGAGATTCTGATTGAAAAGAAACTCGAAGGCTAGTGGCCACTTATCAGCCTTTTTTAATTTGTAGTTTTTGATTTAAGATGGGCAGTACTTTTTTTTCAAGTTCTTGGCGCGTTCTAGAGAGTTCATATTTGACTAAAGCTTCATAAGCTTGCTCGGTCGATAGGTTATACATGGCGAGCAATCGAACTAGCGATTTTGCCGGCACAGTTGACCCATGATTACGTTCCCAATCACAAATTGACTGAGAATTACCATGCCCGAGAGCTTTAGCGACCTGAACTTGTGAAAGGCCGGCTTTAATGCGCGCAGTTTTCAAATATAACCCGAAGTTAAATACTTTAAATTCTTTTTTAAACGACACGTTCACTTCGGTTTACCACAATTAAAACACATCTTCCATCTGAGCGACGGGCCGGAGACATCCATTTTATCTTAGTCCGGGCTGAGCATGGATTTTTAGTAAATTTTTCTTTCCATTCGTATTCATCGATTTGCGGATCAAATGTTTTAGTAATTTCATTTCGTCTTAATCGGCCTGCAATTTCCATTATGGCGGCTAACGGTTTTTCGCCAAATTCGATCAGTTCATGAACTGGAAATGAACAAAGTTCTTCCAGTGTTAGACTTGAATGTGTAAAAAAGTTAATACTACGAAATGATTGATTTGCTTCAGCTGTATAGACTTCAACTATATCGCTTTTTTCAATTTTATCAAAAATGTCTGAGCTGGGAACATAACCTAATGAATTTATGGCGCGCCAAATAAATTGAGGCGAGTCTAGTAATGACTTACTTTGACTTTTAAATTCGCGGAATACACTTATGTTGTTATGTAAATAGTTAATCGCAGCCTGTTGCAATTCTGGATCAAGTTTAGAGTAATGCGGTAAACTCTCGTCACGATAGGGAGTAATACTAACTCCATCTCGGGAAGCATGTTGAGCAAATTCTGCACTCAGGGCTCGAAATAGCTGAACTGATTCATTTTTATAATTAGCTGTTAATGGCATGGAAAGATTTAAGCTTAATCTGAAATAAAATTCAAGGTAAAATTACCTTAACAGCGAAAATTATTTGATACCGAATCAGCCGTTCCACTGATCATGAAACCTGGTGAAGGCTCTGGCCGAACGGTAAAATTGAAAAGCTATGGTCTTCCGAATGAAAAAAAATCAATGATTCGTATAAGGTAAACTGTCTCCAACCTCAATCGCATTGTCGCCGACGTATCGGCTATTCATCATCGTCGGGGTTCCATTATTTTTATTTAGATTGATCGAGATTCCACTTAACAGGCAGCCATTATTAGTTTGAAGCCCCCCTGTTCCACAATTCTGTGCTCCCCAGCATTTAATAAAATCATTATTTAAAATTGCACAAGCTGACATATAAGTAATTCCAAGTTTTTTGACGGTCAATCCCGTCCCCAGCGCAAGTGATAATCCGGCCGACATGAGCGGAGCACCAGTTCCTAAACTGGCAACATATGATCCACCGGTTGTTCCCGTATTATTACCTCCAAGCAGTACTCCATATGTTCCACGCCCCCAACACCGAGCGGCGCCGCTACTAAGCGTTGCGCAAGAGGATTCTGCCGCCAAATTCAGTTGGGTTGCGGTCGTAATCGATGCGATCCGCGTGGTTGGCGTTACGGTTGCTCCGATATCAGTTGTGTTATCATTTCCAAGCTGGCCCTGAATATTATAACCCCAACAAATCGGTGTGCCCGCCGTAGAAATGACCGTGGCGGCGATAATCGCGCAAATATGCTTACGACCGGCCGCTAAATCGATGACTAACTCAGTACCGCTCGTTCCCACATTGACGGGAGTTAAATTGGCCATAAGGTTGGTACCGTCACCCCAATTTGCATTGTTCGTACCGCGTCCTAATTCGCCGCAGTAATTCGAATCGGGCATCACTCCCAAAGCACAGGCCGCGCCAGACCCCATACCCCAACAATAAATACTCGAAGGCCCTGGCGTAAATGCTGAAGTCGTTAAAGCGCAAACAGCATTCTCGGAAACAGCTAATTTTTGCGCCGTAAGCGGTGCTCCGCCGATTGAGATATACCCCAAGTTTGCCATTGAAGCCGCAGTGGCGGCACTACCATAATTCAGAGTATTGTTTTGACCCAGTTGCCCCTGTGCGTTTCGTCCCCAGCACTTTACTCGATTGTCTGAGAATGTTAAGCAGGTCACCGTTCCTCCCGCATAAATTTTCTTCGGGGTTCCTACACCAATATTCACCGTCGCGGCTGGTGGCGCATTAAGAGCTGTCGTATTATCATATCCTAATTGGCCATAAGTATTATTTCCCCAACATTTCACGGTATCATTACTTAAAACCGCGCACGTGTGTTGAAGACCGACGGAAATTTCTTTTACTAAAAGGTCGACCCCGCCACTTTTCACGAATGGCAAACCATAACCCAAATCGGTCGCGGCATTTCCGATCGTCGTCGTTGCTCCAGAGCCTAACTGACCCACACTGTTAAATCCCCAACATTTTATTTTAAAAGTTCCGGCCGCGTAGGTTGAATGCGAATACTTAACACATGTGTGATAACCCCAGCCGCTAGCAAAATCGACCGGCAATATATTATACATGGTTCGCGTGGCAGTTTGTGGAGTCGCGGCGCTATCGGTAAAGGTGACCGTAGACGTACTTGTTGTTGCGGCCGGTGTAAATCGAACCGTAGCCGCGTCCGCTACCGAGGTTGGACTGACCGAGCCTCCGCCGACGCAAGACACCCCGTAATTTTGAACTCCGCAATTGGCGCTGAAATTTAAATTGGCCACAAACGTAGTTCCGGCGCTGGTCGTTGGATCTTGCATGAATGTGGGACTGTTAACTGGGGTTTCAATGATTGAAGCCAGTGGCGAAAGAGAAATGATGTTAACCACGTTCACGTATGAAATGACCGCCATCGAAGTCGTTGGATCGATGGTTTGTATCTGCACCGTTGAAGCCGCCCCTGGAGCGGTGTAGGTCGAGTTTAAGCCCGTCGCGGAAGACAGGGTGCCCGTTCCAGTAATGATTGACCAATTTAACGTTCCTAAACCACCCGATGCCGTAAAGGCACGGGTTTTTGTTACGCATATGTTAATGGGTGATGCCGCCGATGACGTCGGTGATACAATCACCGGGTTGAAAGATTGGACCGTAAATGACCTGGTCGAGGCCTCTGCATAACTTGTGACGTTACAGGTGTCTGTCAACACCGTTGCCGGAGCGGTATAGTCTGCGGCCTCAGGCTGCACACTTCCATCAATCGATCCTGAAGCTTGACTACAAGTTAAGGGATAAGTCGGAGTCGCGCTGCAGCCCCCAGCGGTGGTGGGTCCCCAACATAAATTATAATATAAGGCGGACACTGCGAAATTGGCGATACGATTAACTGGTACATAATAAGTTGCCGCCGTAAATGGAGCCGTGGGAGTGGGATAGCATCCCGAGACACACTGAAGGGTCAATGAATTCTTCGGACGCCAAAACGACATCGGCAAAAAAACTTGCGCATAAACAGTTTCAGAAACAATAAAAATAATCAAAAATTTTAATAATAAACCTGCTAAGCCGCGCAATTGAACCTCTGTTATCAGTCTGTAATTCTATCAATATCCATAATACTAACCTGGATTTTTGAGATTTACGAAAACTTTATGCAGATTTCTTGTTTGTAAATTTATTAGCTTACTCTGAAACCGTATTTACAAATGCATTAATTTTAAGTATAAATGGCCGCGTTTCAGTATGGCAGGCTTAAGAGGCACCCGCCCGTCAAAATCATCCAAAGCGCCTGAGACTCAAACAGGATTAGCTTTTATCAGCAGCTTGCGACAAACTTGTAAATTGAAACCGATAAAAACAAACGCAAGAAAATAAAATATTAGAAGTAAATTGAAAGAATTTGACCGATAAGTAAGCTCAATAATACTTTTTCCCGGTGGAACAAAAATGGCTTGCAAAACATAGTTATTTTTATAAATTTTTGCTGAGTGACCGTTAATTTTAGCGTGCCAATTAGGATGCCAATTATTATTTAATGCAACTAAGCTCATTTTCTTTGATTCAACCACAAATTGCAGCTTGTTACTTGAAAATAAGAAGTCAGATATCTTTGGTTTAGGATTAGACTGAATCAGATCTTTATCCCAGCTGTCAATACTCACGGGACCTTCAATTGTTATTAAAGCCTTTTTACCATTCTTATCAATGCGAGATATTAATACGTCCAAATATTCGTTATCGCTCTTGAAGGTCGAGCGCAGTGGTTCTTCAAATAATACAAACTTTTGCGGTATGAGATACATTTTTGAAAGAAAAGGGAAATCCTTAATGCTCCAGTATAATGGGCTCGTAGAATTATTATAACCGTGACTAGATGGTAATTTTGATTTTAACCAATTTCGATCATCAAATTTAAACTCTTTCGATTTTCCTAAAACTCTCTCGTTTTTTATGATATCAGTTGAGATGACTCGGTCTTTGAATTCTGCCGCCTGATAAATCGCAGGTCCCGACAGTACATGATCAATACGCAAGGTAAATCCGTACGATAACCAAGCGCAGACTAATATAATATATCGCAATTTAAATTCAATTTTTATATTGGAGGCCAATGCAAATGTAATCAAAACACCGACTTGAGCAAAATACACATTTGTAAAGGTCCATCTAAATGAATTAAAAATGGGAACGTAATTAAAAATAAAATTCGACAACTTATTATGAAAAGAAAATCCAATTCCGTATAAGACAAGAGCCACTGAAAAAAATATTAAAGCCTTATTTTTAATCAAACCCTTTAAGTTAATTATATAAAAAAATCCAAATCTAAAAAAACCTGCTAACCCGTATGTCCAAAAGACCGACCCCAATTTGTCATCAACAAGGGCTCGTAGTGATACTAAAATACGATCATAGAAATAAACCGCGACATGACCAAGGGCTCGAATTCGGGGTTCTTCAATATGAAGGTCTCCGGTAAAGCGCGAGAATAGCGCCGTGGTATGAAGCGCCCCCTCCCAGTTGAGCAAAAAAAACAAAAGAACGCTAGAAATTCCAAAGACAGAAAATTGTAACATTTTTTTAAAATTAAAATTTTGAAAACTAACAAATACAAAAAATATGAATGCTAAAAGGCAATTGAAAAAGTTGAAGAAAAAATATCCATTGGCGACGATCAGTGAAAGCAACAAGCCGGCCAACACAACTTCTTGAAAGCTACAATCTCTATTAACGATTAACCTGGCGAAGTACAAATACCAAGGCAAAGCGGCGAAAGAATACAGAAAATAGTATTGCCCTACGATGGGGAATTGCACGACGCAAATGTAGGCGATGGGCATCATAATAAGCGGAATCTTATTCTTGATCCCTTCGCCGCGTAGAAAGTAAAAAAAGCCGATACCCCCCAAAAGGCAACCGGTAAAAAGCATGACTTCCATCAGCCAGACCGGATTTAATTTTAAACTCAAAACTAAAAAGAATAAATTAATCGGACTGTACAATGCGGCCGTAAAGGCGACCCCGCTAAAAAGTGGGGTTCCGCCAAGCACGAAAGGATTCCAAAGTGGAAACTGACCCGATTTAAGCGCATCAGACATGTAGGTAAAATTAACGGTCAAGATATCAAAGGTATCCCAACCAGTTACACGGCGGCCAATGATATGCCGAGCAAACACGAATAATGTTAAGAAGAAAATGACCAATACCGGTCTACGCTCAAAATACTCTTCAATTTTGTCTATAAATTTCACAAATCCCGCGTGTCTTAAAAACTTGAATCTATATTTATTCGTCAGTCTTTAGCAAAACAATATACGCCTAAAAACCTAAAAAAACTCAAGATTTTAAAGATATATACAAGGCGCTTTTTTTTTGAGCAAAAACTACTTTTAATATTATTAAATTGCCAAGCATTTCTATCTTAAGTATTGAATGATATCCTCGGAGCCAACAGTGAAAAAAAAGGTTTCTATCATTACGCCTGTTTTTAACGAAGAGGAAAACATAGATGCGTATTATGATCGCATGATTCAAGTTTTTTCAACCCTGCCCGATTACGATTTTGAAATCATCTTCACCGACAATTGCAGTTCTGATCGATCCTTCGAGAAAATAAAGCACCTTGCTATCAATGATTCGCGAATTAAATGCTTCAGTTTTTCTAAAAATTTTGGGTACCAAAAGTCAATTCTAACTGGCTACACCAAGGCGACTGGTGATGCCGCGATCGAATTTGACTGTGATCTACAAGATCCACCGGAACTATTACCTCAATTTTTGGAACTATGGCGCGCCGGAAATAAAATTGTGTACGGAATTCGCACGCAGCGACAGGAACACTTTTTTGTTAATATCCTAAGAAAAATATTTTACCGAATCATTCGTAGAATCAGCGAAAACGACCTTCCGAATGACGCCGGCGACTTTATGCTTATCGATAGAAAGATTTTGGATCAACTGAAAATGGTAAAAGATCAGAATCTGTATCTTCGGGGATTAATCTTTAGCTTTGGTTTTAGACGCGCCGGAATAACCTACTCTCGGGACGCTCGAATTCGAGGAACCAGCAAATTTCCTTTCAAAAAAATGTTAAGCTTGGCGATTGATGGCATTATTTCTCAATCGGTTACACCACTCAGAATATCTAGTTTTTTAGGAATGATGATCGCTATCTGTACTGTCGTACTGAGCGCCTATTTTCTTCTGTTAAAGTTTTTTTCGAATATGCCTTTACCAGCAGGATTCACCACGACAGTTATGCTGATACTTTTTTCAATCAGTTTAAACGCAATCTTTTTGGGAATCATCGGCGAATATTTAGCCCGAATTTATATCCAAACCAAAAAACGTCCCATGACGATCATTGATAAAGAAATTTAGCTCAGTTCTTTATTCTATTAATTCTTTTGCATCGATTTAATCGTGCGCAAGATGCCCTCATCCAATGAAACTGAAGCTTTCCATCCAATGTTGCTAAGGTCTGTTATATCCGCCTTAGAGTTCATTATTTCATCGTCTCGGTAAGGTAAAGTACCAAATAATAAATTTGTTTTGCTTGAGGATATATTTTTAATTTTTTCAGCCAGTTCACGAATCATTACGCTTTGCCCGGTGCCAACTTCAAAATTTCTGAAGCGAAAGTTATTCTTTAAGGAATACTCTAACACTTTAATGTAAGCTTCCACCACATCCGCTACATAGACAAAATCGCGGCGCTGATGCCCGAATGTTAAAGGAATCGATTCAAGTTGTTTATTGGCGAGACTATCAATTAAAAAGTGAACAAATTTATTAGCGTTATCATCTTCGCCGTAAATATGCTCCAAGATCATATTGCAGATTTTAATGTTTTCTGAATAATTCTTAAGCCATGAAAGCAACGCTTTCTTGGACATCGAATAATTTCTTAAATGAGAATATGAAAAGTTACTTTTATTAAAGTAAGAGTCCGTATTAATAAAGACTTCAACTCTATTTTGTATTGCGATTTCAAGCAATTTGATCGGAAATACCAAGTTAGACTCAATCGTATCAAGCGATGAAGTCTTATTCCGCCCATATTCCGTAGCGGTATGAATAATTGCATGATATTTTTCATGCACGAATATTTGATCTAAATCGTGTAAATCCACATCAAGAAACTTAATTCTAGGATGAGCGATCTCGCTTTGGATGCGATCCATTTGCGAAAACGACCGCTTCAAAGCCAACACATTCACATTCTCTATACGAACCAGCCGTCTCAAGACATGGCTCCCCAAGAACCCGGTAGCACCAGTTAGAATAATATTAATTTTTTCCAAAATCCCCCATCAATCATTCATCCATCTATAAGTAAGTGATCAAAATAAACCAGTTTTAATATAGATCTTCAAAGTATTATTAAAAAGCTTTTTTATGCGTGTGAGTTTTGATGCAATCGAACCAACTTCGAATGGCGCCCTGGGCCGGACTTGAACCGGCACGCCCCTGTAAAGGAAGCTCAGGATTTTAAGATCTTACGGACGAATTTCATAAACCATTAAAAACAAAGAAGTTTTTTAATAATAACAAGAAGTTAGCCTACATTTCTAATGACCGCCGAATCCCCTATTTGACCTCTGATATCCAGGCTGTTGTCACCATTTTGTCACTACGAAATCATGGTGACAGCAGTTATCCTGGGATTGATATGACTTGAGAAGAAGCACTTGATTACTATACGCTATTAGCGTATAGTAATGTTAATGGAATTGTTTGAAGCTCCGGCCTTTACGAAAGCCTTACCCAATTATTTAAATGATGATGACTACCGGGCATTACAAAAACTTTTAATAGCAAATCCAGAGGCCGGCGAAGTTATGCCAGGCACAGGAGGATTCAGAAAAATCCGCTGGCAAGATTCACGGCGAAACAAAGGGAAACGCGGTGGCCTACGAGTTATTTACTACCATTTTTCTGAGGATAAGCAGATTTGGTTTTTAACTATTTATGATAAAGACGAGGCTTCTGATTTAACGGCCGCGCAAAAGAAAATGCTCAAAATGGCTATTGATTTAGAAAAACAAAATCGCGCTAAGGTACGGAGGAAATTATGAAAAAGAAACGTGATATTTTTAGTGAAATTATGTCCGGTGTTGAAAGCATGCAACAACAGCGCGAAGGAAAAATCACATTAAAAAACTATAAACTTCCTGAAACGGATCTTCCTGAAATAAGTTCTGATTTTATTCGTAAGACGCGGGAAAAGCTAAACATTTCGCAAGGCTTGTTCGCCCGCCTACTGCATGTCAATCAACGAACGCTTGCAAATTGGGAACAAGGGCGCAGCCGGCCCAATGATCAAGCCATCGCCCTTATTCTTTTAGTTAGAGAATTCCCGGATACCATAGAAAAGTTAAGAACCCTTGCTGCTTGATACACAATTTCTCTAATTAGCGAAGGCTCAGTTTTTTAGACTGAACCTTCTTGATCGACGATTTAATTTTTAGGCAGTGTTTTAAACTGCGCGCCTATGGTTATATCTCGCTCTACACTCCAAACATCTTAAATTTAAACGCGCTTTTGGTAATAAAAACCTGCCAGTGGATTGATAAAGGTTGATAAAACAATGATCCAAAAAATTGGTGAGGAACTCGTAGTGTTCTTTTCTACGAATGTAGTAAAGAGCATTACCCCTGCTAAGCTGAACATTACAATGTCATATGAGAGCTGAGATGCTTTCAAATCTATTAATCTTTGCCGCTCATCCATAACCGGCTTTTTGAATCGGGAAATCCATAACACCGAAACAAAAACGTAAATCTCGACCATCAAAAATCCGAATGCCAACTGAGTATGTTCAGTCTCACGTTTTCGGACCGGGTCAGTCTCACTTGATCGGACCACCCAAATAGAACAGTATTTTGGTTAGTTTTCTTTGTCAAAATCTTTCATTAAAATTCGGCCTTTCATGCGATAACTTTCACCTTCAAAAATGCAAATATTTGCTGTTTCAAACATTCGGTCTATGGCGGCATTTGCTAACACGGGATCACTGAAAACTTGCGGCCATTCTTCAACGTCTCGGTTGCTTGTTAACAACATCGCTGAGTTGTGCTTTCTACGATCAAATAAATCAAATATTTCTTCGCTAACATCACGGTTCATTGAGACAACACCCCAGTCATCTAAAATCCAAAGTCGTGAAGTTAATATTTTTTTTAAATAAACTATCCAGCGTGTTCTCTTTTTTTGCTAACAGTATTTTCTTGGTTAATCTTTTCACGCTGGTGCAATAAACCTTGTAACCAAATCGTGCCGCCTGCATTCCGATTGCAATCGTACAATGTGTTTTTCCAGTTCCGGGGTTACCTAGAAAAAGTGCGATCTCATTTTTTTCAATAAACTTTAAAGTCGCAAGCTCGTTAATATTTTCTTTTGGTATATTTGGATTAAACTCCCAGTTAAATTGCTCCAGACTGCGCTGCTCGGGGAACTGGGCATTGTTTATTCGTCTTTGGATTGTCGCTTCATTTCTAAAATCAAGTTCAGCCTCGAGCACCTCAGCGAGCCAATTTAATTCGACTGCTTTTTTGTTCTTTCGCAAAACCTCATCAAGCTCTTTAGCGCTTGAAAACATTTTTAACTTTTTAAACTGATCTTTTACTGTTTCTAAACTCATTTGTACTCCTTTTTTTGTTTTATTGAACAAGATGTAAATGCTTTTTATAAACACTCATCGGTCTTGTGTATTTGCCATTAGCCAGTTTAAATTCCTCCTCCGCCTGACTTATTGTTGTTGGTGACTTTTCTTTTTGTGTTAATCGTAATAATGAATAAATGGTCCTTAAATTGACCTGCGACAATTCAATAGCCTCTTTGCAAACTTTATTTATTGAGCTTGCTTCATACTTTTTATCTAAAGATAAAAGCCCCCAGATCACGCGAAGATCAACAAAGCCTTCACCTCGCGCTAAAATAATTTCTACAAAATGGTTTTTTTCTTCTTTGTGATCGGATCAATCACATCACACAGCTTCGCCCAATCCACCTGCAAGCACTCGCCGGCGGCGTGAATGATTTCTTCTGGTGATTTTTGAAATACGGATGATTGCATAAAATTATTTCTATGCATGTACCTGTAAAACGTTGCTCTTGAAATTGGTGTCTTAAGTTCCTCAAATATTGTTTGTGGTGACCAGCCAGCCGTAAGACGTTCGCTAATCCATTCTTTTGCTGGCTCTAAGTAAAGATCTGTTTCTAAAGTTTTTGAGTTCGCAATCTTATCAACAATTGCAAACGGTGATTCTGGAAACGGCGGAAGTTTTTTTATTCCAGCTGTATATCTTTTTTCGCCAGAAATAATTTCTTCAATGTAATTATATTCAACCGCAAGATCGCGAATTGATATAATATATCCTTTGCCTTTTTGTAAAAGTTTTTGAATTTGTGTTAGGGTATCGTTTTGAACGGTTTCAATTCAGTCCCCGCTCAAATAAAAATTTATCTATAAAATAAAAATATTTTTCAAACGCAATACGGGAACAAAGAAAAAATCCGCTTTTCTAGAGCGGATTCTCAGTAACTAAAAATCTTCAGAAAGAAGTGTTTGCTGACCACTATATTTTAAAAACGAAAACATAAATTTCAAAATTCCTAAAGCAATTAAAGGGTTAAAGACGAATATTATTTTTTAAATCTATCGGTCGGGAATAAAAATTCAAAAAATAGTGCTTCAAAAAATATCCTTGTTGAAAAAATAAAAAATGGATAACGAGCTATTTTTATTCAGTGGATAAAAAAATACGTTTTATTATTTATATTTTTTCAGCAAAGTTCTGTTCTAAAAAGATCAGTAAAAATAGGCAAGCTATGGCAGAGGCTCTTCCAAAGATTATTTATAAATAACGGCAAAATAACTTTACATGAAAGAACACCTTTTGTAACACGATCACAGTGGACCGTGAAATAAAAGCATTGGGTACTCGCCCAAAAGAGAGACGACAATCGCCGGGGCTCATCGGTAAATTTTAAGGAAGAGACGGATATTCATCGAACGGCCACTCGAGAAACGAAGGCCAGAAGACTCGAGCGGAACGCCACGAAAAAATAGTGTGAGGCTATTGACTATAAAGCTGCGCAAAAGTGGTCAGTCCCTATATGGGCAGAAGTAGCGCAGTGTGATGACGGCAGTTCATAAAATTAAAATAATAAAAGCAGTGATCGAAATGACCACTGCTTTTATTATTTTTTTTGAATTTGTAAAATGTTGAAAATCAATAGTGCTTATGCTAGTACCATTTTTTTCATAAATTTCCTTTTTCTAAATTACGCTGGAAGGTTTCACTGATCGGAGCCACCCAGTTTCACGTTTGGGAGCCACTTCGGATATTGAAAAAGTTTTTAATGGTTTAAATTCTTACTGTCAAGCTTCTTAGCTTTTACTTTTCTGTAACTTTCGCCGCGCATTTCGATTTTAATGCAACTGTGTTCAACCAGATCAACGATCGCTCTAATAAGATAATCTAAATACCCTACAGCTTCAGGTCTTGGAATTTCTGACAAGCGCTTGCCATTGAACTTGCCGAATGTGATCTGAAAATCATTTTTGACTGATTCATCTTTAGGTTTGCTTGGGTATTTAACCTCGTTAACTACTTCATTTATTGTAGCAACATTCTTCTGCGCTTGGGATTGACCGATTTCATCCGAAATGTACCGGCCAATTTCATCAAAGTGTACCAGAGTATGGCGCGACAAAAGAAAACTTAATGGACAACCCTTCAGTTCTTGGAGTAGCGACGATGGCAGACTTAGAAAATGGATTCTGCCAGAGTTTGGTTCGCGTGTAATGAATAAGATTACAACCAGAGAATGGGAGGCTTTTCTAGATGGATTAGTAGCAGCCGAGCTTGTTGCGCCAGCTACTAGGAACCGGGTCAGATCTTTGCTGAATAAAATGTATAATGATGGTGTCAGGCAGGAGATGTTTACGATAAATCCAGTCCGTATTATTCCTAAGCTTAAGGAATCAATGGAGGCGTGGAATTACTGGTCTTCAACGGATGACATTGTTCAATACTTAAACGAGGCGAAAAAAGAATCTGATAGTTTTTTTCTTTTTGCATGCTTGTCTTTAAACTTAGGAACACGAATAGGAGAAACTTTAGCTTTAGATCACAATGATATCGATTTAACCCATCGGCGCATTCAAATTGCAAAAATATTTGAAGAAGCCAGCGGTAAAGTTTTTCGTAGAACCAAAGGCCATAAGGAACGCTGGCTTGGAATTAATGATTCGCTTCATGAATCATTAATTGAGTATCGAAACAAAACTTTATTTCGAAAATCAAATGATCCGCTAATATGTGATCAAAATGGCAACAGAATTCGAGAAAGAAGAATTCGCCATATCCATGATCGCGTATGCGAAAGGGCTAAAATAGAATCCATTCGTATTCATGATTTAAGGCATACATACGCAAGTCATTATATTATGAATGGCGGAAGTCTTGCTGAACTTCAAAGCTTGTTAGGCCACTCAAGCCCTATGATGACTTTGAAGTATGCTCACTTAACACCGGGGTTTTTAGAGAAAAAGGCTGGCGTAGTTTCATTTTCAATTCCAAAACAAAATGTTTTGCCATTAAGAAAAGTAAATTGAAATTTGAAGTTTTGCCCAGGACTTTTTTTCGCCGCGCCCAGGACTTTTGATGATTTTGCATTTTCACTGGGGGATAGGTGGGGGATTGAAGAAAAAAAATCCTCAAAAAAATTTCTTTTTTGAGGATTTATAAAAACTGTAACTACTTAATTTCGCTAATGAATTGGTGCCCTGGGCCGGACTTGAACCGGCACGCCCCATTCCTGGAAGCTCAGGATTTTAAGTCCTGTGCGTCTACCAGTTTCGCCACCAGGGCACTGATGTAAAAAGTAGAAGATAAAAACTAACCCTTCGCGAAAAACTTGTCACGATTTTTTGTTATCAATGTTTACCTTGCAGAGTCCTTTACGTTGACTCTCGATAGATCTCATTGAATGCTTTTCAACTGTGCCAAATGCGATCAAATTAGAGTTTAATTCTAGATTTTGGATGGGTTTTTTGCTGATATTTGCAGCTATCCTTGCTGCGACTCTGTCGGATCAGACGCTGAATAAGCAAATTGATGGAATTATACGCTCTCCGCAGGGCCTTTCAAATATGATTTGGCTTTGGGGAGCATTGTCTTTACTGAGCGTTTTGTTTTTTCCGTTGTTGATTAGCCTTCTGTGCTCGCACACTTTGGCGATTTCGAATTTTGGCTTTCGAAGTTTTTTTAATGAAAAATTCGAACTGGGCCTGATTGAACAGTTGCGTGCGTGGGGGAAGTCTTTTCTTTGGACTTTTGTTTTCATTATTCCGGGAATTATTTTTACCATCATTTATACTTTGGTTCCATTCGTGGTATTCTTTTCTAGAAAATATGCTAACGGTCAAGTCGACGCACTTAAATTTTCTTTTCAGTTGGCAAAGAAATTTTTCTTGCGGCTGGTTTTATGGATGATTATTTTTTACGTCGCCCTTCCGATGACCACATCGGTTTTTTTGGATGAATACAAGCTTTTTAGTCTTCATCCTGTAACGGCGCTAGCTTGCGTGTTACTTGAAACTTTACTGGCTTTGGTCTTTCATTATTTTTTGTTACAAGTGTTTCTGAAATATTTAAACGAGGTTGAAGATGGCGTTACTATTTGATTGGAAAAATATTAAAGATCGCGACTCAGGACTTACATTTGATGATGTTTTAATTATTCCGTCAAAATCTGAAATCAGATCGCGCCGCGACCCATCGTTAAAATCGCAGTTAACAAAAACTAAATTTTTAGAGACACCGATCATTTCAGCAAATATGGACACCGTGACCGAAGCTAACATGGCCATTGCTATGGATAAAATGGGAGGCCTTGGAATTTTACATCGCTTTATGACAACCGAACAACAAGTTGATGAAGTTCGTAAAGTAAAAGAAGCCGGCGCGCAAATCATTTCGGCCAGTATCGGCGTGAACGGTGACTACAAAGAGCGCGCCGAAGCCTTAGTCAAAGCCGGCGTGAATTTGATGACGATCGACATTGCGCACGGCCATTCCGTACAAATGATGGAAACGCTGAAGTGGCTGAAAGATAAATTTTCAAATCTTGAAGTCATCGCCGGAAATTTAGCGACGCCCGATGCGGCCGTTGATCTGATCGAAGCCGGTGCGGACGCCATTAAGGTCGGAATCGGCCCCGGTTCTATGTGTACAACTAGAATCATCACCGGCTGCGGAGTTCCGCAACTAACGGCCATCGCTCTGTGTGCGGAAGCGGCCGAAAAATTTGGAGTGCCGGTGATCGCCGATGGTGGAATTCGAACCAGTGGCGACATGGTCAAAGCGTTTGCCGCGGGAGCAAGTTCGATTATGTTAGGCAGTATGTTATCGGGCACGATTGAAACTCCGGGAGATATCGTGAATGGCCGAAAACAGTACCGCGGCATGGCTTCCAAAAAAGCGCAAATTTCTTGGCGCGGCGATATGCCAGAAGGTATGGCGCCTGAAGGTGAATCGACCCATGTGAATGTAAAGGGCCACGTTGATAATGTAATTCTAGAATTAACCGGCGGAATTCGCAGCGGCATGAGCTACGTGAACGCAGTGACCATCGCAGAAATAAAATCGAAAGCAAAATTCATGGCGATGTCCGCAAACGGAATCACTGAATCAAGAGCCCACGGAGTTCGCTCTTGAGTTTTCAGCAAAGCGCTGATTCTTACGACGACCGACCGATCGGAGTTTTTGACTCTGGCATAGGTGGTATCAGCGTGCTTCGCGAGCTGGTCAAAAACTTTCCGAAAGAAAATTTTATTTATCTGGGCGATACGGCTCGGCTTCCCTACGGATCAAAATCAGCCGAGACCGTTCGTAATTATTCAGTTCAAAATATGAAATTTCTGATGTCTAGAAATGTGAAAGCCATCATCGTGGCTTGTAACACGGCTTCAACGCAAGTTTTCGAAGATCACTTCGATAATTGCCCCGTGTATAACGTCATCGACCCCGGAGCCGCCCTTGCGGCCGCAAAAACTCAAAATAATAAAATTGCCATTCTTGCGACCCGGGCGACCATTAAGGCAGGCTCTTATTCTAAAAGAATTTTAGCGTTACTTCCCGAAGCCGAAGTCTTTACGCAAGCTTGTCCCTTATTTGTTCCGCTGGCGGAAGAAGGTTGGCACGACGATCCGATTACAAATTTAATTGCCTTCCGCTATTTACAGAATTTGAAGGCGGCCGATGTTGATACCGTTGTTTTAGGTTGTACACATTATCCTTTGATTCGAAGCTCGATTGAACGCGTGTTTGGAAATCACGTCCGGCTGATTGATTCAGGCGAAGCGATTGCGTTTCAGTTAAGTAAGGATTTTTCGACTAAAAAAATTAAGCTCAATTCGACAACTGAGGTCAGTTTAACAATTTCGTTAACGGATTCCAGCGAGCATTTCGAAAATCTTTCAAGCGAACTCCTGCGCCCAGTTTCAGATACAAAAATCTGTTTTGAAACGGTTTCTGTCATCTGACCAAAGCTTTGACACCGCTCTAGCACCTACATTCGAGACAGCCAGGGCATCAAATCTGCTGAATAGCAGGTTGAGGTCGAATGTTACACAAAAACGTACGTCATTTTATAAACTTAACTTTGGTGGCCGTGATGGTTGCGGCCTGTAAGCCCGCCAATCACCAATTCAATAGCCAGGGCGCTAACCACGATCAATTGCCTGCAATCATCGAGGAAGATCTTAAACCAACTTACGAAGAGACTCCAGAAACCCGCTATTTTCAGCAACCGAATAGAAAAATCATTAATCCTCAGGCCGAAATTATTGTCGGTCAGGTCAAAATGAGTAAAGTCAAAATGCATTATAATACCGAAGACCGCCTACTTGAAGTAACCGGTACGGCAAAAATTTATGATGAAGGTAAATCAGAAATCACTTCAACGCAGTTTGAGTTATCTGGATCGCATGCGAGTGATGAAAGTATTGTTAATCTACGGCCCTTGGTTCCCGTGAAAGCAAATTCTTCTGAAAAAGCCGTTGTTCGCGCCAAGGCACTTTGCCTAGACGTTAATTCGAATGATGAATTTAATTGTTCGCACGTTGTGGTTGATTTCTTTGTGGCTTACAAAAAGCAAGTTTTCACGCAACAAATGGAAGTGAAGAAAAAACTCTCCCCTGCGCAAAAGCCGACCGTCGTGACGCCCGCCCCGGCCGAGCCAGCTGCAGAACATAATGAAGTATCTGAAGAAACTTTAGAAAAAGAAGTCATCGTTGAAAACCCGGGACCGAACGATGCATCAGCCGAAGCAGACTTAAAAACTTCACCGGCCGAAGGTGTTGAGGCATCTATACTTGGCCCTTACAACGGTTTTACAAAGACGGCTGACTTAGCTGAGCTGTTCGCTGATGATGAAGCAAAAATCGTTGTACCGAAACCTAAGCCAGTCATTGGTAAACCAAGCACACCGCCTCCGACGCAAGAAAAAAAACCAACACCAACTCCGGCTAAACCTCCGGTGGCAGGGCCTACAACGCCGGCACCCGCTCCGCAAAAAGTGATCTCTCCGCCAGGTAAGTTGATCAACAAAGACTTCAAGCAAACCCATGACGGAAATGTCCGGCCAATAATGCAGGCCTTTCATTACTCGGATGCAGGCTATTTGCGAAATGCGACTTCACTGCTTTCAAAACAAAATTCAGCGGAAGACAAATCTTTTTTTGCGATTGCCGACCCATCACGAAACACTTACTACGGAACGTACGAGATGGCCGAAATGATCTCAAGATTATCTGAGCGGGTGAACAAAACATTAACCCGCAAATTATATATTAGCTCGCTGTCTCGTGAAAAAGGCGGTCGCTTGCCTCCGCACGCCAGTCATCAAAACGGGACTGATGCTGATATTGCCTACCCGACGACCCTTGAAAACGTTCGATTTCCGGTCGTGGCAAAAACTGAATACGTTTCTAAGTCAAAAGCCATCACACGCTTTTATCCAAGTCGATTTTCAGTTGAAAAGACTTATGATCTATTTAAGTTTGCATTCTCTCAAGCTGATATTGAAGTTGAAAGAATCTTTGTTGATGCTACGGTTAAAAAAGCACTTTGCGACTATGCAAATGCGCAAGGTGAATTAAAGGGTAAAGATAAAGACTTAGTTCAATATATGTTTCAAAACCTTCAACACATTCGCGGGCATGGCGATCACTTTCACTTGCGTTTACGTTGTTCAAGTGAAGATAAAGGCTGTCAGCCAAAGCTTTACCGCATCAACGAAGGCTGTCCGGTTAAATAATCGTTTCAATCGCAGCGTCCCGCAAATTATAGCGGGATGCCATCACGAAACCGTAAGCGCCAACATCGCAGATCGCGACGAAATCAAGTTCTTCAACTTTGGGAAACTTTTTGTTTAACGTGAATACGTCAGTCGATTCACAAATAGGCCCAACGATGTCATAAGTTTCCATCTGGCTAGAATTCTTATGTAATGGTAAAATTTCGTGCTGGGCGCCGTACAAAGCAGGTCTCAGTAAATGCGACATACCGGCATCTAGAATGAGAAACTTTCTTTCCGTGGTTTCTTTAATCACTTCAATGCGGCAAAGTAAAACTCCACTGCGGGCCACTAGAAAGCGGCCAATTTCTAATATAATAAATGCGTTAAAATCTTTTAATTCGCGGTCAAACACCTGGGTCAGGCTTTGCCAACGCTTTTGATCAACGGCTGAATCAGCATCAGTATAGTCAATCCCCAGCCCCCCACCTAAATCAAAACGCTCTAGCTCCGGGCAAAGTTTTTTCGCGGCCGAATAAAAAGGCTTCATCACTGAAAGAGCTTTTTCAAAAATTTCAACTTTCATAATCTGCGAACCTAGGTGAAAGCTAATGGCCTTCAATTCAATGCGCTGATTTTTCGAAATCAAATCAATGGCCTTTTCGGCCGAAGAAAAATCAAGCCCGAATTTAGAATGTTTTAATGCTGTTGCAATCGAAGGGTGGGTTTCTGCATCAACTTCTGGATTCACACGCAAACCCAAGCAAACCGTTTTATTCTTCGCTAAAGCAATTTGTTCAATTCGTTTTAATTCCGACAAACTTTCAATATTAATTTGGTAAATATCATTTTCGATGGCCCAGGTTAATTCGGCCACCGACTTTCCGATGCCCGAAAAAATAATGTCTTGCGCGGTAAATCCGGCCTGCATCGCGTGGTTAATTTCCCCTAGCGATACAACGTCTAATCCGCATTGCAGCTTTTTAAAAACTTTTAAAATATCTAAATTAAAGTTGGCTTTCATTGCATAATGCAAACGCCCTAACCGCGGCCAACTTTGAATCCAAGCAATTCTTTCTTCGATGACTTTCAAATCGTACAAGATAATCGGTTGTTGATAATCCTTCACCGCATCCTTTAACCGATAAGGCTTTGATCCAAAATACAGTTCGTTGTCTTCATAGTTGAAAAGCTTTCGTGACATTTGACTACTTTTGCATAAAAGTACCCGGTATGGAAATGTTCAAATTTGGTGAAACTCAATTAGGCTTACCGATTCACGCTTACCGCTTCAAACCGGCCGGATCAGCCGGCAAAAAAGCCCACGTTTTAGTCATTGGCGGTGTACATGGCGATGAACCCGAAGGTGTGGTGGCAAGTCGTTGCTTACTTGAAATTTTCAGAAATCGCTTCGAGCTTGATTTGAATTTAACTTTGATTCCCGAATTTAATCCTGAAGGCGTATTATTAAAAACGCGTGGTAATGCGAATCAAGTTGATCTGAACCGAAATCTTCCAACCAAAGATTGGTCATCAGTCGCGGCCACCCCTCGTTATCATCCGGGGCCGTCTCCGCTCAGTGAAAAAGAAAATCAAGCGCTGGTTACTTGGTTAAACGAAAACCCCGTGCAACTGATTATTTCTCTTCATTCGTGGAAGCCGATGCTGAACACAAACGGTGATATTCCGGAAGCCGCCATTATTTCTAAAATGACTGGTTACGTAATCGAACCTGATATTGGCTACCCAACCCCGGGATCTCTTGGCACCTACGCGGGGCTCGAGAAAAAAATTCCAACTTTGACTTACGAAATTGAACGGGACATCACGTTTGATCAAATTATTAAAACACAAGTTCCGGCGATTTTGGCCGGCCTTCAAGAGACCGCCCGAATTCGCAATCAAGCATAAAGGTAAATATGAAAAATCAAATCAACGAAATTTTTAACAATGCGGCCAACAGTACTTATGTTATGACCCCGAATGATTTAAGCACCATCCAAGAAGTGATCAAAAAGATTGATCACGGCGAACTTCGGGTCTGCGAAAAAAATAATAATGAATGGATCACGAACGACTGGGTCAAAAAAGCCATTCTTCTTTATTTTAAAGTTCAGAAAATGACCTTGATTGAAACCGAGCACTGGAATTTCTATGATAAAATTCCCCTTAAAAAATGGAATGGCACTGAAGGTGTGCGCGTCGTACCGCAAGCTTTAGCCCGCGTCGGAAGCTTCATTGAAAAAGGTGCGATCCTTATGCCGTCCTATATTAATATCGGGGCTTATGTGGGTGCGAATACCATGGTTGATACTTGGGCCACCGTGGGCTCGTGCGCCCAGATTGGTGCCAATGTTCACCTCAGCGGGGGCGTCGGCATCGGCGGAGTTTTAGAGCCCGCTCAAGCCCAACCCGTGATTATTGAAGATGATTGTTTTATTGGTAGCCGCTGCATCGTCGTTGAAGGTGTGCATCTTGAACAAGGCGTGGTCCTTGGTGCCGGCGTGACGTTGACAGCGTCAACTAAGATCATTAATGCGACGGTAAAAGATTCAGTTCCTACAAAGGGCCGCGTGCCAGCGAACTCGGTTGTTATTCCGGGCGTGATTAATAAAGATTTTCCAGGCGGCACCTTCGGTGTACCTTGCGCTTTGATTATCGGGCAACGGCAAGAAGCAACGAATAAAAAGACTTCACTGAATCAAGCCTTGCGAGATTTTGAAGTCAGCGTTTAATTTTTCTGGCGGAGTAATAAGGCCGGCTGAATCTTTAATGTTGTCCGGGCCGGTATATACGAACCCAAGAATGCAAGTAAGCCGGCAATTCCTAAAACCAAAAATACAAATCTAAAGTCAACCAACGCGGGTATTGAAGAATCATAATAAATATTCGGCAAGATATTCACCGGATAAAATTGCAAATAAAAGCTAACCGCTAACCCAAGCACCGCACCTAAAGTTAAGGCTCCACCAGAAATCCATAATCCCATTTGCGTAAATAACCAAAGCGTTCTTTTTTGTGAAAGGCCTAATGTTTTGATAATGGCGATATCATGCTTTTTCTGCGACATCAGTAAGGCTAAGACTGTTAAAATTGAAGACGAGGCAATTAATCCTGCAAGCCCTAAAAAAATTCCGATCATCGTCTTTTCCATCAACAAGGCGAAAAATAAATCTGAATTTTTTTCTTGCCAGGTCTCGGCGACGATTTCTTTTTTTTGTAAATCTTCTTTCATAGAATCGGCTTCTTCGACCTGATCAAACCAAACATGAAAGCCACTTTTTCGGCTCAGCGTCTTAGAAAAAAGCATCAATGATTTTTCCGAATTAAAAAGTATCAACTTTGAATCAAGATCATAAAGATCTGTAGCTAATATTCTTTTTACGACCACTTTCTGAAAAAGTGGAGTTTCAAGTGAACTCAGTAATAAAGTTTCAGGCGGTATTAAAGTGACTTCGTCACCTTCAAGTAATCCCATCGACCGGGCCAGGTCGACTCCAAGTGCGACTTCATTTTCATCTAGGTCTAAATCGTTCATTTCAGTTTGGTAAACCTGGCTGCGACCCTCTTTTGACTTCAGCTTATGAAGCCGTCCAACCCAGTGATTCAGCCCTTCGGCGGTGTAGCCAATCGCTTGTGAACCACGAAATTGGCCATCGATGGTTCTTAAAATGAGGTCGAAGGTTTGATAGGGCAAAACCGCATCTTCAGTGATGAGGGCTCTGACGATTTCACTTTGCGCGGGCGTGTGAAAGGTCACTAAGTGGGGCTCTAGCGCCATGATGCGGTTTTTGATATTCAAGTTCATCCCGTTCATTACAAACAGCACAATAAAAAATACCATGAGGCTAAGGGAAATTGCGATGAATGAAAGAATGGTAATACGTTTGATCAATGCGCCCGAACGCGCAGACAGTACTAATTTTTTCAAGAAATAAAGACTTAATGAATCAGCCTTGATCAGTTTGTTATCCACTATAGATAAGTATCACTTGGCCTTGCTTAGAAGTGAACGGCTTTTTTGAAATTCTCTTTATCTTCAAGGTAAATAAGTCCGTCTTCCACAAACAGTTTGTTCGCGTCCAAGTGACGCAGCGCTGCTGGGTGGTTGTTCGTCATAAAAATATGGCGCAAATCGCCCCGCCGCTGCAAATACTGGATCCAGTCTAGGTAATCTAGAAAACTTTTTTCAGTCAAACCCAGTGCAGGATCTTCCAGCGTCAACATTTGCGGCTGGTGCAAAGTGGCTGCGATTAACAAAACTAACTTTTGCATTTCGTAAGACACATCACGAAACTTAATATCTAAGAATCGCGAAATTTCGAAATGTTCGCAAGCTTCTTCAAATATCTTTTTTTGGATGTGCTCTTTTTTTTCTGTCTGAGTTAACACTTTTTTAATAAGCATATTCGGATGTGGCCGCTGATTTTCGAAGTAACTTCCAATCATCTGTTGCTCGCGAATAACATCTTCGTCACCTTCGAATAAGTTATACTCATTCCAAGTCACCCGCCCCGTTTGCGGTGATTTACGCCCGGCTAATAGTTCCAATAAACAAACCGCATGAATTGGGTTCGATGCTTGGATAATGATGGTTTGATCCATCGGAATCTCTAAGTCGACGGATTGTAAAATCGGGTCGAAACCATCGACAAGTATCGACACGTTTTCGAATGTAATTTGATCAAGGCTAAGGTTTTTAAAATGTCCCATAAGACTTTATCGGACGATAATGCAGAAACTAAAGCACCCGACCAAAGGAGGTGTAGAATAAAGACTTAAAACTTTCGATCGATAAATCAATCACCGTGTAGTCTTTAGCAACGTGGCTGACCGGATACTGCTTGATCGTCATCGACACCGGGTAAATCGTCCTGAATATGCGGTACGCCCGGTACATGTGAAGCTGCGAGGTAATCAAAAGTACATTTTGACATCGAAGAGTTTTGACCACAGCTAGACTTTGTACCGCATTTCCATAGGTACTACCCGAAATTTTTTCTAAGATAATATCGTCTGGGTGAACTTCAGGGTAAAAAGGTAAGTGCGGAAATATTTCGTGCAGCTGCGCCTCTTTATAGACACCTGAAATAATTAGTTTTTTTATTTTTTTCTGCGCTAAAATTTCAAACGCTTCGCGAATGCGTCCCGGACTGCCCGTCAGCACGACGCCGCAGTCATAAGGTTCAATCAGATCGACGACCCCGACATCTTTCGTCGACAACACAACTTGCATCTCTTGCGCAAAGAAATACACCAGGCCCGAAACCAAAATAAAAATGAAACTGTATTTAAAATATCTATTTCGCATGGAAGTGAGCGATCACTTCAATCTCGACGTTCACACCTTTTGGTAAACCCGCAACCGCGACCGTAGACCGAGCCGGAGGTAAATCGGTAAAGCGCTTCGCGTAGATTTCATTAACCGTTGTGAAGTCGCTCATGCTGGTTAAAAAAATTGTGGTTTTTACGATATGTGAAAAATTTAGATCCGCAGCATTTAAAACGCCTTCGATATTACTAAGAACCATTTCGGTTTGCTTTTTTATATCGCCGGTGAAGACTTCCTGCGTTTTCGGATCGATCGAAATTTGACCCGAACAAAACAGCATGTCGCCAATTTGAATCGCTTGCGAGTAGGGACCAACGGCTTTCGGCGCTGAATCTGTGTGTATGACTTTTTTCATAAAATTCTCCTATGACTGATAGTTAATTTGAAACGCTTAAATACTTTTAAAAATAAAAAATAACTCCGGCTCGAAAAGGATCGTCACCAACTGTTCGAAAGCGGGTTGATTTTGCGGAAGAAACCGCTAGGCCGGCTTCCATGGTAAAGGCTAAATTTTCTAAACCTGCAAAATAAAACTCAGTGCCGATGACGGCTAAAATCTCTAAACCAGAACTACGCCCATCAATTGGGTTTTCAGCGCTGATCAGACCTAGTTGCGCCCCGGTATAAAAGTGTAGATTATTTTCTAAATAGATCATCTTACGGGCGCCCACATGCAGTTGGTAGGCCGAATAGTTTTTCTGCGTATCAATTCCAAAACCTCCCGTCAAAGCCATATCACGGTTCAAATAGTAAACGCTGGCAAGTGATGGTAGATTTTGAGACGTATTGTTTTTAAATCCAACGCCAAAACGTTCAGTCATATCTTTAGCAAACACTCCCGAAGTGAATGAAATCGCCAAGACAAAAAGCAACAACCCGCGATTGAAATTTAATAAATTCATATTGACCTCTTTAATTTCAGCCTACCAAATCAGAATTTTCGCGACTATGAAGTGTTTTATTTGACACCCCAGTCCACAACGAGTTTGATATAAAAAACACTCAAAGACCGAGGGAGTTATATGTTCGAAACTAAAATCATGTCTGTATTTATAGCATTTACGTTGTTGGCTTCACTGAGTTCTGCAGTCACCGTTCAGTCTGACGTGGGTAGCGAAAAATTTGAAGAAGCGATGTTATTGAATTCAAGCAAAGTTTCAGTCAGTGAAAAAGAAAATTTTAATCTTCCTCTAGTTTCATACGGCTTAAGAAAAAAACCCGTGTTCGGACTTGTTCCAGTTCGCGTCTACGTGCTTCAACTTCTAGCGGCACAACCTTCAAAATTGGTTAAAAGCGAAGATGAATTTTTGAATTCGCTCAAGGCCGCAGGCCCGACGCAACTGCATTTTACCTTTTTGCGGGATATTCCCGGTAGTAAAATTTCAGACGCTTTTAAAGATGGATTAGAAGCAAATAAAATTAACGTGAAAAAATTGAGCCCTGAAATGGAACAAGTTTTAAAAGAAATTTCGAACATGAATGAGTTTAAAAATGGCGATACTTTTTCAGCCAGTGTTGTTTGGAAAGAAAAACAAGCGACGATTCATTTACAAGACCCTAAAGGAGCCGTAAAAACAATTGCGGGTTCTGAAGAATTCGCTGAGCAGTTTTTATCGATTTGGTTTGGAAAAGCTTCAGATGGTAAATTAAAAGAACTAAAGAAAGCGCTTATTAAATAATTATGACAGTCGAACAAAAACATCGCTACATTCGAAATGGTCTAATCACATTAGTCTTGGTTTTATTCGCGTATATGTTTACGCCATTTTTTACCCCGATTTTGCTAGCGGCATTATTTGCCTTTGCATTAGAAAATCACGTCAAACGATGGACTTCTCATGATATCAAACGACCTTGGCTTTCAGTTGGTATTTTGGTTTCTTTATTCTTGTTAGTTGCGGTGCCGGTTGTACTTGTTATTTTACGTACCGTGACCAGTGTTAAAAAATACGCTGATATCGGTTTACAAAATACTCCCCTTTACGTTGCTACTGAAAAATTGATTTACCGGGCGACCGAATATGTAAACGGCATGGCAAACAAAATGGATGTCGACATCACTCAGTTGACTCAATCAAATAATTACTTAAGCCGGGCTGCAACCGCGGTTGGAAATCTTGCCACTGAACTTTTCGCATCACTTCCCGACATCGTAATTGGTGTTTTTGTTTTTGGAATGGTTCTTTACTACTTTGTTACCCAATCTAAACATTTAAAACGATCCATTGAAAAACTAGATTTGATGGAAAGAAATCAACTGCACGAATTAATTGATGATATTAAAAAGAGCAGTTACACCGCGCTCATCGCTTCAGCTATTATTGGGTGCCTGCAAGCCGGCACCCTTTCAATTATTGCTTATTTCTTTGGTTTTTCTGAATTTTTAATTTTGTTTGTGATTACTTTCATATTCTCGCTGATTCCAGTTATTGGTGCGGCACCGGTGGCTATCTTCTTAGCTTTAATTTCGTTTATTCAAGGTAACGATGGATCAGCAATTGCCATGCTAGTGACGGCCATTGTCGTCGGCAGCGTTGATAATATCGTAAAGCCACTTATTATTAACTCGAACCAAGAAGCGCATCCGGTCATTGCCTTATTATCACTGATTGGTGCGATTACCGTTTTTGGAATGCCTGGTTTACTGATTGGACCCGTCTTAACAGATCTTGCATTCAAAATTGGACCGCTCTTTTATCCATCAAAAAATTTATGAATTCTATTTCAATAAACAAAGACGCTTTGTCGCATGGACAAATCAAATCTAAAATTTGGCTTGTCGAAAATCTAGAAAACATGAACATCAAGAACCCCGTCATTTGGGTTTTAGGTGGCTGGTACGGGCTTTTACCCTTTATCATTTTTTCCCGCGGAAAAATAAATCCTGCCCGCATTTGCTCTTTTGACATTGACCCCAATGCAAAAGCAATTGCCGAGCGGTTTAACGATGCTTGGATGATTCCCCCTGAAAAGCTATTTTACCCTTTTGAAACTGATGTTCTGAAGCTCGAATTTAGTGATCAACCGTTCGGACCCTCGCCTGACATCATTATTAATACGGCTTGTGAGCACTTTTCAATGGACTGGCTTTCGAAGGTTCCAGCTGGCTCTTGGGTTGCGCTGCAATCGACCGACATGGAGCATATCGAACACACTTATAAATCAACAAGCCTTGCTGATTTTAAATTGAAGGTTGGCCCCGTCGTCGACGTCAAATACGAAGGTACAAAAAACTTTAAATACCTGACCTTCGAATTCAATCGGTACATGATTATCGGTCAAAAAGTATAAATTTGATTAGACCTCTACTCGGATCCGACCTGTACTTTAATTTAATTCGAATTGTAATTTAACTGAATCCGATTCGAACTTAGATTGAACTCCGAACATACTCATCGAAATTGAATATTGGATATATTGGATAGAATTTTCCTCAAATTCATTCTGATCAAAACATCTTTTCGCAGAATCATAACAACCCCCTATTTCTTCAAGTGCACTGAATTCGATGCATTCACTCTGATAACACTGCCAATTCTATATGAAATCAACGTAGGCAACCTTTGGCGCCGTTTTTACTGAACTCGGTGCACTTAAGAAACGAGAGATTTAGCGACAAGCAAATAGTCGGCGCAATGAATTAAATAGCTTAGACAACTCTTTTCGGATTGAAATGCAAATAATCGGCTGACCATTCCGGGCTGGGCGTAAACGGATTAATCAGCCGGTCAGGCCCAAACCGCATACGATGAATTCAAGGTCGAATATGGATGGCGTTACCTTTGCTTTATCTAACCTTGGAAGAGTCTTGTCAAAAAGTTGGACACCCGCACGCAGGAGAAACTATGAAGCGTTTTTTAAAACCGGCCCTATCTTTGGTATTTACAATTGTTGGCAGTTTATCGGTGTGGGCTGAAACTCCAGCCAATTCATCGCTACAGATTAAAATGACTGAATTTAAAATGCCGCCTGGTTATGAGTGCCCATTATTTTCAAACTCTCCTTATACTGATATGCTTTTAGCATTAGATACCATGCAAGATAACTTAAACCGTATTTTCCCTGAGTGTGAAGCAAAGGCCGATAACGAAAAAGCCGTGCAAACTTCTGTGCAACTTCGCGATAAAATCATGGAAGCCATGCGTTTACAAAAAGCGGGTCAAACTTATAAACTAGAATTAACAGCAAAATCAATTGGTGATTTAGCAACCGGCTTACAAAAATCAATCGAAGTTTTATCTAAAGTTAAAACCAAATCTTGCTACCGTTCAGAGGCTCAGTTTCGCCACACTATATTTGCGATGAATGATACGTTTCAAAGTTTAGCTCCATTAGTTGTAGACCTTGTAACGAAGACTCCAGGCTTAGGATTAGCTTTAGGACCCGCAATGAAAGTTCTTGTTGGCGCCGACGCGATTTCTAAAAGTTTAAATATGATTGAACAAATCGCCAAAAGTTCAATCCAATTTGATATGACCGATAAAGAACAGCGCATGACGACTGTTAAAAATATTTGTCAGTTTATGAAGTTGTACAACCGTTTAGAATATTTAAGAATGTCCCGTTTTGACCAAATTCAAACTGTTCACCAAAAGTTTCAAACCGAAATCAGCAAAAAAAATCAGAAAATTGCAGCGCTTAAAAATTTATCGAATAAGCCAACTTCTGATTTATCTGCACGCACCGGCGCACAAGCAGCGGCCATGAAGTTTGCTAAAGGTGCTACTTCTGACGGGCCGATCACTGTCGATAAAACTGAACTTTACGATAAATTAAGCGAAGCTCTTCCGGAACTACAAAATAACGTGCAAAATTTATTAAGCGTGTTTGATACAGCTAAGAAAGAAGATAATTTTTCTGATATTACTCAGTGTCAGGCCGTTACAAGCACTTTGAAAACGCCGGGTTTAAAAGAATTTAAGTCTAACTTTGAAATATTTGCGAATGCGATTTCTGATCGCAGTGATTACCGTTTGCAGCTTGATGTATTAGCCGCTTACGAAGTTGATATTGAAGCTGCATTAAAATCGGGAGACCGTGACCGTTGCGCGCGCTTAGGCAGTGACTGGGTTCGTAAAACTGATAACCTATTCGGGTCGATCCGTGGCACAATTGCGAATTACGAAAATAAACTAATCGAAGAAAAAGGCCAAGACTACGTGTTAGCAAAAAAGCAAATTGCTGATAAAGAAGCTGAAGCAAAAGCAGTTCAATCAAACTATGCCAATTTAAAAACAATGTTAAACCATGTCGCATTTGAATCTAGCGAAGTTGAAAAACGTGCAAAGGGAATTCACAAGTATCTATTTGCGGGACCAGATAAAGTTGAATCGGACTGTAAAAACCGTGTCGGCACTGAGTGTAAAGGTTATGAAGTTTTAGCGGGCGTTCTAGTCGCTTACTTTCAAGAATGGCGCAACCAGGGACCCGTCTTCGAATTAATTTTGAATAACGAAAAATATTTTAATGATTCGTTTTCAAAAATGAACAAAGCAATCGTCGCCATTCAGAAAATTGAAGACGAGAACTTTAACCGACTAGTTAAAGGTGAAGTGAATAAGGCTTTTATCGATAACTACCCGGTTCGTCGTTCAGTACCTAAGAAAACGGATCCGGCATTTAAACAATACATCGAAGAGCGCGAAAAAAATGCGTTCGCGATGGAGCACTTAAATACGAAGTTTTTACCAAAGGGAAGCATCCAGCATACGCAAGCTTGTATGAATACACGTTCGCTACTAAGCGAATACGTGATCGCATCAACGCACATGATGAGCTCAGTTGCTTTATGCGAAATGATCAAGAATGTTTTAGGACAACCTGAAGTTTCTCAGAAATTAAAAAACTATTGCTTACGCTTAAGCGGCAAAGCTGCATCAGGGGTTGATCAACTTCGCTACCGTTTAATCGGCGAATACGACGGAACGACTCCAGTTCGTAATGGTCAAATGCCATTGAATTTTAACCGGTCACCGAAAGCTTTCGTAGATCGTTTGTTAACGAAGTACTCAGCTTTAGAGTGCAACTAGTTAGCATATTAGTTAGCTAGCCTGTTAACCAGCTAGGTATTAAAGTTAAGTTTCTGGCGGACTTCCGCCGGAATCTTCGGTAGCTGACTACGCGGCACCAAAAACGTCGATAAATTAAATAAATCTGCAAAAACGCGGTTGTTATCGGCCGCTTTTTTTAAATACTGATGCCCTGATGAACCACCCGTCCCAATTTTACTTCCCAACATTCGCTGCGCCATCAAGGCGTGACGATAACGCCACGTCGTGAAGTTCTCATCAATGTCCATCATATGACTTAGCATTTGGTAAGGCATGGTTAGCATCGGTTCATCGCGGTAAAGCGCAATGAATAATCCGTTCAGCATGGCTTTTTGCGATAGCTTTCTTTGCCCGGCCTCGACTATCTTTTTATGTTTCTCAGCATCAAATAAACTATCAAAGTTTTCTTGGGTCATGCGCAAGTTTTCTAGTTGCGCGGCTTTATCGGCCTCGGACAAACTAGCCATATTGTCTTCAATTGTCTTGCGGTCGCCCTTTAAAATATCGGCGATCGCTTTTTTGTATTCGTCCCAAAAATTAAAATTTCCCATGTTTGTAAAAGGAGTGCGCTCAAGCCACGCTTCAACTAACCGTAATAATGAAGGCGCTTTTTCAAGACTCATCAAGCGGTCGCGATCTTTTTCAGTTAAGCGGCCTAAGAAGAATTCGCGGTCAATGCTTTCGCGATTGTTTGTATTAAGGCCTAATTTAATTTCGATCTCACGAAATTGCGTGCTTTGAAAACCCGATGCCGGAACTAGTAAACTGCGAAATTCTAGAAAATCCATCGGCGTCATCGTTTCTAAAATGCTCATGTACGAAAGTAACATGGTTTGAATCTTGGTAATGCGGTCAAGTCTTTGGATGATCGACCCGAATTGGTTATCGGCCACCAACGGTTGATCGAACATATTTAAAACGGAATCCAAATCATGCAGAATTTGCTTGAACCAAAGCTCATACGACTGATGAACAACGATAAATAAAGTTTCATCGTGGGCTTCCGGATTATCAGAATCAGCGTGTTTTCGACTAAGTGGATTTTGGCACTGTAAAAAAGATTCTAGGTGAAGATAGTCGTGATAATAAACGGGACCCTGATTTTTGTGCATATGGTATCCTTTTAGTTATCAGCAAAATACCACGAATCAGTGGGCCTTTGGCAAGGGGGAATTTCCCCACAGCTTTGCCATAATTCCCCAGCTTCACTGCTTTGGGACAATTAAATGTGGCTACGCACCACGAACTTCTTGCAACGCTTTTGCAAAGGTCAGATGCATGAATAAAAATACAAAAAATGAACTAGCGTTTTTAATGGGTGTCGGTGCCTTGGCTTCATTACTTTTTCGGCAAAATAAACTTAGCGTAGGGTTGGGTCTTGGGGCTGCAGCCCTGCGATTTTCAGAAGAACCAGCACCATTTTCTTACAAAGATAAAGTAGTTATGATTACCGGAGGTTCGCGCGGTCTTGGTTTAGCACTTGCCAAAAAATTAGTACAAGAAGGTGCCGCCGTCACGTTGCTTGCGCGCGACCAAGGCGAGCTTGATCAAGCCAAGAAAATTCTACTTCAATTTACAACCGATGAAAAAATTTGTATTTCACAATGTGATATTACCGATCAACAGCAATTGACAGAATCATTTCGTAAGACCGTGCAACGTTGGGGCGGTATTGATGTACTGATTAACAATGCCGGTGCCATCATCGTAGGCCCGTTTGAATCAATGACTCATGCTGATTTTGAAGCGCAGATAAAACTTCATCTTTACGCCAACATTCACGCAACGCACGAAGCTTTACCACTTTTCCGTCGGCGCGGCGAAGGTCGCATTGTTAATATATGTTCGATGGGTGGTAAAGTGGCTGTGCCGCATATGTTACCCTACGATACTTCTAAATTTGCGCTGGCGGGATTCTCGCAAGGTTTAACGGCCGAACTTTCGCGCGAGAATATTTCGGTTACCACGATTTATCCGGCGTTGATGCGAACCGGTTCGCCGATTCAAGCTGTGTTTAAGGGCGAAGCTGAAAAAGAATTTTCGTGGTTTGCGAATGCCGACGTGATGCCAGGCCTTTCTCTTGCGGCTGATAATGCGGCTGCGCAAATTATCGAAGCGGCCCGCGTGCGCCGGGCTGAACTGGTTCCGTCATTTGTGGCGCGCGCCCGGTTAGCCGCTGGGGTCTTCTTCCCAGAACTCATGATGTATTCAATGGGCCTAGTGAATCGCTTGATGCCGCGGGGGCAGTCGTTTACTTACAGGACAGGGGCGCAAAGCCAAACCAAAGATACTTACTTATTAAAAAGTTTAGAAAAAACCGCGCATGATGCGCAAAAAGATTTAAATCAAACAGAGAAAGTGAATCCTGAGTTTAACTTGGGCATTCACTAGTTAACTGACTTTATAAACTATCGTAATTATTCGGAGGATCAGATGGCTCGAGGTATTTGGAGTGGCGCAATTAGTTTTGGATTATTAAATATTCCTGTTTCGGTGATGACCGCTGAAGAGGATGAGCGTCTTAGTTTTCACATGATCGATAAGAAAAATATCGTTAAAGGCTACGAATATAAACGTGATCAATATGTGCTATTGAATTAAAAATAGCTAGACCAGTCTCGAAAGACTCATTAACACTTTCATCTAGGGAATTTTGAACCATTCAAACCCGGCCGATTCCTCATACTTTAGTTCTCGCGCTCAAGAACACGCTATGGCGATATGAATATTTGGCGTAAGGCTTGCTGTTTTAATCAGTAGCTATACAGGTTTAACGAAAATTAAAACAACATTGCGAGGTCACCATGTTCGAAGCAAATTTACATAAAAAATTAGAAGGAAAACACATCGCCATTCTAGCCACCGACGGTTTTGAAGAGTCTGAACTTTTCGTACCCAAAGAAGAACTTGAAAAAGCGGGGGCTGCCATCGACATCGTCTCGATTAAAGAGGGCTCGATCAAAGCGTGGAATAAAACAGACTGGGGCAAATCAATCAACGTCGACCGCTTGGTCTCAGATGTCAGTATCAGTGAATACGATGCGTTGATTTTACCGGGCGGAGTCATGAACCCCGATACGCTTCGTCAAAATGAAGAAGCCGTCAGCTTTGCGCATCAATTCATGGTTTCAGGTAAACCCATCGCCGCGATTTGCCATGGCCCTTGGTTGCTCATTGAGACGGGCCACTTGCGCGGACGCACCGTAACATCATATCCATCGATCAAGTCCGACTTATTTAACGCTGGCGCCCGCTGGGTGGATCAAGAAGTGGTTGTCGACAATGGCCTGGTCACCAGCCGCAAGCCTGATGACTTACCCGCATTCTGTAAGCGCGCCATTGAAGAGATTGCCGAAGGGGCCCATGTACCCTTACAATCTAAAAAAGTTGTGCATCCTGATAATGCGATCATGACTTAATCTGATTGTTAAATTGACTGATGAAAAATGACAGAAAAGAGTTTTTTGCATGCAAACGACAAATGAACAAAAGTTAAAAAACGTCGCCATCCTCGGGGCCTCCGATGATCCAAACCGTTTTTCATACAAAGCTTTTTCGCAATTGAAAAGTCATGGCTACCAACCACTTCCGATCAGCACCAGTGTCGGGGATGTTGAAGGAGTCAAAACTTTTGCGCATTTGTCGGATATCAAAGAACCATTTCATACCTTAACGCTTTATATTCGCCCGGCGATCTCAAACGAAATCAAAGAAGAAATTCTTCGGGCCCGCCCCGACCGCGTGATTTTTAATCCCGGAACCGAAAACCCTGATTTAGCCGATGCACTTCGAAAGCAAGGCACGCACGTCGTAAATCACTGCACGCTAGTGCTTTTGGCGGCTGGCGAATTTGATAAAGCTTAGTTGAGTTCGACGTTTTAGAACCGCCTTTGAAGAACGGAACTTCGCTTATCGAAAAAAAAAATCTAGGAAATAACAGTCCTATCAGTTTGAAAGTCGCTTTTCTGGTGTGGAGCAAAATCGCACTCCTTAGTTTCGGTGGACCGGCAGGCCAGATCGCGGTCATGCATAAGATGCTCGTCGATGAAAAAAAATGGATCAGTGAATCGCGCTTCCTGCATGCGCTTAACTATTGTATGTTGTTACCAGGCCCTGAAGCGCAGCAGTTGGCGGTTTATATTGGCTGGTTGATGCATCGATGGATCGGCGGATTAATGGCCGGCATTCTATTCATACTGCCCGGCTTTTTCTCGATATTAGCGTTAAGCATCGTTTATGGTCTTTACAACGAAGTCAGTTTTGTAAATGCGATATTTTTCGGTTTAAAGCCGGCCGTTATTTCGATCGTTATCGCCGCTGTTCTTCGAATCGGTTCTAAAACATTGAAAACAAAATCTTTAGTTGTGATTGCGGCCCTGTCTTTCGTTGCTCTGTTCTTTTTCAAAGTTCCCTTCCCTGTTGTTATTCTAAGTGCGGCGCTGTTTGGTTATCTTGCCGGAAAATATTCGCCCCAAGAATTTGACATTCCAAATCCACATCACGTGACGGATGAAAATGGCGATCGTCATGAAGATGTGCTGTCGCAGTTTGAACATAAAGATCGACCCAGCTTTATTAGAAGCTTAACCGTCTTACTTATTTTTGGTGGCCTGTGGTGGCTTCCCGTCATTTTGGCATTTGTGTTTCTAGGACCAGAACATATTTTTACAAAAGAGGGGTTGTTCTTTAGTAAAACCGCCGTGGTGACCTTCGGCGGTGCTTACGCGGTATTAGCCTACGTGGGTCAGCAGGCCGTCGAAAATTACGGATGGCTTAAGCCCGGGGAAATGCTTGACGGTCTTGGCATGGCTGAAACGACGCCGGGTCCGCTGATTCAGGTTGTACAATTTGTTGGCTTCATGGGGGCTTTCCGCGCCGCTGAAGCTGGGACCCTGGGCCTGTCCCCACTATCAGCCGGGATCATTGGATCAGTGATGACTGCGTGGGTGACTTTTGTTCCATGCTTTCTTTGGATATTTTTAGGCGCTCCGTATATCGAAAAATTACGGAATAATAAGAATCTATCGAGGGCCTTAACTTCGATTACTGCGGCCGTCACCGGGGTTGTATTAAATCTAGCCATTTGGTTTTCATTGCATGTAATTTTCAAAACGATCAATGAACAGCAGTACGGGATTGTTCGCCTGCTTCTTCCCGACATGAGTTCATTGGATTGGAAGTCTTCAATTCTTGCCATCATCGCCGCTTTTTTAACATTCAGATACAAAGTCAGCATGATCAAAGTCATCGGAATTTTGGTTTTGATTGGAATTCCGGTTTATTTTATTTAATTTTGACTACTTTAGGAATCTAAGAAAATAAATATATGGATCCTATTTTTATTTAGATGTTCGCTTTAGTAGATCTTGCTTCGCACACTAAGCGTCTACTCAATTGTAGAAGCTTATGAACATCATAATATTCTTTACGATAAACGTAATTAAATGATTGACTATCATAACGCTCCGGGCTACTGGTCTCTTCAGAAAAGAGAACTTTATGGAAACACGAAATTGGAACCTAAGCACGTTAGCTCGACTCGTAAAATTTTACCGATGGTATTACGTGTCGATTATAGCGGCGGTCATAATCTACGCAATATTAATTGCGTTCAACTCGTCTGCTAATAGTAAATTCGCCCATGCGCTGCCACCGTACGGGACGGTTCTTGTGTGGGCTATTCTAATACTGTTTTTTCTAATTCTCATCGTGATAAGTGCTCCCGTGTACTTCATTTCAAAAAACTTAGAGCTGTTATTAAAAAAATATTTCAGCAATGGAAATTTAAACGTCTCTGGGCAGCCCGAATGGAAAAGAATTAAAATATACTTAACCGCTCAATTTATTTTAAACATTTTTTTAAGCTTTTTACCGGGAACTGGGACTTCAGAATTAGATTTAGAAAAACAGTTAAGCGAAGTTACGGATCCGATTTTGATTTCTATTTATAAAGCTATTTTGAACCCTGATGGTATTTGGTATTGGGGAGTTTGGATTACAAATTGGTTATTCATTTCTTTTGACGGAATTATGCCGATTGTTTATTTCGCATTTGGACTATTCCTTATACATCTCGATGAAACTAATAAAAAACTTAAAAATGAACTTAGTGAGGTCGTATAACAAATGGGGGAAATTAAATGTAGACTGGCCATTTTACTTTCGGAACGCGAAATGAAACTAAAAGATTTATCAGAGCAAGTTGGCATCTCTGAAACAAACCTATCGCTTTTAAAAACGGGAAAAGTAAAAGCCATCCGCTTCTCTACGTTGATAGCGCTTTGCGAGGTACTCAACTGTCAACCTGGCGATCTGCTAACATACGACAATTTAGAGAATAGAAAATAATTTCGAATAGTAGAGTTTTACTTATTTAAAGTTCTCGGGGCTGCGGGCAGATGGTGCAACAGGTCGTGCAAAAATTAGTTTTTGTAGACAATAGTAGACTATAATACGTTGAACGTAACTAATGCAATGGGACCGTTTTCCGCAATAGCGGCCTCCCCTCTTTAATTGAGTACCCGTACCAAATACTATTTAACCACAGAAAGATCTGGCCTCCTTTTATAACTGGCTAAATCCGAAAGATAAGCGTGAAGAGATTTTATCTATCATTCTTTCTGATTAGTTATGCATTAAACGGGTTTGGACAAAAGTCTGAGTTTCAGTCCTATCCTGCCTATATAGATTCAGTCGAAGAGGGACAAAATATAACGGTCTTCAATAAGCCCGGTATTAATTGGTCTACCTGTACATCGCAGTTTGACCGATTGACGAAAGCCCAAAAGTGCAAAGAGGCTGTCGGGTGGCCCAGTCGCGATGCCAAAATCAAAGTGATAAGTCCGCCAGTTAAAGCTAAAGTTTTCGATCCCTACACTGATCAAGAAGTTGAAGAAAATTATGTCGAAGTTGAATTCGACTATTCTCGCACTGGAAAAGACGGCAAAGTTCATCACCAAAAAGGGAAAGGTTTTATCGAGTTAGCTTATTTGTCGCGAAGTGTACGAAACCCTTTTTACGGTGCCCAGAGTACTGGTGCGAAACAGCCTGATTGCGATGAAAATAAAAATCCACAAGCTAAATTAAAAGAGCTTTCAAAGCAATTAACTCCTCTTGCAAAATCGATAGAAAATTTATCCATTTCAAAAAAGGCCGATGAAATTTCAAAAATTGTTGGCTTCTGTCCGTTAGATCCTTCGACCAAAACACCAACTTACAGCGGCAAACAAAATGTTTACGATCATTTTGTGCTACCCGCTTTAACGAAAAAGCCCGTACCCAAATTAAGAATGGAAAACGGCGAAACTATGACGCAAGCACAGCTTATCGAAATCGATTCTATGGCGCGCACGCTCTACGGAGAAATGGCTGGCTGCTACAAGCATGGCTTGCAATATCCGTTGGCCGTCGCAAAAATTATTCAAAATAGAAAAAATTCGAACCGAGATCGAGAGTTTATCAAGCCGCCGCAAGCGCCTGGAAAACCAAAGATCGCTCAAGTTGCAACAACACCAAGTCAATTTTCAATGTGGCATACATCAATTGCGGGTAAAAACAATAATCCTCTTCGTCATGGTTTGTGCCCTCCGCAAAAACCAGGAGAACCCTTTTGGAGAAGTAAATCGACCCCAAAACAAGAAAATGATATTTGGATAAATACGGTTCGAATAGCCACAGAAGCTGTTTTACATCCTAAAGAATTTGAACGGCGGACAAAAGAGATTAAAGGCTTTCACTACTCATCAGGAATGGCTAATCGCCCAAACGCCTGGATGAAAAAAATGAATCAGGCAAACCCTTCAGTTCAGGGACGAAAAATTGAACGCGATGCCTGCGTAGAAATCTGGATGGAAAAGTAGTTCACCCTATTAATATTTTTAACGACCGCGCTTGATGCTCATGCAAAGTCGAACGAATATCTAACTTATTTAAGACTTTGATATCGCCCTGCCGCCAGTAGTTCGGCACCGGCCGCCGCGGTCGTGATGCCCAGCCCGTATCCAGCGTCGGTGATGGCGCCCGGGTAAGACGTTACGTCCATTGCTACATTCAGCGAGACCCCAGCAACAGGAAGCGACCCTGATGTATACGGTGTGGGTGATATGCAGAGCTTATTGCAGTGAGTTCCCCAGATTCGACGCTAGCCCAAAAATTTGATCGCTCAATATCTTTCAAATGTAGTAACTGAAGAATATCCAGGCCTGCTCCTTCTGATCAATTAATTTGATCCTACAAGTTGCTGTCTTCCCCAAGAATGGTTATAGTTTTGTGAAAATGTGAGCCGCAGCAGTTCTTGTAGCTTAGAGCCGCCTCCTCCATCTGCCAAGCTACTCGAACGGGATTCTAAACCCTCAACTGGCAATTCAACTTAGGGTTCTTCCGCGCCTCTTTATACCTATGCTCAATATATCCAAGTGTTCCGTTCAATTTTGTATTTTTAGTTTACAGCATTGTAAATAGTCTTAAGAAACAACGTTCAAGAATTAAGATTAGGTCAAGATGCCCCCGTGGTCTTGAAAGTAAGCAGAATAACTGCTACAGAATGGTTCAATTAAACTTAGAAATAACAAGAGGAAAAAAATGAAAAAAGTAGCAGCTTTACTAACTATGTGCGCGTCTTTAAATGTTTTTGCAAGTAATGATAACTTTGAATTCGAAGCCATTACATCTTGCGGAACAGGCGAAGCGGAACAATTTGTAGTTCCTCATTCATATTGCAGCGGTGACACAAATGCGTATTCGAATTGGTACGTTATACGTGACCTGACACAACATACTGTTACTGTTGAAGGTGCATACCGAAAACCAAATAGCGATATCGGATTTATGTTTGCTTGCGATAACGGAATGATTTCGACCGTGCTTGCAGAGACAAAATGCATTTCTGGCGGCGACTAAATATTTTTTGATAAAAATCTAAATCCGCAAGGTTCAGTCAAAAAAACTGAGCCTTTTTTTATTTGAAGCCTTTTCTATCATATTTATAGCCAAAATTCGGTAACAAGTTACATACGAGTTGACGGAATTAATTGGTTGAAATTTATTCTGATCGATTTGAATTCAAAATGTCTCGTTTCGAAACGTTGGCAAGCTTTGCTAGATAAATGCTAACTATGTCGAATTCTAACCTAAAATTCATTGTAATTATCATTCTTATTCTATTTAAGTCGGCCTTTGCCTTGGCCTGGCCGCCAACGTACGGCGCTGAATTTGAATTTTTTCACCCAAAATTAACTTGGGATGATAAATCTATTCGTAGCGAATCCGCTTTGCAGGCGAAAAAAGAATTTATGCACAGTGTATATGGAAGTTGCTCAGCAACCCCTGGCTGCCGGGTTGAAACCGTCAATGGGAAGTTCACGCCTGATTTTAAAGTGACCTTAGCTAATGGGTGGTGGTTTAAAGTAAGCCATGATCCCGCGGTGATCGAAGTCTTGACAAAGCCTTCACCTGTAAGCACAGCTTCGTTCACTGAAAATCTGGAAATGTCAAAAATTTCTGCGTCCGCAGCTACAATATCGCCAGCTTCTAGAAGTATCACCTCATCTGGAACTACATCATGTGCTAAAATCACAGCTTGCTTGCCATCACGAATAACTTTGGCCCTTGGAACCGTCATTTCTTGCAAGGCTAAGATTGCGGTCTCTGCACGGTACTCTTGAAAAAATCCAATCAGTGCATTTAAAAAAAGAATTGCGCCGATAGCGATCGCTTCAATTTGTTCACCTGGGACAACAGAAATAATACAAGCGAAGATAAGAATAATAACTAAGGGACTTTTAATTGTTCTGTGCCTGCTAAAAAAGAACCACCCCAGCTCGCCATTGCTAGGCCCGAAGCTGATCGTAATAAACTGGCCACATCAGCAAAAAGAATTTCCTGGGCTAGGCTCCTAAAGCGGGTATTCAACATCGACATCTCGATCTGTCCAAAATGCCGAGGGCAAATCAGAATCATCGCTGCCATCGAAGATCCAAAAGTGATCAAGAAAATTCTAGAACATATGGATCTACCATCGACAGCTCCTCGGCCCATGTCCGCCCGTGGACCACCAGTTTCTGATCAGAGCGATATCTTTACTCAACAGTTTTTCGAAGAATAATGTAAAACACTGCAGTCCTAAACCGGACCAGCGCGGCCACTGCTTTACCTAAATATCAAAAGTTCCAAGGCGAATTCAAAAAATCGTCAGCAACGCTGGTATAAACCAGACAAATTTATTGAAATTTCAGACTAATGCTGGCGAAATCAAACCACGACTGAAGAATTCATACTTCATCGAATGATCAATTGCTGGCCTTTAAACTTCCTATCCACAAAGGCGGAGGGTATTTATCCACCCACCTTCGTCTAAAAGAAAAGGCCTATTTCCGACTAAAGAAATAGCTGCAGGATTACTTATATCAAGCAAAGTGAGACTAGCGATTGTGCCGACCTTGTTTTAAAGGTTGCTCATTAACATAAGCCAGTTCCTATAAGAAGATTTGGATTATGTTAATGAAGTTAGGTCATTTCAACTTTTCCAATTATAATTGCTAATTATTCCAGAACTTGCTTACAATTAAGTAATGAAACGTCGTCACTTTCAAATGCCGTATTGCTGTATTCAATATGACCAACAATAATTTGGCCAATTTTCTGGAATCCGAATTTAACATTTTCTTTTACTTTGCGCTTTGAGATGCGCAACGTTTTTTCAAAACCAGTGCTTGGCATTTCCTGGCCGCGGAATGACGTCATGTTTGATTTATCAAATTGACCTAAAATAACTGAATCAACGGGAGTTCCAACGAGCGCCGTAATTGATAAAGCATCGATGCTGCTAGTGATGTTACCATCTACGACTTGCTGGGTGGCTACAACATTGTTGTACAAACTGTCCTTGATTCCGTTTGTGCAGATCAACTGCGCAGATTTAATCTGTTGCGAAGCTGATGCAAATGAAGAGGCAAGTACCAGTGCGAAAAAAATTGTTTTTGTTTTCATTATATCTCCTGTTGTTTTATTTACGTTTACAAACGATTGAATTTGCTTGAAATATTTTGTAACTGATAACTCCATCCTCAAGGTTTGCGCCCGAATAAAGCATTAGGGTTTCTAAAGCATGGGCCTGCATCGCAGACGTTGTTATTGACAATCCAATAACAGCCGCCAAAAAATTTTTCTTCATAGGTGTCTCCAAAGTTTACAGCGTTGCCTTTTTTTGGCGCGGCCAAGTTGTTAAAATGTACTAGATTCGAACCAAAGTTCGATTTATACATCTTGGATACATATTACAAATTGAGTGCCACGCCATAGTCACCCTTCAAGGTGGTGCTTACAAAACTCCTTCTATGGACAGGTAAAGAGAAAAATATTTTCTTAAATGAATAAGTTTTAATTATCATCAAGTTATAGTATTCAATAGTTCAATCAATTCTAACGTATTAAGGGGCATTGAAATGGTACTGGCAACACCTTCAAGACGATCGTCACCTTCCCCAGAGGATAGGACGAATTAAGACCGAATCGTTTAAGTCTAACATCTAGGTTCTGCTTGGTTCTTGTTAAAATTGTGTGACTGGATTGGGTCTTTGGCAAAGAATTTCACTGATTTTTTGAATTTGTGGTGTGCTTTTGATTTACTGAGGGTATTTTTTCAAATTTTGAATACTATAGATCCGTCATTAAAAAACATAGAAACGCCATCGGCATTGTTCATGAACTTCTTGGTGGACACGAACAGTCCAGGAAACGTGACTCATCTTGAAAATGGAAACATTCTTTTAAAATAATTTTAATTTTTTGTCAGCTGGTACGGTGCAAAATGCAAATGCTGAAATAAAAAAATCGTTCAACAAATCCGCTGACGCAAGCGCTACTGCAGCAAGAACTGCGGTCACTCACTTCCCAAAAAGCTCTTGAATGCCTACATCCCAAGGAACGCACCTGACCTGGCCTACTTTCTGAATTGTTTTATCCAGTGAAAAAACGTAAATTTTTTCAGCGTTGAAATCTTTGCCGAGCGAATTCAAATAATTAAAATCTGTGGCTACAATTTTTGAAGTTGATTTGATTTCAATCAGTATTTCTTTTCGGCGATCTAAGCTGATTATAAGATCAATTTCATTGCCTTCTTTGGTTTGAAAATAAGAAAAAGTCCAATTCTTGTTATGGTAGGCAGCTAATTTATAAATTTCTAAAATCAGGAAATGTTCGAAAGCATCTCCAAAGGCGACGGTGGCCGGCACCAGCTTACTTTCAATGGTGCGATCTAACTGCCTTTTAACTCCAGTATCAAAAAAATAAAATTTAGGATGTTCTTTTTGTGCCTTTCTAACCGAACGATGAAAAGCCGGTAAGTAAAAGCCAATATTTGTGTCGCTTAAAATTTGAAAATAGCTATGAATAGACTTGTCACTAACCCCAACTTCTTTGGCTACCTTTGAATAGTTAATAATTTTTCCATTCATCTGGGCGGCGACTTCTAGAAAATCTCGGAACGGATCTAAATCCCGAACCAATTGCTCGGCCCGAATTTCTTCTTTCAGATAAACTTGCACGTACGTTTTCAAGAAAGCTAACTTTTGTTCAACTGCGTTTGAAAAAATGACCTTGGGTAGCATCCCCCACGTCATTAATTCTTCGACAGATTTACCGGGAAGCTCCGCAGAAGACAGCGGAAATAAATAATTAATAAAAGCTCTTCCCGCCAATAAGTTTGCCCCATCCTTTTTTAATTTTCTGGAACTTGAACCAGTCAAAATAAATTTTTGCTTTTTTTTCTCGATCAGCTTATGAACCAAATCCAGCAATTTTGGAACCTTTTGAATCTCATCGATAAAAACCCAGTCGATTTTTTTTGGTAAAGCCTCTAATTCACGCTCTAGCAATTGGGGGTCTTTAGAATATTTTTCCTCGGCGTCGTAGTCTAAAAGATCAATTGCGAAAAAAGATTGCGTCCGCAAAAATTGCTCGTTAACAAATGTTGATTTGCCAGTGCCACGAGCGCCGAAAATAAAAAAACTGTCGGTGTTTAAAGGCTTTAACAATCTTTTGACCATACCTCGAAATTTTACGCGTTTTTCGAAGTATAGTCAAACTTATAATCTACGCCATCCGGCAGCAGAAAAAAAGGTCAACTAAGCCCATCCCCTGCTGCCTTAATCACTTAAATCGCCTCCCTACGCGGTACACGATTTGCTTTGTTTAGCAGAAGCAGCCAAGTCTGCCGGGAGTTTCATTTTGAGACACATCATTTCAGTAGCCCTATTTTTTCTTTCCGCGGTGACTGCCGTATCTGCGCACGCGAATACTGAAAATATATTTTTAAATTTGCCGCAGCAAAAATGCAAAACGAAAGACATCAAAATAGCCGCACCCGGAAATATCCATATGAATATTCCGGAATTGCCACACTTTACAGTTCTTCGCTTAAAAACCTTCGAAGGTATTTTTGATTTACCTAACGCGTAGGATGCAAAAACGACTCAGCAAATTATTGCGCTTGGCAAAAAAAGAATCCCGCACGTGCTACGCCGCGAAGGTTTATTAAAAGAAATCGTCAAAGTTTCAAAACTTTACCGCGTCGACCCGCTGCAGATTTTAGCTCCGATTGTGGCCGAAAAAGTTTTAAACGGATTTTTAGATGCCGCTCTACAAGATAGCCTAGCTTCCTTTTTAACCGAAGATTTGCTGCGCATCGATCAAACATTACAAAGCACGCTG
Source organism: Bdellovibrio sp. (assembly GCA_043760925.1). Taxonomy (GTDB): domain Bacteria; phylum Bdellovibrionota; class Bdellovibrionia; order Bdellovibrionales; family Bdellovibrionaceae; genus Pseudobdellovibrio. Next base: position 42,879 of record JAYUOK010000066.1, on the reverse strand, counting down.
AACCACCCCGAAGCCTCACAATGCTTAACGTCCGCTATTTCCATTTATTGGAAATGGACATGCATCAGTCACTTCAGCGAACAAACTCACGGAAGCTTACTGGCCGCCAAAGTAAAAAAAGCTGGCACGTGCGGAATTGCGCAGTTCAATCCGATTTTATTATGGTCTTTAAACGACACCGTAGTTCGCGTCGGGGGCCAAGAAGCCGTTCGTTTCGGCGATGTGAAAACGTCGCTAAAAATTGTGCTCACCCCTAAAAAAATAATTCGCTACTTAGCCGCTTACGCAAAAACTATTCCCGAGGTTTATAAAAATATCGGCTGCGCTGATATCAGCAAAAATGTGGGCCTAGTCACCACCCTGTACAGCTTAGGCAACGAAAACCGCAGAGCTTACTACGCCAAAGAAAATCCTCACGGCCCCACCGAAAACTTTTTAGGCTGGTTCATCAATTATTTTGAAGCCTCGATCCGGCTTGAGCTGCAAAATCCTTAGCTCTTTATTACCCCAATAGCGGCAAGAAGCGATCGATACCTGTCAGGGGACATAATCCTTACGTCGATTGCTCTTGCGGTTACACTCGCTTCACGGCCTGCAGTAATCGTGGAGAAGATATCTTTACGTGTGCAAAGAACTGATTCAAAATCTACAGCTGCGCTCGCCCGCGCTAAACGCTAAACCCAAAGTCTAGTAAAACGCTCACCGCTGGAACAAGTTTCCACGTCGATATAGATAGCAATTCAAACACCAAATAAAAGCCTCGACGTACTTCAACTGAATTGACTTACTGTGCTTTTTTCGTGAATTTATCGTTTTTTCTTCGATTAACATTTGATCAGTGATTAATACTTCTTCGGATTTTAAATAGGCGATCATGAGTACGTTGTATCAAGACGACACGAGTATTTTAGAAAATCTCTTGCTCATGTGCTTTTAGTGTTTCAGTTTAAATTTATTGTGAAACTAAAGATCGTTTTAACTTTATTTCCAGAGATTGGTGAATTAAATGGCTTGCGATCAAATTATTCAATGGATCAGGTCGAAATCTCAACCCGAGATTTTGGAAACTGCAAAGTTAAACTCGGTAAAAGAAAATTTGAACCGCAAGATTCGACGAAGGGGATTGTCGCACGTACATATTTAAACTTTAATAATCGATATCTAAACCGCGGTATTGTTTCAAACAAGAATGAAAAACTTTTTTTAGATTGGAATAAGCAATATCCCATCACTCGGCTTGAATGCGAACGCTGGGATCTTTTTGAAAAGTCGAACGGCTATCGACATTTTTTTTCAGCTCAGTGTTTAGGTCTTAACGTCGACTGGAAGCCCGATGCAGTTTCTCCCAGTCGATGATGTGCTTAGTCTACATATTATAAAATCACATTGTTAAACCAATTTTTAGAACTTTCAGGCTCTACTAAATTTGGATTCTGCGAAAGGCTTTTTAAGAAATCCGAGTGGGCTTGAAAATCCGGATAAGCTGATTCAATACTAATAGTTGCTTTTACGGTTCTCCAATTAACCGGAACGAAAAAACCTAAGGGCCGGCCAACGTTGTCGTTGGAATTAGGATTTATATTGAATTGAGAGCTTAACCCCTCAAGTTATTGAGCACGCTCGATTTTTTCAACGGCCAGTTCAATTTTTTCAATGGCGCCCTTATCACTACCGTCATTGAGTTTCGACGCTTTCCAGCTCACTGCCAGCGCCCCGGATAAATTGATACTAACTTCATCGCCACTACGATCATGTATGATGATAGATACGGATTTGCGGTCTGTTTCACCTGCGAGAACTTTTTTATACCATTCCTGCCATTCACTTTTTCCGTTATACTTTCTTTCTAAAGTGACATTAGCATATGTCGTTCTACCGGGTTTCTTGCGAACAACGGCATCATTTCCTTGTTTAAATTCGACTGTATATTCTCCCGAAGCCGCAAGGATTTCCCCCGAAGATACACCTTCAATTTCTGCAGTATATCTTCCGGCCGGAGCATTCATGGTAGATGAGCTCGACTCACTTAATTTAACTCCCTGTTCTTTGATCGCAAACGATACGGACAGGGTTTTGGTGAATGAATTTTCCGGAATCGATCGCCCTTCGATTTCACTAAGACTTGCGGGAATTCTTTTAGGAGCGGAAGTCGAGCAACTCACGGTTAAAATAGAGGTCAGCGCAAGCAAAATAAGCGTCTTCATAGTATCTCCAGGATAAGGCCGTTTTTCTACTAATCGGTAAGTGTTACGTGATACTTTAATCTGTGTCCTTTAATCTGACCAAGAAAATTATGTGCGTGATTAGTGGAGTGACCCCCGATTAATTGGACACGGTTAAGGGTTCACAGATTCCTTGTACTTGATCGGACTTCGCATGCCAAGAGCTGATTGCGGAGCAACAAAGTCGTCCTGACATTCGGGACGTTTACTTGCCCGAGTGTGCAATCCAAAAAGTATGACTGAACGAAGCTGCGATACGCTGAGCCTCGAGTACTTCTGCGCGTCTTTTTGCCATGCCTAGATAGCTGCGCGACTTATCACTTTCCTTGATACTCTATGGATAATAGTTCCTGAAGTTCCATCGCAACAGTGCGTTCCTCCCGAGTCTTCTGGGCTTCGTGTTTACACTCGAGTATTCGTTAGTTTACGTCTTATCCTTAAAATTGACCGATGCCCCCGAATCTTGCCGACTCTCACGCCCGAGAAAATTTCCCGCCCTACCCAACACTTTTCTCCTGTGGAAACATTTGCGCTGCTGTATTTCTAGGTCACCATTGCCAAGTCAGGATAGCGGATGCTCGGCACCGATGATATTCTAGCTTTGGCTGAGCGAAATTATTTCTCGATTTGAGCCGAAGTCTGTGGCTCTTAGAAAACTATTGTCTTCTGCGCAAGTAAACGTGCCGTATCGACGGCACGACCGTATCAAAAAAAAAGTGATGAGGTTTACTCATCACTTTCTTAAAACATTTCTGTTTAATCAAATTACCAATTTAAATTTATCGTATTAAAACGGCGCTCTTTCAGCTAACCCGCAAGCGTAACCAGGAAGAAATCCAGTGCTATAGCCGTAACAAGCTCCATCTGAATCTCCGGGCGGCTTAATCCATAAGACGGCGTCCATTAGGCCGGTTGAATACCCTCTCGAAGGCGTACCAAGGGCGCGTCCTTCCGGATTACACCATCGATCTCCTGGGCCATTTCCATTTCGCGACGTATCGACCACAAAGTGTTTTCCACCCGTCAGCTTTGATATCTCGGTACCGTAAGTGACATTCGCTGATGTGAAAGCAAAGTTAGAAACATTAAGTGCGAAACCGTTGGCCTGGCTAATGCCGGCTCGATTTAACATATCAGCCATTACCGAAGGCTGTAACCAACCTGGATTACCACCATCGATATAAATAAGTGAGTTTGGAGCTAAACGGCGGAAAGTAGCCACAGAGTTTTTAATCAAATTAATTCTTTCATCTCTGGCTGCCTGGTTTAAACAAGAAGTATCCGTAGCTTGTGCTAATGCATCCGGCTCAAGTACAAGGATGGTTTTTTGATTTCCTATCGTTCTAGCAATGTTTTCGATATAGCCCGGGTAAGCAGCGGCAGAAGTTCCACCAGCTGAATACAAACCGCAGTCTCGGTAAGGAACATTGTAAACAACAACAGTCGGCGTCGCCCCTTGATTGCGGGCCTCACCGAGTAAGAAACCTAAATCTTTAGCCACAAGTTCGTTCGATCCTCCTGCTAACCAAATTGCGCTCGAGTTGTTAGCGATCTTAGACATCGCGGGACAATAATTTCGATTGAAGTTCGCACCGGTCCAAGGATTTATAAAGAATTTGTCATAGGCTAAAGGATAGTACGATGACATGGGTGGCGTCGGCGCGGGTGCAGTGGCCGTTCCGCCCTGAGCAAGGCTTATACTATAAACATATAGATTTCGGTCCTCCGTCCCTACAACCGCATCGTTTGTGAATGCGACCGAAATTCTTCGTGAACCTTGGATTAGATTGGTAGCAATGCTGTAATTAATCCAAGATCCTGCCGTTACACTAAATTTCGAAATCGTCACTCCGTCTACTTGGATATCCATTGCCGGAGCAATGCCGCCAGCAGCCGAACCATTAGCTCGAACGGTGATTGTGTGGGTCGCCGTCGTAGCGACCGAGAAATTCGTCGCAACCGAGCCATTAGACCATAAATTCCAAGCCGCTAATCCGCCGGTGGTTATCGCTCCACCTGCCGACTTGGTCATGTTTACTGCTAATACTGTGTTAGAAGGTGTGGAAGTGGTCGCCGCTCCATCTTCTGTAACAATGAGATTGTAAATATAAAGATTACGATCTGCACCCGCCACAATCGCATCATTTGTAAAAGCCAATGAAATTCTTCGCGAACCTTGCGACAACGTAACTGTAAAACTGTAATCGTTCCAAGATCCCGCCGTTACGTTAAACTTTTTTACAGAAACTCCGTCGACCAAGACATCCATTGCGGGCAAGACTCCGCCGGCAATAGAACCGTTAGCACGAACTTTAATTGTATGTACGGTCGTCGCTAATGCAGAGATGTTGGTAGATACGTTTCCGTTAGACCACAGATTCCAGCCGGCAATTCCCGCAGTCGTAATATTGCCACCCGTTGTCTTCGTCATGTTCACAGCCAAAACTGTAGTTGTAGACCCTGGCGCTGCCGCAACCATTCCTGAAAATAAAAATGTGATTAGTGTAAGTAATAAATTTCTCATATTAAGCCATGTGTTTTGAACCATTAAATTTTGCCCCCATTAATGAGATGATGAAGTGCAATTTTTAGTCCGGCAAAATTAAGTTTAAATCTTTCTTAGTGCTTGGAAACTCTACTGGGTGTTGAACTTTTACGATGTGCATTTAAGTTATTCAGGGTTGATGATATTTTACTAATCTACTTTTCAATTACAGATGATCCTAATTTGAAACAATTGGATCGAAGAAAAAAAGCCAGGCCATCCGGTCGCTTTTTTTTAGCAGTTTTCGTTTACACAACTCATGGCAAGAAGATGAGTACGGCCTTCACCAGGCCTACGCTCACGGCCTAGTGGGAAAAATTCGGTCGCCCATTTCCAATCTTGCTTTTTCAACCACGTCGATTATTTTACTTCGTGTTTCTAGAAAACCTCGGACTTCGCTTGTAGTTAAATGAGGTCCCAACAATTTTTTCCATTCATCGGCTTTTGTATTTACTAAGCGCTCGTAAATTTCTTTTTGCGGCATCAGTGCTTGTAATTTTTTAAAGGCTAAATTGCTTTTGTCAGGCGTTGTAGCCGTTCTGTGAAGATCCAATTGTATTTTTACGGGCTCGTGGAAAGCGCTTTCTGTATCACCTAACTTGTTGGCGGTATTTCCAAACGCAAAACCGTGATCTATAGCAATGATACGCTTCTCACTTGAAAGTGTGTTGCCATAGCAGTCTGAATTAGAAATTAGATCATCGAAAAAAGCTAATTTTCGCTCTTGGGACATCAGTTGATCAACCTTGTCGATCGACGACAAATGCAGCCACTTCATATTTGCTACCTTTATCGTGCACAACCTTCAGTTTTTTATCCATAACTTAGGTTGGCTTCCAGACTCCCTCAAGACCGTTATCTAATTTTACGAATTGCGCCCCGTTGACTCCGGTACCAGCTAAGGTGGGCGTAGCAATTATTTTTCCAGATTCTAGATTTTAAATAATTTTAACTTCAAGCGCATCGGCCTTGACTAGATTTCCTTCGTCCCTCATTTTCCAAGCGGCTAGCTGCGGATTTGGTGTTAATTTAGAATCGCGTTGAACTTTTTGATAGTATTTTTGAGCAACCAACTCGGCACGAGTTATTTGTGCGGCGGGAACACCGAAGCTTCCTAACTTAATTCGAAAAGCTAATGATCCACCAAGCCCACTTGGCATTTCAATTTCCGAGATCTTGCAATTCCGTTGTGTGCGCCAGGTGGTAGCCACAAGCCACTTTGTAAAAACGTTTCTGCTTTGTCTAAATGAATATCGGCAATAACCATCATGTTGTGTTTTGGCCAAATAAGTACTTTTTCAAATCTTTCCAGTTCTGCTTCAATCAACTTTTTGTTCGTAGAACTTTTGAATCTTCTAAGCCAAGTCCACTTTTGAATAAGCAGTTCCTGATTTTGCCGGTCGGTTTTTAGATCAAGCACGAAAACGTTGTCGACCAAATAGCAATTACTTTAATGCACAAGCTTGATAGCCCGTACCATCTAGCTTTGAATCAAAGAAGGCTAGCGAAATAAATTGTTTCTGTGCGCTCATGCACTGAGATTCTGAGAATGGCCCGTATTCAGCTGCAAGCACTGGTTTTTGCCGCTGAATAAAGGCTTGGTAGGCAGAGCATTCGTTATATTTAAAACAGTCTTCGGCAATGGCAAAATCAAAAATGTTAGCTTGAATAGGTGCAAGTTCGGGAACGTTATTAAGCGATAATATTAAATATCGATCGTGCGCCGCAAACGCTAAATACTGGTTGTACTCAAGCTGGTTTTCTTTAGTTAACGAAAAACCAGTAGCATTCGTAAAACCATCTACATTGTCGAAATCAATGCCGTGACAGCCCTTGTCACGGGCCAGATCTAAACGCGCTAACATAATCGATCGCACAGCCGTGTTTCGTGTATCCAGCCATTTTTCTGAATTGCTGCCTGAAACATTTTGACCGATGGCTTCAGCAGGAAATCGGTTTGCATCTGCATTCCAATTTTCTACTGTTCCAGCTGACACCGAGCAAATTACTGTGTGACCACTATTTTTTAATTCTTTAATCTTAGAAGCCGAGTGCTCAAACATATCAATAATGTAAATGGACGGCGGCCTTGCTTGAAGTAGTCCAGTCAGTTGATAAAACCATGAAACAAGCCCCGGCAATTGTATGGCAGGCTTTTCCATTTTGAATTCTTGATCATTGTAAAAAAGAATACTGGCATTCTGGGAATCAAACTTAATCTCTTGCACCGCAATTTGTGTTGGATCTGCGGTCTTACAATCTTGTCGGTAAAGAGTTGCGCCTTGAAAGTTAGCGGCTAGCACTAGTCTAGATTCAACTTGTGTTCCATCAGCGCAGCTTTTATTAGTAACAAATATTTTTCCATCATAGGGTTGACCGTTGCCATCTGTTGACGACTGATCCGAACTGGAATTTTTTGACGAAAGGTCTGCAAGGCCACTAGCATTTTGACAATTTTGAAAGGGAAGTAATGTAATAAGTAGAATAAGCAGTGCTGCTATTCGTGATGTTTTTTTCATTGCTCCCCCAGTTACGCTTCGGTATTTCGTGGTTTTCAGTTAAGTGGCAACTGTAATTAAAGTCATTTTGAGACGCTGTTAAAAGCAGTCTCAAAATGACTTGATAGTTACAGACAAGGTAAATATTTTGAACCATCTAAATTTAAACCGTAGAACACTGTTGAAAACTGCAGGGATTTGGCTTGCGCACAAATGGCATCTGAGTAGCTAGAATATTCTGCATTTAAAACTGCTTTTCCTTTTTGGATGAATGGCGAATAAGCGCTGCATTCGTTATACTTAAAACATTCCTCAACAATCGCATAATCAAACTTGTCTACCAAGGCATTAACTAAATCCGTTGAATTTTTTAATGCAATCGTTAATCCGCGTGCATGGGCTTGATCAGCAAGAAACGTATTATAATTAATCTGATCTTGCATGGTTAAATTAAAACCGCTTCCGTTTGAATATCCGTCAATGTTGTCAGGCTCTAAAGATTGACATCCTTTGCTAACCGCTAGATCCATGCGTTTCGTCATTACGTCACGAATGTTTTGGCTACGTATATCAAGCCACTTTTCACCTGGCCATCCGTCAAGATTGTTACCTAATGCACTTGCAGTAAACTGATTTGCATCTGATCGCCATTCTTCATACGATCCTGCAGAAAAATAACAAATTACTGTATGACCTTTGGCACGTAGTGCTGCAATTGTCGAAGCTGAAGTATTTTCTAAGTCGATATCAAAAACCTTTGCTGTGATGTCCGTGCGGATCGTGCCTTGAAGTTGCCAAAACCAACTTGTACCAATTGCAATAGCCGCTGACGGAACTGGCGTAGGTGCAGGAGTAGTCACTACTACCGGAGGAGGTACTGGAGTCGGCGCTGGTACCGGTGTTGGTGTAGGAGTAGGTACAACAATAGCAGCCTGATCAGCCACAACAAGTTTATCTAAAACACAATCGTCGGCGTATGCTGACGATGTTAATCTGATAGTAATGATTCCATTGATAACAGCCGTGCTAGGAATTGTGTAGCTAAGTGACTTGTAGGCATTAGCTAATCCGGTTGTGCTACCAATCTTTAGAAATGTTCCATTTGAATTTAAAACGTGAAAACTAAAAATATCTTGTGCTGTATCTTGTTTAAATGATCCTTGAAGCATAAGTCCTGATGCTAAGCCTTGCGCTGAAACAACAAATCGAGCATCTAGTTTACCGTTGTAATTTGTGTACAAGTTCAAGAGTTTGGCATCACCAGTGGTTGTAAGTGCTGTGGTTGCGCCGCCATAAGTTCCTACTCTTAAGCTAAATGAACGTGGCGCGGCCTCGGTAGCTAATGCCGTTTGGCTACAAAGTAGCAGGCCCAGAGCACTTACTTTTAACAAGCCCGAAAACAACTGATTTAATTTTTCCATAACAATTCCTCCTGTGAATAAGAATAATTTAGGAGCCATTCCTTTTGAAGTGACATTTTTGGTGGGATATTAAGTTCTGCTTGAATCTAGCCGAAAAGAAATCAACGGGAGTAAGCGCATGTCTCAGAGTAAAACATTGAAATACAATCAGCTGTTAGACCAATGCGACTTATATATTAAGTCCGGAAATATCAATGCGGTCGTAAAGCTGATTTCAAAAATAAATCTGCTGCAAATTCCACGATCATTTAAGCAAAGTTTTGCAAAAATTTTTAGACGATCGGGTCTAATAACTCATGGCATACGGTTACTCCATCCCATTATCCGTAATGACAAGGTTTTAACAGAACCGCCAACATCGTCTGAAATTTGTGAATACGCTTCACTGATTTCACGAATTGGATCCAGCCAAGAATCGATTGCACTATTGGCCGATATTAATCCCACCACAAATCCGGAAGCACTGCTTTACAGTGGATTTTGTCATGTCTCTAACTGGAATTACGCCGAAGCCCAGAAACATTTTGAACGTTATCTTACGCACGACATGGATGATTATTCTAAACTTATTGCAAAAGTAAATTTATCAGCCTGCTATGTGGGTGCTGGCCATATGAATCAAGCCATAGTGCTAATTAATGAGTGCTTGGAACATTCAGTAAAAGCAAAGTCACTTCGACTACAAGGCAACTGTCTTGAGTTACGTGGCCAAGCAAATGCTTTAAATTTTAATTTTAACCAGGCCAAAAAAGACTTAGCCCTTGCTGAAGAGATTTTTAAAAATTCACAAAGTTACGACGCTTTACTAATCGATAAGTGGAAAGCTATCATCGAAGCATTTGAAACTAAGTCTTCCGACTCGTTGGTCCGATTTAGAAAAAATGCGGTCATTCAAAACCATTGGGAAAGCGTCAGGGAATCTGATTTGTTCACTTCGAGAATTAAGTTCGAGCAAAACTGCTTTGATCAAATTATTTTTGGAACTCCATCACAGTTCTATCAAGGACGGGCCCTTGAGCTTGTCGGACTTCCGGCCAGCAAACAGTTCACCTGGGGAGATCATGACTCAGCAAAAATTAATTTAACAACTGCCGAGTCTTCAGACGAAAATAAACTGGGTGCGGGTAAAAAAATGCATTGTCTGCTGCAGTCATTGCTTGGTGATTTATACGCACCGCGAAGTATTGCGGCCCTATTTGCAGATATCTATCCCGACGAGTATTTCAATATCGATAGTTCACCTATAAGAATCCGCCAACTTGTACAACGACTTAGAAAGTGGTTTGCTGAAAATTCGCATCCAGTCCAAATTTTTTATGATATCACTGGTTATCGGTTGGTTGTATCCAAAGGGCTAGGCTTTGTTCTTGATAGAAATTCCAATCACGCGCTGCAATCCGCAGATGATTTATTTTTTCAAAAATTAAAAACTTCTTTCAAAAACAGTTTTTTTAATATTAATGAGGCTTGCTGTCTGTTAGACATTTCAGAGTCAAGTTTTCACAGGCTAATTCGTAAAAAAATGGTAACCGGACAAATAAATAAATGTGGCAAGGCCCGAGCTACTACCTACAGGTTTGCGGAAATATAGACTGGTTTACCAATCAACTAATTGCCCGACACTACGTGTACTGACCGCGAATCTGAAACAAAATAACGGTTTTCTTTAATTGAACGGGCCAATGATTTAGTAAAGGTCTATCGTGATTGCCAATTATCATCGTCACTTCACCCACATAATCTGTTAGCCAGTTTGAAAATAGCTGAATTATCTCTGGCGTGACCCCTTTTCTGGAATGAATTCGGTCGCCCAGAAAAACTGCTTTTTGAGGATAGGACGAATTAAGACCGAATCGTTAAAGCTAACATCTAGGTTCTGCTTGGTTCTTGTTAAAATTGTGTGACTGGATTGGGTCTTTGGCAAAGAATTTCACTGATTTTTTAAATTTGTGGTGTGCTTTAGATTTGCTGAGGGTGTTTTTTCAAATTTTGAATATACAGATCCGTTGCAGATAAATTCTTAGTCTGCCGATTGATTAAAATTGTCAAAGTTCCCCGCCGAGCTAGTTCGCACTTCGTGCTCCTGCGGGCCCCGGGCTGGGTACAGTGGTGGCGGTTTTGTAGCTAGACCCATGTGCTAAAGGATTTTTCGAATCACTTTTGGATCTTCGATGACGGCAATAATTTTTATTTTGGTGTCCACTGATAAATGCTTCGGCCGCGGCTTAAAATATCCGCAGCAAGTTAGGCGATAAGTTCTAAGTTGTCCCATTGACGCCACTGGAACCGTGAAGAATTGATTTTAGCTTGCCATGGGGATGCGGTTAAGAACAAAATAAAGTTCTTAATTTCCCATTTTTTAAGTGGAGCCTATATGCTAAAAATTTTCTACATCCTTGGTTTGCAAATACTCTTTATATTTCCCAGCTTCGCATTAGATCGCAAAGAGCTTCTTCAGCTTTGTTCAAGTCAGGCAAGAAATGTCATTCTGAATGATTCTATACTAACTGTAAAACCCTCTGTAAATTATCTGGGTATGACGTCGTGGCTTTCAGATGTGGTCGAAAATGAAAGTGGACCCACCTGGACTTTTGCTCATGGGGTCCGAATTCAAAAAACCAATGGTCAGCACATGAACTGGGATTTTATTTCAGTTGCACAGCCTACGACTGACAGCTGCAATTTGATCTCAGTTAAAAAAGAACGTGAGACGAATATTCTCCCGCCATGCGAAGGCCCTGATTGTGACTCTGATGATATTAGCGATTTCATCAATTTGTTACTGCCCGTTGCCGCAAATGCCGATCAATGCTTCTACAAACACGAGGGCATCAGTAAAATTCCCGGGGCGCACTTATTGCCAGAGAAAATCTGCTTATCAAAAGTTGAAGTTCAACAGGAAGCAAACAATCTGCATCTCAATATCCAAGGTGCTCCCATAACAGGAACCTTCCCCCTGTCATTTTTAATCGAAGATGAAAAAATCACTAAATATATGACCTATATCTTTAGCAAAGACTATGTCGAAAACAACACCCAAATAACCGCAACAATCAGAGTCTCGGTTGATATTCTGAAAAACAGCACACGCATTGATTATGCTTATCTAGCAGCTGAGTTCTTTGTTTTTCATAAAGACGGTAGCTACGACGCACACATTTATTATTACAAAAGAAAACCATTACTCTAGCAAGGGGTAACCTCAACCTGGTCAAAGCCTAGCAAAGTATTTTTGACTCACTTCGTATCATTTACCCCGCTAAAAACCGGGGAACCGTCCTTATTTGACGAGCATCATTTTACTAAGCCTGCTACCAGCACAATCTACCAAAGTCATATTGCAGAATAAAGCGGGATTATCAGTATGCAGACCAACCGGTAAGCACGATGTGGCTAGTTTTTGGTGTTTGCAGTCTGCTGTTTGCAAATTAATTTCAATTTTTTGCGTTAGTTCGCCTTGCAGGTTTTTTTCTTCCAAAGCTTGAGTGCCAGACATTACGTAGGGCTTTGTTGCCGATGACCACTGCGCTAGCTGTTCGTAAGCCTGCAATTTTGCTTGGCGCTCGATCCAGCTTGGCAATTCTTTAGAATACGTGATCGAAGTGAAAAGCACAGCCACAGCAGAAAGTAATAGAATCATTTTTTTATTCCTCGCGATTTCTACTATTTTTTCACTAGTGAACTAGAGCGACAAGTCCAGGACTTGGTTCTTGTGCTAAGGTACAAGTTTATTTTTAACTTTATTGGCGCTGGCCCATTAACTAAAGTATTAACATATTATGTTGTACCCGGAAAATTAGAATCAGAAGAAATTGCAGCGATGCAGGTGACAGATTTAGTATTGAAAGATGAAAAAGGCTACCGCAGGGTGGCCTTTGTTTTTCGGAGAAATTAAAAATAAATTGGCAGAGAAGGCCATTAAGTAGGCGAACTTTACCCTGTTGTTATATTTTTTGGAAAAAGTTTAGGGCTGCTAAAAAGCTATTAACCTTCGATTTTTTTGTACCTTGGTGATTACATAATTCCTTTAAGCATGCCGTACCAGTATAGTTTTGGTAAAAGATATCTTTTTAAAAACCAATAGAGTTTTCTTGGTATAGCAGGATCCAAAGGAAACGAGGGCATGACCTTGCCATCGTAGCCAAATTCCGCCAGCATAACTTTTCCAATTTCAGTCACCAGCGGGCAGGATGAATAGCCGTCATACTTTTCAGTGGGTGCTTTGCCATCGATTACCGAAAGAAGATTTTTAGCGACAATGGGGTATTGTTTTCGAATGGCAGCGCCTGTTTTTGAATTTGGAATTCCGGTGACATCGCCGATGCCGAAAATATTTGGGTATTTTAAATGCTGAAGAGTAAATTTATCCACGGCCAACCAACCCTTTTGTTCACCTTCTTGAAATGCTAAAGTAGAATCTGCAATAAAGGAATGGGCTGACATTGTCGGAACTAGGTGCAAGAGATCATATTTCATATTTTTACGACTTATATTACCTTCCGAATCAGTTACATCGAAAATAGCTTCTTTTTTTTCAACATCCACACCCACTATTTTATGTAAAAACTTAGGTTCAATATTTTTTTGTTTTACAATTTTATCCAGCGCTTGAGAGAAAACCGGAATGCCAAACATAGCCTTGCCAGCGGTTGCAAAATAAATTTTTGTCAGATGGCGAATACCACGATTACGAAAAATATTTTCCGCTAAATACATAATTTTTTGTGGTGCACCAGCACACTTAATAGGTGTGGGTGGCATTACAAATATGGCGGCTCCACCTTGAAAATTTTCAATCATACGCGCCGTAGCGTCCACTTGATCAAATTGATAAATACTGCAGATGCCATTTTTCCCCAGGCTGTCGCCAAGACCTTCTATTTTTTCCCAATTTAATTTTAAGCCTGTTGCCACGACTAAAAAATCATAGCCAAGGGTCAGGTCATGACTAAGGGAAACAGTTCGTGAAACAGGATCAATCGAAAGGACTTTTTCTTTAACCCAGGTGACTCCATTGGGGATTACATCTCTCTGCTTTTTTTCGGTTTTAAATTTTGAAATCAGACCGGCCCCAGCTAATGTCCAAAAGGGTTGGTAGTAATGATTTTCAGCGGGATCGACAATCGCAATTTCACCATGCTTGAAACTTTTTTGTAGTTTAGCCGCGACAGATATGCCACCAGACCCCGCCCCTAAAATAAGAATTTTATATGATAGTTTTTCCATTTTTTCTTTGCTTTCCTTTTTGGACTTTTAAATATTTTTATCCTGACTGACTACGTTCATCAGGCAAATCACTCAATTTTACATTTTATCAAGGCTTATCGTCAAAGGTTAGTTGATTACAGCAGTTAAGTCCCTGCTCAGGAAGGCTCGCTGGACGTGATTGATCACTGCCTGTTATTCATTACGTTATTGAACAGTTTAATACTTCGGATTATTCTTTCAACGATGGGCATGCTAAGCCACTTGGCATTTCAATTTCCGACTTGGTGACCCATCAGATTCGCACAGAGGAAAAATTTATGTCGCAAAATCACAATACCGAATCGATCAAGTTAAAAGAACTGGCCCACAGTTTAGATTCAAAGTTTAAATTGCCGCTGGGAATTAAGGTTGGATGGGATGGTATCCTTGGACTTATTCCGGGCGTAGGTGATTTGATTACCACTTCGGTTTCATTTTATATCGTTTTTAAAGCTGCTCTTCTGGGATGTTCTTTTTCCGTCGTGGCAAGAATGTTATTAAATATTTTGATCGATAACCTAGTCGATATGGTTCCGGTTATTGGTATTCTTTTCGATTTTGGCTGGAAGTCTAATTCAAAGAATGTTCAACTTTTAGAAAACCACTTTAGCAACCCGGCACGCACGCGAAACGTTTCAAAACTGATTGTTATTTCTTTTGTTCTATTTTCGTTTCTATTAGTTATGTCCGGAGTCATTCTGATTGGTTATATGTTTGTATGGCTTTTTCAAAGTATGCAAAAGAGCTGGTAATTAGAATTTCATAATTTGTATTCGTATTTTTGAAACACCAGAACTTGTCCATCTGATGCTTTTAACTTTAAAGTTTCAGAAATTGATTCGTTTAAGCTGCCCGCCCATATTTTTTCAAAGTTCTTGTTTACGAGCGGCCATTTTAAATTTGCACAGTCGACTCTTGTGCTTGCATCTGAACAAAAAAATGAGACTTGTTGACCTACAAAAGAGCTCAGCTCGGCGTCACCTTCCACTACTGTAAAAAGACCGAAACCAGTTGGGGCAATCACCTTGGCTTTTGCGGCGTAGTCGAATAGCAAAAATAGATTGGCTAAGTTGTGGTCGTCACTTAAACCCGTGATTCCCAGAAAACAGATTTTGTCCCAACCCTTTTTCAAACAAAAATGAAAGGCTTTTGTTAAATCATTCGTTTCTTGTTCTGAATCTATAACGATCTTATCTTTAAATTCAGCTTGGATATTTGAAGAGATCGAATCTAAATCTCCCACGATCCAGTCTGGTTTTCTAATGTTTGATTTTAATAGTTTAATGGCCGCCCCGTCACAGCATACAACTTGCTGTGCGTTTTTTAAATACAATAGCTCAAGTGGATGGGTCGGAAACAAACCATCGGCTAAAATGATTGTCGAGAAATTACTTAAGTACACCATTTTTCCTCCACTTCATTAAGCCAACAAATGATAAGACAAAAAAAATAAAATACAGACCCGTCGTAGGGTAAAGGGATCGACTGTAGAAAACAAAAACTGACAATATATTTACAAAAATCCAAACCCACCAATGTTGAATGTATTTTTTAGCTAACATCCAGGTACCAATAATATTCAAAGTCGTTAGTAGGGCGTCTAGAATAGGAACAGGCGAAGCTGTCCAACGATCCAGGGCGAAATTTAAAAGTGCAAAAAGAAAAACAAATAGCAAGAGCACAATTGGTAAGTTTCGAATCGGAAAACTAGTAACTATATTTTGATCGGCAGACTTTAATTTGGGATCAAGCCACTTCCACCAACCGTAAAAACTGGCCACGATGAAGTATATCTGAAGCCCCGCTTCTCCAAAAAAACCAGACTGATAGAATACGATCGCATAAAAGATTGAACTAATAATACTAACTGGCCAGACCGCAACGTATGCCTTAATTTCTAAGTAGACAAAGACCAACCCAAAGGTCGCGCCTGTTAATTCTATCCAATTCTCAATGATCCAGTTCATAGGTATTAGGTTTACAATAATTCATTTTCTTTCGCAACTGATTAGCTCCGGAACCGACTGCGGCTGTTGCGCAGGAAGTAAGTGATTTGGATCCTGCAATTTAAATTAAAGGTCAAAATCGAGAAGGTTTACAAAACATCTATTTACCAAGATATGCCCGGCTGGAAAACAGCTCATAAAACTTTATCATCTATCGACGGTGCTGTTGACACTCAAGTGCTTGTTAACAAAAAAATGAAAGTTGCTTTTACGTTGGTAACGAGGGTGGTCCAAACTTTGTTTCATATCATATCAGCTTAACTAGAATAATTAATCTGATTTTAACCGTCAAAATTTTAGACAACTCTAAAATTTTTCCAATAAACGGATTCGTGACAAGTAAAAGTGAACCAACTCATATAGATTCAAACGTGATTCAGAACAATAAATCTTATCCAAATTAAGCAATGAGGGAATAATCTATGAAAACAACTTTAATTTTACTACTTGCCGTTTCGTCTTTGGCGTTTGCGAAAGCAAAACCAAAAGTTGAATATAAAACGCAGTTCGAAAATCCAATTCAAGATGAGCGCATCGAATTTACGGGTTGTGCGATCGAAGGAGCCCTTTACGGCATTGCTACAGGAAATTATGGTGATGTTTTGTGCTGGGGTAAACTAAAAGATGATGGTCAAAAAGAAGTTTACGCCTACTTGAAAGAAGGAATTAAAACAGTTCAATATTTCGAAGTGATCAATGAAAAAAATCTCGGTGGCTTTGACGTCGACGGTTACGCTGGTGTTAATGCGTCCTCAGTAACTCTTAGAACTTTATCGAAAGATCTGCAAAAGAAACAACCTTCTAAGCAATCGACATTGAAATTTAGATCTGAGTTTATGTATTCTGAGGGGAACACAATGCTTCGCGGAAAGCTTCCGGGCAGCAATGTCAAAATCGAAGCTCCGGTATTTTATTTGCCTCACCTTTCTGAAGAAATTGAAGACTTCATCCGCGAAATTCAGTAGTCCTATTTAGGGGCCGCTTGAAAAGTAGCCCTTGTTATTATGCTAGCGTGCGAAGTAATTTGATATCCCTTGAACGCAGGCGGACATCAGTCATAGAGCAAAAGCCAAGATTCATAAACAAATTCGCTGCAAAAGCATTCCTTTGTTGAAAACAATATTCGAAAGTTATAGCTTGAAGAAAGATGGAAATTGTTTTCGAAATTATTTTTCAGATTATTTGTGAAGTTTTTATTCAAGTTTTGTTTGAGTTGGGATTTCATAGTCTTATAGAACCATTAAAGAAAAGACCCAACGCTTTGTTGGCCGGAATTGGTTATTCGATTTTTGGCGCCATAGCTGGCGGGATCAGTCTATTTTTTTTCAAGCAACTGTTTGTGATCGATCCGAATTTAAGAATAGTGAATCTATTTGTTACACCTATTTTCGCTGGTCTTGCAATGTCTCTACTAGGAAGACTTAGAGAAAAAAACGGTCGTGAGGTTATTAGGTTAGATAAGTTCACCTATGGATTTGTCTTCGCATTTGCAATGGCTCTTACTCGATTTCTATCTTTAAGCTAAAGTCTAGAGACTTTTGTCCACCTGGCCTCTAAATTTATAAAATTTCGTCCGAAAGGGTAATGCGTGATCTATCGCTTTATTCTTATCATTTCGATTTTCACCTTGATAGCACCGATCTGTCGTGCGGAAACATATAGTCGAAACGTTGAATTTGAATGGGAAAAAATTGAAGGTGCCAAAAGTTATAATTTAGAATTGGTTGGTGACAAGAAAACTTTGAAGTTTACCACCACGGACGCCATTTGGTCGGGTCCATTAGTTCCCGGTGTGTATGTTATGCGAATCCGAGCAAACGATCACCGAGGCGTCCCCGGCGTATGGTCCGCCGCTGAAGAAATCAAAGTCGGCTTGGAAACTCCAAAAATCACTGCACCTATTGCCGATGAAAAAATAATTTCCGATGAAATAAAAACAGCCGAAGTCGACTTCAAATGGCTGCCCGTCGGTGCGGCTGAAAAATACTCTTTTGAAATTCAAATTAAAGAGGGCGAGATTCTCAAGCAGGTTGAACTTTCTGAAACAGATATCGAAATGGATTTGCCCGTTGCAAAAGAGTACGTGTGGAAGGTGAAAGCTTTTGGAGCAGGCTTTAGTTCTGACGCTCCGGCTGAAGGTTCGTTTAGTTTATTAGGCCAGAAATTAGATTCACCGGTTCTTGAAAAGCCTGAAAATGAGTTTGTCCGTCAGGTCCGATGGAAAGACTCAGGGAGATCAAGTCATTATGATTACGAACTACAAAGATTCGAAGTAAAAACCGGAAAATGGAAACAAGTCAGTGCGCAGCTGGGTTACAAAAAAACGGATCTGAATTTTGATTCGAAATGGCCTGGTGGAAAATACAAATTGAGCGTTCAATCACACGGCTATTTGTTGCCAAGTTCGGAGCGATCGGAAATGCAGTTACAAGTTCGCAACGGAGACCGATCGGCAGAAGCTGAGGCGGCCGCCAAATTACGACAGTCAATTGATCGCTTGACTGGTTGGTATGGCATCGCAAGCTACTTGGTCACCACGGTTGATTATCAGGGCATTAATTATGATTCTGCAAATTCGCAGTTAAATTATTCAACCATAGGCGGCACGGGCCTTTTTGGAATCGGATATCTTTCTGCGAAAAGTCCTTGGGGATTTTTTTCAAGCGCGGAGATCAGCGGGATCGCCGTCGAGGGCGGTGGCAATTACACCTACGGTTCGCTTGAAGGTAACGTAAGCTACCAAAAAAAATTGGGTGCTCGCGGTGACCTTAAACACCTGCTAGGCCTTTCCTATAAAGAGCTTCCCGAGACAATTGGCCGAAACAGATCGACTATAACACAAACCAATTTGCTGAAAACAATCGGACCTCATTACGGAATCGAATACTGGGTCGCGCTGACGGCCAAACTAGGGTTTCAGATGAACTTCCATGTCTATCCGAGCCTGTTTAAAGTTAAAACTTCGAACGAACAAGATATCTCTCCAACTTTTTCGCGCCAGCTGGGTATTTTAGGAAGTTACAAATTGCAATCAAACGGAACGGTTCTTTTGGGCTATGCCTACAGGCAAGATCAAGTCGACTACAAAGCTAGGCCAGGCGTAGGCTCGGCTGTAGCCGGCGATTTGAATTCAATTCGAATATCAGGGCACTACTTAAACCTTTGTATGGAGTGGAAACTATAACCGTCTCAATATAACACATCTCCGGATCAAATTTGTTTTAGTTTTTATACAACCGGGCCGACAAGTTTATAACGTATGCGAACCTCCCTATACTATATCATTATGCTGACCTCATTGCTGGGTTTAACCGCCTGTATGAAGATCACCCCAAAAATTACCGAACTGCGAATGCTCGGTGGGTTTACTTTGGATCAACAATCTATTGTAGTCGCCAACAAAATTTCTCCGGTTGTTGCGGTTTCAGGGACTTGTAATCCACAATTCACCGATATTGAAATCAGTCTGGACAAAGGTGGTTCGTGGCTTTCGATTTCCCAATTTGCAACGAGTTCAAACTTCAAATGCCAAAGCTCAGGAACATTTAGTTATTCACTTCAATTTGATCATACTGTTTTTGCCGGCTCGAACGCAGCACTTTTGCAATTGAGAGGTGCGGCTGAATTGGGATTTTCCAATCCCATGCTTCTTTCCTTAGGCGCTTCGAGCGTTTATTTCAATAATCTGACCTCTGGTGGACATCAAGTACCGGCGGTCGGAACCGGCTATAAACTGCGAGGTCAAATTGTTGGCGTGGCCAATGGCGCACTTTCAAGTGGTGGCGGTTTTAAACTGCGCGGCCGGCTGGTGACACAATGATGATTCATATGAAGCGCTTCACGTTGGTTGTTTTTTTTCTTGCCGCTGGTATTGCGAAGGCAACTTCACTACCGCAATCATTTACTTACCAAGGCACATTAACGGACGCTTCCGACATTCCGATTTCTTCCGCGACAACAGTTATTTTCCGAATTTTAAATTCTGTGCAAGATTGCATATTGTATTCTGAATCTCAACCTGTATCGCCAGATGCAAATGGCAATTTTTTAGTCCAAATTGGCAGCTTCGCGGGCTCACCGAAGCGAACCGTTGAAGATTCAAACAACTCCATGACCGCAGTATTTCAAAATTCAACTGCGATTGCTGGAATTAAAGTTTCTGACGGAACAATTTGTATGTATAGTCCGGCATCTGGGCAGCTTCGCCATTTGCAAATTCAAGTCAATTCATCGATCTTATCGCCAAACGTGGCGATCACTTCTGTACCGTTTGCAACCGTCGCCGAGACCGTGCAGGGGCTTGCTCCTTCAAATATTCTACAAGTCAATACGTCAGGAGCGACCGCTTTATCGCAGGCGAATCTAAATGCTGCCTTTACAACTCCAGCTTACACAAATTTACAAGATATCCTGGGTGGTAATTATGTCAAGACCAGCGCGCTTCCGACTTGTGCTGGTTCAGCTGTTTTGAAATATGATGGGACAAATTTTTCGTGCGTAACTCCTAGCGGTGGCAGCGGAACAGTAACCAATGTAACAGGTACATTACCAATTTCAGTCACGACTGGAACATCTACACCAGTCATAAGTATTGCAACAGCGAATACAACAACGACCGGAGCATTAACCGCTACTGATTTTACAACCTTTAATAGTAAATTATCTCCTACCCTAGCGTCTGCAAATATTTTTGTCGGTAATGCATCAAACATTGCAACAGGTGTTGCGCTTTCTGGAGATGCGATCATTAATAATGCCGGAATCTTATCTCTAAATAATATCGTTACGGCGAATACATTTTCTAAAATTACTTTCAATGCTAAAGGACAAGTAACTGGTGGTGCGGCTTTAATGTCTTCAGACATCACTACAGCTTTAGGTTATACGCCTGGATCTGGTTCAGGAACAGTAATTGGTGTGACGGCGGCCGCAACTTCTGGTAATCCGATTATAGTTTCAAATTCATCTACATTGCCATCAATCGATATTTATCGAGCTACAGCATCAGTAAACGGTTACTTAGCATCTTCTGATTTCTCAACTTTTAATTCTAAACAAGCTGGATCAACCGAGTTAACTGGTTTAGCCGCTTTATCTTCGGTTGGATTTGTACGAAGAACTGCAGCTAACATTTATACTTCGATCGCATCAATTGATTTAACAACTTCAGTAATAGGACTTTTACCTTCTGCGAACATTGCAAGTAATGCGATTACATCTGCGCAAATCGTGAACGCTACCATTACATCTTCTGATTTATCTTCAGCTTCAATCGAAGCTATTAACTTGGCGCAAATGGGAGCTTCAACTGGTCAAGTGATGAAGTGGACAGGCTCTGCTTGGGTTGCCAGTGCCGATCTTTCGAGTAATGCAGGAACTGTTACGGGCGCGACGGCCGCAGCGACGGCTGGTAATCCGATTACGGTTTCGAATTCTTCTACGTCTCCATCAATCGATATTTCCCGTGCAACGGCTTCTGCGAATGGATATTTAGCATCAAGTGACTGGTCTATATTTAACTCTAAACTTTCTAATTTCTCAAC
The DNA here is from genome assembly GCA_043760925.1 of Bdellovibrio sp. GTDB lineage: Bacteria > Bdellovibrionota > Bdellovibrionia > Bdellovibrionales > Bdellovibrionaceae > Pseudobdellovibrio. The sequence goes on along the minus strand of JAYUOK010000066.1, from coordinate 21,397 downwards.
TTTAACATCTGCTGATGTGACAACAGCGTTAACTTTTACCCCGGTATCAAGAACATTATCTTCAGCAAATATTTTTGTTGGTAACGCATCGAACATTGCAACTGGAGTTGTTCTATCTGGTGATGCAACAATTAATGATTCTGGAATTTTATCTTTACGAAATATCGTTGCGGCGAATACTTTTTCTAAAATTACATACAATGCTAAAGGTCAAGTAACCGGTGGTGCAGCGTTAATATCTTCAGATATCACGACAGCTTTAGGTTACACACCAGGATCAAATTCAGGAACAGTAACGGGTGCAACCGCAGCAGCAACTACTGGTAATCCGATTACAGTTTCAAACTCATCTACATCGCCATCAATCGATATTTCTCGCGCGACAGCTTCTGTAAACGGTTACTTAGCATCTTCGGATTTTACAAATTTTAATAATAAGCTAGGATCCGCGTTGACTGCAGGAAGTATTTTTATCGGTAATGGATCGAACATTGCTCAAGCTCAAACAATTTCCGGTGATGCAACGATTACGAATGCGGGCCTTCTTACGGTTGGCACAGGAGCGATCACGTCCGCAAAAATTTTAAACGCTACAATTTCTTCAGCTGATCTATCAACTTCAATTGCAAACGCATTATGGTCAGTGAACGGCAGTGGCGATGTTTCTAGAATAAGCGGAAACGTCGGCATTGGAACAACCTCGCCTCAAAGCCTCTTTCACATGAGCGGCAGCGATACGAGTGGAACGGGAATCAATGGCCTCATTGAAAACACAGCTACCACTGGATTTCCGTCCGCCGGTTTTCAGTTTAAGGCGGCGGGAGTTACTCAGGGCTATGTTTCGGGTAATAACTATACGGACCTTTTTTTTGGTATTATGCCTGGATTAAATTTGATGGCGGGCTCCAATTTCCAAGACATCACGTTTTCAACTGGAGCAGCTGTTGCCGGAGGTGCGAGCGGACCGACGATGGTGATCAAATCGAGCGGAAACGTCGGTATCGGAACTACAGCTCCTCAGACTACACTGGACGTCAATGGCACAGCAGGAGTGGGATCGACATATGAAGGTATGGCGAGTTATGTGAATAGTTCTACTGCCTACACGATCCCGAATACGAGCTTGACGGTCTATCGGATCACATTAACCGGTAACTCGACGATTACTTTACCGGCCTTCACCACGGCATCAACTGCAAAAATCTACAGTATGACAATATTCCTGAAGCAAGATGGAACAGGTTTTCGAACCATTGCCTGGGCACAAAACGGTTCCGACACCATCAAGTGGGATACCGGCACGGCTCCTACGATCAGCCCGACCGCCGGAAAAATTACGATTATTCAGTTGATGAAACCTTCAGATGAAACTGTCTGGTATGGGTCAATGGTTTGGAAGGAAGACTAAAATGCCTTTCAAATTTTTCTTGTCGTGCTTAGTGACGACTTTTTTATGTAGCATTCCCCTAAGCACCCAAGCGGGCCTAGCCTCTCGCATCCGGAAGAGTTCAGCGAATCCGATCAAATTCGTTCAGGCATCGACCATGGCCAGAACAGCCAATGCCAGCACGTCTTCGACCTCTTTTAGCGCGGCCCCCGCGGTCGGTAACACTGTCGTAATCTCATTTTGGGGCTGGTACACAACATCGTTTGGCTTCTCTTTTCCTGCCTCCACCGTAAGCGACAATCACGGGAACACCTATTCACCGGCTGTCACATACATCACAAACAACGGAACCTATTCTTACTTCTTGGCGATTTACTATACGAACGTTGTAACGACAGGCAGCCCCTTCACCGTGACTGCTGCCCCTACAGGCGCAGCCGACATGGTTGCTGGATCAGTCGAATACTCTGGCGTTCTCGCGGCTTCGCCAGTTGATCGTCTTCAGACGGCTTCAGCAACTTCAGCTAACGCGACCACTGGCCTGACTCTGCAGACTAGCAAAGGAAATGAGCTCATCGTGGCGGTCCTGAATCTTGGTGTCTACTCTAGTCCCTGCGTGATCACTCCCCAAGTTTCCTCTTTTAAAGTGCGTTTTACAGAGTTAGATGGGTTGAATTATGAAGCAGGACAAATGCTTGATAACTTGGTGTCGACTACTGGAGTCTATTCGCATGACTGGACGGTTACGTCTGGTATCTGGCAGGCAGCCATTGTCACCTTTAGGGCAAGATAATCTTTAATTACGTTCGCGGCTTAGTAAAATAAAATTCTATCCGATTCAGACAATCTCAGTAAGTGCCGTTGTCATCAAAGACGAAAGAGCTAAAGTATCAGTGGTAGATTTTGAAACTGGAAAGAAAAAGACTTTAAAATATAAGGTCGTTCGGCCTGCAATTTGTGATGATGCACTAGAAGATTGTCCAGGTTTTGAAGCATTTATAAGTGATCACCAATTTGGAGGAAAATCCATTATTTCAAAAGGTTAAGATTATTTGATCTGAGAGCACTTCAAAATCATTTCCATGCTGTTCGTAAAATTCCGCATGTCATGCGCACAAGCTCGACGGAGCTAACTGCTTGGGTAGAAGTTTGCGTCAATAATAAGTGGGGTAACCGAATAACTGCTTCAAGAAATCAAGCGGGTTCGGATAATCAAAATGCTTTTCGATAAGTGGTCGGTACAATTCAGCGATTTCTGGGTTCGCTTCGCCGTTATATTCACTACGATGATACCAACGTAGTGCTCCCATCACTGTGTTTTTCTCGCCCAATAAAGTATTGCCAAGGTTTGGCGGCCTGGTCACCGAATAGATATAACGATTCAATGCTGAAATGGGTGTGGGCTTGTAGTAATAAGCTAACAGGTGTTGCACGACGACATTATTGTCATCCACATCATGGGGCTGTTTCCAGCGCGGAATAAAATGATCGTCTCTTAAGTGTAAAGGTAAAGCCGTAATCAGCGTGCCAATCACTTCAAGGGTGTCGAACACATAAAGTAACGGATATAAAGGCGCTGTCCACCAGCCGCCGGCGCGAATGAATTGGGCCACATTTAAATGCATTGGATCAGGTATCTTCCAATTATTTTCTGTATCGCCAATTCTTAAAACATTTTGTGCGAACATTCCCCGCTTAGCCGTAGCTAAAAAAAGTCGACCCAGACGAGGATAGTCTTCATAAGCAGCGCAATAGGCTATGACCGGCATGACTTGATCGCGAGAAGTGGCCCGTGGATTCGAATACCACTTAGTGGGATCGGGATGCCGAATGTAAATCCCAGGCTCGACTTCAAACTGACTGATAATGTCTTGCGAAGCAGGTCGTCTTAAGGGAGTCAGATTTAAAGAGACTTTGTTTTGGAAGTGATCGTAATACAGTTTTTTACCAAATGCATACATGCCCTCACGGTGGAGTGTGTCTCCACCGTCCATATTCTTTTGGACGATGACGGCATAGGCGTCGATATACATATGTTCATTTTAAAACATATTCGAAAGGCCATGTAGTTTTTCGCGAAAAGATTTTGTCAAATCTGTCTAACCGGAGATGCTATTATGACTGTCTCATTTTGAATGGCTATGAACCAGATTTATTGATACATTTTTTTAAGGCGACCAGCGCTGTGCCGCTGGACCCGCTATGGCAAAGGGTTTTATGACTTTCAGCTTTCTATCCCCTGCATCCATGACGACACTGTATGTGGGTTACCCGCCGCTTTAAATTACGTCTTTTATGCTTGCGATAATCTCGTCGCCTTGAAAAGGTTTTTGTAAGACTTTAACGACACCTAATTTTTTAGCGTCGGCTTCTGAAATTTCACTATAGCCTGTTGTTAGAATAACTTTTGGTTTTTTGCCGGTCATTTGTGAAATTTTTTGGGCTAAAATACTGCCGTCGCCATTGGGCATACGCACATCTGATATGACTATATCAAAATGCTCTTTGCAAACCATTTCAAAAGCTTGCTGCCCGTTGTAGGCTTCGCTGACTTCGAAAGAATCCAGTTCGAGGTAATCTCGTAAAATTTCACAAATCATCGGCTCGTCATCAACGACTAATATTTTCGTTTTCATCTATGAATTATCCTTCGCACCATCGTCATATGGAGTGTGTTCAGGAATTTCAACGACAAATTGAGTGTACGTGGATTCGCGGTCAACATAAAGTGCTCCTCGGTGATTGTGCATAATGCCCTTCGAAATACTTAATCCTAAACCAGTGCCTTTGCCAATTTCTTTTGTCGTGTAAAAAGGTTCAAATATTTTTTCAGTTAAATTCTCTGGTATCCCCGCCCCTGAATCGGTCACCACAATTTTTATTTTTTTATTCTCAGCCATGATATTAACCTCAACCCATTTGTTTTCGGATAGGATCGCTGCATCGAATGCGTTATTCAATAAATTAAGAAGCACTTGCGCCAACTGCTCAGGCCGCCCCCAACATACTAAATCTTCATATTGTTTTGCGAATAAACGCAAATCAACATTGTGGCATAAAAATCTTTCACGACAAAGCACTAGTGTTTCTTGAATGATATCGGCCAATGCGCAAATTTCGAACGGTACATTTGACGTTTCACGACTGAATGATCTTAAACCACGAATAATTTTAGCAATTCTTTGCGCAGTGTCTGAAATTTGGCGACTGTACTTTTTGAATTTATCGGCATCAAAATTTCCTTTCCCAAGCATCAGAATCAGAATTTCGGCCTTACCTATGATAATAGAAAGTGGATTATTAATTTCGTGGGCTACACCGCTGGCCATTTCACCTAAAGATGACATACGCGATGAGGCAACCAAAGAATTATTTTTTTGAACCGCATCGGTTACATCTTGAAAAACTCCAAGGTAACCGTTGATCTGATTTTTTTCAGTACGCATCGGCACAATTTGACCCCACACAAAAATAATATCTTTTTCTTCATTTATTATTCGAAAATTACAATTAAACTTCTCCACACGAAGTAATTCTTGCCACTTTTCGTCAACCAAATCTTTATCATCAGCGTGCGCAAAATGTTTCCAATCAATGCCAATTAATTTCTCTGATGAAAGGTCGGTCATCGCGGTAAAAGTTGAGTTTACATAAGTGCTTCGCCCTGTTGGGTCCATTAAGAAAATTCCTACAGGCGCCGTTTCAGTCAGAAGCCGCCAAATTTTATTTCGCTCAATTATTTCTTTAGTTTTTCTTTCAGCAATTTCTTGCGCAGTCCAGGCTAGGCTTTGCAGGGTCGAAAGCATGATCGCAATGAGTAAAGAAATGATAGAGCCAAAAAAACTGATCAACGAAAAAACCAAATTAGAACTTGATTTAAACTTTTCAGATTTTCGCCAAGTCATCGTAACATCTTGGCCGGCTAGCATAGTTTGATTTACAATTTTATTTTCGGCATCAATAGGACGATCCGGAGATGTAAAAGATGTGACAACATCCCCCTTCGCGGTTTTAAATTCAAGCGTTAGATGCATTTCTTTGGCGTGATGGCCAAGTGCTGATAAAATGAAAGGCTCAATGATAATAGGAGTGTAGACTAACCCTCGAAATGCAGCCTTGCGCTGCTCCAACGTTTGAAGTTGAGCGTTTTTTTTGTAGAAAGGCACTAGCAAATTAAAGGCAGGCCTTGGGTTGAGCTCACTGCTCAGGTGCACAATATTCGTGGCGGTGATTGTACCAGAATTGCGCGCCTGCACAGCCGCATCATAGCGAAACTTTTCTGTCGAAAAATCGATGCCCACCACCGTCGACGCATTTGTATCAGGCGCAAGGTAAGTTACAATAAAATGTAATTCAGGCCGTTCAACGCGGGTTGATCGCCCGATAAATGGAATTTCTTTTACGACTAAATTTTTAACATCAATCGGTCGAAGCTGATTTTCTTTTATAAAATCTTCAGTTTTATTTGTTCGAGAACCAAACGCTACGCCAATTGCTTTAACGCCGGTGAATTTTTTATTACTCATGATTTGGTTAACGTAGGTTTTCCACATTTCTTTAGAAACATAATCAGACGTATTAAATAAGGCCGCTCCGCTGTCTAATAAACCAAAGTAGTCATTAAATGTTTGATAGATGGCTTTCTGGGCTGAACGAGCCTCATCGGTAAAATGGCGCCGATCAGTTTCATGACTTGATTTAAAAAAAGAAAAAAATGTTAAACCTGAAATCAACCAGCTAAATAGCAAAGTTGTGGCCGGCCAGCGGCGCAGACCCGCTTCGCTCAGGCTACCCAACCCCAAGGCGGTAATGCCTAAACCAAGCAAAAATAATTGCAAATGCATCATATTTTCATTCAAAATATTTTCAGCGAAAGGACCCTGGCCTTGGTAAGTTGCATAAGTGGCGCAAAATCCGATGAAGAGTGAAAAAAGAAAGACCCAGATTGTATTTAAATATCGAGCTGCGATGAGTAATACAATATAGATCGAAAATAAATAGGCGCTGCCAAGGCTCGTAAAAAAGATCCAATAACTTAACGATAGCAATAACCACAGAGCGCAGACGAACACAACATACTGCCTTTTTTTTGAATCGAATAAAGATAACCGTTGAATGGAAGTGCCGTAAGCCAGCGGTATAAAAAATAATGCGCCAATTAAGTCACCCATCCACCAGGTTGACCAGTTTTGAAGAAACGTGCTGCCATCAATAATTCCGTCGAGATAAAGCGCTAGACTGCCAACGGTTGCGCTGAAGGCGGTGGCAATCACAACAGCAGCCATGCCAAAGATCACTTTTTTATGCCGGCCGTAATCAATTTTAGAGACCATTAAGAATTTAAAAAGGCTAATCCCGATTAAGACTTCGCCTGTATTTCCAAGGCCAATTAAAAAACATGAATTGACCGACAATCCTGTTTGTAAATTGACGAAAAAAGCTCCAAAAAAAATTCCTAATGCAGCGGGACGACCCCACAGATAATATAAACAAATTGCAACGCCCGTGGCAGGCCAAACTGGCGACACTTGGGGATTCACTGTGGTTAACTGTAAACCTGAATAAGCTACTAAAATGTAAGTGCCCGCCGCGGTAAAAAACCAAAGTAAATCTTTGGCCAACTTACCTAATCGTTTTTTTGCGTGAAATGCCATTTGAATTGCTTTCGGACAAGGTAAAAAAAATGACTATAGTGCCAGCGAATGACACAGTCAATTTGATGTTTTGAAAGCAATTTAACTTAACAGCTCTTTAATCAGGAACCAAAGGCGAAGATCAACAGCAACGAAATTTTTTATAAAGCTAGAAAATAAAAATGATTCCTACCACTAGAATCCACAACAATATTAGCCAGCGCCTCAGGTCCGTATTCGCGAAGATAAATTCTTTGTCCTTCAATATATCTAACGTTTGCGGTCGCCAATAAATCTGGCGCAATCTCTTCAGGAATGATAACTTCAGCATCAGTTTTAACATTAAATGTCGCGCTTTTATAAATACGATTACCGTTTGAACGTAATGGATTAAGAAGAAATTTTTTTAGTAAGTCATAATTATAAGATTCACGAAAGAATCCTTCAGGAGAATTTTTTCCAAGTCGATAACGCACTTCTCTTGGATTATGAAATCCATCGACAGACGCTCTAATGACAGGGCGATCACTTCGTTCAACAAGATGTGCAAGATCATTGGCTAATGTTGTCTTACCAATACCGTCGACACCGTCGATAGCAACCAGCTGAGTGCAATTGTCTAACAGGCATAACAATTTTTGGATAGAGTATTTAAAAAAGCACTTCGGGTCACCATCATGCGCTAAGCCGCTTTTATTAAACGATCTAAACCATCAAGAATTAAGACACGCATCAGAACCTGATAAGGAACCCCTTGTTTTTCAGCGATCTTTTTTAACTCTCGAATTGTTTTCTCATCCAAAGCAATACTCGTTGGCTTTTTCTTTGAGTCTTTAAATCTTCTCATCGCCGCTAGAATTTTGTCAGCTTCGAATTCGAAAGGTTTGTCATATTCCTTTAGAGATTTTACGTAAGATTTCTTCATACTGTTTCCTTTCTTTTGGGTGAGCCGGCCTTGCACTGATCGGACGAACTTTTCCTTCTCGTAGCGTAAATGCAATTTGAAGAAGCTTGCCATTCAATGTTGGGCCAACAATTCCAAGTCTTTGCTCACTGACAGGCGGGCTTATCTGAATACCTAAAGGAAGGGCTGCTCCTGAACGAAACACGGCCTCTATTTCTTCAGTCGCGATGCCATGCTTTTCTTTATTTTTGTTTTGATTTCCTTTGTCCTACTCAAATTCCAAATGCGAGGTCTCAAGAATCCAAAACATTAGCCATTCGACAAATTCCCATTGTGCCATCAGGACTATATTAACATAGTGTTTTAATAGTGTCTAGATAGTGCAGTAAAAATCTGTCATCAGCTTGTCATCTTTCTGTCATCACGGATCGAAATAAAGCGACACTTCGTGAAATTTCATACGCAAAATCATTGAATTCGCTACGGCAAATCAACTACTTAGAATTACTTGTTAATTTGAATTTTAGACTACGAACCTGAGAAAAATTGGGGTGGACAACCCATCTTCAGTTAAATTACGTAGTTACGTAAGATAACAGACTTCGATAGCCTGGTAAAGATAGCCTTGAACAAAAATTAATCTTCCTTTCTTCGTTTAAAAGGCCCGTATTCATGCATGTTTAAAACGCGTTTCTGATCCGTTACGCTTTTTATGAAACCAAGGTTCACCGTCGCGCCCGACACGTCAATTCCTGCTAATCTAATATATCTGCCCATGACCTTCTCATCCGTCCAACCGCAAACTTTTTTAACGATTGGTGAAGAAACACCCGCATTTAACATATGTGTCGCGAAGCATGCCCTCAGCGCATGGAAGCAGACTCCGTGAATTCCGATCCCTTCACAAAAATGTCGAAGCGTTATGGCGGCCTCGCCGCGGCGCCACTGATTGATCCGAGGTAAAACATTTTTTTCATTTTTTATGTTTTTAACTCTAAGCTCGATCAGGAGACTCTCAAGCTCTGCGTTGATTGGAACCTTTCGCCAGTAACCCGCCTTTGTGGATTTAACCGCATCAAGTCTTTTGTTGTACGACTTTGAAACCGTAATCAATTTATTTTCAAAATCGATATCGTCCCATTCAAGTGCGTATAACTCGCCTGACCTCATCCCGGTATTTAAAGCCGTTGCCCAGATCGGATACCACTCGTGATCAATTTCTCGAGCTGATGTTAATAAATGGTTAATTTCAGCAAGAGAGAGAATTTGCGGGGGCTTTTCTTGCATATCTTTTCCAATCTCAACTGCATGCGCAGGCGAGTGGTGAACCCCAAGAATGTAGCCCTCTTCAATTCCCCATTTAAAAACGACGTTGATTCCTGAACGCACGCACTTCAGTCTACCTTTGGAATAGCCATCTTTTTCCATGTTTCGTAAAACCCTACGAACGTCACCGCTCGTGATTTCGTCACATGTTTTTGTCATCCATTCTTTTGTGAACTTATGCAGTGAAGCTGTCGTGGTCCAAATAGTATCTTGTTGCACTTTTTTATTAACGATACTGACTTCGCGGTGAACGAGCTCCCACTTTTCGACGATCTCGCCCCAAGGGACGCCTGTTCCTTCGCGCCTGGCAAGTTCACTTGCTGTGTCTCGGATCAGCTCTCGCTCGATGCTTTGCGCCTCTTTTAAAGTTTTTACCGCGCGCCTCAGCATCTGGACCCGAAGCTTTGGTTTAATTTTACTGCGTATATTTATCGAAACGTCATAAGTCAGTTTTCCGTCAATCATGTTTTCTCGAATTGCCATCATAGTCTCCTAAAAATTTGTTTTTTTGGAGAACCGATGAGTTCATCAATTGCATCTTTATCGAAAAAGTTTCTACCGAAACATTTATTCGCTTTAAGCTGCCCTCGTAAGACCATGTTCCTGACTGCCCCTTGACTCGTTCCTAAATACAAAGCGACTTCGTTTGTTCTAAGCCATCTTTTAATTTTCAAAGAACGAAGTTTCAGATCCGCATCCGTTATTTCGACATCTTGCTTTAATCGCGCAAGAGTTTCTGAATCCATAGTAAACATCCTTTTCGGGTTCAATCAATATTTGTACCTGTGTTAATTTAAAATTTCGTGACTCTAAGATGTCGTACTTTTCATTTGCTAATTAGTTGGTCTTTAAAAGCGCCGTATTCGAAAGCAGCTAATTTACATATTCCTCAATTGTAGCTTTACCGAACTCAGTTACGGATATCGACTTTCTAATGCAGGGAAGAGACCATCCCTAAAATGTTGCACAGTTAATTAGGCTGCCAAATAAAAATATTTTTCCAGAAACAAAGAAATTAGTCTCAGAAATAAGAATTTAATGAGGCTCAAATTTAATTTAAAATTTCGTATTATATCCCGAGCAGGCAAAATACTTCGATAAAGAGAATTTCTTTTAATTGTCTGGCGGCCACGATGGCCGTCAGAAGCAACTTCACACGGACGGATGATCGTCGATACTACTTCAGTAACCAATAGTTAACAAAATTTAATAATTTTGGGTAAAATATTTAGCAAAAGGTATATTTTCAAAAATAAGAAGGTAACTTAAATTTCTACCAAAAGTTAACTTTCGTAAAATCGGGGTTACCATTTTTATGAATTAAAGAACTTATCAAAACCGAAACGATAGTAAAACCCCATAATCCACTCGGATCCACGTAACTCAAGGGATTCCCCCCAACATAAGCATATAGATTCGTATCCCCGCCCGCAAACCCAATCGGATCCTTTGTCGTCCATCGACCTTCTGTAGGATCATAATCCCTTGCACCGAATTTTAACAACTTCGTATCAGCATCATATAGTCCACCAGCATACTGTAACGGCTGAAAATCAGGATTTGTATTCTTCATTACATTTCCGAATTCATCATAATCAATTTCCTGTACGATTTGCAACGACAATGGATTGATCACATACCGTACCGATCCCATCCCAGGATCATGAAGTATTTTATAAGTTGATCCATTTTTAGTAACATAGCTCGGGGAAAAAGATTCAGGTCCGTAAGTATAAGTCAACACCGGCACTTTGCTCGAATTAAGAATAGCAGCTAGCCGAATCTGGTCATGCCACAAATAATATTCTTTAACGACTCCATCGTCTAATCTTTTGACTATATAATTTATTTTCAAAATTTAATTTCTACTGTTTGATTTTTTAATTATAAAAGTTCCGGCGCAAATTCCAATGATGGTCAAAATTGAAATAACAACAAGGACAATCGTTGAACTGCTTTGAATTTCTGAATTTGAACGTGTTACGGCATTTGGAACCGCCATAACAAAATAAAATAGCCAGATCAAAACTGACATAACAATTAACGTAATTCCAACTTTTTTCATCTAATCTCCTATTTTTATCTACCAAATGAGTTTAACCAAGGATCAATAGTTAAAACAGGGTCACTTGAATTTGATGACTTTCCCTCAATCCACCAGTGAGTAAAAGTTGAATTATGTTGAAGCTGAAAGTTCCATTGGTCATCAGTTTTACCCAAGCCTAAATTAATGTCATCCCTTGTCTGAACAGCTTGGCCACCGCAGCCAAGCCTTGCTGTTTCTTTAAGTCCACGATGATTGGCTGTTTGTTCCACCACCAAGTAAAACTTTGCCATGCTCCAGTGTCAGGGTCAGGTCCATCAAATGCGGGCTCATAAGTTGAGATCAATCCGTTACTCCCAACTTTGGACTGCATGCATACAAGACCAAGATGGGTGAGAAAATTATTTGGATTATATTCAAACGCCGAATCCCAGTATTCTATTTTTCCTTTAATTTTTAAATGCTGAAGTAGCGACGTTAAAGCAGGTGTATCATGAACTAAAATCCGGATAAATACTGCTAATCTTGAAGCTTCATCTTGATGACCTATATCGAATGAATCGCAAGACCTCCTGATAAATTTCAACTGTTTTTCAAGTTGTTCTAATATTTCAGCTTTTGAAAATGTATACTTACTCATATGCGAATAACCTCTATAAAAAATCAGTTTAAGCCTTCTTAGGAACACCCATTAACGTCAGCCGATTAGAAATTGCATTTGCCAAGCTAGGTTCAAGCAGACCGAAAGTCATAATCTGCTTCCTGCCCCTTGGGGTATACCACCATATGACCTCTAAGAATTCTTCCTTTTTTCTTGTTTTGAATTCTATGATGTCTTTTGAATTGATCGTTTCTCTGAGTTTACCTCTGGAGTACATTAATATCGATTGATCGTTAAGTTGGTACGAATGATGGACTTCCCGCTCTGATCCAAAAAAGAGGTAAAAGAATATAATGAGCATGAATGCAAAATTCTGCATGTAGAAAACGAAATCAAAAAAATTCGCTCTCACATCTGGGTGACCAAAGGTATACGATATTCCCAAGAATACTAGATCCACTAATATTACTACACTAATTACTTTTATATGCTGAATTTTATATTTTAGTGAATATTCTTTAAAAGTTTTAATAGCTCCATTAGAATGTTTAAACTCTAAAACCTTGGTTATATTCATTTTGTTGGATACTCTCCAATGTAATCTAAAATATTTCGAGTTTCATATGTAAAATTAGAATCGAAATAGTTACTAAAATTGATTGGGTTTCCGAGTCAGAAACACTAGCCCAAATCAATTAGGCACACTTGCTCCTTACCGTCGCGGGTTTTTTCGAAATGGACAAATGGGATTATAACTTCATCTTTGGCATCGTCGGCAATTTCAAATTTACCGCCACCTATCTGGCCAAATTGAAAGCTCGTATCGGTTTTATAATTAGCTATCATCCAATTTATGCACGCCTCAAATTCTACTTGTTTGCTTGCATCATCTTGTTTTGAAAATCGTAATATTTTATCCCACCAAGAATTGTATCTTGAGTCCTTTGGCCATTTCCTGTACTCAAATCGAAGTTTAGTAATTCCCTTAGGAAAGAGCGGCATAAAATGTTTTTCTTGTACCAGCTCCTCAAACTCCATAACGATTCCGCCATCCGCTTTATAAGTTATATTTTTTATTTTTGTATAATCTGAATTGCCACCAGCAAAAGAAGTTTCGCAAAGAAAAACAGCCAAGAGAGTTAAGAATTTAGTCACCAATAACCTCCAAAGTGCTACCACCAACATCCGTTTGAAATAGATTTTGAATATTATTATAGTTTTTCATATCATTGTCATTTTTAGAATCAATTGTGATGCACCCCTGACTACGAGACCCTGGATGGACCATGAAACCACCTCTTACCGCCTTACCACGTGTGGCCCTGTACAGCGTGTTCATAAAGGATCCTCTGCTGAGAGAGAAAAAACTATTTGGCCAATTTATCGCAGGCTTAACGGTATACATACCTATAGGTAGCGGAGCGCTACCATTTTCGCCTCCGCTAAATGCGTTTGTAGCAAATTGCATATTTCCATCGTTGCTCGAACATTCTAAACGACCAGTCTTGATTGAGTAAGTACATTTAGCTAAACCATTGGGATCCACATAGCTCATAGGATTCCCCCCAACATAAGCGTACAAGTTTGTATCTCCGCCAGCAAACCCAATCGGGTCTTTCGTAGTCCACCGACCCACCGTAGGATCGTAATCACGCGCCTCGAACTTTAATAGCTTTGTATCCGCATCATACAACCCGCCAGCGTATTGAAGCGGCTGAAAATCAGGATTTGTATTCTTCATCACGTTTCCGAATTCATCGTAACCTATTTCGTTAAAATTTTTTTAATTTTAACGATTCATTTTCCGACTAACTTATTTTCCTTTCAATTGTCCCGCTAGCTCTACCTTTGCGCATGCTATTCAGAATAACTTTTGTTTTCTGAAACTTTGAAACCGCAAAAGCCAAGCCGTGCATTTAAAATTTTCCGATTTTATCACTAACAGCAGAATTGTTAGTGCTGAACTGAAGTGCCTTTTGGTATGCATCACTTTTAGAAACTAGCAAATATGCGGCTATCTAAACACCAACATTAAAGAATGCGAGAAATCCTACTATTACTTTCTTATTCATTTTTCTAACGTCTAATACAAAATTCTGCTCCCGTATCAAAAAATAGATGGCTAAACTTTATGACCATTTGCTGTGTTTACCGCTATCTTATTTTCAATCATCTGCTGTTGCGCACCTTTGTGTATTATAGAAGTTCTTTTCAAGTGAATCGAATAGCCCAAATACAATCCTAAAAATCCTGGAAGTATGATCAATAACAAAAAGTGTTTTAAATTACGCTTCTTGAAATAGTTTAGGTTTTTCACTCCGTAATAAATAAAAAATCCATAAACTAGTAAAAATGGAAGCAAGTAGAAAAAAGTTTCGGCTTTCCCCTCGACTTCCCGCTTCAGAATCAAAGTATCGGTAACTGCAATTGTGGCGAGGTCCACCAGACATAATGTTCCAATAAAAATTAAAATCGGCACGAACAAAGGGATCAATTTTTCTAATGAGTCATTGTTCATGATGTTTATTTTCCTACTGATAGACATTTGTTAGTTTGATTCTTAGTCCTAAGATAATCTAATCCGTTGCTCAAATCACCAAGGTTCACGTCGGCATCCCCAGGGGCGTTCAAGAAGTTATACATTAGTCCAGAAGCAGTCGCTGCACCCCCTGCCACTGCACCGGCACCACTAATAGCAATCCCTACACCGCCAAGAGTGATCAAACCACCTTTAAAGCCAGCTTTAAGAAGCTCATTTATTTTGGCATTTGGTGTTAATTGCCTTTGTGTAGCATACCCAGATGCAAATCCTACTCCGAACCCAAATCCAAGTGCAATTACCGGTACTGGTATCCTTCCGTCAGGATCCACGAAACTCATTGGATTACCTCCAACATAAGCATATAGATTCGTATCCCCGCCTGCAAAGCCAATTGGATCCTTAGTCGTCCATCGACCTACTGTAGGATCATAGTCTCTCGCCCCAAACTTCAATAGTTTTGTATCCGCATCATACAGCCCGCCTGCGTATTGCAGCGGCTGGAAATCAGGATTTGTATTCTTCATTACATTACCAAATTCATCGTAATCGATTTCTTGCACAATCTGCAACGATAAAGGATTAATCACATACCTTACCGATCCCATTCCTGGGTCGTGGAGAATTTTATAAGTAGAGTTATTCTTTTTCACATAGCTTGGCGTGAAAGACTCTGGCCCATAAATATAAGTAAGCACCGGGATTTTACTGGAATTTAAAATAGCCGCAAGACGAGTTTGATCATACCAAAGGTAGTATTCCTTCGTGACACCATTTACCAGTTTCTTGATCCTGCGGTTGTATGCATCAACTTTATATTCGATCACTTTGCCATCAACCAAAGTCACTTTTTTCAAGTTTCCAAATACATCGTATTCATAGTTTATTGTTCCAAAACAATTCGTCATTGATTTTAGATCGCCATCATCAGTGTACTGATAGTCTCTATTAATAGATCCTTTTAGCGATAACAACTGATCATCATTACTGTGTGAAGCCACAGTGCGTTTGATTGGTTTAGCCGATGGGGTTAACGTCTGACTATATTCTTTTACATTGTTATTTGATCCTTGTGGATAATTGTACTGGTTAAAAAAGTCTGTCGAATTAATTTCTTGCGAATTTAAAAATGATTTCCTATTCTTTGCAACTTCAACCAAGCGATTGTTCGCATCATACGTAGGAACCAAGCTGAAATACTGATTATAAACTCCAGTGTTCGTATTTAAGGTTGTTTGCGTATAGTCGCTGGCTTGTCCAAAAGCATCAAAGCTTCTTTTCATGCTGACGAATATTTGCATGTTGGGGCTATCAGCAACTTGGCTAGAAACATATTGAATGGGTTTATCGCCACTAGCCGTTTCTTCAGTAGTATAAGCCGTTATCAATCCATTAAAATTTATACGAGTGGTTTCTGCATAGCCTACAGTTTCATAGCTGTATGTCGCATTGTTAACAGAGTACACCTTACCGTCGTACCCATAACCGTAGTATGAAATAAATTGATCATTTAGTTTAATATCAGCTATTCGAATTTGATCAGAGGTAAACGAATTCGATAATTTTCCAATCACCGACCCGTCTGTATCGTACCAAACTTGTTGTTGTAATGCCGGCCCTACCCAATCTAAATTTGTCATGATTCCGTCAGCTGAAGTAATCGACCTAACTCTAGATTGCACGTCATAAGTATTTAGACTGACCGTTCCTTCTGGAGTTACGATTGTCGAAACCATCGAAGAGTTAGGATAGTAACTGTATACAATTTTTTTCTGACTTGCTTTTACTACCTTCTTTAACCGTTTGTCGTCGTCGTAGGTATAAGTTGTTTGTTTATTCAATGGAGTAATTAACTGAGTTAAATAATCACCGATACCCAAGCTAAAATTATGTACTTGATTATTTGGCGCAATAATTTTTTTGATCTCATTACCATCGCTGTATTCAAATTTAATTGTATCAAGATTCGGTAGGGTTTTTTGAGCTACATTTCCGAATTGATTATAGCTATATGAAATTGTCTGGTTTTTTGAATTTGTCTCAGATTTTAGTAAACCTGAGGCTGTATAAGTGTAGTTAGTAAATTGTGAACCCTTCTGTACTCTAGTTAACTTGCCGTCTGAATTATAAGTAAAATCAGTTGCGAATTTGTTCGATGGAGAAATTCGGGTGACCCGTTCGGCATCATCCAATTGAATAAGCGTAATCTTATTATTGATACTTTTGTTAGTTACGACCTTTGTTGCAACATCATAAGTTGTTAAATTAAAAGATGATGAGCCAGAAGGCGCGCTTTTGTGCATAATCGACGTTATGCTAAGCGGATTCGTCGCGTCCCCGTACTGATGAAATAATTGATCATACCGTGATACGTTGATGCTTTGCCCACTCTCCCGATAATACGCTACCCCCGGATTGCTTTCATTATAGTATTTACCCCACATCTCGTCATAGAATTTAGAAAATGAGAATGTGTTCGTCCCTGCATAAACAGTTTTACTATCTGAGTTTACCAGAGTACTTGAAATCAGTGATCCATCTCCATTTTTTTGACGTACCCAATTGTTCGAAGCCAATTCTTCGAACTCAGTCTTACTAAAGGCGCCTTGATTATTTGAGTTTATAAACTCCCGCAAGTCACCAATCAGCGAATTCATAAAGAATTGATTCTTATTTGTGTTTTTTACTTCAGAAACAAACTTTCCTTCTGGATCGTATGTAAATGTTGTTAATTCGCCATTAGGCTTTAGGAACGTGTTTATTAAACTAGTGGGATCGTAAGTAACTTGATATCGGTCGCGACCAAATTCGCTCACTTTCGTGATCAGTCCCGATTCTGTCTGAAAATCTGTCTCAAATCCGCTGCCATATTTAATTCTAGAAATCCAGCCGTCCGTTCCATAAACGAATTCAGTTAATTTCCCGTTAATATCGCTGAAGCTAAGAATTTTATGAGAACCCGTTTTATAACTAAACTTGTACTTTGTTTTACCCAATAATTTAGTTTTGGTTTCGAGATGAACGCCTTCTCTGCTAAAAATATAAATTTCATCCGAAAAATGCGTGCTAACTAGATCCACCTGTCCATATTCTGGTAGTGTAATCGTTTTAAAGGCTTCAACTTTAACTTTTTCACCAGCACCAATATATAACATTTTGGTGCCACGCTCGAAGTAATGGTGATGACTCATCGTCCAGCCGCTTAGACCCCACATTTCTGGTTTATAGATCACCAGGTCTTGACCTTCAAAATATATAGGATAAGCAGACATATCGTCGCTTCCCGCATATGTTTTGATTTGACGAATCGTTCGACTATTTTCGTCTATGTAATTCACGTAATAATCTACATACGGTTCACCTATGGTCGGACTTGGCACTTGCGCAAGTGGCAAGTCGGCCAACTCCATAATGAACCTAGCTTTATCAACAATCGGGTTCGTAGAGATGTTCCCAGTCAAACCGTCCCATTGCCAGTTAACGGTGATAGGCGAAAATACGATGCTCTTGTTTAGAACCGGTGACTGGTAATTATTTCCATAAATGCTTAACGCCAGTCGGCCACGATTTTCGCCGATATTTTTTAGTTCTTGATAAACTGACCTGTTTTTCTTGATGTATGGATTAAATTCGCTTGAATTATTCAGATAAAAATCATTGTTGTTTAAAACAATTTGTTCACTAACCGTCTGCTTAACTGGGTTAATTACGCTCCCGCACACGAGCGGCTGGACGATGATGGGTCCGCTAAGGTGATTACTTTTAAAACCAACAACCGGTCCCGCAGGTGGCGTCGGGCATGTGGTGTCAATAAAACAGGGGGTCGTGATTCCGCCATTATTTAGCTCTGTTGCGCAACTACTTCCTGGCGGACATAATTTACCCACTGCCCAACCGCACTGGTTCGGTCTTCGAAAGATAGCCACTTCGTAAGGCTGAACAGGAGTTCCTTGGCGTACAAAGTACCCTGTGTACTCCTCGATTTTCAGTTGCATACATCGTGTAAATGCAACTTCTGGATGAATTTCTTGCGCGTGAATTTGAAACGTCATGCTCATTATCAAAACAAAAAATAATTTCTTCATATCTACTCCACCGGACATTCTTCGTAAGTCCACGACTTCGAAGTTTGAGATTTAATTTCAAATTGAATCGCCGTTGTTGCCATACTTCCCTCGGCATCTTTTACCTCAGCACTAAAAAAGTACTTACCGTCACTAAGCATGCTGATATTCGTATTGACGCTAACCTGATTAGCACTCACTTGCGCTGGTGTTCCGTTAATCGATGCCGAGACGATCGGTCGGTTTGCTCGAATACGAACTTCAATTGTAGATTCATTATAAATGCTATTTGCTTGCGGTGAAATGAATTCAACTTTAAGTGGACTAGTGTCCCGTGTAACCGAAATAATTTTGATAGACTGGTTTAAAGCTTCATCAGTTGAAACAATCCTAATAGTCTTTTCCCCATCAGTAGGGAATTCGATTAAGTATGAAAATGATTTCTCATTGATCACCGCCGAAATATTTCCATCATATTCAATGGTCGTTTTCGTATTTGATAGGTCACTGATTTGAATCGGCAGCAAATACTGATTTGCCGTTATGGTTAACGGTATATTAGAAAGCAGAATTTGGGGTGCCTGATTGTCTACAAGGACTTCATACTGAATTGATCGGCTATACAGATTTCCTGCGGCATCGGCTGCAGTAATAATTAGTTGGATCACCCCAACTCCACTTAATGTATTTGAATATACATACTTTCCCAAAGCTTCGTTAAACACTGATTCCACTGCATTAATTTTCAGGTAAGACAGGGATTTGTTCGTTGTAATATCGAATTCAATTTGATTTGGAAATGCTTGAAAGTAATACTTATCTTTTACGCCAACCCATAGACTGATCGGTACTGTATCTAGTACGACGTTTTCAATACCAAAATCGGGTGCCATATTTCCAGCCGCGTCCCTTGCCCGTAATACGAAACTATTCGTACCTTCTGTCATAGTTAAATCAAATTGGCTGGCACTATGAGTTGAAACTAGAACACCGCTTTTAAATACTTGAGTACTAACCGCAGATGAGTCGCTGATAGAAATACGAATCAAGTTTTTATTCGTGATTGTGCCAGAGTTTACATTACTTAGAATAACTGGCGCGGTAGTATCGATAGATCCCAAGATTTTTTCAATAGTAACTTCCGCGAATGAAGTGGGAACTCCAGTAACCTTGACGATCATCTGATTGGCTTGAGTAAGCGTAATTAATTTCTCTAACACTGCCTGCGAGCCATCAAGTCTAATGATTTCTGAAGCAGGCCGGTTTATAAAGCTAATTTCAACGGCCGAAGGTCTAACGAACTTGATACGCAGTCCAGCTATTTTATTTCTAACCGTACAAAGAAGGATTTGAACTCGAGTACCAGTGCAAGGCGGAGTTAATATAACTTCACCGCTGCCATTCTTGACCTTAATTCGATAACTTAACGATGTCTCATTGGCAGCGACTGCAATGTTTTCGGTATAACTAGCCCCTTTCATCGAGGCATTGTACTTTTTCGGACCAAATATTGTTTGAGCATCAGCCGCGTTCGCTAGGGATCCAAACAAGTAGGATATTCCTAAAATCATGAAGATCGTCTTGATGAAACTGCTCGTTTTCAAAAACCATGATATATTATGATACATTCCATCTCCTGACACGTACTGAATTTGCAGAGTAATAGACATTCGTCATAGTTAGGAAATAACTGAAGTAGAAATGTTAACTTATTTACTTAATTTTCAAGGAATTTAAGTGTGCCTTATAGCACCTTACTTAATTCTGTCGGGAGTGTCTCATTAAGCGATTAACTTGATCCGTTTTATTTTAGGATTTCATTTTGTTTGCACGACGTAATCGATTGCTTTGTTACGAGGCAGTTGAAATTGTTACAAAACTTATTCGAAGTTTAATTTTTTTATTTCCTAACTTTTCACTTTTTTAAAAGATAAAATTCTTGATAATTTTATTTAAGGACACCGTTTTTTAGATTGTAAATCGAAGCCCTTTCGATTGTGAAATAGGGAGCATAAATTGCTGTGTATGCAGTTAAGTGTTTAAAAGAGGACTCACCGAACACTACATAATGGACATGCTTTATCATTTCAGGCTTTGCTTGATGCGCTCTGATAAAGTCCACATACTTTTTAACTTTTTTCATATAGATCGCTTTTGATTTCACCGAAACTTCTAATTCAAGAGCAACCGGTCGGTTGTTTGAATCGATATAAATGCCGTCGGGCGTGTTACCTCCGCCGAGTTCATTATAAACATCTAGGGTCATTTTAATTGTACGGTCTGAAACCCAGTAAGATGATTTTTTTAAAATCTCAAGTTTAAGTCTTAATATTAAAAGGTAATAATCGTGCACGACCGTTCGACCATCGATATTTTCTGTAGGTCTTGGAAGTTTTCGCTCTGGGTATAACTTTGAAAGTAAAAGATAACTTTTGAGGGTCGCATAATAGAGTTTCTTCGTCGCATCAAAAGCTTTAGTCGATTTCAAAAACCCAGCACCAATCAGTTGCGATAGTCGCTTTACGACGTAAGTATTTGAAATCTCCCCGGGTTCGTTTGAACAATTTCTGTAAAATTTAAAGCATATCTCATCAAGTGAGGCGAATTTCATTTCGATTAAAAATATAAGAATTTGGTAATCTCTTTGAGTGAGTGCAATTCCTTTTTTTATTGGAACCTTTTTATCCTCAATAGTTAATTTTCCTTCTCTATTTTCAATACCTCCCGCTTCAAGATCCGTTTGCACATTATTTTGTAATCGGTTCATTTTTCTTTTTCCTTTTCTTTGTTTTCTCTAGTTTTTTGCCACCCTCTTTTTCTATTTCTTCATCTTTTAGTTCTTCCATATTAGGCCCTGGCGAGTTTATCCCTCTTAATCACCCACGCTCGTAGAGGGTGG
>JAYUOK010000065.1:0-4061 GCA_043760925.1 Bdellovibrio sp. | reverse complement strand
TGTTGCGCTCGGTGCTGAGAAACTTCGTCTAATTTCTTTTTCACTATCGATATTTTTTCACGGATGCGCCGGCGATCATTTTCTAAAGCCGATTCGCCGGGGCCGCGCGTTCCAATACCGCCACCAAGTCTTGATAAGGATTCATTCCAGGCGCCAATCATTCTGGGCATTTGATCTAATAATTGGGCCAGTTCAACTTGTAACTTTCCCTCGTACGTTCGTGCCCGTTGTGCGAAAATATCCAAAATCAATTGCGAGCGGTCCAAAATTTTGCAACCAATGGATTCCTGTAAATTTCTCGATTGAATGCCAGAAAGCTGGTGATCCAGCACCACAAGATTGGCTTTACTTTCTTCGACCATTTCTTTGATCTCTTGAACTTTTCCAGTGCCAATCAAAGTGCTTGGATTGTACTGCGGTAAAACTTGCACTGTAGATCCAATAACTTCACCACCGGCAGCAGCAACCAGTTCTTCCAGTTCACATAAATTTTCTTTGATTTCAGAAATGGGCTCTGATTTAAGCCCAACGCCGACGACGATCACTTTATCTTTATCAATAATGCGTGACTGACTCAATGTTTCTGACTCTTGTAATCAGTTATGAACTGCGCCTCTAGTGCTGTCAGAACAACCGAACTAAAAATAGTATCTTCTGTGGTGGTTCGCTGTAATACATTTGCCGCACGGCGAACGCCTAACAAAAATGGACCCAAAACTTCTACTTTTCCAATTTGTTGCAATAACTTATACGAAATATTTGCGCTTTCTAAGTTTGGAAAAACCAAAACGTTAGCTTCGCCTTTGAGGCCTGAAAATGGAAAAATACGGTCTTGAATTTCTTGGTTTACGGCCGTATCTGCCTGCATGTCGCCTTCAACTAAAAGATCTGGCCGAAGTTTTCGCACCAGTTCAGCTGCTTTTTTCATTTTAGCTGGAGTGCCTTCGCTGCCACTGAAATTTGAAAAACTAAGCATTGCAATGCGTGGCTTTTGTCCGAAGTGTTCGGCCACTTGTGCAGTTTGAATCGCAATTTGTGCTAACTGTTCGGCCGTTGGATTAAAATTGACGGTAGTATCTGTAAAAAATAAAAGACGATTATCTGCCAGCACAATATTTAATCCGGCAGGAACTGAATTTTTTGTAATACCGATAGTTTGTAAAATCGGGCGTACGGCTTTAGCGTAGTCCGTTGTGGCGCCATTAACCATTCCATCAGCGTCACCTTGATTCACCATCATTGCTGCGAAATAACTGGGCTCCATCATCAATCGTTCGGCCTCTTTGATGTTGATGCCTTTACGTTGTCTAATTTCAAATAATTTTTGTGCGTAAGCACCTAATTTTGGATGGGTCGCTGGATTAATAATTTCTATGCCAGATAAATTCACGTCATGCGCTTTGGCTTTTTCTAAAATATGTTCTGGGTAACCTAAAATTATGGGCTGACAAATTTTTTCTTCTTGGCACGTTTTCAAAGCCTTTAATATTTTTGAACTTGTTCCTTCAGGAAAAACTATTTTTGGAAGAAATCCCTGTCTAACGCTGTTTTCATGCACGCGGTGAACAGCCGAACGAATAAATACTTTTTGTGGGCCCTGAATAGCTTCTAATTTATCGTGATATATATTCCAATCGGTAATATCAATGCGAGCCACCTTACTATCCATCGCGGCGCGCGCAACAGCTGGAGCCACCCGCAGCAAAACACGCGTATCAAATGGCTTTGGAATTAAATAATCACGGCCAAATTTAAATTTTTGACCGCCATACGACGCCGATACCGTGTCTGGAACTTCTTCACGCGCTAGTTTTGCCAGTGCATGACAAGCCGCAAGCTTCATGGCTTCGTTTATTTGCGTAGATCTAGTATCTAAAGCGCCGCGGAAAATGGATGGAAATCCCAAGACGTTATTCACTTGATTCGGATAATCAGAACGACCGGTGGCAATGATTGCATCGGGTCTAGATTTACGTGCTTCTTCCGGAGTAATTTCCGGATCAGGATTTGCCATTGCAAAGATGATCGGGTCTTGATTCATCAGTTTCACCATGTCACCGGTAACAGCGCCAGCAACCGAAAGACCAACAAAAACGTCAGACCCAGCAAGGGCTTCAGTTAAAGTTCTTTTTGTAGTTTCAACGGCAAAAGCTTCTTTATATTTATTCATTCCCTTGGTGCGGCCTTTAAAAATGACACCATTACTGTCACACATAATGACGTTTTCTTTTTTAACACCAAGACTTACAAAAATATTTGTACAAGAAATAGATGCGGCACCGGCTCCGTTAATGACCACTTTTATTTCAGACATTTTTTTACCGATGATCTGACAGGCATTGATCAGCGCAGCTCCGCTGACGATTGCCGTTCCATGTTGGTCATCGTGAAATACTGGAATGTTCATTTCTTTCTTTAATGTCTCTTCAATTTCAAAACATTCAGGTGCTTTGATATCTTCTAAATTAATTCCACCGAATGTTGGCTCTAAAGTTCTAACGGCTGCGATAAATTCTGCCGTCGAGCTGGACTTCACTTCGATGTCAAACACATCGATGCCTGCGAACATTTTAAATAAAATTCCTTTACCTTCCATCACGGGCTTTGCAGCTAATGGTCCGATGTTACCTAGACCAAGTACAGCTGTTCCATCAGAAATCACGGCGACTAAATTACCCTTAGTGGTGTAGTCGTAAACCAGGTCTGGATTTTTTGCGATTTCTTTGCAGGGGGCAGCAACTCCCGGAGAGTACGCTAGTGAAAGTGCTTTTTCAGTGTTGCAGTCCTTGGTTGAAATAACTTCAATTTTTCCTGGACGTCCTTTTTTGTGAAACTCTAAAGCTTCTTTATCTAAATTTTTTTCTGTTTTTACATTTTCCAAAAATACCCCGCTCGAGTTATTATTCTACGAATGTGTTCATCAAAGCACAATTTGTTGGTCTGTATTGTTGAGTAGCGTCAATTGCATGGTGGGTCTTTTAGAGGTTTAATACAGTTGAATTTAGTGTCGTAAATTTACAACCAGGAGTTTTCCCATGAGTTCACCATCCAGATCTGCACGAGATGTTGTCATCGTTGACGGAGTGCGTACACCATTTGCAAAAGCTGGTACAAAATTAAAATCAATTCATGCATCGCAACTAGGTCAGGTAGCACTCAAAGAGTTGATCGCTCGCACGAATCTGAATGTTGATTTGGTCGACGAAGTCATTATCGGTAACACGGGGTCTCCGTCAGACGCAGTAAATATTTCCCGAGTGGTCGCTTTAAATTCTGGAATTCCTATAAAAACTTCTGCTGTAACGGTTCACCGAAATTGTGCTTCAGCGCTTGAAAGTATTAGCTCAGGATTCGAGAGAATTAAATCTGGCACCATGGACATTATAGTTGCGGGCGGAACTGAGAATATGTCACAGATGCCGCTGATCATGCCGCCAGCAATCACTTCGATTATTGAAAGATTAGGCTCCGCAAAAACAGCGGGCGGAAAAATTTCGGCGCTACTAGCCTGGTTAATAGCTGATCTAAAACAAATTAAAGAGATGGCCACGACGGCACCGCTTGCAAAAACTAAATACAAACCTATTATTGCGTTAGCTGACGGTTTAACAGACCCTTTTGTCGGTATGAATATGGGAATGACCGCAGAGGTAATTGCTAAAGAATTTAATATTTCTAGACGCGAACAAGACGAATACGCACTAAAATCGCATCAAAAAGCAACGGCCGCAAAAGCAAAAATTAAAGAAGAAATGGCTGCGTTGTATTTGCCTCCGGAGTACAAAGAAACATTAACTGAAGATATCGGGCCCCGTGATAATCAGACGATGGAAGCCTTACAAAAATTAAAACCGTTTTTTGATAAAACAACCGGAACAATCACCGCAGGAAATTCGTGTCCCATCACCGACGGAGCTGCTGTTATATTAATGATGTCTAGACAAAAAGCGGACGAGCTTGGTTACAAGCCGATCGCCCGCATTTTAGGTTACGGGTACGCAGGGCTTGAACCCGAACGAATGGGAATGGGACCAGCTTACTCGACACCGTTGGCTTTAAAG
>JAYUOK010000064.1:0-4066 GCA_043760925.1 Bdellovibrio sp. | reverse complement strand
TCGGATGCCTAAGGACGGCATCCAGACAGCTAAAGAAATGTTAGAAATCAATCCGCATTTGGTGATTGCGTTGAATTCAGCCGATGATTCGCGCGAACTTCTAAAAAAATGTATGGCTATCGGAGTAAAAGATTTCATTGAAAAAAATCAGGACGAAGAAGCTGTGCGAGGTATCGTCAGAGCCCTTTGCCAGCGTTGGGAAGAAACTGCGGAACTTTTTCATGACCCCAACGACGAATCTGAAAATCAAAAAATAATTGAATCTATTGGTATTGTCGGAAAATCAAACGCGATGGTGCAAGTGACTCAACTTGTTCGTCGGGCTGCAAAAACCACCTGCAATATTTTTATCAGTGGTGAATCCGGCACTGGGAAAGAAAAAATTGCGCAGGCAATTCATAATTTATCAGATCGAAAGAACAAACCATTTGTCGCTATCAATGTTTCATCCATAACGGAGACACTTTTTGAAAGTGAAATGTTTGGTCATGTTAAAGGCGCGTTTACTGGAGCCGTCTCAGATAAAAAAGGACTGATCGCTTCTGCGCATCAGGGCACTCTTTTTTTAGACGAGATTGGTGAGCTTGCACCCGCTATTCAAGCGAAACTTCTTAGAGTCTTGCAAGAGCGAAAATTGACACCCGTCGGAGCAACAAGGCCCGTTGACGTTGATATTCGGGTCGTCACTGCCACTCATGTCAATTTAGAGAAGGCAATGGCCGCCGGGCGATTTCGCGAAGACTTATATTATCGACTTCATGTCATGCCGATAAAAATTCCGGCTTTGCGTGAACGTCGGGCTGACATACGACCACTACTGACTCATTTTTTTAAATTGTATAAGGCTGAGGGCACTGAGATTTTAAAGAAAACAGTTCGGTGTCTTGAAAGTTACTCTTGGCCTGGAAATGTAAGAGAACTTCAAAACGAAATCGAAAGACTTGTTGCTTTGAAGAAAACAAGAATTTTGCCTGAGGATCTAAATTCAAAAATAAGAAGTGTCGCCAATGTTGACGGGGATGATGTTGAAGTTCCGACCTATCAGGAATTTATGAGAATTCAGCATGAGTCTGAACTTGCATACATCCAGACGCTGATCAGAAAAGGTGGAACGCTCCGCGAAGCATGCCGAGCTTTTTTTAATGCTTCACCGTCAACGATTTCAACTCGAATCAAGATTTTAGATAAAAATTTAATGAATTTTGAACTTAAACCAAAAATGGGGGAATTAAATCATGAAGAAACACTCAACTAAAATAACTAAAACTATCGTCGGCCTAATGATGTCGTTAGGCTCTCAGGCCTTCGCAAAAAATGTTGTTATTACAGCGGAAACACTTCTGAACAATAATATGGAGGCTCTAACTATTCAGGAACTGTTAGACGAAAAAATTCTTTTAAAGACAAATATCCGAGGTCGTTTTGAACTCAATGATCAAAAAGTCGCTGTCATACTTGAGACGTCAGAAGATCAAGAGCTTAAACAGTTCGTACAATGGCTTAAGTCCATTGTTGGCGAAGACGCTGAAGTAAGCTCGCAAAAACGTGGGGGCATGGTCATCAGCTCACAAGATGGCGGAAACGTAAAATAAATGAAACTTAGAGGTCAGCTTGAAAAAGATAGCGTTTGCAATAGCCCTTGTTGGGTTGGGGGTGATTATTATGATTTATAGTCACTCGATCAAAAAAGATCATTACACCTATGTCATTACTGAAACATCGGCGGCAACATCGTTTGATCCGCTAGATGCTGACCAGACCGTGAATCTGCCAGTTGCTCGCATGTTGTATGCAACACCG
Source organism: Bdellovibrio sp. (assembly GCA_043760925.1). Taxonomy (GTDB): domain Bacteria; phylum Bdellovibrionota; class Bdellovibrionia; order Bdellovibrionales; family Bdellovibrionaceae; genus Pseudobdellovibrio. Next base: position 2,266 of record JAYUOK010000064.1, on the reverse strand, counting down.
CTGGAAGTCGATCTAAAGGGCGACCTAACAAGTAAGATTTTGGATCTGTTCGAATACAACGATCAGACTCAGGTTATGACTTGGAAAGTGAAATCAGGCTTAAAGTATTCGGACAATTCGGATCTAACATCGGCGGATGTGGCTTTTGCTGTCGCGCGAATGGTTTACACGCGGCCAACATTTCCAGTTGTCGAAGATATCAAGGGCGTAAAAGATTGGTCCAAATCCAAAGATGCGTTAAAATCACTGCCTGAAGGAATTCAGGTTGATGGGCAAACCGTTAAAATTCAGTTCAATAAAAAACAAGATCATCCGCTATTCCGTTTTTGCTTAGAAATATTTTCTGTAATTCCAAAAAGCTGCGTAGATGTTGTGACAAATAAAATTACTTGCAAAGAAATTCCAGCCAGCGGTCATTACAAGATGCTTTCAAAAGCAGAAAATGAATTTCAATTTGAAAAACAAGATTCAAATCCGATTCACGGTTTGAAGGCTCCACAAAAAATTTACTTCAAGTATATGTCAGCTCAAGAAGTTGTAAGAACTGCAAATGAGTTTGATGGGCAAACCGTTATTGCTGGAAGTGAACTTCGATACTCGATTGATGAAATTAAAGAACTTCAATCGAAAATTCAAATTTCGTTTGCGCCGGCCTCTAGAATCGTAGGCCTGGTCATAAACCCGAATGTCGGCGCTTTTAAAGATAAAAAATGCCGACAAGTATTTGCAAAGGCTTTTAGAAATGCCTTTCACAAACTGGTCGGCGACGCTCGTGAATCTGAGTCAAGCGTCTTTACAGATCTGCTTCCAGGGTATTTAAAAAACGAAGAGCTTTACGACGGTATTTCATCTGAGCTAATAGCAGATGATATTGATCGTTGTAAGTCGCAGCTGCGAAGTGAGCCGATTAAGTGGCTCAAAGCAACGAATAATCCGAAATCTATTTTTGTGGTTGTTATGGAAAGAGTATTTTTGGAACTTGGAATTGAAGCTGCACCACCCGTTGTTCAGGATTCTCAGAAAGACGAGGACGAATTGTTTTTATCGGGCAAAGTCGCCGTTAAAGGATTTCAAACTGGTTTTTGGGCCTTTGATCCCGCTGGTGATATTCAGATGTTGATGACTCCTAATATGCATAAAACACTTCAGTTCGTTAGCCAGGACACGGAAATGCAAAACTTAATCAGAAATTTGAAAGCATCCGGTCTAGAAAAATCGACGTTTGTAAAACTTAATCAACATATTTATAGTCAGTCACTTTTCAATGTCTTCACTCATGTCAGACGATTTTATGCAGCGAAAGATAGTTCGCTGATTATGGAAGCACCAGTTTCAATTACATCCCCTGCACCTTGGCAGGTTTTTAGGATGGATTAGCCCATGACTGACGTACAAGCAGGTCTAGCTTCTTTACTTAAAGAATTAAAACTTAGAAATCGACTTCCTAAGAATATGGACGTTTCTAAAGTTGGCGACCGCTATTGGTTTGTATGTCATGACGAAGATAAGTCGGAAATAATTTCTGAAAACTCGACAACTGGATTTGCTGATGACGGTAATATTGCACTTCTTAAGGCATTATCCGAAAGAGTTGAACGACTTGCATTTCGCTCTGGATACGAAAATAAACTAACATCTTGCATGACGGGACGATCAGATGGCTTTGCTGCCTACCCATTGTTTTATCAAAATGCCGAATCAAAAGCTCGTGAATCAGCATTGGCCGAAGCTGTTGAAAGATATGTTTGGGCGAAGTGGTGGGATGACGAGACGATTGCTTTTAAGTGTGAATTGATAAGCACTTCTGCCAGCAATCATAAAATTTTACCTTACGTTTCAATTATAAAAGATCAGTGTGGTTTGGAAGAAATATTTGTAATTGAGCCTAAGGTTGAAAACTCAAACGGATTGTCAGCAGTCATTCTTTTTGGTCGCCTCAAATCTGGCGGTTTTATTTCGGGTGGGGCTTGCGGCTCAATTGGTGATACAAAGCAAACTCTACTGCGCTCCTTGGATGAGTTATATCGTCATGGCCTAGCAATTGAAAAAATACGTTTAGAAAATTTAGAGCCTGTAACTTTCTATGAAAAGCGACTAGCATATTTTGGACTTGGTCACGGAAATCATTTAATTAGAAAACGTCTCGAAGCAAAAGGCAGCGAATCAATTATTTTACCAAAGCTTGAAATTGATGAGGTCATAAAGCATGAGCTGCATGACCTATTTCAAGTTCATCGTTGTTATTTTGAAAATCAGCCATCTTTTA
>JAYUOK010000063.1:0-4132 GCA_043760925.1 Bdellovibrio sp. | reverse complement strand
TATCTTTTGCACCTTCGCGCGTTTCCGAATTGTCAACAATGCCATAGCTTTCATCAATTACGGATTCCTGATATAAAACCATCATTTGCCGTCTAAGTTCTGCTGTATAGTTTTCAATTTTATCTTTCACCTTGGTATTATTTGGGTCATAAACAAGTGATTCTCTTAATGACATAATAGATTGTTTTAACTTTCCCTCTTTAAATAATGAATCGGCCTGAACTATACTTTTCTGGGTTTTTTCGGCTACCTTTTTTTGAATATACTTAATTCGCGTGTTTGCTTTGGTTTTTAAATTATCAGGATCTGGCAGCGACGAGTTCGCAACAGTTTGATATTGTTTTATAGCCTTAAAAGCAAAACCATCAATTTGTTTTTTTTCTGCATCAGCAAAGATTTTCTTTAGCTGATCAACTTGTTCGGCATAACTTCTTTGCTCAGACTGTTTTATTTTTTTATCTGTTTCTAATTTTTCGGCTGCGGAAACAATGCGCACGTAATCTGCGTTCGTTGGATCAATTGAAGCTATCGGAATCAAACATTCCTTAATCTGATCAACTAAAATATCTGGACCCAGTAATTTTTCACATTTTGCAGCGACTTCGGAAAACATTTTTTTTTGTTCTTCTTCTTCGCGAATTCGTTTTTCATCTTCTTGCTGTTGAACGATCGTCAGCAAACTCTGTTCAGCCTGAGTCTGTATCGCCTTAGAATCTTTGAATCCTGCTGGAAGCATCTCGTGAATTTTTCTTATTTTTTCTAACGCTAAATCATACTTTTGCTGGGCCATCATTTGGTCCGCTAACGAATACGTTTCTTTGATTTCAGCTTGCTGCTTGGCAGTCAGCTTTGAAAATGCTTCACCTTCATTGCTGGTTACGACTACAGGAGCTTCATTAGAATCCAAAACTCCACCGAAGTAAGCGGCAACGCCAAGAAAGACCAAACACAGCGCAATCAACAGTGGCTTATTATTCAGAATTTTCTGCCACGGCGTAAGCTCTGCTGCAGTCGGTTTAGTAAAATTAAAAAACTGATTTTTTTCGTTCCCAGAAGGCATTCCTGTGAACGGACCTCCGGCGCCATTAGCATTCAGTTGTTCTGATGCATTTTGATCGACTTGCGACATCTCAACGGGATACATGCCTTGGGGCTGATTGAAATTGCTTTCGTTGTTGTCATTAACGTTATCGAAAATACTTTCGTCGACTTGCTCAAATGGAATTGCTGGAATATCAATTTTTTCAATTTTGAATTTGAAATTTGGATCATGAAGTTCGAAGTACATAGTATTATCAAGCACTGTGATGGCATCACCACTTTTTAGCGGCATGGGATCCGTTGAAGATACAGAGGCACCATTTAAAAAGGTTCCGTTAACGCTTCCTAAATCCAAAATAGTAAAGATTCCATTTGTTTTGTGAATTTCAAATTGTCTGCGACTGACTCGTTGGTCTGGAATGACAATTTGGCAAGACGGATCACGGCCAGCCACCCACAAATCGCCAACTTCTAAACGCAACATCTCACTGACCTGGTCTTTTGAGTTGACCATTTTTATATAAGGAACTTGTGGCGCCGCACCCATAACTGTGCGAGTCACTTCACTGAAATCGACAGCCTTTTCATTCGCCACCGGCATGTCAGACTCAGGTACATCTAACAAATGAAATTCATACGGCGGGATTTGAAACATTTGTCCGTGTTCTAACGCCGTTTCATCCACTTTTTGACCAAGCGAAAAAATTTCTCCGAACCGAGAGATCGCTTGCACGCGCCAACGACCATCATTCATTTTTAATTTAAAATGTTCCCGAGAAATTCCTTTTTCAGCTTGCAGGCGTATGTCGGACCCGTCTTTTCGACCGCCGATATATTCTTTTTCAGGGTTAAGTTGTATTTCGCTGATCAGAGCACCGCGCAACAAGACCTTTAGCCGAGACATTACCTAATACCTTCAGACGCCAACTGACATTCTTCAGCTCTGCGCTGAGCCAGCTGAAATTTTTGATCATTGCTTTTTCCTTGAAGCATATCCATGACTTGTCTGTACAATGATTCACACATACTAAAATTATGCTTCTGATAATTGCTTTCTCCAAGTACTAATTTTGCCTGAACCAGTTCATCAAAGCGGACTTTTGATAAATACAGATGGCGGCGTGCTAAAGGATGATCCGGAATTAGATTAAGCACGACCTGGAAAAAGTCTTTAGCTCTTGCGTAATTTCCAAGCTGAAAGTCTCGCATTCCCTTAATAAAATTTTCTTCGGCTCGCTGAATTTGCGGAGAATTTCTATTTTTTTTATCGTCTTCCCGTTTTTTTCTACGACTATCTTCTTTTTCAGATTTCAAAGAAACTGCAATTTCGTCTTCGTACTTAAGAACTGGCTTTGCCTTTGCGCCTTTAACTTTCGATGTCGGCGATAAAACTAAATAGCCAACGACACAAACAACCGCAGCTATAATTATATAAAATCGCGCTTTGTTGTTAGGTGTGGAAGCCGCAGCAGAAACTGCACGATATCCCATTTGTGTGTTATGGGGCCTTGGGTTTGAATTCACAGAAGAACTAACTGCGCCAATATTTATTGAGTTAACTGCAGAATTCATTTTTTGCTGTGGAACCGAGGCAGCAGATTTTAGGGACGGCAGCGTCGCTGCGGTTTTGACTTCCGCTGTTTTAATTTCAGATGATCTGACTGCTACTACTTTTATTGGTTCTGTCTTCCCCGGTAGCGCTGCTGTAGGAACTGACACTACTGCTTGGCCCGAATCAAACTGAAATGAAAATTCTGAATCTCCAATTTGAAACACAGAATCATTCACCAAGGCAGATTTTTCAACACTTTCTCCATGAACTAATAAAGCATTTTTTCCACTCAGATTAGTCAGTTCGAAAACATTTTCCACTCGCTCAATTTTAGCATGCGCCCTACTGACCAAAGGGTCGTTCAGCAAAACAATATCATTTTCGGGCCCTCGTCCGATAGTTATAGGAGTCTTTTGAAACAAAAATTGCTGACCAGCATGAGGTCCTTTGACCACAGTCATTTGAATTTTCATTTGAGTCGCTTGTTTAAGCGCTGCTGTCATGCGGGCCTATCCTTCACGTGTTGCCATCTGCTTTTGTTAAAGTCATCAGGTAATATTCCGCTTGGCCGTTGCCGTCCAGAAAAGCCTGACATTGTATATCGCATTCAAATTGAGAAAATGGAATTCGATCTCTATGCTTTTCATATGGAGATTGCTGCGATCTAACGATCAAAGATTCAATATTTTGTACCAAGGAAGAGTCCGAAATATTTTGAAACGACTGATTGATTAAAACTTCTTTTTTGCTTTGGCATATTTGTTCGAAAGAAAAATTTAAGGCAACAATGCGCTGGTCCGTCGATAAAACAAATGCCGGCTGAGTTATCATCTCGACCAAATTTGTGAACTCCACGTCACGGTTTTGTTGTGGTTTCATTTCAGCAGTCATTCCAGACGAATTCCAAACCCGATTTAACAGTGTGTTCACATTTGTTGTCAGTTGCTGCACAGCCGGGTAATCAAATAGCACTTCTGTTCGATCCGTTTTATCCTGCAAGGCCTGATTGATTTGCTGATTCAAACTTCTTAATGGGTACTCTATCAACCTCGAAAACAAAAAATAAAGTAACAAACCTAATAGCGATGCAATGACAAGTGTCTGCATAAACAGACTAACGACGCGACCTTCATCCACATTTAAAGAACTAACGTCGTAGTAAACGACGGCGTGATATTTGACCGAGGGCTCTCCAGTCGTTGGGTCGTAAGCTCCGATGGGGTAACTAGCACCAATCGTTTTCGAATCTACCAGACCGATCGATGTTCGACTTTCTTTTAAGGCTTTGATGATAAACGAACTCGAAGCATCTCTGCCGACTTTTTCGCTGGGAGCTACAATTTTTCCATCCGATTGCTGCACAATAAAGGCTTCTTTGATGCCCTCTTCTTTTAAAGCATCCTGCACACTTAAATTTCCAAACTGCCCAGCAAGAAGGGCCTGTTCATTTACCTTTGCCATTGCGTGCGCAACCGATTTGGCCCGTTTACTGGCTTCAATAAAATTTGATTCTTTCGTTATGATTGTTAATGGAATTGT
>JAYUOK010000062.1:0-4295 GCA_043760925.1 Bdellovibrio sp. | reverse complement strand
CGAGGCCGATCAGCTAGCGCGGAGTTGAGACTTCGATCTGACCATCAATAAGATTAATTCGCCTTGATGCTTGCAGAGCAAAATCAGGGTCGTGAGTGACCATAATTACAGTAGTACCAGATTCTTTGTTGGCGTTCTTAATTAAGTTCATAACCAATTCGCCATTTGTAGTATCAAGTGATCCCGTGGGCTCATCGGCAAACAAGTATTTTGGATTCATCATCAAGGCTCTGGCAATCGCAACCCTCTGTTGTTCTCCCCCGGACAGTTGTCGCGGAAGCCGTCCTGTAAGCGACCCCAACCCGCACTGCGCCAATAAGAAGTGTGCGCGATCCTGGTGATTTTTGCTTTTAGTGGATCTTTTGGCAGGAAGAATCACATTTTCAAGAGCAGTCAGTTCTGAGATTAAAAAATGAGATTGAAAGATGAAACCCATTTTTTTATTGCGAAATTCATAAAGTTCATCAGTGGTGAATTGACTTAAATCATGGCCATCTATTTCAACATTTCCCGACGTCGCTTTATCCAGACTGCTCAAGATATAGAGCAAGGTGCTTTTGCCGGATCCTGATTTTCCGGTCAGCGCAACAAAGGTGCCACTCTCGATTTCAAATGAAATATCTTTCAAAATTTTGACCGGTGGTTCTCCAATGGATTTGAATATCTTTTTTGAAATAAGGGCCATTACTCTACGCCCGCCCTGATAATCTCAATCGGCTCCAGTTTGCTGGCATTAATTGCCGGTAGAATGCTGGCTAACGTTGCAGAAAAGAATGCCATCATTGCGGCCTGAAAATAAATTATGGGATTCATCGAGATGATGAGATGACTTACTCCTCCAACCAGGGCGCCGGCGCTAAACGGGACTGTTTGTAAGTATAAAGAAAGAAAATATCCAAAGATCACTCCTAAGAGTGCGCCGGAGGCACCCAGAATTAAGCCCTGATAAAAAAACAATGCAATGATCTGCTTAGTGCCATAGCCCATAGAGCGCAAAATGGCGACATCTTTTCTTTTCTGAAGAACCGTCATATTTAAAACATTGTAAATTCCAAAACCTGCCACGACTAAGATCGAACCAATCGACAAATAGCGGATGATGTCCTGCATGCGAAAGACTGAAAAAATATTAGCATTTTGCTGATCCCAGCTTTCAATTTTTTCTGAGCTGTATTTTGCCCATTCGTTTGCCATAGTTGCAGACAAGGTCAGATCATAAAGCTTTACCGAAATTTCATTTACCTGGTTCGGAGTGTGATTAACCTTTTGAACATCGGTCAGGGCCCCATATGCTGTCATGTCTGCCGCGACATTGCCGGTTTGAAATATTGCAGCAACTTTAAAGGGGGTCGCCGCACTGTTGGCAGAGGCCACCATAAAAGTTTGAAAGAGTCTTAACCCTAATTTTTTTTTCAACTCAGATCCGATCGCTAAGCGATTGCCTCCGGCCGCTATTTCAGAAAAGCTGCCTTCCGTTACAAATTCACCGATGGTTGTAACTTTTGTTTGTTGAATCGGATCACAGCCAATCAGTGTACTTGGTGCGGTGGCTTTACCATTACTGAATATTGCGGCTGCTCTTAATTGCGGAGAAAAGGCGGCAACACGATTATCAGCTTTTAAACGAAAATACCAATTCTGCGGATTTTCAACCATAGCACTGTCTTTTCGGCCCGATGGCGGCGGATCCCAAAAAATATGAGCATATTCTTTTTTATAGAAGTCCTGATCCAGTGAATGCTCAGTTAAAAAATCTTCGCGGGCTTGAATGTGGACGTGCGCACTATTATTTATCAATTGTTCGACCAGATATTCACGAAAACCTAACATGAATCCAGAAATTGCCACAAATGCGACAGTGCCAAAAAAAATACCTAAAAATGTCAATATGGTTTGCTTTCTTCTGGCTAAGAGATAACGAAGCGCCAAAGAAATCACGGATTAGTCTTTTTCTGAATCGCAAGACGATCGCCTTCTTTCAGATCCCCGGATAAAACCTCTGCCATAGTACCATTTACAATTCCAAATTGTACGGGCGTGGATTTGGCTTTTCCAGAATTTTGTTGGACTAATACGCCGCCTTCGCTGATTGCAGAAGTCGGTATCAATAAGACATTGTCGTGTTTTAGTATACCAATTGCAACGTCGGCGGTCATGCCAGGTAAAATTTGTGAAGGCAATTTTGAGGCATTAATTCTGATTAAAAAATTATTATCGTTGGCGTAGACAGCTTCAACAAAGCCTACATAGGCCTCGTCGCGAAAACTATCAAAACTGATTCTGGCCTGTTGCCCGATTTTGACCCGCAAGGCACCGCGCTGATCCAGAGAAACGATTAAATACCGATCGGTTAGGTCAGTCAGCGTAAGCAATACAGCTTGCGCAAAGGCAAGTTCGCCTTCCTTAATCGGCACCCAGGCGAGCGTGCCGGAAAAAGGCGCTCGAAAACTGGTTGAATCTAAATCCACAAGTTTGTCGTTTTTCATTACGTGATCGCCCTCACGTACATAAATTTTTCGAATAATATTTGTGACCCCGGATTTCAGTTGATAACTTTTTCGGGCTGTAACCGTGCCGATTCCGTAGACGCTTTCGAGTATACTTCCACGCACAATGGGGTCGGAATAATATATATTATTCGCCTGGTGTCTGTTTCTAAACATCAGGGCACCACCAATTACGAAAACTAAAAGACTTGCTGGTATAATTATACGACTTTTTTTCATTTGTATTGATCGCAGGATAATTTAGCGCAAAATGCCAAACCTTTTGGGTAATAACCGCCCGTCATCGATTGGCGCTCCTTAGGATGTGTATCGTGACACTGCATGACCCTTGTACTGTGTCCATTGTTGTCCTTTGACGGCAAAATCTAAAATGCCACAGTCAAAGGTGCAAAATCCCAACCCACCGCCGAATAGACCGTGGCCGAATTGGCACTTGTGCGTTATGTATTATGCCCGGATGCTCCTCATCAAGGAGGATAGTCGCCCCATCTATCTCTACTAAATAACTGCCATTGTTGCCAAAAACATTTAACTCCAGAATTATCCAGCTCTAGTTTATAAATTTACGTATCCAACTACGTCGTGCTTAGATGATATTTAACGCTGGTAACTATGACATTCTTCTTATACAGCAATGCCAGCTTTATCAGCCAGGCCGTTTGATTATGTAGCAGTTGATGTCGCCATTTTGCCGTAACAAACTCAGGAAAAATCACCGTAACAAATTCGGCAGGATGTTCGGCTGCCACTTTATCGATAAAATCTATTATGGGCCCCGAAACGGATCTATACGGCGAATCAAGCACATAAAGTTTTAAATTGGGAAACTTTTCATTCCACGATACCATTATTCTTTGATAAGCCTCTTCATCGGTTTTCACAAAGCAAATTCGTAGATCATGTGAAATACCCATCCCGTAGCGAATGGCATTCTTCACTCCACGGTGTAAACCGGAAATTGGAATTACAACGACGTGTTTGGCAACCTTTTCCAACTTTTCCATATCATAATGTGATTGTGAAATTTCACGAGCAAATTTCACGTAATGGACATGAATGCGGTGAAAGAGAAAAACAATGATCGGAATTAAAACGATAACCATCCATGCTCCGTGAGTGAATTTAAAACTAGCGATTACTATCGCGACTATCGCGGTAGTAACCGCACCAAGACCATTTAAAAGTAGCGATCTCATCCAATTTTCTTCTCGCAATCTATAGTGATGGACCACCATGCCAGCCTGGGAAAGGGTAAACGAAATAAAAACCCCCACCGCATAGAGTGGGATTAAATGATGTGTTCTTCCTCCAAATATTATAACAAGCACAATAGCGGCAAATGTTAATCCGACGATTCCGTTAGAAAAGACCAGCCGGTCGCCAATACTTGCTAATTGTCTAGGGGCATACTTATCTTTCGCTAACAGCGAAGATAACCTGGGAAAGTCAGCATAGCTGGTGGATGCCGCTAAAAATAATATTAAAGCTGTTGATCCCTGAACCGCATAATAAAAGAAGCCATTACCAAAGATCGATTGAGCAAGTGATGAAATCATCGTGGTGTTTTCAATGTGCTTTATCCCTAAATGATTTACTAAGTAGGTAATTCCTGCAAACAAAGTACCTAGTATTATAACCATAGTAACCAATGTCCGATTTGCATTTTTAGATTGTGGCCGTCTAAAAATAGGTATTCCGTTTGAAATCGCTTCGATTCCGGTTAAAGCTGTGCAGCCTGAAGAAAAGGCCCTTAACATCAGAATAATTCCTATATCAGGTAAATTTTCC
>JAYUOK010000061.1:0-4365 GCA_043760925.1 Bdellovibrio sp. | reverse complement strand
ATTGACCGAAAAAATCGCGCTGAGTTCGCCATTGCTTTTTTCATCTTCGGAATACACAACGCTGTTGTCGGCTCTGATTTTAACAACCCTGTCAGGATTAATTTTCTCCGTTCTATCGCCAAAAATAGAAAAACGTGAAGAAATCGTCGAGCGTATTGTGCAAGTTCGGTTCGAACCTCCGCCACTTCGCCTAGAAAATTCGCCGGTACCGGTGCCAGTACCATTAATAGTTCCAGTACCAGAGACTGTGACGAAATCAATGACGGCCGGTCCGCGCTCTAATCCACATTCGGGTCTACATTCAGGTCAGGTGAAAACGGGTCCGCGTGTAGGGGCGCAGACAAAAAGTGTTGAGGCAGATCCCACAAAAATCGGACTGTTGTCTGTTTTGAGCACCGACGGTGTTAGAAAAAAAATGGACCTTGCCTACAACGGAACAGGAGAACTCATCGGAGTTGGAGAAAAAGCCACCGGGTATTCAGGTTTTAATCACAATAATTCAGGAGATGATCTGGGCGCAAAATTAAAAAACACCGGTGCCAGCGGCGCGGGGACGGCCACTGTCGGAATCGCTGACGTTAAAATGAGTCAAACTCATAGAGGCTATGATCCCGCCAGCAAAGGCCAAGAATTTGGCGTCAAAGTAAACGTCGGCGTAGTCATTGGCGGCAACGAAGAAAATTTTATCGGTCGGATTGATAAAGCCGCCGTCCGAAAGGCTGTTCAAAGCCACCTGCCGGCAATCAAAAATTGTTATGACCGTGAATATAAAGTTAATACCAATTTAGCCGGAAAAATAGTGATCGCTTGGGAAATCCATCAACGCGGCGTCGGAAAAAATGCCCGTGTTGTCGAAAGTGAATCAACGATGGATAATAAAGTTGTTGAAGCCTGTGTGAGTTCGGTTATTGAAACCATCGGTTTTCCTGAACCGCCCGAAGGAGCGGTTGTTGAAGTGACGGGGTTTCCGTTTGTGTTTTCAGGAGCTCAATGACAAAAATTAAAAACTATATGATCCGTCGCCGTCGCGATCACCAAAAACTAAAGTTTCAGTCCAACCTTTAGGGCCGGCTTCGTCGCCGACGTCTTTATAAAAAGTAGCTTTCATAACGACGGTGGGTTTGTCTGGATGGCCAGTGAGTTCGCCCTCGATCGCTGCGAGTCCGATGCAGTCATAGTCTTCACACCAACTGATTGTATCTAATTTGAATGTAAATTTCTTCTCAGATTCGTTCCAATAAACAGGTGCGTTGATTTCATTGAATTTATCACCTGGGAATATCGTGATGATCATCGGTAATTTATCATCGAACGGAATATCTTTGATAATGACCGATGATAAATCTAATTCAGCAGCAATTTCGGATTTTGTTTGCAGCTTATATTCACCATGATACCAGTGTTCTAAATCGTGTTGGCCTGCCAACGCAAATACAGATGAAAACAGGGTTAATGCAATTAAATTTTTAATCATAAATAGTCCTTAATTGAAATCGTATTCGTTAATGTTAAAATGATTAGTGGCCTGATGAACCAGGCGAAGTTGTTTGCGTTTTGTCAACGCAACGTAGAACTTCTTCGATATCGAAGCGCTGAGCGTCGATATACATTGGGCCGTCTAAAGTCATACGATTGGTTTTATAATTTAAAGTCAGTTCGCCATCCAGTTTTAATTCATTTGAGCCCAACGAAATTTTTTGCGAATTTTCTAACAGAACTCCTTTGGCAACATGTCCGCCATAAACCAACGTGATATCGGTTTGGCGAGATTTGCCGTCGGTTGAACGATGTTCAAAGGCACTCATAAGAAAACTCTTACTATTGCATACTGTCCATTTTGAATCACCAGCGTTGCAAGTGATTGAAGAAATTAAAACAGTCAGCGTTAATAGAAGAGTTTTCATGTTGAGGCCCCTGAGTAAGTGGTTAATTTAGGGGGACTTTAGCAGGACCACTCAAAAAATCTAGATGTCATATTTTTTTACAGAGACATATTACATTTTTATAAGCCTACTTGAGCAGAAGCGATTCCACAGTATTCATCGAGCTTAATTGAAACTGTATATTCAAAGTGGCGTATGCGGGCTGTGACGCTGTAAATTCCATCACGATTTTGAATCAGACTTTCTTTGACGATTTCAACGACGAATTTTTTTCCATCGGAGTCGACTCCGTAGACGTTGCTATTAAATTCTATGACAGTTTCAGCAGCGCTTAAAGCGGCCGCGTTCCTGTCACAGGCCTCTCCTCCTGCAAAAGCAGATGTTGTCGTTAAAATTAAAGCGATGAACGATAAAGCAAATATTTTTTTCATGTATTCTCCATTGGGTTGTTTTGACCAATTTAAATCGTTGTTCGGTGAAATTAAAGATTCAAATTGTTTCACCCTGCTGTCAAAATGATGTACAGCAGTTGCGGCTTTACCGGCGCTGTTTGAGCGGCCTGTCGATATTTTTGACGAGTTAATGAAATTATTTGAGACTGTAGAAGTCTCTTCTACTTGTGTATTTTAAGCCTCAAGGAGAAGTTATGAGTGCGCCAAGATAAATCGATAGTTTCTTGTCGGTAACCAAGCCGACGCAGACAAAGCAAAGCCAGCAGTCTGGAACTTAATGCGCACTGGTCAAGGCAACGAAATCAGTGAAGCCGCAAGACAGGAGATATTAGACCGCAACGCAAGTGAAGGTATTGAGCCCCGTAATTTTCCATTATTAAAAAGGCTGACAGCGTTCATAAGTTGGAAGGCAGCAAAAGTGTGTTCGTCAAAGGTCAGAACGCATTTTCTTTTTCGGGGTCTAAGTCCGCGGTATGAGATCAGTTAAGAAGCTATCGGAACTTGGGAGATCCTGTTGTCTTCCAGAAATGGGAAGCTGCAAACAATCCGAAAAGGAAAGGATGCAGTGATAGATTTAACAGGAAGTCGGACTGGTTCGTAGTAAAGGAGTAGTTGGGGTAATGCCCAGCGCGGGTGCTAAGGCCCACTTGAAGGGATCAGCGATAATGTGAAGAGATTTAAGGAAACAAGTACTGAACATGGAGTCAGGATAAACATGCAAACAAAATTAAATCTCATATCGGAATTTGCAAAGCGCGACGAGAAGAGTCGTTTAGACAATTTAGCGCATCTGTTGAGCGAGGAAAATCTAAAAGAATGTTTTGGAATGTTGAAGAAAGCAAAAGCTGCAGGCGTTGATGGAATGAGCGTCGAATTGTACGGAGAAAACCTGGAAGCAAATATAAAAGAGCTAGTAAATCGTATGAAGGGCCAAAGCTACCGTCCGCAACCAGTACGAAGAGTGTACATCGAAAAGGCGAACGGAAAATTACGACCGCTAGGAATCCCGTCTGTGGAAGACAAGATTGTCCAGCGGGGAGTAAGCCGAGTTTTAGAGGCGATATACGAGGTTGATTTTTTAGATTGCTCCTATGGATTTAGGCCGCATCGAAGCTGCCATCAGGCGTTGAAGCGACTGAACCAAGTAATTATGACCCAACCGATCAACCATATCATTGACGCGGACATCAAGGGTTTCTTTGATCATGTGGATCACGAATGGCTGATGAAATTTTTAGGTGTCAGGATTGGCGATTCAAATTTTCTAAGATTAATCAAACGCTTTTTGAAGAATGGATACATGGAAGAAGGCAAGCTGTATGCGAGTGACGAAGGAACGCCACAAGGTGGAGTTGTGTCGCCGATTCTAGCCAACGTGTACCTGCACTATGCGCTGGATTTATGGATGGAAAAAGTAGTGAAACCAAATTGTCGAGGAGCAGTAGAAATTGTACGATACGCGGATGATTTTGTTATCTGCGTGCAATACAAGGATGAAGCCGTAAAAATACTGGCCGAATTAAAGCAGCGCCTGACTAAGTTTAAACTAGAATTAGCAGAAGATAAAACACGATTGATCGAATTTGGTCGATATGCAAAACAAAATGCAGAATCTAAAGATCAACGTGCCGCGACTTTTAACTTCTTAGGGTTTACACATTTCATCGATAAAACACGTAAAGGTGGTTTTAAACTAGGGCGCACAACAGATCGCAAGAAATTGAGAACGAAATTAAAGGAAATGAATGAGTGGTTGAAGGCGTCTAGGAATATGTTTGCGATTGCAGAAATATGGAAGACCCTGAAGTCGAAACTACGAGGACATTTTCAATATTATGGTGTGAGTGGCAACTACGGAGCATTGCAGAAGTTCGAAAGTGAAACGAAACGAATGATCCTGAAGTGGCTTAATCGACGCAGTCAGAAAAAGAGTTTTAACTGGGAAAGCTTTATTGCTTATCTAGAACGACATCCGCTTCCGAAAGCTAAAATACATCATGACTTTTATACGGGCTTTGCAACTACGTGAA
>JAYUOK010000060.1:0-83631 GCA_043760925.1 Bdellovibrio sp. | reverse complement strand
TCCAGAAGCGGTATAAAATCTTTCGCAATTTTATCTGAAAAAGCCTCACGTACAGTTTTTCCAACGACTTTGCGTCCAACCAATCGTTCATACGGAGCATTAGCAAGTGTAAAGAGATGGTCAGGCCCAGTCAGAATCACAAGCGGCACGGGTGCTTGCATAAAATAGTTATGTAATTCTTGTCGAGCTCGTTCGGCTTCAAGCTGCAATAACTTTTTTTCAGTAATGTCCGAAACGATTCCAAGTAGACAGTTCGCTTCGCCATCGTCGTTGTACTTGGCTTGGCCCCGGCCCTCAAGCCATCGTATGGCCCCGTCAGATGGTCGAACGATACGATAATGATGCTCAAAAGAGGTATGATCTTTCACGCTGGCTGCCATAATTTCTTGAAGAGCATCCCGATCTTCTGGATGCACAGTCAAGTTTATGGCTGTCGCAAGATCCTGAGGCAACTCATTGATTCCATGAATTTCCAATAGATTCGATCAAAATTAAGTCTGGAATCTTTGATGGGCCAAGTCCCGATTCAACAGTAGGTGCTTTGATAATTTGGTAATTTGATTCAGATAAAATTGAAATGACTGATTTTAATTCTAGGTCAAAGTTGCCTATAAGAAGAATTGAAGATTCGTGTTTTAAATTCTTGGTGTCTGTTTTCATCTGTCCACGACCTTGACTTTTAAGTACGAATTATAACCAACGTGTGTATACCCAGTAGCAGATAGAACCTTAGTATACAATCGACGATATACAACGTTACATTTCAAGATGAATGAAGGCTCAGTTCGAATAGATTCCTGCTCAGCAAAGCAAGCAGCAAATCTTGCAGTCAAATCGTTCTTTATCAGTATTTTAACATGATCTTCTTCGCATTTCTTTGCTTGAACTTTTATTTCTTTTCTAGATGCAACTTGCGCAGGGAAAATCTATTTTATAAATGGGGACGAAAATCTAAATTTTCAGAAGGTAGTCCTTTTCGTCACTTTCTGATCAGGGCGACATGTTCGCTCAAAAATTCTTCGAAGAATAATCAATCTGGCAGCTTAGATTCGGATCAGCGATATTTCGGTTTTTTAGTTAAGGTCCAGAAAAATCCACGACTTAAGTCTTGGTACTTAACTGATAACCGAAATACTTTTACTAAACTTATTCCCTGCTTTTAAAAGGTGAAAAATTTTGTATAATTAAGTCAGAACATTAAATATTTCATCTAATTAAAGGACGCGTTCAAATCATGATAAAAACAATACACACGGGTATGATTTTTTTAATTCTAGCGTTATTTGGCTGCGCCAAGGAATCTTCTGAAAAGGGCATGGCTACTACGATAGCGCCAGCTCTACAAATTACGTCTGTATCACCGACATCGTCAGCGCCCGCAGGTGGCGCGACCATGACCGTTCGCGGAACCTTATTTCAATCAGGTTTAAGTATTATGATTGGAGCCTCATGGTGCACTCCGGTCACTTTTGTTTCTGCAAATGAAGCCACTTGCATCCTACCAGCCCAACCAGTGGGCACCTACAACGTAACAGTTACGAATGCCAATGGAGGGTCAGTGACCTTGGTTGGTGCGATAACTTATGCGAATGCCTTCGGCCCCCCAACCATTACCAGTGTTTCGCCAACGTCGGGATCTACCAATGGCAATACGCCTATTACAATTACCGGAACTCAATTTCAAACAGGTGCTACGGTTCGGCTGGATGCCTCTAACTGCACAAGTGTGACAGTGGTTTCAGCAACTTCAATCACTTGCACAACACCGTCCCACGCAGCCGGCGCAGTCGGAGTAACCGTAACAAATCCCGATGCGCAAACGCACACATTAAGCTCGGCTTACACATACGTCATGCCGCCCACATATACGTCATTAAAAGCGGATGTTTTAACCTCGCGCTGCTCAAGCTGTCATGGCACATCAGGCGGCTTTTCAACAGAAATTCATTCGCAGATTGTAACTCGGCTTTCACCAGGAAATCCCGCGGTGAGTTTGCTTTATACACGTGTGGCGAATGATTCAATGCCGACTTCTGGTGGCCCTTTGACAGCGGAGCAGAAGCAAAAGATTTTTGACTGGATTGCTGACGGCGCTCCTAATAATTGAAGAATCTGAGTCCCGGCCGCCGATTGCGGAGTGTAGTTTTTAAACGATTAATTTCATCGCTTCCGACATACGGCGCAGGTAAATTACGATGTACTTTGCACGCAGAAAGCTACTAAGGGCGAAGTTAGTCAGACTGAGAAGTCTAAGTTAGTGATGAGTTTTCAGAACTAGTTGTTTTCGGAGTCTTGGTTTTATTGGATGGGCTGCCCTTATAAGGTGGTCCATTTTTTTTTGGGTTAGGGCACCTGTAAAGTGGTTTCATACTTGCTCTGGCGGTAGGGGTGGTTTTGCGTAAAGTAAATTTGCCATTAAACTATAATCAGTATTTCGATAACACGGCCCAAGCTCAATTCTAGACCTGGGCATCGCCGCTGATCTAAATAAAGCGATTCTAATTAGGGGATGGCGATCACCTTATTAATTAATTTTGTTGTCTCATTTTAATATCTGGCGGTGAATGGCTGCCCATTACCTTGACTTATTACGTGTTCGTTTAGAAGTGATAGTAAGAGTTTTGCTTTTTAGATATAGCACTGTATCATATTGTAAGATGACAATTATCCATTCGCTAGCAATTTTGCTAATTCCAATTAATCTGTATTCGCAGGTTTTTTTACCTTTTGCCTTCTGGCGCAAATATACGATACCTCAATATGCTGTATTTACCACAACGAATAGTGCATGGGCTGTTCCGCTAAACTGGAATAATTTAAATAACTCAATAGAATGTATTGGCGGTGGGGGAAACGGCAGCGCAAACGGTGCCAATGGCGGCTCAGGCGGTGGTGGTGGGGGCTATTCAAGGGCGACGAACACAACTCTGTCTCCGGGCGTTGATACGTTAAATGTCGTCGTGGGCGGAGTCGCAACGGATTCATCGGTCACAAAGGTAACGGGGACCGTTTTAATAATTCGTGCGAAGGGCGGAACTTCGGCCGCCGGTGGTACCGCGGGCGTTGGTGGCTCGGCAGCCGCGGGTGCTGGCAGCGTTCGGTTATCGGGCGGAAACGGCGCGGCCGGTTCCTCAAAGGGTGGTAGCGGTGGCGGCGGGGCGGCAGGGCCTTTCGGAAATGGCGGGGCCGGCTCAGCGGGCCATCCCAGCGGCGGCGGAGGCGGCGGAGGCGGAAATGGGAATGGCTCGGCAGCAGTTGCTTCGACCGGTGGTAATGGTGGTAATGGTGGAACCAATGATGCCGGTACAGGCGCCGGGTTAGGATCAGTTGGGTCCCTCTGCACGGCCGGCAGCTTAGGCGGCGGAGGCGGTGGCGGATCAAGTACAAATACGCTTGATCAAGGTTGCGCCGGTGGGTCCGCGATCGAAATTTATGCTTTTGGAAATATTGGTAGTGGTGGTGGTGGTGGTGCTTCCGGCGACGGAGGCCTCACTCTGAATAATGGCGGCAACGCCGGACTTTACGGCGGTGGTGGTGGCGGCGTTGGCAAAGACCCCAGCGGCAGTAGCGTTGGTGCAGGCGCGCAAGGCGTTTGTGTTATTACGTTTACGCCTTAAGGCGCGTTTGAAGTTTTGCAGAAGGTTGTTGCGCGAGTGTCGTAGCCGTAAGTAAAACAAGAATCGTGCAGCTTAATATGTTTCACGAAACTAAAGTTATTAACTTAATATGACAGGTCAAGTAGTGTTAACCATGATACGCATTTCTCCTTTAAAAAAAAATTCTTTGATAACATCATTTAGGAAAATTCAAACAAGCTCGTTTTTAAATCCTTGAGTAGTTGAACTTTATCGCGCTTCAAGTCTCTGTTTAAGTTAATAAGACGAATCTGTATAAAATCTTTAGATCCGTCGTTAGGTGTGTATGTGCGTTCTGAAGTTCCGCTTACAGACGGGTACAATAAAATATTTTTTGGGGACTTAAAAATCTTAGCAAAAGCGAACAATTGATATAGATCAGCTTGCGAAACACCATTTTTTGTATCTTCCGCATCTTTTAGAAGAATCTTCCTTATTGTGTCTATGATCAAAGTCGATTCCCCAGTCGTTGGCTTGATCAAGATGTCGGGCTTTAGGCGAAATTTACCAGGGCTAGCTTCACTTCGCTCACTTAAAAACCATTTTCGGCTTCCAATAGCTTGCGCGGCTATTTGATTTTTTTCAAAACCAAAATACAAACCATTTTTTCTAATCAGGTTAGCCACATATTCTTCAAACAGCTTGTGCATTGCAAAGGCAAAGGCAAAGGCAAAGGCAAAGGCAAAGGCAAAGGCAAAGGTATTAGTTACCCCATGACTTGGGTTCATAATTCTTTTGTTTACAAGTGCCCAAGCAAAATCAACTAGCGATTTAAACCGCTCATCGTTTCTTGAAAAAAATAGGTTTTTATAGTCGCTAACTTAAAGATCGGTGCAGTTAACTTCATCGACAAGCCTAAGCAACTTTGGGACACCAACTTATTTGCATGAGATTTCGTGAAATTTGAGATGAATTAACAAGAAGCTTTCCCTTTAAAAAATTACAGTTAAGCGCGGCGGATTGGTCAGTCGAAGTTTGAATGCGCAGCGGACAAGCGTGCGTCGAATTGCCCGGCAATTTTTGTTAATGAAATGACACGTGTTGGATCGTTTAAATGATTTTCTTAAATATATTACGGTATTGGCGGAGGATAACTTCCAAAATTACTAGAAGACCAGCCCGAAGCGTTTTGCGTACTATTTAAAAAATTAGTCATCGCCGTTTGCATATTATTAATAGCCTGCTTCGGAGTCTTAGGAAGTGCGTTCGGCACACTTACGTTTGCAGAATTCATCCCATCGAAGTCACCATCAGAGTAATCATGAGCTATATTCTGAATCAGGCTTAACTGTTTAATCGGATCGAGGCCAGGGAATGGCTCATCTTCCATTAACTGTGATAGACCACTGATGACCAAGCCAAGCTTTGCTGTGCTAGCCGCCGCATTTGGGACTCCGCCACTGACTGTAAATAGATCGGGTTTAATTAAACCAGTATCAATATTTGTTAAACCAAAAACACTTGCAGTATTAACTACAGCCTGCGAGTGGGCGGCGCTTAATCCCGCTACGGCAGCAAGATTTTTTGCACGGGCAGCCGCAATTGTGCTTAAAGCATGAAGATGTAAACCTGTGGTGCTTGGACCCGCAGGCGCCCATATTTCTAATTCGAAACCAACCGGAACTGTAACTAAAGTTGCACGGGCCTCGTCTATATAACTTCCTCCAGTCATAACTAATGTTATCGGACTTGAAGTGTCTAGCGAAATTTTAAAAGCGCCACTAGTTGATGTCGTCGAGCTTCCGACAGCAGCGCCACGAGTACCATCGGTATTTAGGACGTACGCAGTAATAGTTGCGCCAGAAACAGGGCCGAGAGTTGCCGTTCCATTCACCTCAGTAAGTGGATTTCCGGTTCGTGTACCACCACATCCATTATAGTTTAGAACAAATATTAAAAGCAGCAGTTGCTTAATAAAAAAATTAAATGGTCGCACTAGGTATTCTCCTTTTTAGTCACTTTCAGTAGCGGAATTCCAAAAAAACAAAAATGATAAATATTTTCAGCTGAGTCACCCTGGCTACCGGCCGAGTGTGCTTGCTTTTCAAGGGCTTCGATTTTATCGATTGCTTCGGTAATTATCTTCTGTGCCTCAGTGAAATGGCGCGAAGACAAAGAACAAGTATAACCTTCAAGATATCGTTTGTCACTTGTCAGGACGTCGATTGATCTAGTTGCGATATCGAACATTTCTTTATGAAACTGCGCCAGAACAACTTGGTATACGCCGCCCATGCAGCGGATATTCTCGGTTGAAGCTTGGACTGACCCATCTTTCAAAACACTAATATATTTATTGGCCAATAAAAATTCTAAAGCACTTTTTAAATCGGCAAGGGGAACTTGAAATTGCAATTGAGATTGAATCCACTTGGCATCGGCTTGAAAACCTTTTTTGGTGGCCATTTCACGAATGACAACATTAAACCAGCGGCTCAAGTATCTAAAAACGTGGTGTTCTGCCGGGTTTTTTGTTTGATACCCAATCGAGCGTTGTAATCGCGAAAGAGCTTCGATCTTGTCCTCTTGTAAATCCGCATCACAAAAAGCTCTTAAATATTCTAAATGATTCAGTTCGCTAGATTTTAAAGAAAGTGCACGTGCCAGATCAACTAATTTATCTGCAGATAAGTTTTTTTTTCCAGACAAAACCATTGATAAGAACCCGGGCGCGATACTTGCTTCCCGCGCAATTGCGCGCATCGAGAAACCGGCGAAACTTTTTGACTGATGTTTTATTTCATCGTTTAGAAACGCGCGATAATCGTGATATAGAAAAACGTCTTTTTTAGCAATCACTTCGGTGATCTCTGATCGAAGAACTCGTTTTTTTCTGCGCACACCTTTTTTCATAATTACCTATCGGAATCTTTCGTTAATATCATAATGGGGACGGACTTTCGCCCATCCCCACCTTTTAGTCTTGGAGAAAAGTTTTATTGTGAGACGATCATACCACCACTACCAGCCGGAATTGAAGGATTTGGACTGTTTCTAGAACCTGAATAGTTCAAAGAACTATTCAGAAAATTTGTGCCTGCGGCAGCAAATCCACTAACCATGTCTGATGGTAAATAAGTTGTTGGAAAGCCAGCGGGCACTGCCATCGCTACGCCAGCTACTTTATTATCAATGAGTCCGTCTTTGTAATCTTCAGCCATATTTCTTGTCAATGCCATGACTTGAGCCGCGGTAAGGGCTTTATCTTTTGCGACTTGAGAAAAGGTCGCCATTGCTAAACCTAACTGTCTTTCTGCTAGGCTAACATTTGGGGGAAGCGCTTCAGAATAATTTGCAGGTTTAACACTTAGGATATCAAAACCAGCAGGCAGTTTGAATTGAACAGCAATATCTACCTTGGCTTCAGAAATGGCTGTCGCTAAATCTTGTCCTTTAGCGGCTTTATCAGAAGCGCGCGCGTACGCGATAGTCGATAAGGCATTCACGCTTGCAAATGACTGTTGAGATATGTCTGGTACCATCGCAACGACTTCATCCGTAGCAAGTAAGTTAATATCAGCACCTGTTGCTTCATCGCGATAAGTTCCGCCAGAGCAAACAACTGCGACAGGACCTGTGTTAGTTCCCACGGGAATCGAGTATTCACCTTTGACATTTGTAATTGCTGAAGCAAGTTCAAATGTCCCTCTTGATCCGTTGGCATTGACTTGAAAAACTTTGCAGCTGGCAAGATTAATCGGACCCATTGTGGCTGATCCGTTTAACACTTTAGCTACGTTGGCTTGATCGGCTTTCGAACAGCCAACAGATAACTGAGTAAGCGCAGCTAAAAGTAATGTCGACCCCACCATCGCAAACTTGTTTTTAGAATTCATTATATCCTCCAAATTTAATTTAAAAAATAAGGCGTTATTGCCATCATTTGTTTGTAAAACAAGTATTACAAATAATTGCATAAATTTCATCATAATGTTTTCTTTGGAGAACATTAATTATATATTACAATTCAAAATACCTATAAATTACATGTACTTACAATATCTAAATTATTTTTAGATATTGTATCATTTAGAAAAAGATAACAATATTGAGACGTTTTATCGGCGCAAGAATCGAATTTAGTAGCTCTATATATTATATGGATAAAGTCGCAAAATTTTAAAAACTGGTTCATTTAGAGAACAATAAATAATTCTCGATTTGACCGAATTACCAGCTAGCTTTTGGCAAATAATACTAAAGATTTTGGCCTTTTTCGTCGATATAGAGAACAGTAAAGAAACTAAAAGTATAGGAGACCCGATGCTAAATGCAAAGATGTTCTTAAAATTAATGGTCAGTTTATTCTTTTTATTCTCGTGCAAAGGAGCTGATGGTGGCTTCGCTCCGTCGCTGGGCATGACAGGAATCAACAATCCACAAATTGCACCGGCTACTTTTACAATGGCCGCATCTTCTTCCACAATCTTTACGGTTACGGGCGGAACTGCGCCGTACACCTATTCCGTGTTTTCTGGCGGTGGATCCTTTAGTGCAACAACACCAGGTAAATATCGGTCCGCAACCGTTTCTGGAAACGCAACAGTGCGCGTGACTGATAGTACAGGAAAATTTTCGGATGCAGCCGTCACTATTAATCCTGCGCTAAGTATCACTCCGCTAACAGCGACTATTTTAATACCAGCAACACAATCTTACGCGGGCGTTGATGGGGTGCCACCATACTCTTATTCAGTTGTTAGTGGCCCGGGATCAGTTGATGCTGCCGGTTTGTACACTCCGACTATTGCAGGTGATGTAACCGTTCGCGTGACCGATTCACAAGGTAACGACAAAGATTCGGCTTTGACAGTGAATGGGCCATTAAATGTTTCGCCGACAACAGCTTATGTCGTAACGAATTCAGATTTAGCATTAACCGCGGCGGGCGGAACACCGCCATATACATATTCAATCGTGGTGGGTGGCGGAGTTATCGATGCCGCAACCGGAATTTACACAGCTCCCGCGACAACGGGTACAGCTACATTAAGAACGGCTGATTCGGCAGTGCCCGTGGCGACCGTTGATACGTCAGTAACTATTTATAATCCACTTACATTATCACCGCTTTCGGTAACTTTAGGAATTAATCAAAGCCAGGCATTTACTGCCTCGGGTGGCGTTGGCGCATTAACTTTTTCAGTCGTTGGTACGGGAACGATTAATGCGACAACCGGCGCGTACGTTGCCCCGGTAACTGCAGGTGATGATATTGTTCGCGTGTCAGACACGATCGGAAATGTACTTGAGGCTACAGTAAAAATTGTAAGTGCACTTACAATCTCGCCACAGACGTTGAACCTACCATTATTTTCAACCATGACTTTTAGCGCTGTACTTGGCACTGCGCCGTATAGTTATTCAGTGCCGGCCGGGACGGGCACGATTAACAGTACCAGTGGACTCTACACAGCTCCTGGAACTGTGAGTAGTGGTACCGTGCGCGTAACTGATGCCGTACCGAATACTTCCGATGCGATCATTAATCATATTGAGCCAGTAGAAATAGTATCGGGATCCGCGCACACGTGCGTTCGATATAATCAAGGCAGTGTGAAATGCTTTGGTGACGGTGCCTTTGGGCAGCTAGGTCATGGATCAACAACTGATTTAGCGGACGTGCCAGAAGAACTTGGCGGTAACTTACGATTTGTTAACTTAGGAACTGGCCGAACGGCAAAGATGCTAGCGGCGGGAATCTCGCACACATGCGCTATTCTGGATAATGATTCATTAAAATGTTGGGGTCATAACGGAAGTGGCCAGCTTGGTCTTGGCGACACCGCTCATCGTGGCGATAGTGCAAATGAAATGGGTAATAATTTACCTGCGGTCAACTTAGGTGCTGATTTATTTGCAGTTAAAATCTTTGCTTCAGGCTATATGACATGTTCAATTTTAAATAATGGTGCAACAAAATGTTTTGGTAAAAATGCTTCGGGGCAGTTAGGCCAAGACGACACGGTCAACCGCGGTACATCTGCCGCGCAAATGGGTGATAAACTACTACCAATTAATTTGGGGGCAGGTCGAACTGCTATAAAGATAAGTGGTGGGTTGGATTTCACTTGCGCACTTCTTGATAATGCGACGCTTAAGTGTTTTGGAAATAATAAAGTAGGTCAACTTGGTTATGGAAATACGGTTGCTAAGGGTAAAGCGGCCGGAGAAATGGCAGCGCTTCCTATCATTGACCTTGGCGCAGGAAGAACGGTTGTCGATATTGGAATGGGTTATAGTCATTCGTGCGCAATTCTAGATAATGGCACGCAAAAATGCTGGGGCCGAAACCAAAGAGGTCAGCTTGGGCAAGGAGACATCGCCAATCGCGGTGATGACGCTGCTGAAATGGGTGATAACTTGGCTGCGCTTCCATTTACTGGATTTACGCCGGTTAAAACTTGGGGTGGAAATCAAATGCAATGTGCTATGAATGCCACCGGTGGTGTTCGGTGTTGGGGCTTGAATAGTAGTGGTCAATTATTAATTGGTAGTACGGCTAATCAAGGTGACGATGTGAATGAGATTGCTAATTTATTGAATGTCAATTTAGGAACCGGTATTAGTTCTGTTACAAACAGCGTTGGTTATTTTTTCGGATGCGCGATAACAAATAACAAGCGTATTAAATGTTGGGGAATCGCATCGAACGGAAGCTTAGGCAACGGAACTATAACGCCAAATCTTGGTGACGCCCCTGCGGAAACGGGTGATGGGTTGCCGTTTGTAAATCACTAATTATATTATTCGCTAATAAGGAGTGGTCTCGTGCCGCTCCTTTTATCTAAAACCACACCGACTGCGACTGGCTCGACTTTTGAATAGATGTAATAGGTGCGCTGTGCTGAAGCTGCCGATAGACCGATACAAAGTGATGACCACCAAATCTAAAAAATATTATTTGGCGATTCGCCTTTTCGTAGTCGGCATCATCTCAGTCACGAGCGCGTTTGCTTTACACCACTATAATGATATTCAAAATCAACCCCTATTTGCTTCACTCAATTACCTTTATTATGATCTCAAGCAAAAAATCGAACTTGATCAAAATTCTATTGATGAAAAAATACAAGTCGTTGAAATTGATGATATAACTCTAATGCAGCTTGGACGGTGGCCATGGCCGCGCAAAGTCACTGCCGAACTCATCGAAAAAATCATGCAACGAGGGCCTAAAAAGCTAGTTCTAGATATTGTATTCGCTGAATCATCTGATGCCATCAATGACCAGGCTTTGATCGATGTAATAAAAAAATATCCCGACAAAATTATTATGGGGGCTTATGTTAGCGGATACAGCGAAGTGGCTAGTACTGCGCATGCTAAGTGTCTTGAAGATTTTATTTTTACTAAAAAAAACAAAGCGGTGACAGATCAATGGCGTCTTTCAAAACCGCAGACGCCTACTTTTCACGTCCAATTAAATTCACTTTATAAAGATGTTATGGAGCAACAGGTTTTGCTGCACGCGAAGAAGTCAATTTTTGACTTCACAGATACGGAACTTACCTACGTCAATGCAGAATATGCGAAGCGCGCGGCCAATTTCTGCGCAAGCTTCGATCGAGAGTCTTCAGTTTTTAAACGGCGCGCGCAAAAGCCAAATGACATTTTATTGAATTTCGAAACGCTGCAGAGCGAAAACCATACCACCGGAGTTTTTTCGGTTTTACCCGACAGCGATGGTTCGATTCGTCGATATTATTTTTCGTACCCGATTCAAAATTTTTCGATCCCTACTTCTGCGGGAATGCTAGCAACATATACGCCCAAGACAGATTATTTTTGGATAAATTATTCGAAAAAAACTCCTTTGAAAATTTCAGCCATTGATCTTTTGAAAGGTTCAGAAATCACCTTAACCGATCAAATCGTTTTTCTTGGTGTAACGTCCCCTGGTGTTTACGATATCCGAAAAACTCCGATTGCTCCGGCCTTGCCCGGGACTTACATTCTTGCGCAGGCCGCAAGTAACATTTTAAATTCAACTCTCATTTTAACTTGGCATTGGTCATTAGAGTTTTCATTGTTAATTTTTGTTTTAATTTATCTTCAAGCGTTTGTCTTAAAAGACAAGCTCAGTTGGCGAAGTTCGATTTTTGTGTTCACCGGGATCTTAGGAGCGATTTTAGCAACCGAAGTTCTTCTATTTAAATATAATTATTTCTTCTGGAGTGTCGAACTGTATCTGGGCTGGCTATCGGCACTTATTTACAACAATTATTCGTTTTTCAAAAAAGAGCGTAAACAAAAAGATTTTATCAAGACGGTTTTTTCAAAGTATATCGCCAAACACGTTGTCGACGACTTGCTTAAAAATCCGGAAAAAATTAACCTAGTTGGAGAAAAGCGTAATCTGACTATCTTCTTTTCTGATATTCGCAATTTTACGTCGATGAGCGAAAAATTAGATCCTTTGAAGATCAGTCATTTTTTAAATTGCTATTTTAGTCCGATGGTGCAAATCATAAAATCTAATAATGGCACGGTCGATAAATTTATTGGTGATGGCTTGATGTCATTCTTTGGGGCCCCCTTAGCCAGCGTCTCTAGTTCTGAAGAGGCCTGCCGCGCAGCTCTGCAATGCGTAGGCGCCTTAACTCAAATCAACGAAGAACTTCGCAGTGAGATTTCAACTGAAATTCAAGTGGGTATTGGGCTTAACGAACAAGAAGTCTTCGTTGGCAATATAGGAACTCCGGAATTACAGAGTTATACGGTCATCGGTGACGGAGTTAATCTAACAGCTCGACTGCAAAGTTTAACCAAGAAGTATGGCGAATATATTATCACCTCAGAATCCGTCTACTTATCAAATCGGGAGAAATTTATATTTCGAAAATTGGATGTTGTTAAGGTTAGAGGTCGGGAAGAGCCTATAACCATTTACGCCTTACTACCATCAGGCTCAGGCGTTGCCAAAAATGAATTGTTTTCAGGTATTCTTGATCATTTTTTTAACAAAAGTGTTCTCCAGGCGCGTATAAAATTAGATGAATTCTTGCAAAAGTATCCTAATGACACTGCCGCTTTAATTATACAGGCTCGATTGCAAACAGTCGAAAAAGATCCTGTATTAAATTGGGATTCTTGCCTTTATGGCTCATCTTAGGTCCAGAAGTGTCGATAAGCTTATCAAGGTATTTTCTAAATAGGAGTTTTTAATGAAGTTCATTATATTTGTATTTTTGCTTTGTCCACTGTTCGCCATGGCAAAAGGTTTTGGTGTGGTTACGATGGTACGCGGAAAAGCGATTCAAATCTCTGAAAATGGCCAAAAAAGTGAATTAAAAAAAGGTGATAAAGTTTTTGAAACGGACACAATTACGACTTTTGCCACATCGGCCGTGCGAATTGTAATGATGGATACGAACATTATCGACATTTATCCGAACTCGAATCTATTGATCAAAGAATACGTCTACGATCCAAAGCAAGATAAAAAAAATGTTCGACTTGAAATAACCGTGGGTAGGGTTAAGTCAACCGTGAAGCAGCGATACGATAATAATCGCAATAAATATGAAGTTAAAACGCCAGTTGTCGTCGCCGGAGTCCGCGGAACAGTATTCATCACCGAGCACGAAAGTGAATCAGCTTTAAGCCGCATACAAACCCTTGAGGGCCATGTCATGGTGGGCCGCCTGGATGCGCAAGAGCAAATAAAAGAAATGTTTTCAGTGAAAGCCAATCAGAAGATTCAGATGGACCGACAAACTGAAAGTCCACAAGTTCAAGATATTCCAAAAGCTGAATTAGATCTTCAAAAAGAAAGTGATAAAAAAGATGGATTCACGCAGCTGATTTCCAAGGTTGCAGATTCAAACCAAGAAACTCGGAAACCCCAATCGGTCGAAAATTCAAAAAGACTACCTTCGTCTGTATCAGGCTCGCCGACGCTTAATGAAAGCGAAATCGTCAATTCAAATCCAGAAAGAGCCGGGGCTTCAAAAGGAATAAGCAACCGAGTATTAGAATCTACGAAAAATATTAGTTCCGAAAAATCAAACGGTAACAGTAATTATGGAACTCAACCAGCAAGTAGTAGCGGCGGTGGTTATTTTAGTGGCAGTGATGGCGGGTCGCCTACAGTAGGGGGGCACACTCCTACCTATTCTGAATCACCTATTGCCAGAGAGCCCACGACAACCCCAGTCGTTCAACCGACAAATCCTGTGCCAGGATCGCCTTATAATGGCGGATACTAATCGACCAATACGAATGAACCGGGTCTAAGAAAAAGATGATACACCAACTAAGATCGGCAGCATTTTTAATTTTTATCTTTGGCATTGGAATGTCTTTAGATGTTGTTGCCAGTGAAGACATCGAGCTAGCTGTAGCGCTTATAAGCCAAAATGATTGCGAAAATGCCATACCTATTCTTCTAGCTGCTGATCGCAGTAAGCTGAAGCTGGATCGAAAGAAAATATTACTTAACTTAAGCTTCTGCGCCGAGCAAACTCAAAACTACAGCTTGAAAAAATTGAGTGAACTAAGCCTGTTAAAAATTGATCCAACTGACGTTATCACGCAATTAAAATACTTAGATTCGCTATTTTACCTTTCGAAATATTCGAGCGTTCTTACCTATTCGAACAAGAACAAGTCCCTGCGAAATTATTTTGATTTTTGGATTATTCGTGCCCGAGCTCTTCTTGAGCTAAATAAATGCGATCAAGCAATTCGAGAACTGGATAGTTTTTTAAAAACTGCAAAATTGACTCGAAAAGCGGAGGTTTACTATTGGCTTGGGCAATGCCATTCTTTAAACGAAGATTACGATCAAGCTAGAGACTCTTATAAATTGGCTTTGGCAGAGAAGTACTCACCGCCTTGGCTCAAAAAATCGATTGACGAACTGATGCCTCAATTGAAAGAAAAAAATCGTCGGTTCTCCGCAAAAATTCGACTTCAATACGGCTACGATAGCAATATTCTAAGAGAAAACTTGAAAATTAGAGATTCAACCCAATTAGTCGACCTCAACCTTGATTACGTTTTGTTGAAAAAGAAAAAAAATGTAATGAGTTTTGGCGTAGATCTAAACTTTCAAGATTACTCAAACAATCATAAATACCAAACAGCTACATCCGCACCGCGAATGAGCCAAAATTTAATTTTAACCGAAAAATTTAAATTTGAGTACTCGTTAAGTGCAGGAAAGATTTTAACTAATGGCAAAGCTGATCAAAATTTTATGTTTGTTTCGACGCTTGCTTTCTACAGGTTAACGAACTCTCTTCAACTACAACCCTCAATTAATTATTTTCAAAATTTAAATAATAATCCGGTAAAACAGCTGAGTATATTATTGCTTCTTAATTACTACTCAGGAAATGATGTTTTTTGGATCGGTCCATTTTTAAAAAGAAGCGATTCGCCAGCTCCCACGATTGATTCAACATCTTTCAGTCTGCCCGTTTTGACGGCTTCTTCACTGACAACCCGGTACTCACAGTATGGAATTATAACTGGATACGTGAAATCATTGACTGAAAACTCTTCTTTGCAAATGCAGTACTCGATAAATAAAACTCAGTTTGCAAGCATTGATACAAGTCAATATAATCAAAATCAAGTTGCGGGAAAAACTGAACGGCGTGACACAAACCAGAATTTGAAAGGCACCTTTAACTTTAGCTTGAGTCGAGGACTTCAGTTGCACTTAGCAGCCTCTGTCATTCATAATTCTTCACAGGGGTTTCAGGGTTTTTTTTCGACGACAGCGCCAACAAATAGTTATGAGGCAAGTCAAGTTTTGACTGGGGTCACTTACAAGTTTAATGGCTTCTAATTTTTTTTGAGATATAATACGCTATCTACACGAAAGTTTTATTTTGCAATTTTAAAAATTTATTAGGCAGGAACTTTATGATTATTCATTTAAGAAAATATTTTTCAACATACTTTATTTTGATCTTTTTAATTTTTGGTGCCAAGTTTGCTTTTGCAGAAAGGCCATTTCGCCTATTAACAATGGAGGCTGCTGCGAACCCCAGCGCGACCGTTGTGGCGGGCCTACAAGAAATAGGTTATGTAGCTGGCCCGGTATTTATTGATGTCAATCCGCTTTTAATGGCTGCTAACACAGCTAACTTAGGTGGAAAGTTTGTTTTCAATGTGGCTCCTGATTTTCAATTAACTGTAGGTGCTCGTTATTTTCAACTGCTTGGGTCGGCTGCGCTCGAAACGCGGGTCAAGCAAAGCTCTGCTTTCATTTCAAAGTTTCAACTAAAATACAGCGGCTTTACCAGTTATGTCGGTGCGACTTATACGGGTGGTCCCGCCAATTTACATTTCAATTTACAAACTGCTGATATTTCTGGATCCAAAATTTTAGGTGCAGTATTAGGTACAAGCATAGTTTTCGGAGACGTTTGGTCGTTAATTGCGGAGGGTGGCTACGAGTTTACAAAAAAGCATCCTCGAGCATCCTTGGGCATCGCAAGACATGGCCCCGTATTCGGATTTAAATTCGGTGCAACTTATGTTGAACTGAATGATCCGCTACTTAATTACAAAGGTCCAATTCCTGTACTAGATTTTTATTGGCTTTTTGGCGGAGCAAAGGGTGGGAAAAAATGATTTTAGGAAATAAAGTAACTTTGGCAGTACAAGATTTAAAAATGCACCGATTAATTTATTTGTGTGCAGTCATGTTTTTAGTTGCGTGCGGAAAAGCTGAATTTGCGGGTAGCACGGCGCCATCCACGGCAACTGACATTCCGGTTCTGACCTCGAACAATGACTTTTTTGCTGAAATCGGTCAAGAGTTTTCAGCGGCAGTTGCCGGCGACATTGTTATCACTAACGTCATGCTATTAGGAAAGTCAAAATGGCCTGGCACAAGCGCAATTCAATTTGAAGTACGTATTGCACTAACCGGCACAGCGGCTCCCAATGCAGTCAGTATTACTGGCGGGCAGAAGCCGATCGGTTGGGATGTGGGAACTTTAGTATTTAATCAATCTATTCCGGCTGGCGGGACGCTTACATCTTTGCAAAGTGCAAACCTAAAAGATGTCATGGCAGCAGCGGTTGTACAGGGAAAGTTTTGGATTGGCATACGAGTACGGTACGCCGGTTTTGATATTCCAAAAAACTTAACTGTACAAGAGTTCCAAGCGTTTGCTGAAGGCGAAAAAAGTTTGACCGCGCTATCGCCGTTGATCAATCTCACTTTTTAGTTTGATATAAACAAAGAAAAAAGCAGGTGGAAAAGCGGATTCGACCATTACAATTAACCCTGCGCTTACCATTTCGAACAAGTGGGTCTTTTGGTTTTCGGTTAGAAAATCTTTTAGTAGGGGACAACAACAATAACGCAATTCCAAAGCTTCGGAAAATGTGCATAAGTCTGGATTGAAACGCCAGACATATGGCTTCGCACCTTGGTATCATTTCGAATTTTGGTTCGGGGTCCTTCCAATAACTATAGCATTAACATCCGCATCGATGGATTCTTCATGCGGGCCATAATAATCTTCTTGGTTTACATTAAGTTTCACTTTGACTGATTTGGGCTTTGAAATGTCAGCGTAACCACCTTCGTATCCGTCAACCAGAACCAAAGTTTCCGATGGTAAAAGTTTAAGTTGTTGAATGAGTTTTCCTACGGTTGTTGGCATAGTTCTATCCAGCCGACTTTTTCTTATCTACGACGACTTTAATTTTTCCGTTATTAACTTTAACTTCAATCATTACACTATCAAAAAAAAGTGTCTGATGATCTTTTTTAAACTCAACGTCGTCAAACTCTACGCCAAGTAGATCTTGGCCTACCGAAAACCATCCTACGCCGTCGCCCTTATTGGCTTCGACTGCGTCACCATAGGGGCCGTCATGCCAGTAAATTGACAACGGGCCAGATCCATCGAAATGTCGAAATGAAATATCTAGTTTTTTCATATTTTAATCCGTTTTAGACTTTTGTGTTTGGTTTTCATTTTTGAACCGGTGATGTACATCGATGTGAAAAAATATCCGTCTGGTGCTCTTTTAACGACTGCTAAAATGTATTTTGAATTATTTATTTTATAGAATAAGTGATAAGACTTTTCTTTCGAATGAGATTCTTCGAAGACTTCTGTCGGGTCCTTAAGAATCCGCTCGAGAAGTTCTAGAAAAATATCTTCAGGTAAGATGAAATGTTTGAGCGCATGCTCAAGTGATTCTTTAGTTACGATGACTCGGTACTGTAAAACAGATGTAATTACGGCTACGATTTTTTTTTGAGACATCCCGAAACCCCTTGTCCGTTTCTGTCTATTTTAACTGAAATCTATTTATTTAAAACGAATTAGCTTATTTAAAAAAATTTGGATGGGGTAGGAGGACTTGAACCTCCGAATGATAGAATCAAAATCTATTGCCTTACCAACTTGGCGATACCCCAACATGAAATGCAGAGTCGAACTTAATACAACATGCCAAACAAGCGCAACAAAAAAACCTGCAGCCAGCAAGAAGTCGCGGGCAAAAAAATAGCCCGGCCCACAGTCAAGTGGATCGGGCTTCGTGATCAATAATTCCGCTCTCAGAAAAAAACAGAAGTAAGAAAGATTTACCGAGCAGGGCTTGTCTTTATGCTGTTTTTCCTATCAATCGTATTCGTCGCCTTGGCTTGTTGGGGCCTTCTGCCGCTTCAGATTAATAAGTGTTTCTCCCATCGAGCGAAGTTGATTTTCGTAGGCTTGAAAGACCATATCCTCGATATTTTGTCGAGTCTCTTGGTTTAATGGATGTGCTATGTCGCGAAATTGTCCGTCTTTGCGCTTCTTGCTGGGCATAGCGACGAACAGGCCTTGCGGGCCCTGGATTATTTTGAGGTCACGCACGACGAACGAGCCTTCTATCGTGATGGTTACGTAGGCTTTTAGCCGTTCTTCGCTGACCGGGAAGATTTTTACTTCGGTGATTTTCATGTTGTTCCTCCGTTGCCATTCTGCGTTGTATATAGCAAACGTATCGGGGTGACTCAATACCGACTTAAGTCGGAACCCCCTAAAACCCCGAAATACTGGAAATAATGCAATGGTTTGTTGGCTCCGGCAGTCGATTGGTGCTGAAGACGATGGAAGAGTCTCAGGTTAAGACGGTTTTAAGTAATTGAGTAGTGGCTGCCTTTTTTCTTTCCGGTCAGCTTTAATCTTTCTATTTTCAATGGGATTTTAAATTTCTTGGGCAACAGATGTCTAACCGCCATATATCCGCCACATTTAAATTTGGCGGATATCCGCTGTGCTGCCACAAATTCTCTACGTAAAAGTTAAATAAAAAGACCATTTTTAGAAGCGGTTTTTGCGTTACATAATACTTCGCATTTTTGTACCCCCCAAAGCTAAAAGGGAACATAATCAAATTTGAAAGATCTAAAAGGAGACCTTAAATGTCGAATCCAGTATTGAACGAAAAAACTTTAGCGAAAGCTCGCGACGCACGCGAAATGTATGGCATGCGAGACGTAACAGATGTGTCGCGAATGACCATCACGGGCACGATGAATCGCGCGGGGTTATTAATTTTATTAACTATTTTCGGTGCAAGCCTTGGTTGGGGTAATCAATCAATGCCTTTGATGATCGGAATCTTGATCGGAACTTTGATTCTATGTTTGGTCATCGTTTTTAAACCGCACCTGTCGCCCGTATTAGCGCCGGTGTATGCGGTGGCCGAAGGAGCTTTACTTGGTTCGATCTCGGCCGTGTATTCGGTGATGTACCCAGGGATTGTAACGAACGCGTTGATTTTAACTTTAAGCGTGTTGTTAATCATGTTGGGTCTTTACCGCTTCCGAATTATTCGGGTCACCGAGCGCACGCGGTCGGTCATCATGGGCGCGACCATTGCGATTGCGGTCACTTACTTAGTCAACATGGTCATGGGTTTTTTCGGAACGCAAATTCCGATGATTCACGATACGGGTTGGATGGGCATTGGTTTTTCAGTTGTCGTCGTGGGCGTGGCCGCGTTTAACTTACTATTAGACTTCGACATGATCGAACGGGCTGAATCACAAGGGGCCCCGAAATATATGGAGTGGTACGGCGGTTTCGCATTACTAGTCACCCTAGTTTGGTTGTACCTAGAGATTCTACGTTTACTTGGAAAAGTAAACCGTAAGTAATCGTTCACTGTGATACCTATTTTATTTGCGCTGGCATCGAACATTTCATTTGCGATCGCCAGCGTTTTTTTTACCGAATTTTCTAGAAAAGTCAGTCCGCACTGGATGAACCGGCTGAAGGCCACGGTTGCGTTCGTGTGTTTTGTCTTAGTGATTTTATTATTTCAAATTGATCTGACGATGGCGCAGCGAAGTTTTATTTACTTAGTCATCAGCGGTTTCGTGGGCCTGATGATTGGCGATTTATTTTTATTTAAAGCGTTTGCGCATTTGGGCTCGGGCCGGGTGCTGATGATTTTTGGTTTTCAGCCTTTGCTATTAGGTGCGGCCGCTTACTATTTATTTGGCGAGACATTTTCGATTTACCAGTTAAGCGCTTTAATTTTTCTAGTCAGCTGTATCTTTTGTTTTTCGCTCGAATCATTCCGCGATAAAGGCCACTGGGATTTATCCGGTATTTTCTTTGCCTTAGCCGGAGTCGGATTAGATGCAGCCGGGTTGTTACTGACGAAAGAAGCTTTTGATTTAACTCCGGATCTTTCAATTTTTGTCGCGAATGCGATTCGGGCGGGGACGACGGTTGTGGCTTTTTTCTTAGTCAGCTTTGTGCCGCTGTTTCATTTGAACATGCATTTAAAACTTTGGCCGCGTTTTGTTGCGCTGTCGAAACGCGATCGTTACTTCGCCGTTGGCGCTTCGGTGCTAGGTACTTTTTTATCGCTGACGTTTTGGTTGAAGGCGATTCAGATTGGGCATCTGCCGACGATCTCGGCCATTGCGGGGACTAGCCCGCTGTTTGCGACGGTGTTTGAAATTTACCGTGGGCGTAAGAAGATGACCGGATACTTGGCCGCCGCATTGATTTGTTTTTTCTGCGGGTTTCTTATTTTAATGACGACCTAGATTAATAACGAGCTAATAAGAGTCTTTCGTAATATCCGTTGGTTTTTCTTTTTCGTGCTCGAATATTTTTTGCAAGATATCTTCAGGGTCGATTTCTTTTTTCATCTCGGCCAGTTCGCCGTCTTTATCGTCTTTATACATTCCCATGTGCTTCGCTAAACTGTG
The DNA here is from genome assembly GCA_043760925.1 of Bdellovibrio sp. Classification (GTDB taxonomy): domain Bacteria; phylum Bdellovibrionota; class Bdellovibrionia; order Bdellovibrionales; family Bdellovibrionaceae; genus Pseudobdellovibrio. The sequence continues at coordinate 62,796 of JAYUOK010000060.1, read as the reverse complement.
GGTTAGTTGTAAAAGTTTTGTGACTTCGTGTTCGGCTAACATGCTCATTTGTAAATGCAGGTCCGAGTTCTTACGCTGGAGCGCACCCAGATGTCGCTGGTTGATTAAGATAAAGATCGTTAAAAATAAAGCTTCAATTGCGCCGATCGAGGCGATCAAGACGACGATATCGGTGAAAGTGCCGTAGTAACCAAAAACTTCAAAAGTTAAAATTAAATACCAGGCCCCGTACAGAAATGCGTGGATGTACAGATTTCGTAAGCTTCCTAAAAAGAACGCGACCTTATCCGCGACTGTGTGATCCCAAGAACGGTTTCGCTCGTAGGTGGTGCGCAGTTTGTGCATTTTTGCGATATTATGATCAAGCTTATCTAAGTTCGGAATTTCTTTATTTGGTTCCATGCCGACGACTGTATGTTCGGGGTGCGAAACTGGCAATGGGTTTGCGATAAAACATTGCCCGTGAGGAATATTTCCATAATTTTCCAGCTTGCAATTCGACTCTGTCTGTCTTTAACCGACGCACAGAAACAGCTTTTATTTAAATGGATTGACCGCGGCATGCCTGAAAAACCTGGTACGAATTAGTCATTCCTGCGCTTGTAACTTGCCTTCAATAAAAAATACGATGATCATAAGTAACTGAATCGGGGGATTCTTATGAAATTAATTTCTGTTGCGATTGCGTTTCTTTTGTCATTCTCAACTTTAGCCGATACCTTAGTTAAATCAGTTGCCCCGCACGGTAAAGTGCAGTTTGAAGCGATCGGGCGCCCCAGCATGTTAAAAATTAAAGGCGACGGAGACGGCGCCATCGCGGATCTTCGCGTCGTTGATCATAAAATATCTGGTACAATTAAATTTGATCTAAATGCTTTGAAGACGGGGATTGAGCTTCGTGATGAGCATATGAAAGATAAATATCTTCAAGTTAAAGAAGGCGACAATGCAATCGCGTCGATGACTTTTGATAATCTACCTATTCCGCTCAGTTGGTCGTTAAAAGATCCAAAAATTAGTTCATGGACTTTTGAAGCCACTTTAAGATTACACGGAGTCGACAGAAAAATTACGGGCACCTACGCATTCGGAGCAAAAAAATTAGATGCTTCTGCAAAATTTGATATTAAGCTTTCTGATTACGGAATCGATATTCCGCAGTACTTAGGCATTCGCGTGGCTGACGTCGTGAACGTGACCGTTACCTTTCCGGAGTTAACGGTTGTTGAAGGCCCGGCTGCACCAGTTCCCGCGGCCGCGCCAGTCAAGCCTGCGCCTAAGCCGGCCGCGCCTAAAAAGTAAATATTGAAGATTATGCACGCCTTCCGGCGCATTTTTACGTCGGGCATGCATAGTTGATTCTCTCTCTGAAGAACCATTCTATCTCGAATAAAAAGGCTATTGAATTTTACTTTGTAAAAGTGGGCCACTTCATTGCACTTTTATTTTTTAATCATCGATGGCAACTTAGGGGAATGAAAAAAATAATTGTTAACCTTGTCGTCCTTTGTACTTTAACCTCAATCGCCAAAGCTTCCCCGTGGGAGTCCGGCACGATCCAGCCCACCGAAGAAAGTGCGCCCAAATCTAGATCGCGCTTTGCCGAACATGTGAATTACTTCAGTGTGGGTCCATCACTAGCGGATGCGGGTTTTGGAATTTCACTTGGTTATGCCATCAAGCTTTCTCCGCAACTCAAGTTGGGTATTCAATTTTCTTCTGCGCAAGGAAGTCGATCGGCCGAAGCCGGAAATTTAGATGCGGCCCAGTATTACAAAGATAATTTCGCCCAGAACGCGACGCTAAGTGCGCTGAACCTAAGTTTTTATCCGCGGGATGAAGGCGTTAGCCGTTGGGGTCCGTTCATTCGCGCCAGTGTTGGTTACGCCCGAATGAAAACGATTGCCGGTTGGGGGCGATATGATCGCGACCCAGGCTTTTTTTCTTCAGGAAATAAAAGGCTCGTTGAACATCAAAGTTCAGATAAAGTTTGGGGCACGGTTTTTACCCGGTTAGGTGCCTATTATCAGTTTGCGTGGAATTTTTCGGAAGCTGCGCGCGTGGGTCATGTTTTAGAATTAGGCGGCGGTCTGCACAGTCTTTCAAATGTCGAGACAATCACTTATACAAAACCAAACGGCGTCACCGTTAATAATCATCCCGAATATGCCAGTGCGTTTGGGGAAGTTCATTACGTGATTGCATTTTAAATATTAAATGAAAGACTGGTCTTTTAGACTTTTTAAAAAAAGAAGGAGACTTTATGAATTCACTGAATCCGCAATTAGTTTTTCCGATGTGCGCGATGTTTATTTTAAGTTTGGTGTCGTTATCGATCATGTTTCATTTTCGAAAACAAGCCGTTAAAAGCGGGCAACTAAGAATGAGTTTTTTCAGAAATCAAAGCGAAGGCGTGAAGCCAGAATCAATGGCCAAGGCGGATCGTCATTACATTAATTTATTTGAGTCGCCTGTGTTATTTTACACCGCAAGTGTTTTAGGTCTGATCCTTGGAATACAAAGTAATACCTTGGTGGTTTTTGCTTGGTTATTTGTTGTAGCCCGCATCGCGCAAGCGTTTGTGCATTTGACTTCGAATAGCTTACGAACACGACCCCTAGTATTTGCCGCCAGCTGGGTTTGTATGATCGTTATGTGGGGCATTGTTTTCACCCACACTTTGGCATTAGTTAGCTAAATATTTTTTCAGGTGGAAGTCTTTGTAAAAAAAACTTCCACTGCGTGCTTACTTCAAATCAAAAGTTAAGACGGTCACACCATTTGGGCGTGCGACTTTGACTTTGTTTGAGCCTTTTTTAAAAGCTTTAATCACATCCGTCGCTGATTTTGTTTCCATTTTATTAACGTCGACAATTAAATCTCCGACGCGAAAGCCGAAGCGGCTCGCTAAAGAATTACGTTCAACTTCGATGATCAATGGTTTATTAACTTCGTCTTCAATTTGCCACTGAGTGCGTAACTCAGAAGTTAAATCTAAGATTTTAAATCCTAAATTGAACGGAGCCTTTTGACCGTCGTATTTTTTGACGGTCTGACGAACTCGTTTTGGATCTTCTGGTCTTTCGCCGATAGTGACCGTCGCCGTTCTTTCGACCGCGCGATTACGATCATCTCGTAAAAATTTCACCGGTACTTTTGATCCGGGCTCTAGATCAGAAACTGTATTGACCAGATCGGTCGCACTTTTAATTTTTTTGCCGTTCAATTCAGTGATGATATCGTAAACTTTAAGGCCCGCTTTTTTTGCGGGACCATTTCCCATACCTAAGATCACCGCACCACGAAACTCTTCTAACCCTAAGTATTCGGCCGCTTGATCATCGATATCGCCGGGCTGAAGGCCTAAGTATCCTTTTCGAATACTGCCGCGTGATTCTAATTGCGGAAGAATGGCTTTCACTTCATCGATCGGAATGGCAAAACCAATTCCTTGCGCGCGCGCATCGATCGCGGAATTCACTGCGATCACCTGCCCTTTGCTATTTACGAGCGGACCACCCGAATTACCCGGGTTGATCGACGCGTCGGTTTGAATCAAAGGAATTTTATTAATTTCTTCGATCTCGCGACCTTTAGATGAAATAATTCCCTTCGTCATTGAATGGCCGTGCCCGTAAGGGTTTCCGAAGGCCGCAACCCATTCGCCGACTTGCACATCTTTTGATGAACCAAGTGATGCGACCGGTAATTTTTGATCAGGTTTAATTTTGATAAGCGCAATATCAGTGCGGGCATCACTGCCGATCACTTCTGCGATGTAAGACTTTCCGGATTCAGTCAACTGCACTTCAACAATATCGGCATCTTGAATTACGTGGTTATTTGTAACAATCAGACCATCTTCGCGAATGATAAATCCGGTCCCAAGACCCATGCGGCGCGGTCGACCATTCGGGCTTGAAGGCTGTTGCATCGGTTGACCGTAAAATTTTTCAAGCATCTCAAGCATGGGGTCACGCTGTACGCGGCCATTCGAAACGACTGAAGTTGAAATATTAACGACCGTCGGGTTGATGGCCTTCGCTAATTCAATAAATAAATTTCCAGGTAAGGGATCACCCAATTTTAAATTAACGGGTTGATTATAAATTGTGGGTGGTGCAACCGGGGGCACATTCGCCGCCGAGTTCGCGGGTACCGATTTATTTGATTGCGCCGTTCCGTTTGAAGCGACAAAGAAAAACACAGTTAATATAGCTGTGATGATAAAGATAGAGATATATTTTCTCATGCGGGCTCCTTTTTATTTCATTCAGGCAACTGCCGATTACTTCAACTGGATAAATTTCATCTGCAAATCTTGCAAGATGTGATCAAGCAAGCCTTGCTCTTCAGCGGTTAAATTATTTTTCGTTTTTTCTTTTAGATTAACTAGTAAATCAATATTGAAGCGTGCCATCTGTTTGTCGGCTTCGGCTTTACCGGTCTGCGGATCTGGCGTTAAACCCATGGCCATCAAGGCACTTGAAGCCATCGACATGATCAGCATGGTGAACGTTGCTTCTAGATTTTGATCTGCAGCGAAATCTTTATTTGGTTCATTTGGTGTTGTCATGTTTTACCTTTCGTTAAATTTATTTCATTTTCAAAAATAAATTAGGGTACAAAACCCATCACGTTAATTAATCTTGTTTTTAATTGGGGTTGTCCGTGCGTCAGCCACGCTTTACGTCTAGACAAAGTTAAAGTCGAAAAAAATTCTCCGCCCTTCAGCGATCCCGTTTTATGAAACTGAAAATTATGTAATTTTTGAATGAAGTAACCCATTTCAAAAGACGAAATACCGGCGCTTTGCATTGTTTTTAAATCGGCCTTTAGTAAAGTGGCCGGAATGCGCAGGGCTTGCGTAAGTAATGTTGCGATCGGGGCAAATAAATAATTCAAACCCCAGAAGCCTTGTTCAAATATTGAAAGAATACGCGGAATCAAAAAAGATCTCTCGTCTAAATGAGCTAAAACAAAGTGCGCTAAAATATTTTTCTCGGCCGGACTTAAATGATCTAATAATTCGCGATTGATCAATACGTGACCCGAGTCAGGACTATTCTTCCAAACCAAAGGCGGAGTCGGACGTTTTGAAAAATGCAGATGCACTTTTTTCATATTAAATTGCAACTTTGTCGCTTCAATTAATTCTAAAAATCCAGCCGAATCGTTTCCGGTCTGTTCTTTGATATTGAGATGTCTTTTAAAAAGCGCAAGTCCGCGGTGTAGCGTGGCGTAAATTAAAACCAAGCTGATAATAAATGCAATGAAGAGTCCTCTTCGCCCGGCTAGCTGAAATCCTAGGATTAACAGTACTAAGGTCAAGCCCACGAAGAAAACCCAGACTTGAGTCAAGGTCCGCATAGGAAATGATGATCTATCGAGTTCAGGTTGAAATCAAGACCATTTGTGACAGAATAAAGGTTCAAGATGCAGTCATCAAATTGAATAGTTATTACTCGTAGTTAACAAGAATCATTCGGCAGGAGAACGCATGGCAGAAATCGACGTTTTAAGTTTAAACCAAGCTGTAAAGGAACAGAGTGCTTTCGTATCGCTCATGATGAACGAGATGAATAAAATCATCGTGGGCCAGCGCGAAATGATAGAAGGCATCACAATGGGTTTGCTAACGGGCGGGCATATTTTATTAGAAGGCGTTCCAGGATTAGCGAAAACTTTAACGATTTCGACGATGGCGCAAACGATCTCATTACAATTTCAGCGCCTCCAATTTACTCCTGACCTGTTACCCACGGATCTAATCGGCACGATGATTTTTAATCCGAAATCGGGCGAATTCACCGTGAAAAAAGGCCCCGTGTTTTCTAATATCGTCTTGGCCGACGAGATCAATCGTGCGCCTGCAAAAGTGCAATCCGCCCTGTTAGAAGCGATGGCCGAAAAGCAAGTTACCATCGGTGATCATTCTTATAAACTAGATCATCCGTTTTTAGTCTTAGCGACGCAGAATCCGCTTGAGCAAGAGGGAACTTATCCGTTACCGGAAGCGCAGATGGATCGATTCATGTTTAAAATTAATGTCGATTACCCCACCAAGTCTGAAGAACTAGAAATTGTTTCTAGAATGGGAATGAATCAAAAGCCGCAATTGCAAACCGTGATTACTAAAGAGCAATTGTTAAAAGCGATTGATGTGGTTGATCAAATTTATGTCGATCAAAAAGTAAAAAACTATATCGTCGATATCGTGATGGCGACTCGTGAACCCAAAATCTACGGCTTAGGTCGATTAGAGAAGTTAATTGCCGTCGGTGGTTCACCGCGAGCAAGTCTTAGTTTAATTCGCGCGGCGAAGGCACACGCATTTTTGCGCGGTCGCGGTTTTGTGACGGTGGAAGATATTAAAGCCGTGGTTTACAAAGTTTTACGTCACCGATTGATTTTAACTTACGAAGCCGAAGCGGAAAGTCTTAAGCAAGATGACATGATCAAAGAAATTTTGGCCGCTATTGAAGTAACCGGATAGTTAGAGGTAGACGCAATTGACAGTTCCTGCAGATATTTTAAAAAAAGTTAAACGCATCGAAATTGACACCCGTAAAATGGTGAATAATATTTTTTCAGGCGAATACCATACCCAGTTTAAGGGGCAAGGGATGACTTTTGCTGATTTTCGAGAATACGTGGCCGGCGATGACGTGCGCTCAATTTCGTGGACTTTAACGGCGAGGGCCGGCAAACCATTTATTAAAACTTACGAAGAAGAGCGCGAACTGACCTTGATGCTAGCGGTTGACATCAGTGGCTCGCAAGATTTTGGCTCGAAGAATTATTTTAAAGGCGAAACACTGACCTACGTTGCGGCTACCTTAGCGTTTAGCGCCGTGAAAAATAATGATCAGATCGGGCTTGTGTTATTTACGGATGAAGTAGAACTTTATATTCCGCCCAAAAAAGGCCGGGCGCAAGTTTACCGAATTTTACGTGAACTGCTTTATTTCAAACCGAAGCGTAAGGGCACCAAAATTTCAAGCGCTCTTGATTTTATGCGCGGAATTTTAAAAAAGCGCGCCACGATTTTTTTATTAAGTGATTTTAAAGAGACGGGCGTCGATGGAAAACCTCAAACTAGCTATGATGCCTCTCTTCGTTTATTAGAGCGAAAGCATGAAGTGATCGCGGGCGTTATTGCTGACGAAGCTGAATTTTTATTTCCCGATGTAGGCCTGATCGAATTGCAAGATTCAGAAAGCGGCGAGTATTTAATTTTAGATACTTCAAATGCCGCATTCCGCGAAGAAATGAAAACTAAATTTAAAACTGACTTTGATAAATTTCAAAAAAATATTGCCCGGTCCGGGGTTCGATCTTTTAGTCTAGAACCCAATGATGAGTATCATAAAGCCTTACTCGCCTTCTTTAAAAGAAAGAAGTCTCGGTAATGGCTGACGTTAATTGCAAAGTTGAAATTCCAGAAGTGAAAGACCTTGAAGCCAATCAAATGACGGTCGGACGTCATCAGATTCTGGCCTGTGAAGGCGATTGGGATAAGACTTTTGATTTCTCGAAAGCGTTCGTTAAGTTAGAAAAGCCCCAAAAAAATATTGTTAAAATTTTTAAAGCAGAAGCCCGCACTCCGAATAGCTTTGATGTCGATCTAACAGTCTACACGGCCGGAACTTTTCAATTTCAGGATTTCGTTTTAAGTGATGGCACGATCGATATTTCGCTAGGACCAAAAAAGTTCGAAGTTATTTCCGTGATCGAAAAGCCGGCCGATGGGAAGCCTCCGCAGCCTTTTGGCCCGGTTTTGCCATTGCAGTTAGCTTGGCCTCCGATCTATTTCATTTTATTAATTTTAATCATCGGTGCGGCAATTGGGTTTGCAATTTATAGCATTCGGCGACGTGCGCGGTTAAAAACTTTGCTTGATAGTTTGCGTGCCCACGATTCAAGTCTTGACCCTGATTTACAATTTTATAAGTCGATGCGCGTTCACGAAAAAAATGGTTATCCGGTTGAAGCCATGGAAGAATCATTTAAGCTTTTTATTTTAAGAATTTACCAAGTGCCATTTTTTCAATTAAGCCGTGGGCAAAGTTTACGATTTATGAAAAAACGTCGGCGGCAATTTTCAAAACACCGGACGGCCGTGCAGAAATTTCTAGAAGAATTTGAAGAATTACGTAAAAACCCCGCTGCCGTAAAACTGGAAGACCGTCAGCAATTAGCAAAGCGCCTTTATCGATTCGTGGATCTGCAAGCAAAGGCCACCGAATGAGCCAATACCTGTGGGGTCAGCCAACTGCATTTTTACTGATTATTCCATGGTTGGTACTGATTTACTTCGTTATGTTCCGTAAAAAATCTTCGCGGTCCGCTTTAAAAATGAGTCACATCGGTACTTTCAAAAAGTGGGAGGGCCGCGGCCGGTTGGTTTTTCATAAGCTGAATCAGGTCGTACTATTTACTTCGTTATTATTTCTAATCTTTGCATTGGCCCGGCCGCAGCGTGCCGATTCAAAAGTGAAGCGCACGCTTGAAGGTTTAGATATCGTGATCGTATTAGATATTTCTGACAGTATGTTGATTGAAGATATGAAGCCCACCAATCGCTTAGAGTCTGCCAAAGAGACTTTAATTAGCTTTATCAAACAACGACAATCAGATCGCATCGGTATCGTAATTTTTGCCGGCGAAGCCTTCACGCTGGTGCCGCCAACTTTAGATTACCAACTGATACTAGATCGCGTAGCCGATATCACGACGGCGGCTTCGGCGCGAATCAAAGACGGAACCGCCCTTGGTGTCGCGATGGCTAGCGGTGCGGCGCGATTAAAAGATTCGCAAGCCAAATCGCGGGTCATGATATTTATGACGGATGGTGAGAATAATTCGGGGACGATCGATCCCGAAACAGGTTTAGAAGTCGCCAAAGGTTACGATATTAAAATCTACACGGTCGGTATGGGCCGCAGCGGTAAAACGCAGATCCCGACTTACACGCGGGATTTATTCGGCAATAAGGTGAAGCGTTACCAGCCGTTTGAAAGTACGGTCAACGACGAATTACTGGGGCAAATGGCGCAAGTTACGGGTGGTAAATACTTTCGCGCCAGCAAAGAAGATTCATTAGCCGGAATCTTTAAAGAGATTAATTCGCTTGAAACCACGAAGGTTGAAGACAATAAATACGTTCGTTATGAAGAGTTTTATCCCTACTTTCTTTTAATTGGTCTTATTTTATTTTTATTAAGCCGCGGCCTTAGCATGAGTCTTTTGAAAGTGGGGCCCTAATGTTAGGGCTTACTTTTAAATGGGGAAATGTGCAGGCCTTTTATTGGCTGTTTGCGATCGTGGTTTTTTTGGCCGCGTATTTTTATTTTGAAAAGTTTTTTATTAAACGCTTAGAAAAAGCCTTCGGAACAAAAGTAGCCAGCTACTTAACCCGGAGTGTTTCGTATGGCCGGCGCAGAATTCAAGTCATCATGCAGGCGATCGGAATCTTTTTTATTATCCTTGCATTAGCGCGCCCGCAGGCTGGCGAAAGTCAGCAAGAAGTTAAAAGCGAAGGCATCGAATTATTAATCGTTGCTGACGTTTCAGACAGTATGTTAGCCGAAGATGTGAAGCCATCACGTTTAGCCCAAATGAAAGTTGAAATCGGCAAGTTATTAGAGCTGATGCCCGGAAATAAAGTGGGCATCATCGCTTTTGCCGGAAGTAGCTCGTTACTTTGCCCGCTTACGACCGATCCGAACGCGCTGAAGATGTATATTGATTCATTAGATACAAATTCAGTTAGCTCGCAAGGAACTAATTTTGAAACTGCACTGAGCTACGCAAAAGAAGCATTTGAAAAAGGCGGCGTTACCCAAGATCAAGAATCGCGAACCACGCGCGCGATTCTCGTTGTATCCGATGGTGAAGACCAAGAGCAAGGCGCGCTTGAAGTTGCAAAGACCTTAGCCAAAGAAGGCATCCGAATTTTTACGATGGCTTACGGAACTGAAAAAGGTGGCGCGATCCCGGTGCGTGACCAGTACGGCAACATGACCGGTTTTAAAAAAGATAACGGCGGGCAAACAATCGTTACTAAAGTTAAAGGCGATTTTTTAACCCAGTTAGCAAAAGCGGGTGAAGGTGAATTCTACTTCGCCTACTTTAGCGGAGACCACTTAAAAAAATTCGTTCGTGACCTCAGCCAGCTCGAAAAAACTCAATTTCAAACAAGCTTTATGACCCAGTACGATGAAAAATTCACAGTACCGTTGCTACTTGGCATCTTACTTTTGATGCTAAGTCTTTTATTGAATGACGTTCGCAGGACTGAAAGTGAATGGAAGGGGCGGCATGAAACCACTTCTTAAATTATCTTTATTCGGTTTGATGGCATGTCTATTAAGTGCCTGCGCAAAACCGATCACGCCGCTTGAAAGTTTACTTCGTGATCAACACGCCGCAGGGCTTATTAAATTAGAAAAGTCTGAAGAAGCGCTTGAGCAGTACGTAAAAATCTTAGAAGACTCACCGAACGAGCCTCAGGTGCATTCAAATATTGGCGTCTTGTTAAGCCAAACTCAGAAGCCCGAAGACGCGTTCAAATCATATGAGCTTGCGCGCCAATTAGCCGAGATTAAAAAAGATTCCGAAGCGCTGTTTGCAATCCATTACAATTTAGGAACTTACTACGGATCACAGAAAAAAATTCCCGAAGCAATTGAACACTATCAAGCGGCCCTTGAACTATTGCCAACTTCGAAAGAGACCAAGCACAATATCGAACTTTTGATTCAGCAGCAGAATCAAAAAGGCGGTAAAGGCGAAAGTAAAGATCAAGACGACAAAGATCAAAAAAATGAAAGCGGAAAAGATCAAAACGACGACAAAAAAGAGGGCGACCAAAAGCCTGAAGACGAAAAAGACGGCCAAGATCCAAAAAAAGACAAAGACTATAAAGGTAATGCTAAATATAAACCTAGGCCCTACAAAGGCGACCAGCTTTCTGAAGGCGACGTCAAAAAAATCTTAGGCGAGTTGAAAAACCAAGAACAAAAAATTCGCGCGAACTTTGATAAAAAAGAAAGAAAAGAACCAAACAATGAAAAAGATTGGTAAAATGACTTTATTCTTAACCGTAATTCTGTTTCCATTTTTACTGGCGTTCGCGGCGCCGAAGATCAGCGTGCAAGCCACTGTTGATCGCGACCAAATGGGCATCGGAGACTCTTTCACTTTAAATATTGCCGTACAAAGTGATGACGATATCGAATTGACCCAACCGCAGATACCAAATATTCCCGGCCTTGAGCTTTTAAATTCTTGGGCGGGCGGCGTTCAATCACGAAGTGGAATGGCCATCATTAACGGCAAAACGCAATTTTCAAAATCCGTCACTCAAGATTTTAATTACCAGTTCTCGCCGCAAAAAGAAGGTGTGTTTAGTATCCCGATTATTGATATCACCGTGAATGGCCAATCTTATAAAACAAATCCCGTAAAGATCGAAGTGGATGAATCATTTCGAAATGCCGCGAAACCTCGTGCGGGTCGAAACAACGGTCGGCCAGCCGGGCGCCCTCCGTCTGGACAAGATGAAGATATGCCACCGGGATTTGGTCAAATGCCTGATCCTGAAGATTTATTTAATCAATTGATGCAACGTCAACAGCAGCTACTGGGTCAAATGCAAAATGGCGGAAGACCACTGGGTAACAATCCACTCGATCAACAAATTCCAAATTTAAATTTTAACGTCAATACGAATGAAGCTTTTTTCATTCACCTTGATTTAGATAAAACTGAAGTTTATGAAGGCGAACAGGTCACCGCCCACTGGTATATCTACAGCCGGGGCCAATTAGAATCTTTAGATCGCGTGAAATTTCCTGATCTGCGTGGTTTTTGGAAAGAAATTATTGAAGAAGTCCCGTCGTTGCAGTTTTCATCGGTTCTAGTGAATGGGATCAATTACCAGCGGGCATTGATCGCAAGCCATGCGCTTTTTCCGATCAAGGCGGGCACCGCGGTCATCGATGAATTCAAAATTAAAGGAAAAGTCCGACTACCAACGCAATTCGGTTTCGGAAAATCGAACGAGTATACGAAAGCTTCGCGTCGAACGACAATCAAAGTTTTACCACTTCCCACTGAGGGAAAAACCCTTAGTTTTTCCGGCGCCGTCGGCCAATACCGCGTCCAAGCTAAAACGGACGGAACTAGTTTCCCCGCGCATCAGCCCTTTTCGGTAAAAGTTCGCTTCGAAGGAACGGGGAATGCAAAATTAATTGATTTGCCATCGATTGCCTGGCCTGAAGCCGTCGAAGTATTCGATACAAAGAACGAAGCAAAGTTTTTTAAAGACGGTCAAAGTTTTAAAGAATTCGAAGTGTTGCTGATTCCTCGTAAAGAGGGTGAATTGAAAATACCGGCGATGGCTTTTTCATTTTTTGATCCAACCCAAAAGAAGTATGTCACCGAACAGACCGATGAATTAAATTTAACGATCACGCCGGGAAACCCTCAATCTGCGCCGACGGTAGGGGGCAGCGAACCAGTAGCCGGCAATGAAGCTGCGGCCAGTATTTTTAAACCGCAACCAATTTTAGAGTTGCCGCAAAGTTCATTTTCGCTTTCGCCCTATCGAATGACCATTTACATAGGCGCTGCTATTTTAATGTTGTTTGGATTTTTGATTAATTACTTTATTCAAATCCGCAGGTTACATAAAGAGCCCGAGTTTCAGCAAATGGTCGACGCCAAAACAAAAGCGATCGATCACGCGACCGCAAAGAATGATCACAAAAAAATAGGTTCTGAAGCCTTGAATTTAATTTATCTACTGGCGGCCAGTTTGGCTGGCCAAAGACGCGCCGATCAAGAATGGTCGCAATTGATTAAAGAAATTCCAATTAAAACTCAAACGCAGTTTTTGGGGCGATTAACGAATCTATTCGATTACTTTCAACTTTTAGGTTTTTCGCCGGAAGATGTCGTTAAACAATTATTAGCTTCAAAGCCAACCCCCGAGCAGATTCAAGAATTGAAGCAAATCACCAAAGAAATATCGGCGAAAGTAAAAACCGAAGAACAAGGCTAGGCGCCCGCATCTAGTTGCCTTCCGACTAGGTGCTCGCGCTTAAATGCACGCAGCTAGGCGAAGGTCTAGGGACTTATGATTTGAATATCATGTATCTTGTTAAGAAAATTGATAATCGCTTTGATCATTTGTACTCTAATAGTTCGGGTATCTAGAATAATTCATGCTGAACGGGCGAGGTTGAATGAAGAACTATTTTTTAGTGTTAGCGACAAGTTTTCTATTTGTCGGATGTGCCCATCAAACTCAAAAAACGGATCTAGCAACTGAAGCAGCGACTGAACAAGCCATTGGCGAGCCCGCACAATTTCGCGTGGCCGATGTTCCGATGGAACCAAAACCCACGGAAGAATTAGAAATTATTCCGACCGAGTTAAACGCCAATGTTGATAAATGGATTAATTACTTTCAGGGCCGTGGCCGCCCGCACATGGAGCGTTATCTTTTACGCTCAACTAGATACGAAGCTTTGATGAAAAAAGTACTACGCGATAATAAGCTTCCAGAAGATTTATTTTACATTGCCTTGATTGAATCTGGTTTTAGTTCGAGTGCATTTAGTCACGCTTCGGCCGTTGGCTACTGGCAATTTATTCGCGGAACCGGGAAGATGTACAAGTTGCAAATCGATCAGCTGATCGATGAACGCCGCGATCCAGTTTTATCAACTCAAGCAGCGGCCGAGTATTTTAAAGATCTTTACGCACGGTTTGACTCTTGGTATTTAGCGATGGCTTCTTACAATGTGGGTGAGGGCCGAGTCGCACGCGCTGTGAAAAAGTATAAAACGAAAGACTTTTGGGCCCTGACGAAAATTAAACGCGCCCTTCCGCGCGAAACCGACGATTATATTCCGAAGTATATCGCGGCTAAATTAATTGCTAAAAATCCGGATAAGTATGGATTTGAAGGCATCGATTACATGCCCCCGATTGAATTTGATCATATCACTTTAGATAAGCCGGTGAACTTACGTCTAATGGCCGAAAAAATGAATATCAATTACGAAGATTTTAAGGCGCTAAATCCAAAGTACAAGGGCGAGATCGCTCCCGTAGACGGATCGAATGTTTTAGGATTACGTATTCCGCCGGGTAGCACTGAAATTGCGATGAATGCGGCCAAAGAAAGCTACAGCGACAAAGTTGAATTCGTGGCTGACCAAGATGAAATTCAACCTTATAAAATTCGCCGTGGCGATACGTTTTCAACGGTGGCGCGTCGCTACCGCACAACGGTCGCTTACCTTCGCGATATCAATGATTTTCCACGAAAGAAAAAACTTCGTGTTGGTCAAAAGATTTTTGTACCAGATCGTACTCCACTTAAAGAAAAGCGTCCGGATTTAGCGGCGCGATTTTATATCGTGCAGCCGGGTGACTCTTTGGCTTCGATTGCGGTTAAATATAAAGTCAGTGTGAATGATTTAAAAAAGGTGAATAATCTTTCTCGTAAAAGTAAAATCAAGTCCGGTGTGAAACTTGTTTTGCCGGATAAGGCGATTATCATTGAAAATAAAGGGCAGCAGAATTCTTCTAGCAAAATTAAAAGAGCAAAAGCCCGAAAAATTGCTTCGCAAAAAAAAAGTAAAAGAAATTTAGCTTCAAAGAAATAGTTTTAGTTGTTGTTTAAGATTTTGAAATGGACAAAAAAAAACGCAAGCGATTCGTCTATGAAATGCTTGCGTTTAAGGGGAATGAAACCAATCCATGATATAATTTTTAGAGCAATTCTTTACTTCCATTTGCAGTTCACACCGCAGGTTTTTTAACCTTTTGGCAGCTGGCTAGCACCGTCTTTCGACATGAGCCCCTTTAGCTTTGCGTCACCCATTTTCACAGGCTTTGCCTTGAGGCAAAAGAAGTATACGGTTCGACCCGTATGTTAAAATCTGCTAGTGCCTCCTCTTTGTTAAAAGATTTATAAGCGCTAAAACGAAAACGTTGTAAAATATTTTATTGGAGCTACATCACTTCGGAACTTTATCGTTGTGATTAAAGATTCTTCTTGTCACACGTACCCCCTTGTTTCTCGACAACTGTCTTAGGCGACCTACCCAAGCTTACGTCGATGACTTCCATGTACTAAGAATAGCTCGAGCAGAAAGAGTTTTTCCATTTTAATTTATAGATTATCAAAATAGTTCGAGAACTGATTCAGGTCGATTCAGTTCTGCATTTTAAGTGATTTAGTTCCGCCTGTTTAATGATTTAGTTCCCAAATTGAAACAACTTTCTAGTCGCCTAAATCGCCATTTTTACGGATGTAATTGAATTTTCCCGAGTGAAAAGCGTTGCGCACAAAACCATGGTAAATACCGATCATGACTTTGATTCGTGAATCAAAATTTGCATTCTGAGGCTTTGGCGCGTTAGTTGGATCATCGAAAACGATCCCGACAGTGTTTTCCATCGAGGTGACCGGAACTTTTAATTCAACATGTCTGGCATCGCCAACTTTGGTTTTGATCAGTTCATTATTTTTAATAACTGAAAACGGACTTTTCAGCGAATCTTTTCCGTACATATTGCCAAGAAAAATTCCTTGATCCCGGTCGATGGTCGTTTGCAAGCCCGAATTCGTTTCGAAAGCCGTGCGGTGGTACCAAGTGGCGCCTTCGATGGTTAAAAATTCGTTATTACGAAGGCCTTCTAAAATAACTTCGAAGACGGCATCGATGCGCGGCTTATTTTCAGGGTTTTGTGCCGTTAATTCGTGAATCATATCATTCACGCGTGAAGCCGACTCTAAATATTTTTCTTTGTCCGTGGTTCCTTTAAGAGGGCCAAAAAGTTTGCTGACTTGCGCGATCGTCAACGAGACATCTAGCTTTTGCACCATGTGTTTACCCGCCAATCGGGGTGCATTCAGTCCGGCGATCTCGTCATTCAGTGCGGTTTTAATTTCAAGTTTGAAATTCTTTCCGTGCATCGCAAATAAGTGGATCGAGCTACCGAATTTTTCAAAGGCTTGTTCAAGGGTGAATTGGTCAGTTGTTTCAATCACCTTATTGAACTCTTTGGTTATTTTAATTGTGGTTTGATCAACGCGTTCAATTGTGACCACGCGGCCGTTCATATCATAACCCTGAACTGATTTTCCGATTTGAATTTTGCTAGGCTTTACTTCGCGTAAATAACCACGCACGCGAGCCTGATGTTTGCCATCGCCTTGCGACGAGCTGATTGGTTTGGTATAAAAGGTAAACGTGGTATCGCGGGCTCCTTGCGGCGCTGGTGGGTCACGCACGGCAAGTTCATCATGGGGTTGTAAAAGTTTTTTTAATTGCATATCATAAAGCCGGGCATGCACTTCGCGGGCGAAACCTCCACTTCGTATATTTAACCCGTTCAGAACCAGCAATTGAGTTTCAAGCGACAGAAATTCTTTTACTAAATTTAAAACGTATTCATTTGATTCAGATACCGCAAGTTTTGTCTTCCATTCACTTCGCCAAACAGTTGCTAATTTTCCGCTAAGGGTGGCGCGCAGATGCAAAACTTCATCATTGTATACTTTTTCAGGAATGAATACTTTTTCAACCGTGGCCGGGGTGGTGAGTGCAAACAATTGACGGCATTGATCGGCCGACCAACCGAGGGTCGGAATTGTTAATACCACAAAAAGTATTAGCGAAATTCTGTTTTTCAATAAACGTTTAAATGCCATACCGAATGGTGATGCTAGAAATATGCTAACCAAGTCGAATATATGGATTCTCAAAGCCGGAATTGAGCAAAAATCGAGGGTCAGCCGTAATTTGTTAGACGTTATAAGCTTCTCGTAAATTCAGGGCTCAAAAATCTTATTGCTAGTCGAAGAGAAAGAAATCTGGTTGTAGTTCGTGACCACATTTTTGTTACGGGAGCGGGATGCATTTATGCTACGGGAGCGGATCGCATGAATACTACGGGACCCGGATGCATTTACTTTACGGGAATGGGTTGCATGTATACTACGAGCAAGGGTCGCAAAGGCGTCTTGTAATACTATGAGTGTCGTAGAAATATTTAGCCATTGCATTAATATTTTTAATTTATTTTCATTACTTGACGAGGTTTTTAGCGCTCGAGTTTTGTCTATAATCAATTTATTTCACACGAAATAAATATTTTTTCAAATTCCTTATGATCGTAGTTTGCGAAGGCTAATGGAGAGGTTAAAATTGATTTTATTTTCGTTACATGACCCTTAAAAATCTCAAACAGAAAAACCCATGCTATGTTGTTTTTGCAACGAAGAATAACTTACTACAAATAGTAGGGAAGCAAGTATGAAATTACATATACAAACACGAATACAAATGCAGGCGCATATTCAAACTCAAATACAAACTCAAATACAAACTCAAACAGATAAAATCCATTTGCACGAAAAGCTTTTGCAGCTGGTTAAACTTGAGCGGCGAATTAGTTCAAAGGTTTTGGAGCTACTTCAAGAAGTTGAAAATTCGAAATCATATTTATCTTGGGGTTATTCAAATTTATTTGAATACTTAGTTCGCGGATTAAATTATTCTGAAGCTTTAGCTTACCAAAGAAAAGCAGCATTAAAAATATGTGAAGCTATTCCTGAGGTGAAACAGAGTTTAGATTCAGGTCGGATTTCACTAACAACTCTAGCTCGCGCGAATAAAGTGCTCAATACTAAAAGTATTTCCGAAAAAAGAAGTTTAATCATCGAACTTGAAAATAAACCAACCCGCGAAGTTGATAAAATTCTAGCTCGGGAAGGTTCACTTGAAATCAAGACTCCAGGCCCTGCGAAGCGTTGCATCAAGAATTCAATGGTAAGAACTACGTTTGATTTTTCTGAAGAAGAATTTCGTAAACTAGAAAGATTAAAAGCATTAAAATCGCATCAAGTACTTGATTTTAAAAATCTAATTACTTTGTTAGTTGATAAAGAACTTGAGAAATACAATCGAACTTCAAAAATATCTTCACGATCTGCAAATCCACGGCAGATTAAAGTCTCCTTGAAGAACCATTTACTTCAGAAAGCAAACTACCGTTGCCAGTATCCAAATTGTGAACAAAATCACTTCTTGCAAATTGATCACATCAAATCCGTCAGTCAGGGCGGCGATAATAAAATTGAAAATTTGCAGGTATTATGTCAGGCCCACAATCGGTATAAGTACCAGATGCAGCAGTGAATGCTTTAAGCGGGAATAGTACTGAAAGCGGGAATAGTACTGAAAACGAGAACAACTACTTTAAGCAGCATTAAAAGTTTGAAGCGAAGGCAACAAAATGCGAGTCATCCGCGCCTCGCACAGCGGCGACGTCGCCACAAGTTTAATTCTTCGCTGGAATGCTGTCGATGTGGCGTTCGTAGCCGTTAATCAACTTATCAATCTTTTCGTAGACTTTATCCGACGCGTTTAAAGAATTTAACAGTGGTTTGCCGCTGGGTTGTAAACTTTGTTTTGAACCAATCCAAAAAGCTAAGTAAACACTTAGTTCTTCCATGCCGGCTAACGATAATTTTTCGATATGGCTGCGGCGTAAAAATTCAAATTCGCGTGGGCGGCACCAGTATGAATCTTGCGCGACTGTCATGACGTAACTGTCGTTCGTTTTGTAATCTGAATAATATCGTAAAACGTTATCGATACGGGCAGTGTGGTTCAGCTGCTTTTTATAAAACTCGGTCGCAGGCTTTGAAAGCTCTTTACATTCAATCAAGCGGTGAGTTTCTTTGTCGCGAAGTAAAGTTGAAAACCAGTAACGGCTCAATCCGCGACTGCTTCCGGAATCATTCACTGAAAATCCAATATCAAAAATTTCTTTTACTTTATCGCCTTTGAGAAGTGCATTCTTTAAATCTTTTCCGGCCTCTTCACGGCGCTTCGGAATTTTATCTAGACTCAATAAGCCAATTTCTTTTTTACGAAGCCCGAAATCTTTCTTTTTAAAATCATCAACGTTTTCTTCAACCCATTTTTGATTCTCACGTTCTAATTTTTGACGGCTATTATTAATCGCGTTTTGAAATACCGCCGGAGCAATCATTTTATCTTGCGCTAAACCTTTTAAGTAGGCCTTGTACATCTGGGGCCCCAGCTTCGCGAGCGATGCTTCTTTATGCTGATCTTTTATGTACGCTTTGACGAAAAGTGAATAGCGCACGAAATCTAATACTAAAGAGCCTGTACCTGAATCATCGACGTCGACTAACGCTAGTCCGTTTTGCCCATTTTCAGAGTGAATATCGCCGAAATTAAAAAAGTGAGGATCTGCCGTGATTTCACCTTCATGTTTGACTAAATCACCTAAGCTTTTTCTAGAGTTGGCTTCCATCCACGCCCAGAAATGTTGCGGATTACTTCGAATTAAAGAATCTTTTCTTTTACTGACGGCAACCCAAAGGCCATCGATTTCTTTTTCAGAAAGGCTACTGATGCTGCGCTCTTTTGGTGAATGGTTACAACTTGCTAAAAATAGAGCGGCGACTAAAAGTATTTTTTGTTTCATAGGTATAGTTTCAACCATTTCGCTAGGGAAATAAAGTGACTTTGGTCTAGCAATTACTTAAAACTATCCCATGGTTGCATTTAACGCGGTTACAAAACAGCAGGGTTCGAAAGTACTTTTTTCACAAGCTTCATTTCAGATCAATCCGGGTGAAAAAATCGGCTTGGTTGGTCCTAATGGCGCCGGCAAGACGACCGTTTTCCGTTTGATCATGTCGGAAGAATCACCCGATCAAGGGGCTATTAGCAAGCCTGATAAAATCCGCATCGGCTACTTTTCGCAAAACATTGAAGAGATGAAAGGCCGCTCGGTCTTAGACGAAGTTTTATCGGCCGGTAATTTAGAAAGTATTAAAATAGAAATCGCAAAACTTGAAGAGCGTCTGCAAGACCCAAATCTGGGTGAAGACGAGATGATGAAAGTGGTCGAACGTTACGGAGATTTGCAAGCTGAATTCGAATCAATGGGCGGCTATGATTTAGATTCTCGCGCGCAAGAAATTCTGGGCGGTTTGGGTTTTTCTAAAGAAGATATGCGCGTTGACGTCGGCAAGTACAG
The DNA here is from genome assembly GCA_043760925.1 of Bdellovibrio sp. Classification (GTDB taxonomy): domain Bacteria; phylum Bdellovibrionota; class Bdellovibrionia; order Bdellovibrionales; family Bdellovibrionaceae; genus Pseudobdellovibrio. Next base: position 42,690 of record JAYUOK010000060.1, on the reverse strand, counting down.
CGGCGGTTGGAAAATGCGCGTCAGTCTTTCTAAAATTTTATTATTATTACCAGATGTTTTATTAATGGATGAGCCCACGAATCACTTAGATGTTGAATCGATCGTGTGGCTTGAAGAGTGGCTGAAAAATTTTAAAGGCTCAGTCCTTATGACTTCGCATGATCGCGAGTTCATGAATCGTTTGGTCACGAAGATCGTTGAGGTATCCCAAGGGACCATGACCACTTACGGTGGAAATTATGATTTCTACGACCGCGAAAAAGCCGTACGCCGAGAACAATTAATCGCCGCGGCTGCCCGACAAGACGATATGTTAGCTAAAGAAGAAGAATTTATCGCCCGATTTGCGGCACGCGCATCGCACGCGGCGCAAGTGCAATCACGCGTGAAAAAATTAGAAAAAATTGATCGCATCGAAGTACCCATCGAAGACAAAGCCATGGCTTTTGAATGGCCGGCGCCACCAAGAGGCGGTGATGAGGTCGTCAAGTTTCAGAATTTAACCAAAACTTGGAAGCTTGAAGATGGCCGCGAAAAACAAGTTTTCGCAAACGCCACCGGATTAGTAAAAAGACAAGACCGTGTCGCCGTTGTCGGAATAAATGGGGCGGGTAAATCAACTTTACTTAAAATTATCACTGGGCAAACTGACAGCACGGCGGGCTCATGTTCAGTCGGTCCAAGTATTGAGTACGGATATTTTTCACAAAACTCGTTGGATGTTTTAGATCCGAAAAAAACAATCGTGCAAGAAGTTGAAGGCCGCGTACCGAATGCAAGCCTTGGTTTTATTAGAAATCTATTAGGTTCATTTCTTTTCTCAGGAGAAGAAGTCGAAAAAAAGATTTCAGTTTTATCCGGCGGAGAGAAATCACGCGTGATTTTAGCGTGTATTTTATCGCATCCGGTGAATTTTTTAGTGCTCGACGAGCCCACGAATCATTTAGATATTAAGTCGCGCGAAGTTTTACTAAAAGCCATTAAGACATTTCCCGGAACGGTCATGATGGTTAGCCATGATCGCTATTTCTTAAAAGAATTAACGACCAAGGTTTTTGAAATCGATAAAAATAAATTAACGACTTATGATATGACTTATAACGAATACATCGATTTCAAAAAATCTCGCGAACAAGCATTAGTGAACTAGTCGCGCGGTAAAAGGGGTCGTTAGTTCACAATTTGCTTAACTGCTTAATCAGCTAGTTGGCTAATTTATTAACGACAACTTTTTCGCGATATCAAAAAAAGCTTTCGCTTCAACGCCAGAGCTATTACTCTCCACGATCGGAATTCCTGCTTCTGAACCTAATGATACCGATGGATTAAACGGAATTTCTCCAAGGGCCAGAATTTTTTTACTTTCCAGATATGAAGAAATCTCGCCCCGAGGAAAAAGCTGCATTTTTTCACCGTTCGCTGGATTTAACATGTACGACATATTTTCAACGACCCCGGCAATTTTTACTCCGGTTCGTTCAAACATATCGATCGCTTTCTTCGCGTCGATCAGCGCAATATTTTGCGGAGTCGTTACGATCACGGCGTAATTCACCGGAACTTTTTGTACCAAAGATAATTGCACATCACCCGTGCCCGGTGGAAGATCGATGACTAAATAATCAAGCTCTCCCCATTGAACGTCTTTAAAAAACTGATCCATTGCTTTAAACAGCATCGGACCACGCCATACGATCGCCGCACTTTCTTCGACTAAAAAGCCAATGCTCATCATTTTAATTCCGTACCGTGTGACCGGTGTGATTTTATTTCCCTCCGAAACAACGGGCTTTTGGTTTAAAGCGCCCATCATGCGGGGAAGGCTGGGTCCGTAAATATCTGCATCTAAAAGGCCCACGTTACCGTACTCGCGCAGTGCCAGTGCCAAATTCGTAGCGACGGTGCTTTTACCAACTCCGCCCTTGCCGGAGGCGATTGCGATGATTTTTTTAACGCCCGGGATGGCTTGTTGTTGGTCAAAAGGGTTAGTTGCCATGATTTACCTCATTTATAGTCGTGCATTGCTTTACTTTAGTAAGACTTCTTTTCATAATGAATTTATCGTGAATAGCCAACAGCTTTTGTATATTAACATTTTGATCGGCGTCTTAATTGTGCTGTATTTCGTTTTCGGACGAAAAAAAGCCCGCCAAGTTGCGCGTTTGAGAATGCGCGACCTTCCAAAAGATATGGCGGAAGATGCACTTGATTCAACTGAGTCAAAGAACGAAGCAGATTCAACTGAGTCAGAAAACGAAGCAGATTCGATAGCATCAAAGGCCGAAGCCGTTATTAAAGAAAACAACATTATTCAATTTAATATGCTTGCGAAACTACCTGCTAGTTCACCAGCCCCTGAAGCAGCCGAGGCTAGACCCGTCGAAGCCGAACAAACTGCATCGATTGTAAATGATGAGTCACCAAAAGTGAATGAGCCCAGCCCGGCCGTCGTTATCCCTATGCCGGTGGCTCCACCAAAAACGTTTAAAGTCTATTTTGCCTTTAACGGTCATGATTGGGAGGCCTATGAGGCCCTTGGAGTACCGGTGAATGCGCCTTTAACAACGGTGACGAAAATGTATCAGCATTTAATTAAAACATCAGATTCAAGCACGTTTGATTTTTATGAGTCCGCTTATTCAGCCATTATTCAAAGACGAAAAGAACAAAAATAAAAAGCCAGCTTTTGAGGGCTGGCTTTCGTGTATAAATTAATTGAAGCAAAGCTTTATGCTAATTACTCAACTTCATTTTTAGTGCAAGTACCTACGCGGTCAGGTTTTCCGCCGTTTTCAATTTCTAACATGATGATCTCTTTAGAAATTGGATTTTCTTGAAAATTAACCATGACTGTTGATTTATCTTCGCTCTCGATAGTTAATGACAAACATAAACCTGGGCAACGACCTCTTGCGAAACTAACGATATTAGCTTCAGCTGCAATCATACCCATTACTTTTCCGCCGCCAACAAATCCTGCTGCTAATCGGAAAGGGGCTTTTTCGCTAAAATTGATATCAACGTAAGTGTTAAACACAACTTTACCGCCGTTTTCGTCTGCTTCTGTTTTACAAACGTATTCGAAGTTCTCGGTGTGCGTAATTCCGATAACGCCTGGTGCAACTTCAATACGGTCTTGCGAAAGATCTGGAATTTCAACAGCCATCGCCATCGTTGAAAGGCAAAGACTGCCTAAAAGGATCAGAGTAAATTTTTTCATAAGTCTACTGATTTTGTTCATGTTTAATAATCGATACATTTCGATATAAGAATAATCACTGCAAGCCAAGGCCAAAGTTTTGACTGGTGAAATTGATTAGATGTTTGACTCTTTTAGAGGGGGCGACAGTACAATTAATCCAGCATTTCGTCAGGTTAGACGGTATTTGCGTTTATTTTCACTGAACTGACAAATAGGGGCGCTATTTTTGCGCAGTTTTTAACGACTTCGCATTGACTCTGTACGCCATTGAAATCGAGTTTTGCCGTTATCCATCATGAAATGCTACGTTTTGTTTGAATAAAAACGGGGGCTTTTACATGGCAGTTCAAATCCGACCACTGAAAGATTTAAACACGTTAGTTAGTCTTTCAAAACGACGCGGGTTCGTTTTTCAAAGTTCTGAAATTTACGGCGGATTAGGAAGCTGTTGGGATTACGGGCCGCTAGGTTCTTTGATGAAGATGAACGTCAAGCGCGCATGGTGGAATGCGATGACCCGTAGGTCTGATATCGTAGGCCTTGATGCCGCGATCTTAATGCATCCAACGGTGTGGAAGGCTTCGGGTCACGTCGATGGGTTCTCTGACCCCTTGGTGGATTGTAAAGATTGTAAAACTCGATTTCGCGCCGATAACACCGATTCTTATATTAATAAAAAACAGTGTCCAACTTGCGGTGGTAAAAATCTTTCGGAAGAACGAAATTTCAATCTGATGTTTAAGACAACGATGGGCCCGCTGGAAGATTCAACGGCGGTTGTGTACTTACGTCCAGAAACCGCGCAAGGTCACTTCGTAAACTTCCAAAACTGCCAACAGAGCTCAAGGTACAAAATCCCGTTCGGAATTGCGGCCATCGGTAAATCTTTTCGAAATGAGATCACGCCGGGCAATTTTATTTTTAGAACGCGTGAATTTGAACAAATGGAAATGCAATACTTCGTCAAGCCTGGCACGGACGAGAAATACTTTCTAGAATGGAAAGAGCGTCGCCTCAACTTTTACTTAAAATTTGGTATTAAGCGCGAGAATTTAAATTTTAAAGACCACGATAAGTTAGCCCACTACGCGCGCGCGGCCGTCGACGTTGAATATAAATTTCCGATGGGTTTTTCTGAGCTTGAAGGCATTCATAACCGAACTGATTTCGATTTAACCCAGCATTCAAAATTTTCGGGGAAAAATTTGGAGTATTTCGATGAAGCAAATAAAGAAAAATTTATTCCGTACGTGATCGAGACCGCCGTTGGCTGTGATCGATTATTTTTAGCTTTCATGTGCGATGCCTACCGTGAAGAAGTCACCGTGCAAAAAGATGAAGCCGGAAAAGAATCAGAAGACGTGCGAGTCGTTCTTGGATTGCACCCTGACATCGCTCCGATCAAGGTTTGTGTATTGCCTCTTTCAAAAAAAGAAGAACTCACGGGACCAGCAATGAAAATTCGCGATCAATTATCAGAAGAATTTGACGTATCATACGATGAAACCGCTTCGATCGGAAAACGTTATCGTCGGCAAGACGAGATCGGAACTCCGTTCTGCGTAACGGTCGATTTTGAAACTGCGAATGATCAAGCCGTGACCGTTCGTCACCGTGACAAGATGACGCAAGACCGGGTGCCGGTCACAAAATTAAATGAATATGTAGGTCATAATTTAAGATCTTTTAACACTTAATCTTTCAACCAGAAAGAGGGAGCGTACCGGATGGGGACATCAACTTCGAAAACTTTAGAGATTCCAAAAAAATTCGTCTACTACTTCGCCGCCGGAGACACTGAAGGCAGTGCCGCGATGAAAAATACCTTAGGCGGAAAAGGCGCAAACTTAGCCGAGATGACCGCAATTGGTCTACCGGTGCCGCCGGGATTTACGATCTCGACGGATATCTGCTCGCACTTTTACAACGAAGGTGGAAAGTTACCAGATTGGGTACGACCGAAAGTATTAGAGGCGTTGCAAAAAGTTGAAGCAAAGATTGGTAAAAAATTTGGTGATGCGAAAAATCCCTTACTAGTAAGTGTTCGCTCGGGTGCGCGCGCTTCAATGCCTGGCATGATGGATACGATTCTTAATTTGGGATTAAACGATCACACGATCGAGGGCCTGATTGCCACTTCGAATAACCCGCGCTTTGCGTGGGATTCATACCGTCGTTTTATTCAAATGTATTCAGACGTCGTGATGGGAATGAATTCTTCATTACTTGAAGTGACGTTAGAAGATATGAAAGCCGAAAAAGGCATTCACCTTGATACCGATCTAACGACAGATGACTTAAAAAAACTAGTTAAAAAATTTAAAGACCTGGTTTTACAAATGACGGGTCAAAGTTTCCCCAATGATGCTCATGAACAACTATGGGGCGCTGTTTCAGCGGTCTTCAGAAGCTGGAATACTCCACGCTCGATCACTTACCGCGAACTGCACAGCATTCCTGCCGAATGGGGAACGGCTGTAAACGTGCAATCGATGGTCTTCGGAAACTTGGGCGATGATTCAGCTACGGGCGTTGCGTTTACAAGAAACCCAAGCACCGGCGAGAAAAAATTCTACGGAGAATTCTTAATCAACGCGCAAGGCGAAGACGTTGTAGCGGGAATTCGTACTCCGCAGCCGATTCATTTACTCAGCGAAATTATGCCTGCGGCTTACAAAGACTTGGAAGTGATTTATCAAAAGTTAGAAACTTATTTTAAAGACATGCAAGATATCGAATTCACAATTGAAAAAAATAAATTGTGGATGTTGCAAACAAGAAACGGAAAGCGCACCGCAAAAGCTTCGCTACAAATCGCTTGCGATATGATCGATGAAAAGTTGATCACCGAAAAAGAAGCGATTCTTCGTGTTGACCCGGCTTCCCTTGATCAATTATTACATCCTACTTTAGATCCGAACGCGAAAAAAACTGAACTGGCGCGCGGTTTACCGGCCAGTCCGGGTGGTGTATGCGGCATGGTTGTCTTCACGCCGGAAGACGCTGTCGTCATGAAAGAAAAAGGTCATAAAGTGATTTTAGTTCGTGTTGAAACTTCTCCGGAAGACATTGTGGGCATGATCGCGGCCCAAGGTATTCTGACTTCACGTGGCGGCATGACTTCACACGCGGCCGTTGTGGCCCGCGGAATGGGGAAGTGTTGCGTTGCCGGTTGCGCCGAAATCGAAGTGAACTATCACACTGAAACTTTTAAAGCCAAAGGTTACGTCATTAAAAAAGGCGACATCATTACTTTAGACGGAAGCACGGGTGAAGTGATTCTAGGTGAAGTAAAAACGATTGAGCCAAAATTAGATGGCACATTTCACCGTTTGATGACGATGGCCGATAAAGTTCGTCGCATGAAAGTGCGCGCGAATGCCGATACACCAAAAGACGCACAAACCGCACGTGATTTTGGTGCCGAAGGAATTGGACTTTGTCGAACTGAACATATGTTTTTCGGCAGCGATCGAATCGACGCCGTTCGCGAGATGATTATTTCTGACACCAGACCCGAGCGGGAAAAAGCATTAGCAAAATTATTACCGATGCAGCGAGATGACTTCTATCAATTATTTAAAATTATGGAAGGGTATCCGGTCACGATTCGTTTATTAGATCCGCCATTACATGAATTCGTCCCGCACGGTGATGAAGAAATTAAGGAACTAGCGAAGCGAATTAATTACGACGAAAACCGTTTAAAAAGTAAAATTCAAAGTTTGCACGAATTTAACCCGATGCTTGGTCACCGCGGTTGTCGCTTAGCGATTACATTCCCAGAAATTTACCAGATGCAAGTTCGTGCCATTGCCGAAGCGGCTGCTCAGTTGGTGAAAGAGGGCATGCAGCTTGTTCCTGAAATTATGATTCCTTTAGTTAGCACGGCAAAAGAATTAGAAATTTTGCGCGCACAAACAATCGAAGTCGTTGAAAAAGTCCAAAAAGAAAAAGCCGTTAAGTTCGATTACCAAGTCGGAACAATGATCGAGCTTCCTCGTGCAGCCGTTACCGCACACGAGATCGCACACCACGCAGACTTTTTTAGTTTCGGTACGAATGACCTTACGCAGACAACCCTTGGACTATCTCGTGATGATTCAAGTCGATTTTTGGGAACTTACGTTACTCAAGGAATTTTTGCGAAAGATCCATTCGTTAGTATCGATCAAGTGGGCGTTGGAACTTTGGTGAAGACGGGGATTGATCTTGGGCGACAAACCAAGGGAAATTTAAAAGTCGGCGTTTGCGGAGAGCACGGCGGCGATCCCGATTCGATCGAATTTTTCGACCGAGTTAATTTAGATTACGTCAGTTGTTCGCCATTTCGGGTACCGATTGCGCGCTTAGCGGCGGCTCGGGCCAGTTTAAAGAAGTAAAACGGCATAATAGCAAATTTTTAGACAGTTCTAAATTTAAAAACGTTTGTAATCGTTATAAGCAGGGCTTGCGATTGCAATAATTCTCCTTGTTCAAGTTTAGAAACCCAAATTAAGGAGAATTTATGAAAAAGTTCATCGTACTTTTTGCCGTTTTATCATCAAGCATCAGCCAAGCTATTTTACTGGAAGATGCGGATATTCTAGGTCGCCACTTTTATACTTCACAAACAAGCGTGCTAACTGGCGCGGTGGATATTAAATTAGCTAAGGGTGCTCTTGGAAACTTACAAGTTAATATTAGCTTAGACGACGGTAAGACTTCGTTTGCAACGGCTTGCGAAGGGCAGTTCAGTGTTAAGGCGCAAGAAATTATGATTTATCGTTGCGATAATAATAATGTCCGCGGCGTAATTGAATTAGCTACGACCGAGAAGATGATTTATTTAAAAGGCGGATTGTCTTCAGCGAAGTTGACGATTACTGCAGATTCAGTTCAGTTAAAAGAAGTCGACGTTGATCTTAAAAAATTAGGTGTTCGATAAAAAGTATTTAATGCTGCTGCAGATAGAAATGAGAAGGCTTTCCGGATCGGAAGGCCTTTTTTGTTTTAAGGAACAAGTTCCATTTTTATAAATTGTTTGCTTTTGTTTGAGAAACCAAATTTAAATGGCAATTCATTTTCCATAAATAAATTTTCAGATTCTTCAGGAATTAATGAACTGTAGCCCCAAGTTGTTTTATAGTTAAGTCCATCAACCTTAGAAAGCTCCGTTTCAAATGCATACCATATGCTGGATTGAAGCATCACTTGATAGATTTCTGGTAAGTCCGGATTATTCACATTAAGCATAAAAAGTAACATTTGCGATTTGAGGCCTTCTTTTATTTCAACTCCGACAGATCCAGGCCAGTTCGCCATCATTCCAAAAGTAGATCCATTAAGAATGTTCCCAACTTTATTGATGTAAAGTTTTACTTTTTGCATGTCGTTGACAATGGGGTAAAGAAATTCTTGCGAAATCTCTTTTTTATCGGAACTACGTACAATCTTTAATTTTAAAGAAAGGTTTTTAATTTTAAAATTGGGCTGAACTTCAACATCTTTAAACTCAACTTGCACGGAAGACTGACACGTAGACAAACTGATGTTCGTCACCGGATCAAAGTTGCAAAACTGAGGTAAGGCGTTCGTCCACTGAATTTCTTTGAGCATTCGAACGATGACCTTGATATCAACTTCTACTTCTTTGCTATCGTTTGTACTACTCTCAAGATCGAATAGATTGAATCTTGTATCAAAATCGTTTAGGTGCATGACTTTATTTAATTGCGTTCGATCAAGAGTTTGTTTGTTCGACCAAAGCCAGGCGGTCACATTTCTAATTTTTTGATGATCTTCACTGTTAAGAGGCACGTAAGGTTTCGGACGAAACATTTTCCAATCGCTAATCTTTTCGATATCACCCGTGCATGAGCCAGAAATTTTACAGATTTCAGATAAGGTTGTGTACTTTAAAAGATAGAGGCTCATGATCATTTCATGCATCAAGAGTTTAGCTTTTTCTTCTTTTGCCATCTTGTTATAAGAGCTTGCATCAATGTATATTTCTCGCGTTGTCTGAATCGCCGTTTGATAGGTCTCTAAGTAAAGGCCTTTACGATCTTTAGGAATGTCTTCAAGTTTACAATCAATTAAATACCAGCTTTTTAATTGGATGATCGGCATTTGCTTCGCTTGATCATTTTGCCCAGTGGTCGTTCTGATCATAATCGGTTGGATGAACTCTTTGTATTCTTCCAATTGGGTAATATCGATTTTGTAGCTTTCAATCATTCGACCATTGCAAGTATCGCCCCCGCCGCCATCACTTGGGCCGGCAACGCGATTTTGCTGCACCGGTAGGGGCTGCGGTGAGCCTTGTCCATCTTTTTGACAAGAGGATAAAAACACCAGGGCTAAAATGGTTAAAAACAACTTATTCATTTTCATCATCCTTCATTATCTCTTTGCAAAAAACACGACTAAATTCTCAGAACAAATAGCCGATTCCTACGTTAACACCGAGATCGCGAAATCCCATTTCTAAGAATCTTCGATCGTCTTCAGAAGGTCCGCTGACTTGGCGTGAGCGACCGCCTGAAATAATGCTTCGATACGACACTTCGAAATCAACCGTGATGTTATTCGAATAAACATCGCGCACGCCCACATTGATCAGGCCGAAATATTTTGGGTCGATCTCATACCTTCGCTGAATCGACTGACTGGTGATCGTTGCGGTGGTGCCGCCCGCGTACTGGAGACTTCCGCCAATGTAAGGGTGAGCACTGCAATCGAAAATGAAAAGACATTTGTCCCAAACTGTATTTCCGGTATTCATTCTTTCGCCGAAATATTTGTATCCTAAAGTAGATGTCATACCAATAATGTCAGCGCCAAAACCGACAGATAGAGCGTGGTTACCAGTGTAAAATCTTTCCGCTGAAACTCCGACTAATCCACGCGAGCCGAAAATTCCGGCTCCCGCGTGTATGTTAATGTCTTTTTCTTGAAAAGAGAAACCGGTTGAACTCAGCAAAAGGGTGAAGGCCAATAAAAGTTTTTTCATATATGTTTGCCTCTGTAATTCTAAAATTGCTATTGCTGTGTTGGTAATTGTTTACATACAATCGAAGCACCGTTCGCCATTAAAAATGGTTCATGGCCACTCAAGGTGCTTGCAATCGCCGTATCAATAAATTTGATTTCATTGGTATTTGATCTTTTTACTTTTGCTAAAAACAGATTTGGTCTTCCTTCAGTAAATGAAACTCCTAAAGCTAACGTGCCATCCGGAATTTTATTTAAGATTTCAGGGGTCAGGTCTGTATTTTTAATTAAAGTTCCATCAGCTAAAAGAAAATTTGTGAACGACTTCGTTACGTTCATTTTCTCCCAGAAAACGAGTTTATTAAAAACGTTTGAGCCTGGTTCTTTTTCTATATTCGCTCCGCAGTAAAGATCCGCCGCTTGTGCAAAAGTTGAAAGTAAAATTGTCGCTAAGATCATCGCAGTTTTTTTCATAGTATCTTCTTTCATAGAGGCAATGCCTCTTGGTTGTTTGAGGCATTGCCTCGGTTATTGTTTTGTTGAATCACTTATAAGGTGTGCCTAGACTTTAAACTAGATTTACTTAGTAATGATTAACGTAGTTTGATAACCATTTGGTTACCAAATCTTAGCTAAGTTACTATAAACACATGAATGTATTCGAATACCGCGACTATAAGCAGTTCATCGCTGGGTGGATTAAAGAGCAACCCAAAGGTGGTCGTGGCCAAATCAGAAAGATAGCGACTTACCTCAGTGTATCGACAACATTATTAAGCCAAGTTCTTAAAGCAGAAAAACATTTTAGTTTAGAAATCGCTGCCACGATAACAGATTACTTAGGCCTAAACGAAAAAGAAGCCGAATATTTTTTGCTGTTAGTCGAACACCAACGGGCGGGCGGTTTCAAGCTCAAGACAATTCTAGAAAAGCGACTTGATCGCGAGCAACAAGCCGGTGCGCAATTGCAGAATAGACTGAAAAGCGATCGGCAACTAACAGATGAAGAAAAAATGCAGTTTTACTCAAGCTGGATGTACTCTGGTATCAGAATACTAAGTGCGCTTCCAGAAATGGTGAATGCAAAAACGATTAGTGAACGACTGAACTTACCCTTAGGAATCGTTAATCAAGCGGTGAACTTCCTTGTTGAAAAAAATCTGTGCGCGATTGTGGGTAATAAATTAACTTACGGTTCGTACCGAACCCATATTGGTAAAGATTCTCCGTTCGTAATTAAGCATCATCAGAATTGGCGAATTAAAGGTTTCCATTCGATGGAGCTTCGCAGAGACGAAGATCTTTTTTTTACTCAGCCCATGGCTTTATCAAAAGAAGCGGCCGAAAAGATTCGATTACTTTTACCAGGTCTCATCGAGCAAATTGTAGCAATTAGCGGCCCTTCCGACAGCGAAGCCGTGCGCTGTTTGAATTTAGATTGGTTTGAGTATTAATCTTTCGTTTGTTGCCTTAATGGATGCATAAACGCAGCAAGCCTAAAAAAAGATCACTTTTTTAAGCTTAGTTTTATTGACATGCTCAAACCCACCCCTAGAATAAATGACATGCACAGCCTTAAGTCGCGCGACAGAAGTCGAGGCTTTAAGTCATTCAGCTAACTACTTAGTTAGACAGGGGAATTGCTTTGAGAATTAAAAAATTAGAACTGATTGGTTTCAAATCTTTTAAAGACCGCACCGTCATTCAATTTGATGCCGGCATTACCGGAGTTGTTGGACCGAATGGTTGCGGAAAATCAAATATCGTTGATGCATTGATGTGGGTGATGGGAGATCAATCGGCGAAAGATCTGCGCGCTTCGGCGATGACGGATGTGATCTTTGCGGGTTCTGAAGGTTATGCCCCGCACGGAATGTGTGAAGTTTCATTAACTTTAGAAAATGATGGCGGCCCGTTTCCGGCTAAATATTTAAGACATTCAGAAATTATGGTGACTCGTAAGCTTCACCGAAATGGCGAAGGCGAATATTTTATTAATAAAGAAGTTGCGCGTTTAAAAGACGTTCAAGAGATCTTTATGGATACTGGTGCCGGTAGCAAAGGTTTCTCGATTATCGCGCAAGGTATGATTGGTAAGATCATTACTGCAAAGCCTGAAGACCGACGCATGTTGATTGAGGAAGCGGCCGGAATTACGAAATTCAAAGCCCGTAAAAAAGAATCACAAAGAAAATTAATTTCAACCGATCAAAACTTAGTGCGTTTACAAGATATCATTGGCGAATTAAAACGCCAGATCGATTCTTTGCAGCGGCAAGCCCAGCGTGCCGAACGCTACCGAAATATTAAGAATCAAATTGAAGATCTTGAATTATGGCTGTCGTCAGCCCAGTACGTGAATTTGAAAACGGCGGCCGATGAAGCGCAAAGAATTTTCGACGAAGCCCAGTCAACGGAAGTGGGCAGCGAAGCAAATCTTGCGCAGATGCAGGCCGATCTTGAGACTTTAAAATTAACAATCCTCGAGCAAGAAAAAGCGGTCGAGAACAAACAGCAAGATTTCTATACTTTTCAGGCAGCCGTGCAGAAAAAAGAAATGGAAATTCAAGAGCTTCGCTTTCAATTAGAGCAAGCGAAGCGTAATGAACAAATGACCGGCAGTATTTTAAACGAACAAAAAGCCCGTCATGAATTATTGGCGCGCGATTTAAATGAACTAACCACTTCTTCGGAAGAATTAAAAACAGAGTCTGAATCGTTAACGACTGAATCGGCAGAAAAGTCTGAGGCCTTCACTTCAGCGCAGACCCGCTACAGTTTAATCGATGACGAACTAACCGTAAAACGCCGCGAACAAATTGCTTTAGGGCAAAGTGAATCGGCGTTAGATGCGCAAGTAAATTCATTCACAAATCGCCGCACTGAAATTGAAGCGAATATTTCTGAAGAAGAAATTACGCTGAATGAACTTCGCGAAAAATTGCACGAATTTGAAACTCGCCGACGTAAAGTGACGACGGGTTTAGATCAAGAACGCCAAATGCAAATTGATCTTTCAAGCGACGCCGATTCATTCGAAGCCAACAAAAAAATTCTTTCGGAGCAACTTCAGCAAAAACAAGTTGAAGTTCAGCAGTTTAAAGACAATTTAAACGAGACCGCCTCTAGACTTTACGGTTTAGAAAATTTAGCAGCTAACTTTGAAGGATTTGAAGAGGGCGTAAAGCAAGTCATGCTTTGGAGCAAAGCAAAAAGCGCTGAACAGCACGCTGATGGTTCGGTTAGCGAATCTTTTAAACCTGTATCTGAAGTCATAGAAGTTCCGGCTGATTATGAAATTGCGATGGAAGCAGCGCTTGGAACAAAGTTACAGATGCTTTTATCACAGAAACCAGAGCAAGCCATTGAAGCCGTTGATCATTTAAAGGCGCAAAATTCAGGTCGTTCAAGTTTCTATTCAAATAATGAAGGTTATTCAAAGCCGTTACAGGGAAATCCGCAGTCTGAAAGCGGTGTTGTTGATTTATTAAAAAACATCGTTCGTTCAAATGATATTTATTCGACAAAAGTGTCTGAAATCTTAGACGGCGTCGCGGTTGTTGATTCAATCCGTACGGCGTTAAGATTACGTCCGAATTATTCGGGTTGGACATTCGTCACTCAAGACGGTGATACACTTTCACCTGAAGGAGTTTTAACGGGTGGTTCAAAAGATTCAGCAGAATCGGGCGTTTTAAAACGTCGCCGTGAAATTAAAGAACTATCAGATAAGAAAAGCGAATGGGCAGGTAAATTAGCCCTTGCTTCAGCATCGCTAAAAAAAGTAGAAGAGCAGTTAGCCAACGTCGTAAATGATTTCGAAGGCGCCCAAAAACGCCGCCTTGAGCAAGAAATCAAAGTCGCCGAATTTAAAAAAGATTTAGAACGCGCCGAAAACGAATTCTCGCAAGCGCAAGTCACGGTTGAGCGCCAAGAAAAAGAAGTTCGTCGGTTATCAGAACAGCTTGAGCAATTGGTGCAAAAAATTGACGACATGTCTGAAAAGTTAGTCGCGGTTCGTACCCAAAAGCTAGAACTTGAAACTTCGGTTGATTCATTAATGAATGAATACAACGAAATGAAAGACGGCTTTGAAGCGCAGCAATCTGAAGTGATGGATTTACAGGTTCGTGCGGCTTCTAAAACGCAAGAATACACGGGTGTCACTCGTCAATTAGAAATGGTGCAGAAGCAAGTTTCTGATTTAGAAAACCAACTTTCAAGAATGTCGGAAGAAGCTGAAGGTTATAATTCGCAAATGACCGACGGTCAGTACGCACTTGAACAAGCTAAAATCGATTTCGAACGAATGCTTTCAGAAGTTGAAACGAAGCGTACTGAAATGTCGCACTTCAAAAATCAATTTGAAATCGAGACCACGCACATTCGTGATCTTGAAGACAAAGTGATCAGCTCGCAACGAGAACGTAACGAACGTTTAGCTCGCATGAACGATGCTCAATTAAAACTTGAGCAAGCCAAAATGAAAGAACAATACCTGATCGATCAAGTGCGCGAAAAGTATATGTTGATCTTACCGGATGTTGTTTCTAAATATGTCGACCGTGAAGGAAACCCAGAAGAAGCCGACACCGAGTTAAAAGACCTACGTGATAAATTAGCAAAAATTGGTGAAGTTAATTTATCAGCGATCAACGAATACTCTGAAACTCAAGAGCGTTACAGCTTCTTGACTCAGCAACATGCGGATTTGACCGAAGCGAAAGAACAACTTCGCCGTGTGATCGATCGAATTAATAAAATTTGTTCAAAGCGATTTAAAGAAACTTTTGATCTTGTGAATGAGCGATTCCAAAAAGTATTCCCGGTTCTATTCGGCGGCGGTGAAGCGATGCTTCAGCTGATCGAAGATAATGATAAGGGCGAAATGGGAATTGAAATCATCGCAAAACCTCCGGGTAAGAAAATGCAAAACGTGACATTGATGTCGGGTGGAGAAAAAGCCCTGACGGCGGTTGCGCTTGTATTTTCGATCTTCCTAGTGAAGCCGTCTCCGTATTGCTTACTAGATGAGGTTGATGCTCCACTTGATGATGCCAACGTTTTCCGATTTAACGATTTAGTTAAAGAAATGGCAAAGCGTTCGCAAATTATCGTTGTGACGCATAATAAACACACGATGGAAGTTGCTCAAAAACTTTACGGTGTGACAATGCAAGAGCGTGGCGTGTCGACAATGGTATCTGTCAGCTTAGCCGATATTCGATAGATTGAATTTATGTCAGATCAGGAATCAAAATCAGGGGCGGGAAAAATTTCCGACTCTGATTCTTTTAAGCTTGCCATTCTAGAAGCTCATCAAAAAGCTTGCGAAAATCAAGAGTACACATATATTGACCCTGAGACAGGGCTTCAGGTTTTAACCGAGTTTTACTTAAAGCAACGCGGTTACTGCTGTACAAATAAATGTCGCCACTGTGCTTACGGGATTCACGACTTAAAAAAAGTAAAAGACTAAAGCTAGTTCAAGACTAAGGAGCCATCATGTCGGCCGCTCATTCAGATCAATTACTGTATCTATTAATATTCATCGGCGTTTTATTATTCACCATCATCGGCGTCATTGCTCTATCGCAGTTAAAAAAGAAGAGAAAGCCAACCGAGACCGAGCGAATTGAACCAATGGGCGCGCGCCCTGAACCAATTATCCCGGACCGTGGACCGAGTTTAAGACAAAGTTCTGAACCTGAACTAGTTCCGCTCAAAAAACCTGATACGGCTACGCCAACTTTTTTAAAAGAAGTTCCTAGCGAACCTGAAACAAATTTAAAACAAGCCCTTAAGAAAACCGAAGAAAGTTTTTTTGGACGGATTAAGAAAGCTTTTTCAAACGAAGACAAAAAAATTGTACTCGAACAAATTGAAGAGGTTCTTTATACCAGCGATTTAGGCCCAATCACTGTACAAAAATTTTTAGATGTGATTGAACAAGATTTATCTTCGAAAGAAATTGCAAACATCGATACGGTGAAGGGCGCACTTAAAACCCAGATGGTCGATATTTTAAAGCCCCACCATCCTGAAAATAATCGCAATAAAAGTGTATCTGAATTATTAAGTCAAACGGCAGGCCCTACGGTATTGATGGTCGTCGGAGTCAACGGTGCGGGCAAAACCACTTCAATCGGTAAGATGACGGCGCAGTTAGCATCGCAAGGAAAGCGCGTCTTAGTTGCGGCCGGAGATACTTTTCGTGCGGCAGCGGGCGGTCAATTAAAAGCATGGACTGAGCGTGCGCAAAATCACGATACCTTAGGTCGCATGGAGGGAGGTGAAGTTGAAATTTACTGGCCAGAAAATACCAAAGATCCAAGTGCCGTCGCGTTTGATGCAATCACCAAAGCTAAATCGCAAAATTATGACTATGTTATTTTAGATACCGCCGGGCGCCTGCACACCCAGGGTCATCTGATGGAAGAACTAAAAAAAGTAAAGCGCGTTATGGCGAAAGTAATGCCAGAAGCTCCGCACGATACTTGGATTGTTCTTGATGCGAACTCAGGCCAGAACGCATTGTTGCAAGCTAAAGAATTTCATCAAGCGCTGACATTAACGGGCGTGGTATTAACAAAAATGGACGGGACGGCTAAGGGCGGCGTGGCCCTTGGAGTTGTGGATCAACTTCAATTGCCAATTAAATTAGTCGGTATCGGCGAAAAAATTGGTGATTTGAAATCATTTGATTATAATGAGTACGTTGATTCAATTTTAGGATAGGCGAATTTTGAATAAATATTTTTTATTACTTACTTTATTTTGCGGATCATTGCTTTTAACTCCATTTATTTTGGCCGCGCCAAAAAAAAATAAAACCTCCACTTTTAAAAAAGTTTTGAATGAATGCTTTGCTGAAGAATTTTCGACCGAGAAATTGAACAAGCTAAGCCAGGTTTACGACGTTCTTGATCGCAAGTATCAGTTAAGCTCTGCAACTTTACTTGAGCGCGAAACAGTCTTCAAAGAAGACGAGCAACTGAAAAAATTAAAATTTGGCGAAGATAAGTGGACGCTTTACAAGGTCTCGGACAATGAGATTCTAAGTCCTCTAGATAGCGGAATGCGTCAAAAAAAGCCCACTATCGAAGCAACCCTCAGCGAGCTACTTATTCATGCAAAACTTCAGTCCGATTGGACCATCACCAAAGAGCTTCGCCAAGGGCAAAGAATTCTACTGATCACTCGACTGAATAAGGAAATCACCGCTTTAGAATATAAAATTTGGGATCAGAAAAAGTCACTTGAATGTGTGAAGCAAGAGCGCGGTGATGTTTGTTCATGCCGAGGGTCAAAATAGACTTGCCTCAGGGCCCGAAGGTCACCCATACTTAATGGTGTAAGTATTTGTTTACTTTGGATATTTTAGATCAAAAGAAATTAAAGGAAATTAACAGAGACGGCATGGCAGAATCTCAAAAAGCGAACCTAAAAAAATTATTTCATTTTAAGATTGCCGGAGTTTCTTATAAAATTAGAACCTCGCATGATGAAAACACAGTGAATGAGCTGGTTGAATTCGTGAACAAAAAAGTGACTGAAGCATTAGGTGTTACTAAAAATTCTTCGTTTCAAAATGCCGCCGTGTTAGCTGCGTTAAATATTGCAGAAGAAATGATTCTTCTTAAAAGACGTGCGCAAGCCGAGCTGAATAAACTTGAAGCCAAGGCCCTGAAGCTTTCCCAAGATCTAGAAAATGCCAAATCGAACAAAGTGAACTGGAATTAAATTCTTCTCATCATTTTGGGGTAGGCTTTGAAAACTGAGACTCGTTCTCGTATTTTAAATGAAATTAAATTGCTGAGCGCTGAAGAAAAACTTCAGAAGTCTTTAGCTATTCAATCCAAACTACAAAATCTGTTAAAAAATGAAAATGGAAATTGGGCCGGATTTTTAAATCTTTCCGACGAGCCTTCTATCGACTGGGCAGATGTTTCAAAAAATATTGAATGGTGCTTTCCGGTCGTTCAAGAAAAAATTCTAAAATTTAAAACAAACGGGCAATCGCTCGCTACTTCTAGCTTAGGGGTGCGCGAACCTGTCGATGGAACTTCGGTTTCACTCAACGACGTCCAAGGGGTTGTGCTGCCGGCCATTGCATTTGATCAGCAAGGGCATCGCTTAGGCCGTGGCGGTGGATTTTACGACCGAACGCTTGAACAGTATCAAGGTAAAAAAGTGGGGGTTTGTTTTGAATTGGCTTTATGTGAAGAGTTACCACATGAAGCGCATGATATTCGCAGTGATTACGTCGTAACCGAGATGTCAGTCTATCAAACACAGAGTTCTGAAGTTCAGTTAAAAGGAGCAGTCAAGTGGAGTTAATTTTCGTTCTAGTAGGATTTTTAGTGGGCGCATTTCTAGTTTTCGCCGTGAAGCGGATTCAAGATCAAAACACTAAGAAGTCGGCCAAAGATGAAGCCGATCGCATTTTAAATAAGTCGAAGTCTGAAGCGCTTAAAATCAAAAAAGATTCTGATACGAAGGCTAAAGATTTCGAGATGAAAGCGCGTAAAAACGTTGAAGCCGATATCAATAAACAGAAGTCGCAATTAAAAAATAAAGAATCGCAGCTTGAACGAAGACTTAAAGAAGTTGAAGATCAATTTAAGCACCGTATTGAAGAGAACGATAAATTCATGAATCAATTAAAAGATCGTGAAGAAAAAATTGTTGTTTCTGAAAACCGCTTGAAAGAAGTCGAGCGTGCCAACGTTGAACAAACTAATTTCTTACAAAAGAAGTTAGAAAACGTAGCGCAGATGTCGCAAGACCAAGCGAAACGTGAATTGTTTCAAGTCTTAGAAGAAACGGCTAAGTTAGAAGCTAGTAAGCGTATTTCTGAAATCGAAGACGAAACGATGAAAGAAGCCGATCGCCGTTCAAGAAATATTCTTGCCCGCGCCTTAGCACGTTTTGCTTCTGAATTTACGTCTGAGCGGACTGTTTCGGTTATGAGCCTTACTTCAGATGAAATGAAGGGTAAGATTATCGGTCGTGAAGGTCGTAATATCCGTACGCTTGAAGCATTATGCGGCGTCGATTTGATTGTTGATGATACTCCAGAAACGATCGTCATTTCGGGCTTTGATCCAATTCGTCGTGAATTAGCTCGCCGTACGGTTGATAAATTAATGGAAGACGGGCGAGTGCATCCAGCGCGTATTGAAGAAGTTGTGGAAAAGCAAAAAATTGAATTAGCGAAATCAATGAAAGAAGAAGGCGACAAAGTCGTGCTTGAACTTGGGATTACGCATTTACATACTGAATTAGTAAAAATGATCGGAAGTTTAAAATACCGAAGCACGCATGCGCAAAACGCGTTAAACAGCGCGCTTGAAGTGGCTCACATCTCTGGGCTATTAGCCGCAGAAATTGGTATGAATGTAAAAATCGCAAAACGCGCGGGTTTGTTACATAACATTGGTTTAGCTGCCGATCATACTTTCGAAGGAAATTACGCAAGCGTTGGTGCTGACTTAGCGAAAAAATTTGGTGAAAGCGAAGAAATTTGCCAAGCCATTCGCGCGCATCATGACGGTGATAAGCCGAATTCAGCCTTAGCTTGGATCGTGCACGCCGCAAATATTTTATCAAATTCAAGACCAGGGGCGCGTCGCCAGCAAATGGATAATTTCATTAACCGCTTAAAAGATTTAGAAAGTATTTCTAATTCTTTCGACGGGGTTTTGAAGTCAGTGGCCGTGCAAGCGGGTCGCGAAGTTCGCGTTTTGGTAGAAAGCTCTCGGGTCACAGATGACCAAAGCTTGATGCTGGCACGTGACATCGTGAAAAAAATTGAACGCGAATTACCACACGTGGGCCAAGTGAAAGTTACGATCGTGCGTGAAACTCGCTCGGTCGAGATCGCACGCTAGGATTATTGATGGCGCAACTTAACTTTTTACAACCAAGTGAACAGATAGAACTGATAAAGCACGGCGCCGTCGACTTTATCAGTGAAGCTGATTTCACAAAGAAGTTGAAGAAAAGTTTTGAAAAGAAAAAGCCTCTTAAAATTAAATTAGGTGCCGATCCAAGCCGACCCGATATTCACATCGGGCATACGGTCGTCATTAATAAACTTAAAACTTTGCAAGATCTTGGGCACCATGTGCAGTTCCTAATCGGAGATTTTACGGCGCTGATTGGCGACCCGTCTGGAAAAAATACCACGCGGCCGATTTTAACTCGGGAAGAAATTGAACAGAACGCTAAGACTTACGCTTCGCAAATTTTTAAAATCCTCGATCCAGAGAAAACTGAAATCGTTTATAATTCATCGTGGTTACTTAAATTAACTTCCATCGATTTCATAAAGCTTTCGGCAAAATATACCGTGGCGCAAATGCTTGAGCGCGACGATTTTACCAAACGTTACAAGGCGAATATTCCGATCTCATTACACGAACTCATGTATCCGCTTTGCCAAGGGTACGATTCAGTGGCGCTTGAAACTGATTTAGAACTTGGTGGCACGGATCAAAAATTTAATTTATTAGTCGGTCGCGATTTACAATCTTCCTACGGGCAAGAGCCTCAATGTATTTTAACGATGCCCATTCTTGAAGGTCTTGATGGCGTTAATAAAATGTCGAAGTCGCTTGATAATTATATAGGTGTGAATGAGTCGCCAAAAGATATGTTTGGTAAAACGATGCGCGTATCAGATGAACTGATGTATCGATATTACGAATTATTAACTAGTATGACGCCCGCAGATTTGGCGCAATTAAAAAAAGATGTCGCAAGCGGTGCGAAACATCCACGTGATGTAAAAGTTCAATTAGCAAAAACCTTGGTCGCACGCTTTCATTCGGAGGCCGCCGCTAGCGGTGCCGTCGAAGAATTCAACCGCATTTTTTCTGACAAAGGAATGCCGGACGTGATCGAAGAATTTAAAACTTCGGCACAAAGCATTGGTCTTATTCAATTGATGACCCAAACTGGGTTAACGACCTCCAATGGTGAAGCTACGCGTCTGATTACAGGCGGCGGAGTGCAAATCGATCAACAGAAGGTGACTGATAGTAAATTGAAGCTTGAGCTGAAGGCGGGCGATTCAATAATTATCAAAGCCGGTAAGAAAAAATTTATAAAGATAGTGGTTCAATCATGAAAATTAAATTTATGCCCCAGAATATTGAAGTTGATGTCGATCCATCGAAGTCGCTTTTAAAAATCGCAACTGAAAATGGAATTAAAATTAAATCAATCTGCGGCGGAATCGCTTCTTGTGCAGAATGCCGGGTTATCATTACCGAAGGCGATAATTCAATACCTGAACCAGGTAAGGCTGAACTAAATTTAATTGGGACGGGATATTATCTAGATGGCCGCAGACTTGCGTGCCAAGTCAGATGCTTCGGCTCAGTAACGGTCGACCTGACAGAACAAATCAATAAAGTCGACACTCAGAAAAAAGTGAAAGGTTTCAAACAACGGGACACTAAAGAACTATCTGCCGTGCAAGACACGATGATTTTATCGAATAATCCAAAAAAGAATTAATCAGCCATGCGGCAAGAAAATTTTTCTGCTTCGCCGCCAAGATTCTCAACCGTTAAAGTAATCGTCTGACCTAAAGTACCGCAGCCATTTAAACTTGCTCCTGATGAAGAAGCTAGACCATTTTCATTACGTAAATCAGGCATTGCGAAAGTCATTCCGTAAGTATGTGCGCACCTGGCCTGTCGTAAATCTACGATCTGCATCTCGATACCTTCTCGGGATTGAGTCGAGTCCATTTGCCATGCCTTTTTATCTTTTAGACTGATCGCAATGACACCACTTTTATTTTCACACATATAAGTTAAGTTGGTCGGCTCGCTCGTTTTGATAAAATCAAATATTTCTGCCGAAGCTGAGGTAGAAGCCAATAAGCACACCGCCGAGAATAAGATATTTAGTTTTTGCATAAAAACTCCTTCAATGAAGTGTTAGCAAAACGCTGACCCGCTGAGGTCGAATAAGTTTAAGTTGAACGTATAAATCGGGGAATAAACGACGTCTAGTGGAGCACAAGGTCGCATATCTAGTTGATAGTATGGAGAAGATTAAACGTTAAAACTTGAGCCGCAGCCGCAATTTTTCGTTGCGTTTGGGTTATTGAAAACAAAACCCTTACCGTTTAGGCCGCCCGAGTAATCAAGCTCCATTCCGATGAGGTATAAAAAACTTTGTGAATCGACAACGATTTTTTCTCCGTATGCTTCGAATGCTTTATCGCCATCGCGCATGCTGGTATCGAAATCCATTTTATATGACAGTCCTGAACATCCGCCTTTTTTAACTTCAACGCGTAAGAATGCTTCAGAAGGTTTACCGTCTTCATTTTTTAAAGATAATATTTTTTTAGAGGCTGATTCGCTAATTTGTATCATGAGGATTAGTATACCTAATTTTTCGGCTTTAGTTAAGGGGGGAATTTAGATAATTTTGCCCCTGAAATGCAATACAAATGAGACGGGCTGCCTCGATCACGTCAGACTCATTAGTCCAGCGTCCCATCGAAAGTCTTATTGTGCGACTGGCTTCCGTTGGCGTTCGCCCGATGGCCGATAAGACGTGACTGCTACTGATTTCATTCGTATGGCAGGCCGAACCCTGGCTAAACGCTAATCCGCTTAACGCAGGTAAAACCAGATCAATAGCTTGGGGCATGACTAAACTTAAATTCATCGGTGATCGATTTGAAAAGTCGGGGCCGTTTAATTTTATTTCGGGTAATGATTTCTGCAAAGTTTCAAAAAGTAGTCGGCAAAAGCTCTTGGTCCGCATCGAATCTTCTGACATTTCTTTTCTGCAAATCTCGGCCGCCATACCCGCGCCAACAATGGCCGGTACATTCAGCGTGCCTGACCTGCGGTTGTTCTGCTGCCCACCGCCTAAAATGAAAGGCTCAATAATCACGCCTGAGCGCGTGTACAGCGCACCTATGCCTTTGGGCCCATAAACCTTGTGGGCAGAGAAAGTAAGAAAGTGAATGTTTGAGGTTGATAAGTTAACATCGATTTTTCCAACCGCTTGCGTGGCGTCGGTATGAAAATATATTTTTTGGCTTTGGCAATAGGCCGATAATTCTTGAACTGGGTTGATCGAGCCGATTTCATTATTAACCCAGATCAAACTAACTAGTTTCGTTTCAGGTCTTATATGTTTTTTTAACTCGTCAACGGTAACGATACCATCTGCGTTCACCGGAATATAAGTTGTAGTTACTTTCTCAAATAACTCGGCGGCTTTAAAAGAATTTAAAACACTCCAGTGCTCGGCGTTCGAAGTAATGAAGTGAATCGGATCATTCGGGTTTTCTTTTTTCAACTGGCGAATCAGCCCAAAGATAGCGCTATTATTTCCTTCGGTCGCGCCGGCATTCCAAGTCAAATCTTGTGGCCTACAGTGAATCAGTTCAGCCACTTGATCAGT
The DNA here is from genome assembly GCA_043760925.1 of Bdellovibrio sp. Lineage (GTDB taxonomy): Bacteria > Bdellovibrionota > Bdellovibrionia > Bdellovibrionales > Bdellovibrionaceae > Pseudobdellovibrio. The sequence goes on along the minus strand of JAYUOK010000060.1, from coordinate 19,070 downwards.
GGCTTTTTTGACCGCGTTTTCAGCGGCCCATCCGTAAGGGTTTAAAGTGTTCGCTGGATTACCGAACTCTTCGCGAAAATAAGGTAACATTGCGTCCACGACGCGTGGATCGGTTGGGGTTGTTGCGTTGTAGTCTAGGTAAATCGGTTTTTGCATTTACTGCCTCTTGGGCGCAGATTATTCTAAAACCTATGGCGAGTCAAAAAAAGCTATTCTTTCAATCGCATTTCGTAAACAAAAATGATCAGGCTAAGTCCTATTTTAAATGGCGAAAACTTGATGCCGTTATTAAAGGCGCTGAGGGTGAAATTTATTATGAAAAAAAGAATATCAGAGCGCCGGTCGGTTGGTCGCAAACGGCAGTTGATATCGCGGCCAGTAAATACTTTCGTAAGTCAGCTCAAAAAGAATCATCTATTGAAGCCTTAATTGAAAGAGTCGGCGCCGGTCTACAAACGGCGGCGACCCAAAGCGGGCTTTTTTCTGGCCTTGGGGAAATTAAATTATTTACGGAAGAATTAAAATGGATTCTTTACTCTCAGCGCGGGGCTTTTAATTCTCCGGTTTGGTTCAACGTCGGGCTAAAGGAAGCGTACCGGCTATCGTCTAAAAGTGATCACTTTGCTTGGAATTCAAAGAAGAAGAAAATCGAAAAAATATCGGATGTGTACTTACGGCCGCAAAGTTCAGCTTGTTTTATTCAGTCCGTTGACGATTCAATCGAATCAATTTTTGAACTAGTCAAAACCGAAGCCAAACTTTTTAAATATGGTTCAGGTTCAGGTACTAATTTTTCAACCCTACGATCTAAATATGAAGAGCTCTCGACCGGCGGAAAAAGTTCAGGGCTGATTTCATTTTTGGAAGTTTTAGATAAGGCCGCCGGGGCCATTAAATCCGGTGGAACCACTCGCCGAGCCGCCAAGATGGTGTGTTTAGACTTAGACCACCCTGAAGTTGAAGAATTTATCGATTGGAAAATGAAAGAAGAAAAAAAAGCCCTGGCTTTAGTATCTAAGGGCTATTCGTCAGAACTTGAAGGTGAAGCTTATAAAACAGTTTCGGGGCAGAATGCAAATAACTCGCTTCGTGTGCCCGATCGTTTTATGAAATCTTTAAACAGTGATTCTAAATGGGCCCTTAAATCTCGACATAAAAATAAAACGCTTAAAGAAATTCAGGTTGATCAACTTTGGCGTAAAATTTGTGTGGCTGCATGGGAATGTGCGGATCCGGGTTTACAGTTTGAGGATACGATTAATCGTTTTCATACATGTGCGAAGTCTGATTCGATTCGGGCCAGTAATCCTTGTTCTGAATATATGTTTTTAGATGATTCGGCTTGTAATCTAGCCTCAATTAATTTGGTGCAGTTTCTCGATGAATCGCAAAAATTTAAAGTGGAAGAGCTTCTTCACGTCGCAAGAACTTTATTTATTGCACAAGAGTGTTTAGTTGACCATTCAAGTTATCCGACCGAAAAAATTGCACAGAATTCGCATGACTATCGACCGTTGGGACTTGGTTTTGCAAACCTTGGATCATTGTTGATGCGAATGGGGTTAGCTTATGATTCAGACGAAGGCCGCGCATGGGCCGGTTTCATTAGCGCACTTATTTCAGGTGTAGCCTATCAAACAAGTGCCGAGATGGCACAAAAAGTTTCAGCGTTTGCTGGATTTAAAAAGAATAAAACTACGATGTTAGCCGTGATGAAAAAACATCAATTGGCCGCCAGTCACATTTCGTGGGAACTGCTGCCGCCAAATTGCCAAGAGGTAACCGAAAACATTTGGCGAAATACTTTAAAATTGGGAAACAAATATGGTTTTCGAAATGCACAAGCTACGGTGATTGCGCCAACAGGCACGATCGGCTTAGTGATGGACTGTGATACGACCGGAATAGAACCCGATTTTTCGCTCATCAAAAATAAGAAGCTTTCAGGTGGTGGTCACATTAAGATTGTAAACCAATCCGTTGAAGCGGTACTTAAAAAATTAAAATATGCGCCAGCCGACATTGAACAAATCAAAGCGAAGCTTTTAAAATCTGATTCGGTTAAAAATTCTGGAATAAAAAAAGATCATTGGCATTTATTTGCCTGTGCGACCGGAGACTTCGCATTATCGCCAGAAGCCCATCTAAAAATGATGGCCGCCGTTCAACCTTTCATCAGTGGAGCCATTTCTAAAACGGTTAATTTGCCGGCGCACTCAAGCGTTGAAGATATTAGTCAGACTTATCAACTGGCATGGAAGCTGGGCTTAAAATCAGTTGCGATTTACCGTGATGGTAGCAAATTTGTACAGCCTTTATCAACTTCGCAAGGCGAAGACGATCGTCTGATGGATCAGAAGTTAAATTATCCGCTTTGCTCTGAATGTGGTCACCACACAATTCTTGAATCAGGTTGCTATCGTTGTACAAATTGCGGTACAACGTCGGCATGCGCCAGCTAAAAGAAAACATTAATAAAGTATTCACCGCGATTGGATTTATTTTTATCATCGGTATTTTTTACTTCTGGAATCATGCCAAAGATCCGGCTTTAGAAGCCGCTTTGGATGAGTCTCCTGCGGCATTAGCTACGGTGATTGGCAAACCAGCTGCGGATTCACCTGCAATTACGGCTGCTTCTGCAGATGCTTCAAAGCCTTTGGATCAAATCGGCCAGGTTCAAGCGATGAACGAAAACGAATTTGTAAACTGGATCGAAACTGAATCGAAAAGCTTGAATAGTACTTCTGTGAATACGGAAGAAAAAGAAGTGCGAATGAAAGCGCTATCAAATTCGTTGACCGCAATTCAAAATAAAAAGCTTGTGCAAATCGCAATTGCGCCAGAAGAAGACGCGAACGAGCGCATACTAGCTTCTTATATTCTGACTTTAAATACCAATGCCGAAAGCCAAACAAATTTAGTTGAAATCGCAAAATCTGCACTACCAGATTTTGGGGTGATTGCGCCGCACTCAGTTGCTGAAGTAAAAAGAACACAAGAATTAGCTATTAGGATGATGGCGATTGATGCACTGGTTGAAAGCGCGAAAACCGCTCCTGAAGCTGCGCATAAGCTTAGGTTATTGTTGGTAGAAGCAGAATCTGCTGAAATACGTAGCTATATAGAGCGTAAATTAAAAGAGCTGCGTTAATTTTAAATTTCTCTTAAAATTTGAGTGATATTTTGTTGCAACGATCTTCGATGATTGCTTGAATTGTCTCGTCTTCCATTGAAGACGAGGGGGATTCATGAACGCAGTTAATAAACTATTTTTCGCAATCGCAATCACATTGGCCGCAGCCACGGTAACAGCTGAACAGGTGACGATTCCAAATTCACCAGCAACCGAAGCTTGTATTTCACAAGCTGAAATGAAGGTGATCGCAAAAGATTTACCGCAATTCGCAGAGCAAGCTAAATCAGAATATTGCTACGATGGATCGCATGTATCGAATTTACTTTCGTCGATCATGTTCATGCGAAAAACAGGATTTTCGCAAACAATGCCAAACAGCAAAGATGAATTGTTCTCGGGGAAATTCGCAAGCAGTTGGTACGATTATTTTATCGGACGTATCGATGAAGTTGAAATCGTCGGCTCGTGTCCTAAAGGTGTTGTTGCTTACGTGTACGCTTTCGGTGGCAAAACAATGTTTGCTTGCCCGATGGCTTTAACAGACCAGTTTTCTTCCTTAGATAGAGCCAGCGTGTTTATGCACGAAGCTCGTCATATTGATGGTTACCCACATATGATGTGTTCTAAAGGTGCACGTAAAGGCTTACAAGGAGCCTGCGACCGTAACATCAGCGATGGTGGATCCTACGCGGTTACCGTTGAGACTTATGCGCAATTAGCAAAATATGCGACTGACTTACACCCGGCGCTTCGCGCGTATTCTCGTTCTGCCGCGGTTATTTATGCGGATGAAGCTTTTGAAAACACGGTACGAATCAGTCGTGCGGATAATCTATTAATATTAACGTCAGCTTTAGACTTTCACTCGATGAATGTTGAATCAGGTGTAGTCCAAAAGCTTGGTAAGGCCACTGCTGCGGGTCGCATTGTTCGCCGTAGCCAACATATGTTGATCATTCCAGATGATAAAAATTTAAAAGCTCAATATGTTTTTGCACGAGGAGAAGGTGAATTAGCGCAATCTCCAAGTGATGCGATGACTGAGTACAACGCGCAGACTCCGGCTGAAAGAGCAAAGCTAGTTGATATGCACGTGGGTGCGCAGTGGAACGCGCGCGTTTACAAAGATACCATTTTATTTTCGTGTGATCCGACATCGCCTTCGATGAGCAATATTGCGATCCCGGCGGGATTAACCCCGGCTAATTTGCTTTACCCAACTGGTTACGATCGCGCCTCGACGACAGCGCTATTAGCAATGTCAACGGGCGAGATCTATGAATTAGGTTGCCCAAATCGCAAAGCAGCGCTTTCAGTTTCTGCAACGAAGTTAGATCAAAAGTACAAACGCGTTTACAAAGCGGGATCAAAAGTATTTGGTTTAACGGCAGAAGGAAAATTATTTAATTTAAATGGCGATCAGTCGACACCGGTCGCGACGGCAGTTAATTCGTCAATTGTTGAAATTGTACCTCAGCAAACGTTTGAATTTTTCGAAACAAATTAGTCAAAACAGAGAAAGAATTAAACTTATTTTAAAAGCCCCCTTCAGGGGCTTTTTTTTACTTAAGTGAAGTATTGAATCAACTTGATACATTCTATTCGTTGAAAAAGGTCTGGGCTGGCTCGAATTTCTGCCGCAAAAGACCGAAGTACCAGTATGCAAACATCAATGAGATTCATCTTAGTTTTCGGCATTTTATTGGCTTCAACCAATACACCGGCGCAAGACGCGCTAGGTAGTTTTATTGAAGAAAAAAAGATTGGCTCAAAGACGGTTGAAATAAAGCCTGGCGAGGCAAAGCCAGCCGCAAAAACAAAATTGCAAGTCTACGATGATCCAATGGGGCAACTGCTGTTAGATAAAGGAATCATCGACGCAAAATCTGTCGAATTAATACCTCCGACCGGTGCTGATAAAGCTAAATTTCGCAGTGAATACGAAGCGACCATTCAAGATTTAAAGAAAAAGGGGCAAGAGCTTTTTTTAAATACAGAACTTAGCTCTGAAGTAGGACTCTATTCAAAGCCCGGGCACGACGAGATTTCGTGTGTGCTTGCATCTAATTGTAAAAGTTTAGGGCTGGTGAAAAAACAGTTCCCGATTAAATCCATGGGCGAGATAGAAATCATTGAATCAATGGATGAGCATTTATTTCCAAGTTACGATGCTTATATCAAAGTTCAATACGAAGAAACAATTGAAGGCCGAACAAACAAAAAAGAAGGTTGGGTGCCGGCGGACAGCCTTAGTGCGAAAGAACTTGCACCGCTTTACCGGCATGAAAAAAAGCCAGTAGTAAAAGATTCGATTGCGGCGAAGAAAGATCCGGATTGCCCGCCTAAAACTCCCGGTAAAACGAACGAGCAGCAAATTTCAAAGATTACCGGCCAAGCCGAAGCTTATGCAATTGCGCTTGAAAAAAAATTCGATGAAGTTTTCCCGTTAGTTGGTCAATGTTTGATGACAAAGCCTAACGAGCAATTGAATTTTAAAGAAAAATTAACTTATGATGAAAAGATTTTACCAGCGGTTAAAGCGGCCGCAGCGAAATCAAAAAATCCGACTCCGCAGCAAATTATTGAAATTGATGCTGTCGCGCGAACTTTGTATGCCGAGATGGCCGGTTGTTATAAAAAGGGACTTCAGTACCCAATGGCGGTCGCCCGAATTATTTTAAACCGTAAAACTTATGCCGAAAGAAAAAATAATGGTTTATTTATCCGCCTGGACAGCCCGCACGATTCAGCGAAGCTGACGGGTGCTCGGGCCGCTACCGAACCATCGCAGTTTTCTACGTGGTTACGTGAAATCAACAATAAAGCCAATCCAAGTCTAAAACACGTGATGTGCCCGCCATCAGGAAAAAAAGATTTCTACTGGAAAAACAATCAAGTCACCGAGCAAGAAAAATCAATCTGGGAACAATCCGTGAAGATTGCAACCGAGATGACGATTTATCCCGAAGAATTAATTAAAAGAACTCCGGGACTGGACAACGTTCATTATTTTACATCAGGTGGCGCAAGAATTAAAGGGATCGACCAAAAGATTCAAACTTCTATTGAAGGTCGCCCTTTAAACTTATCAAGTTGCATCAATGTATTCAAAAATCCACCAGGTGGAATTTAAATTTTATTATGCAAGGTTGTGCGCAAGTAGCATCTCGCGGTACTTGGGTAATGGCCACAAGTCATCGGCAACCATTAATTCAGCTGCATCAACTGCATCCCGCAATTTAAAAGAGGCGGGCTGAAGGTCTTCCATAATTTCCCACATACGCTTATTTTCATCGTTATTTTTACGAGATTTTTCGACTTTGTTTTTGAATGCTTCGAAGCGATTCAATACGTCTGAAAATACTTGTTCAAATTCAGCGACGCGGGCCTTATGCGATTTTTTTAACGCCGGTAGACTGATCGCTTCGTTGGCTGCACCAAGTAAAGTCATCTGCGTCTCTAAGGTTGGAATAATGTAGGTGCTGGTTAATTCAAGTAAGCTTGTGTGTTCGATATCTAAAGTTTTCACGTAGCGTTCAACCGCAATATGGTAACGAGAATCAATTTCTTCTTTCGACAAAACTTTCATATCGATCAAAAACTGCGTTGCTTTTTTATCCGTTAAAACTTCCAACGCATCAGGCGTCGTATTTAAAATCGGTAAGCCGCGTTTTTTTGCTTCGGCTTTCCATTCATCAGAATACCCGTTACCGCTGAAGCGAATCGATTTTGTCTCTTTAACGACGATTCGAATGAGTTCCATGACGGCTTCATCACGCTTTTTCTTTTTCAATAAATCCCTAAGCTGCTCGGCGCATTCGTTAAATGAAGCCGCGACCGCGGCATTTAAAAACGACATCGGTACGGCAACGTTTTGCGATGAACCAACTGCGCGAAATTCAAATTTATTTCCGGTGAATGCAAACGGGCTCGTACGGTTTCGATCCGTATAATCTTTTGAAATATTTGGAATTTGGCTAACGCCAAGGTCAATAATTTGCTCTTCCGTCGCTTTCAAAACTTTTCCGGCTTCGATTGTATTTAAAATATTTTCTAACAAGCTGCCTAAGAAAACTGAGATAATCGCGGGCGGTGCTTCGTTCGCTCCTAAACGGTGGTCATTTCCTGGACTGGCGATTGCGGCTCGCATCGCGGCAGCATTTTTACTGACGGCTCTTAAGACGACCGCTAGGCAGGCCAGAAAACGTAAATTTTGATGAGGTGTGTGCCCAGGCTCGAGTAAGTTTTCGCCCTTATCATTCGCCATGGACCAGTTGTTATGTTTACCCGATCCGTTGACGCCGGCAAATGGCTTTTCGTGAAGAAGACAAACCATTCCGTGCTTAAGCGCAACACGTTTTAAAACTTCCATCGTTAGTAAGTTATGGTCTGAAGCGATGTTCATATCTTCAAAGATGGGCGCTAACTCGAATTGCGAAGGGGCCACTTCGTTATGGCGCGTTTTAACCGGAATACCCAAGCGATACAATTCAAATTCAGCTTCTTGCATGAATGATTTAATTCGCGAAGGGATTGATCCGAAGTAATGATCTTCTAGCTGCTGACCGCGGGCCGATGAAGCACCTAGTAGCGTACGACCTGTCATCAGCAAGTCGGGGCGAAGGGCTGCAAAATTTTTATCAACTAAAAAATATTCTTGCTCAGCACCTAAAGTTGTCTGAACTTTTTTGGCATCAACATCGCCCACTAATTTTAAAAATTGCACGGCTTCAGATGATACCGCTTCGATTGATCTTAATAACGGAGTTTTGTTATCAAGCGCTTGACCGTGATAGCCAAAAAATACCGTCGGAATACATAAAGTTTTCCCGTTTTCTTCTTCGATAATAAATAAAGGTGAAGATGGATCCCAAGCCGTATAACCGCGCGCTTCAAAAGTCGAACGCATTCCGCCCGAAGGAAATGAAGATGCATCCGGTTCACCTTGAATCAATTGCGAACCCGTAAATCTTTCGATGACCCGTAACTCAGAGTGGTTCGCATGTTGGATTGAAATAAATGCGTCGTGTTTTTCTGCGGTTAAACCTGTCATCGGTTGAAACCAATGACAGAAATGCGTAACGCCTTTCGTGACTGACCATTCTTTAACTGCCGAAGCGATGGCTTCGGCAGTTTCTTTTGGAAGTTTTTTTCCTTGCTCAAGAGTTTTAATTAAATGCCCGTAAGCATCTTTAGGAAGTTTCTCGCGCATTTGAGCAAGACCAAATGTCAAACAGCCAAAATAATCCGAGATCGGTACTTCTTTTCCGAATGCATCTTTTGCTTTTTCAATTTTTCGAATGGGGGCGTTTACAGCCGCTTGAAAAGCAATGGACCGTTTTTGAGTCGAGGCGTGCGACGACGTATCGTTCATGAAGAACTCCTTATTGTTTATCTCTACGAATCTAAAAACTCGCAGAAAAGTTTTGCTAGCATTGGTTTCTTTGAAGAACAAAAGCTCTTAGAAAAACCAGTCCATATGCTAAGCTTTTTGAACAGGACTTGGCAAGGCTTGAGCGCATCGTTAGTCTGAAAGCGGATAAGAGGTGCCTCATGAAAAGAATAATTTTAACTGGTTTTTTATTGGGCTTCACTGCGTGTACCTCTGCCCCAAAAGACGAGACCAGACCGGCCGTTAGGCCGCGTGCCAATCAGACTTGGAAGGTTCCAAAAACTGCTGCGCCCCAGGTAGCGGCCCCGATTGCCGAAGGGCCTTCAATCGATTACGACGGGTTACAACGATTTTTGAAATTAGATCGAAGCTTTAGTACGCTTGGCTATAGCGAAAGAATGTTTAATACGTGCGAAGTTGGCTATGGTTTCTCTGGTACAAACGATTGCCAGAAAAGATTTTTTGTAGTGAGCCACTTTCAACTCAAGTGCCGTGACTCAGAAGGTACGATTTCGCAAATTCTAACGGCGGCCGATTTACGACCGATTTCAAGACGGACGGTTAATTGGACACTTAAAGATGCCAGCGGCTCTTTAATGACAGACTCAGAAGGCTACGGGCAAATTGCAATGGTCTCACCACGATCGCAAAGGGCCGAACGTCTAAAATTAGGAGTCGATAATGACTTTCTTTATCTGCGAGCAGGAGAGTTGAAAGAAATGATTACACCAAAAAATTGGTGCAACTAGTTCGCCGATGCTTCTTGTAAATTCGTATCTTTCTTTAAGAACATATATCCATGAAAGAAAAAAGCGATCAGCCATTTGACCCAAATGGCGGTTGCGCCGTGATAGTAAGCGTAGACGCCCGTCGTAATTGCAGCGAAGATTCCCAGTAGATGAAGATGTTTTCGGTTTGGAACTAATATCGAAAATAGAAACAAGGCGGTTGATAGCCAGCCAATGCCTTCCATTAAAAGCATTTTGTAATCCATTATCTTAACCCTTTCACAACTTCGACCAATGCCATTTCAGCAAAATACTGCTTGCGCCGTTCTGCCATTAAGGGCGACTTCATCGGTGCTTCGATATATTTTAAAAATCGATGACCGTTAATTGAGAAAACTGCAACGCACTTATCTTCTTCATAAGGAAAAATCGCTAAGAACTGATCTTCGTTTTCAAAAAAATCAGCGGTGATATCATTTCCATAGCTTTGTTTAAAGCTCCATTTTTTTAATCCACGTAGAAACGGGCTTAAACGTGAGTGTAAGTAGCCCTCTGAAGCGTAGTCGTAGAAAGTGAAGTCGATATTTTTGATTGCACTAGCGACTTGGTCTGCTGCATCGGTGAAATCACGACTGACCGTAATCGATCGTAGGGCTTCATCAATTTGCTGAATTGATTTTTCCCAAAAGTTTGCTTCGCTTTCTAGAAAAGTCATTTTTACTTCGACATACGGCAGGTGTACACGGTAACCGATTTCAAAAAAACTAGAAGTAGGTTTGGCCGGAAGTGCTTTTTCCACCAACAGTGCAACGTCAGATTCGCCTAAACCAAGCGTGTCCCAGGCTTTCGTAACAGACTTCGGAAGATTTTTTGTATTTTCAGCTAGCCACTGGTGAATATGATCTTTCCAAATGCGATCAATTTCCCGGGGCGGGCCGGGTAGCACAAATATTGTTTTGTGCGCTCCACCGCGTTGAAGCGAAAGTTGAAATCCATGGGCAGTCCCATCTGAGTTCGTTAAAATTTTTGCACCAACTGGAAAATAGCATTGTTGCTTTTGAATATCACGTACCGCAAAACCGCGTGCACTCAAGCGCTCGTTAATATGCTGCCAAGAACTTTCATCAAATTGCAATTTTAATTCGGCCCATTCGGCGATGACTTCCCGAGTGAAGTCATCTGATGTGGGACCCAGGCCTCCGGTTACAAATAAAATCTCTGATTGCGTTTCTAAGTAAGCCAATGAATCTAGAATTGTTTTTCGATCATCGGGAACGGTCAGGTGAATATTTGTTTTCACGCCAAAAGGTTTCAGCTTCTCGGAAAGTGTTGCTGCATTTTTATTAATGATCTGACCGGTGGTGAGCTCAGTTCCGACAGCTAAAATTGATGCATTCATAGGCATTGTCCTGTCTTAAAAAACTTTATCTGAACTAACAATGCTGTTACAGTCAAGCCTCTTCAGAAACTGTAAAGGATGCATAATGACCGATTGGAAAAATTTTGATTTATTGAATCCAACGCCCGAGCATAAATTATTACGTGACATGGTTAAATCTTTTGTTGAAGCCGAAGTTGAACCGCAAGCACATGAATACGATCGAAGCGAAAAATTCAATTTACCTCTTTTCAAAAAACTAAGTGAACTGGGTTTATTAGGTATTACCGTTCCCGAAGAATTCGGTGGTTCGGGGCTTGATGCAGTTGCCGTTGTGATTGCGCACGAAGAGCTGTCGGCAAGCGATCCGGGTTTTTGCTTAGCTTATTTAGCGCATACGTTGTTGGCGGTAAATAATTTGGCGGTCAACGGGTCGGCTGAGCAAAAAAAGAAATATCTTCCGGGACTCAGCGATGGATCTTTGATTGGCTCAATGGCGATGTCTGAACCTGATTATGGAACTGACGTTTTAGGAATGAAAACATCGGCAGTTAAAAAAGGTGATCAATATGTCATTAACGGCCGAAAGATGTGGATCACAAACGGTTCAATCGATGATCATAAAACGGCTTGTGACTTAGTTTGGCTTTACGCGAAAACGGGTGAAAAAAACGGGCGAGCTTTACTTTCTACTTTTATCGTTGAAAAAAGTGATCCGGGTTTTTACGTCGGTCAAAAAATTACTGATAAATTAGGAATGCGCGGTTCAAATACCGCCGAACTCGTTTTTGAAAACTGCACGGTTCCGGCCAATCGTTTGGTGGGGGCCGAAGGTGATTCTGTTCATCACATGATGCGAAATCTTGAAGTTGAGCGAGTCGGACTCGCGGCCATGGCTTTAGGTATTGCGCGTAGATCAATTCAGATCATGAACAAATACGCCACCGAAAGAACTTCATTCGGAAAACCGCTTAATTCTTACGGACAAATCCAAAAATATATCTCTGAATCTTACGCCGAATTCAAAGCCTGCCAAACGTATGTCTACGATACCGCACGCAGAATGGATCTGAATAAAGAGGGTAACCGCTTAGATTCTGACGGTGTAAAGCTCGTGGCAACGACCATGGCAAAAAATGTAGCTGATCGTGCCATCCAAGTTTTAGGCGGATATGGTTACGTCGGAGAATACGTTGTCGAGCGCCTTTGGCGGGATGCAAAATTACTCGAAATCGGTGGCGGAACTTTAGAGGCTCACCAGAAAAATATGACTCGCGATCTTTCGCGCTTAGGTTTCTAGTGTTTCCGTTGAATCAGAAAATTGAACTCTTTGATGGCAAATTTTCAGTCTCGGCAAATGATGTGATTACGCATGTATTTCCATTGTTAACATCAGGGCGGCAGCGAAAAATTGACGAAGTGGTCAAGCAACGCTGTTTCGATATTTCAGTGGTACTTGAAAGCGTTTACGACCGCGGTAATATTAGTGCGGTGATGCGCACGGCAGAAGGTTTGGGTTTTGCAAATTTTCACATTATAGAAACTTTCGAGAAGTTTAAAGAGGCCAACCGGGTCACGCAAGGTGCTGACAAGTGGGTTGAAGCAAAAAAATGGAAATCATCCGCAGAGGCCATTGCCTATTTTAAAAAAAATAAAATTAGAATTTGTGTCACAAGTTTAGAAGCGTCAAAGCCTCTGCATGAAATCGATTTCTCGACGCCTCTGGCCCTTGTGCTTGGGAATGAGAAAGACGGAGTTTCAGCTGAAATGCTAGCGGCCGCAGACGAGCGAGTGATTATTCCGATGCCAGGTTTCGTGCAAAGTTTCAATATCTCGATAGCGGGAGCCCTTTGTTTGTATCACATCTCTTCCGACCGTAGACAAAAAACCGGGACCAACGCTGATGTTACACCCGAGCAACAAGACATTCTTAAAGCCATGTACACAATGCGTACGATGGATTCGGCCGAAAGCATTTTAAAAAGTAAATTAAATCTTTAAGGGTTCTTTTGTAAGGCTATAAATCGAACGTTAGACACGCTTGATGATAAAGCCCTTCATCACATTTGTTAAATCATCCGTCAGTTCAAAATCTAAACTGAGCATCGGCATACGAATGATTTCGATTTTCTTCTCGGGTAACTTTTTTAAGAAAATTTCCATGACCTCTTCACGAGTTCGGCTTTCTAAATTGCAGGTAAACAGCATTTCACCCTTCACTTCAAGGCATTGAAACATCAAATAGGCTAATTGCGAAAGATCATTTTCAAGCTTCCAAATGCCATCTTCTTTCGATCGACTGAACGCAGGCGGGTCGCAAACGATGATATCCCATTTGCGGTCCGCTTTAATCGCCCCTTTTAGAAAAGTGGTCGCGTCTTGCGCGGCAAATTCGTATTTCTCAAGATCAAGATGGTTGGCTAAAAAGTTTTCTTTATTCCAATCGACAAATTTTTCACTGACGTCGACCGTTGTAACTTCTTTACCCAGTCCCAGGGCTGCATTCAGCGAAAAGCCACCCGTATAAGAAAATAAATCCAGAACGGTTTTTCCGAATGCATTATCGCGCATCCATTTTCGGTTTTCGCGCTGATCGAGGAATAAACCTGGCGAATAACCGGAATCTAACTTTAATAAATAATTAACGCGCTCTTCCTGCGAAGTCCAACCGGGCTGAGAGCTACTTTCTACGTTCGAGTCTTCAAGACTACCGACGCCTTGTCCGCGGTCTTGCATATGGCGAACGACCAATTTTAAATTATTCTTCGCTGCAAATTTTTCGATCGAGGCTCGATCTTCATCGGTCATTTGATTTTTCGTTTGATCGTAAATCCAAAGATGATCAGCAAAAACATCAGCCTTAATCAGATCAGATTCTAAATGCATCAAACGGTAAGATTCAGTTGGATCAATTTTATAAAGTTGATGGCGTTTATGAAAGCTTTCTTCTAATAAGCCATCTAGGCCCGCCAAAGAATTCATTTTTAAACAAGGCGGCAGTTCGCTTTCAAAACTATAGTCTTTGTCATTTATTTTGAATTCGATTTTCTGCGCGTGCAAAGCCAAGCGAAAATAAGGCGAACCCTTGTGTTCGGCATCACCCATAATCGGAATCTGCGCGGCTTCAGCGTGCAGACGAATTTGGTGCGGTTCTTCCGTTTTTGGAGTTGCTTTCCATAAATAATAATTTCCAAGCTCTTGCACAAATTGAAAATCAGTTTCAGAGTTCGGTGGCCGCCCAGGGATGTTGGCTACAAATTTTTGACGTTTTTCAATGTGCGTTCGTACTTTGAATGAGGTTTCAGTCTTTTTTTGATCAGTAATAAAAAAGTAAGTGGTCTGGATTTCGTGTTTATCGAAAATCTCAGAAAATCGTTTTGCCGACTCTTTCGATTTTGCGAAAAGAATCAAACCCGAAGTTTCTTTATCAAGTTGGTGCACCACAAAAAGCGGCTGATTGATCTTTTCTGATAAAACTTCGATTAAACCAAATTGCCCATCTGACACTCGGTGCGTACGAAGCCCATAGGCCTTTTCAAAGACTATAAAATCATCAAAATCTTGGAAACGAAGCTGCATGGCATACAAGTAGCATAGTAATCATTGAGGGTCACCGAGTTATTCGCTAGACTCTTCAACTGATGGAGGTTTTATGAAAACCGTTTTAATTTTGATTGCAGCAATGGCTTTTCTTTCTTCGTGCGGTATGCAAAGTATTCCAACAAGTAAAAATGATGTTGAAGCTTCATTAGCCGAAATTTCAAATCAGTATAAACGTAGAGCAGATTTAGTTCCAAATTTAGTGAATACTGTTAAAGGTTACGCAGCTCACGAGCAGGGGACGCTAACAGGTGTGACTGAAGCGCGTGCTAAGGCGACCCAGCTGACGGTTGACGCATCTTCCTTGACTCCGGAAAAGCTAGAAAGTTTTCGCCGTGCGCAGGGGGATTTATCAATGGCTTTAGGAAAACTAATGTCGATTGCCGAAAATTATCCGAATTTAAAAGCAGATACACAGTTTCGCGATTTACAAGCGCAACTTGAAGGTACTGAAAATCGTATAACGGTCGCACGTAACCGCTATATTGAAAGCGTCAGAAACTTTAACAATCTAGTGACTGTTCCGCCAACAAGCTGGACAAATTCAATGCTTTATCAGCACCCGAAAATGCCCCAGTGGGATGTTTCGCCTGAAGAAAAAGCTCAAGTTGAAAAAGCTCCTGAAGTGAAATTCTAAAGCAGATTTGAACTACTTTGATCAAGTCGATTCGATTTTTTATTTTATTTAGTTTCATCAGCTTGGGCTTAATCGCTCAAGCTTTTGATGTTCCGGCATTAACTTCACCCGTGGTGGACCAAGCTGGGCTTTTATCAAATCGTACAATATCTTTACTTGAACAAAATTTGCGGCAAGTTGTTGCCAACAAGGGCCCTCAGGTTCAGGTTTTAGTCGTTTCATCTTTGCAAGGTTCCACCATCGAAGAAGCGGGCATTCAGGTCTTTGATAAATGGAAATTAGGTAATGAAAAAACTGATGATGGCGTTTTATTTCTAATTGCTCCGAACGATAAAAAACTTCGCATTGAAGTTGGGCGCGGTTTAGAGGGCGATATTCCAGACGCAATCGCAAAAAGAATTGTTTCTGATACCGTATTACCTTACTTCAAATCCGGCGAATTCGACATGGGCGTCATTCAAGGCGTGTCGGCCATTTTACATTACGCAAACGCGGGTGGTATCGAGGGCGTCCAACAAGATCAAATCCAGCCTCAAGGTGAAAAAACCCGTGGCGGATCTAAATTCATTGGTATTATTATTTTTGTATTTTGGATTTTATTATTTATGTTCAATCCATCTTTAGCGCTCGCATTCTTATTCGCAGGTCGTGGCGGCGGTGGTGGGCGCGGCGGGGGCGGTGGTTGGTCAGGCGGTGGCGGAAGCTCAGCCGGTGGCGGCGCATCGGGGAGTTGGTGATGAAGCAGCATAATAAACTACAAAGTAAAATAAACTCGGCCAACGTTGAAAGCGCCATTGCAGAATTCGAATCACAAGTGGATTTCGAATTGGTTCCGGTGATTACGAACAAATCAAGTTTCACCGATCACATCGGTTGGATGATTTCACTTATTCTACTTTTGCTTTTTGTAACGAATATTGAATTCTTCTTTCACGACTCATGGGCTTCACGCCTTAATTATTATTTAGCGGCACCCTTCGTCGCGGTTATTCTGGGTCATTTGCTTTATAAAACAGACTGGGTTGACCGATTCTTTATTCCGAAAGCCGAGCGGCATCGCCAGGCATTTGAAAAGGCGCAAAGAATATTTTTTCTGAAGAATCTGCACGAGTCCCACACTCCAAATTCAATTATTTTATTTATATCGGTGATGGAAAAGAAAATTATCGTTCTTCCAGACCCGCGTTTAAAGTTCGCCGGGCTTGAAAAATTGCAGACAGAACTCGTCAATGTGATCAGCACCGAATTTCGCAAAGGCCATTACGAAGACGGTCTATTGAAAGCGATCAGCTTTTTAAAAAGTGAATTGTCCGCAGAGTTTCCAAAAAATAAGCAAAATACCGAAAACCACCATTCTAACAAGTTGATTTGGTGGAACGATTAGAATACATTTTTTAAATCAATTTTAAATAAAGTGCGGCCGTAGCTCAGCTGGATAGAGTACCTGGCTTCGAACCAGGGTGTCGGGAGTTCGAATCTCTCCGGCCGCACCAATCTTACAATCAGACGCACTTTCAACACTTAAAGTCGAACTAGCCAATAGCCTGCGGAGGATTTGGTTAACACCTAGATAGTTCATGGCCGAGGAAGAATTTTCCTCGGCCTTTTTTGCTTTTGGGAATTGGTCTTTTGCTTCGCCGATAAGGTCTGAGTGGTAGAATGCCTTAATGTTTTCTTTAGTATAAATGAGGCAATCTAGCATGCGGCGTAAAAACCTTTTTTGGATGATTGGGGTGGCTTTTTTCCAGCCACGTTTAAATTTTTCTAAATTGTCTTCAAGGTGCAATCTTATTGCTCGAGCATCCCCAGCTGCATTTAAGCGATCTTTAACAGACTCTAAAGATAGTTTTAATATCTTTCTCTGCTCAGCCATTTTTTCAAGCTTTTCAGCCATTAACTGAGCGGTCTGGGATTTACCATCAATCGAAAATTGAAACTTAAGAGCGGCTTCAATTTCGATTTCAAGGTCGCAAAGTGAGTTTTCTTTATTATTTTTTTCCTTCATTAAATCTTCATTTGAGGCCATCAAAAATGACTTAATATTGCTTTCGATCTTATTCAGGTGCCCAGATTTAAGAAGGATTTCATCCAAGTGGCTAAGAACAGCTTGTTCAATATTTTCTGCTCGGATATTTTTAACACCACATGGCTTGTCCCGCTTGTCTAACTTCGAGTGACCGTAATAGCGGTAGGCTTTGGTTGAACCATGGGAAGTTTGTCCCACTAGCGCGTGGCCGCAAATTTCACATCTAATTATTCCCGATAGTAAAAATACTCGTTTGCTGGCGAAGCTTAGTCTTTGCTTTTCTACAAGAAGCCCTTCACTTAGAGATTGCTGTGCCTCATCAAAAATAACCTTTGAAATTATTGAAGGCCAAGCGGCCGGAACAATTTGGTATCGCTGCCACGGCTTCAGCTGGTCTTGCTCTTCGTTTTTATAGTCCTTATTAATTTCACGAAGTCCAATATAAGATAGATTTTTAAGGATCGTGCGTACCGAGTGAATTGCCCATTTTCCCTCTCGGGCAAGGCGAGCTCGCTTTAGCGAGTGCACCTTTGGCATATGGTTTTCATCCATTAGTCGTCTAGCAGTTTCACCAAGACTACGAGAGTCTAAATACAATTCAAAGACCCTTCTGACTACGATCGCTTCTTCTTCATTGATAATAAATTTTCCAGTGTTTGTGGGATCACGATCATATCCAATAATATTACAGCCGCCATTAGATAGGCCACGCAAAGCCCTGGAATGAAAATTCAGTGATACTCTCTCAGACGTTTGTTTACGCTCAAATTGTGCTAAGTTAATCATATTAAAAAGCATCATCTCGCCAGCAGGGGTACTTGAATCAAACTGTTCTTTAATCGAAAGAAACTTTGCTTTAAATACTGTAAGCTCTTCTAAAAGTTTGCAGAAATCATTGATATTTCTCGAAAGACGCGACAAATCTGTCACAAGAATTAAATTAATTTTCCCGGTTCGAATATCTCGAAGCATTTTTTGATAAGCAGGTCTTTTAGTATCTTTGGCTGAATATCCATCATCGATATAAGTTTCGACGATCTTTCCCCAGTTTTTTTCTTGGAGATTCTTAAGATCGACATATGCTTTTATTCGATGTTGTTGAGAATCCATCGATCCTTCGACTATGTTTGCTTGCTCTTCAGTGCTCACCCGAATATATGTTCCAATTTTAAGCGGCATCGTCTACCTCGGGAAATGGTTCTTTTAACGGACGTCCAATTTTATCAGCAAGAAGAATAATTTGAGTTAGATAGTATCGTATCTCTTCTGATTTTTTATGTCTGTCAATTAAGGGATTTTCTGATTTCATCAAAATAATTTTTGGCAATTGATCTGGTTCGGAAAGAATTAGTTTTGTTTTTTTATAAGCCATTAATTTTATCCGTATTTGGAAATTATTTGCGTTGTGCATGTTTTCTCATAAACGCAATCAGCTCATTAGCTCTTGAAAGTGGTAGCGCGTTTAGAGTTTTTAAAACAATTATTAACAGCTTGCTTGGATTCCTATGGCCGAGTTCAATATTCGAAACACTATTGTACGATGAGAGTCCAAAAGCTTCGGCAAACTCATTACGGTCAAGACCAAACTTTTCTCTTATTGCCCTAATCTCTTCTGGCTTCACTGGTTAACCTCTTAAACAGATTACATCATTGACGTAGTTATTTGTCAATTTTCACTTTGACCGATTTTTTAGCTGATCCGTCAAAACCTACTTGCTTAAGAAGAAGTGCTTTTAACTCAGCTGAGACCACTCCAGTTTCTTTTGCTCTGCGGTAAAGTGATTCAAGAGCCGCAACTTCATCGAAGTGTTCTGATCGAATATCCTGAAGCATTTCGTCATTTAAGCCTTTGCATAAACGCATTAAAGCCCAACTAGCCATTTCAGATCTATTTACTTTTCCTCCATCGAATTCATGATTCACTTTTTCCATCAATTCATTCAGGGCTTTTTCAGCATCTCTCGTAACAGCTATTCGATAGATCTCATCTGATTTTGTATTCTCTTTTCCTAGTTCTTTCTTATCATTCATATCTTCCTCCATCTTCTTACCCACCACCGCCTTTTCTCTTGTCACCAGTAGGAGACCACTTTCTCTCAACTTGTTGGGAGGGAGTGGTCTCCTACGATCAGGGGGCAAGAATAAGGAAAGGCGGTGGTGGGTAAGTCTT
>JAYUOK010000059.1:0-27049 GCA_043760925.1 Bdellovibrio sp. | reverse complement strand
ACCTGATGGGGGCATTTGGGGTTCCTTTTGTTAAAACGTCTTGTAGTAAAAACATTCTAACAGATTCCCTGACTGCCCCTGTCATTGATGGAGAACCAGTATGTTGTTTAATTTGCTGATTGAATATTGACCAGTCGATGCAAGCTCAAAAGCCTTTTTAATTAGTGACGCTTTCATAGGATCTGGTTCGATTGTTTTTTTGATTGTGTTGTTCAAATAACCAATGGGCGCACAAGATGGAAACAAACCTTGCGAAGCCTTTTCTGTCATACCTTTTTGTACTTCTTCGGACAAATTATCAATAAAATTCTTTGCGACTAAAACTTTAATTCCGTGAATAAATTTCTGACCAGATTTAGATTTTTTAGAGACAATCTCATTCTCTTTGGTTAAATGTATACTAAGGTGTGACCAGTGGTTTTCGTCAAATACGCCATAATCTTTAAGATTTCTGTATAATCTATCTGTTTTTTCAACCAATAACTCAGTCACATCTTTGTGAGTTTTCAGAAATTCAAGCATAGCTTGAAATTCTCGTCTTCCTGTTTTTTTAGCTGTTTCGGCTTCTTCAAAAATTTTAACTATTTTGAAATTTCGCTTTTCAGCATATTCTATCAAAGACTTTTTTTGTGCAGGAATTGAAAAGCCTTCGCGTTCTTGCTCTTTTGACGAAACACGCACGTACATTACGGCTTTGCTCAATGTAAACTCCCCGCTAAAAACTGTTTAACGCCTTCTATCAATACATCAGCTGGCTGAGGGGTCAAGAGTTGTCGTTTTATAAGATGGCCGTAGTCTCTTTCAAAGTTTCTATTTTTGTTTAGTTGCTGCTTTGCACCCTGAAAGCCAAAAGCTGATGCCAAAATTTTAAATTCTTTAATCTGTTCTTGATGTTCTATTTCAGAATTGTATGTGATGTCGTAAATTTCTGAATTAATGAATGGGTTTGAATACGCAATTTTTGAAATTAGAAGCTCCGAATTTTCTAAATCAGTTGCTAGCTTTGTTGGTAATTTATTACCTTTTAGCTGTGCTTCAATTCTAGATTTAATTTGTAAAATTTCTTTCTGTTCAAGTGACTTATTATAGATCATTATTGTTTCCGAGCCTGTTCCGAAATAAACTCCACTAATTTCTTTGCCTGCCTTTAAATAATCACGTTTTGACTTTTTCAACTTTATATCAATGCTTTCATTAAACGTGCTAAACGGCATTTCGTAATCGCAGCTTAAATCCATACGCCGTATTTTTAAATCGTTAAGACTGAAAGGCTCAATCAACGGCTTAATGCAACCTAAGTATTCCGACATAGAATTAAATTTTGAAGGATTTGAAACAATGTGTGAAACAGAGTATGTATTTGAATCGGCAAAATATTTTTTACGAAAATAAAACTGATGATCCTGTGAAAATGGCGAAGTCGCAGACACATAATGTTTTTTATCATTCAGCCTAGTATCCGTGGTTTTCCAACCTAGTGATTTAGCATTGCCTACAAAATCATTAAGCATGTATGTTGGGCAAACTTCAAACTCAAGCTTATCAATAAAGCCCTTGGCATTTACATTTTTTATTGATGGCGCTGACGCTTGAATACGACTTGATACACGTTGAAGTAGCGAGAAGAAACGTTTAACTTTTGTAAGTTCATTTAATTCTAGATTTAGTGGCGTTCTGTTTTCCATGAACGCTAGAAATCATGTGCTCAGCTAAACTGTGTATGGACGGAAGATTTGATTTATCACTCCATATGGAAGGGGAAAATTTAAAATTCTCAAGTGGCTTCCATATCTTATGTGATCTTGTGAGTGGCGACTTTAAAATTTCATTCGGAAATTTGAAGCCATAAGCCATTTCAACCCAGCTCGAAATATTCACCGATCCACTTGTCTTCGATTTATCCCAAAATGATCTTACACTGTTGATTGCGCCTGACTCGACTAGGATATCTAAAGCTATTTCGCTAGCAGATTTTTTATGATCATTCAGTTGATTGTTTATAATATCGCTGGTTATCAAATTTAAATTATTTAAGAATTTTTTAAACTCAAGTTCAGATGAAATTTGTTTTCTAACCAAATAAATGTGTTGTTCGATTGCGAATTTTTGCCATTTTAATATTGAAAATTGAATAGCATGTTTTTTAGATCCTCTTTGATCAACTGAAATTGCGTTGTAAATCTGTTTAAAACTATCATTTGAGTAATTACTTGCGGCCTTATCTTTGCCTAAATAAAATTTAAGGTCTCTTAAGGTATCAAGATGATCCATAAATTTTTCAGATCGTAAATACAAGTCACAGATTTCGATCAAATTTAAAAAATCTGTTCCGCGATCAATTTTTGCATAAATAATTTCTAGTACGGCAAGTTTCGCTCTGATTCGAGGGAACTCATATAATTCAATTAGAATTTGATGGGGATATCTGGCGTCAACGGTTGTATTTTTAGGAGCATCAAATAATTCGTGTGGATCTGAATTTTGATGACCATAGTAATGAACTAATAAACAAATTTTGTCGAGACTATCGATTTGATTATTTTTAATCAGATCATTAACTTGGCTTTGTTTCACTTCAGTTTTAGTTAGAATTGATTTCAAAGCTTTAAAACTAGTGGGATCAATTTTTTCAATTAATGCCATCCTACACGATAACTCGGTGACAGTTGACGGAATAACCAATGGCATATGCTGTTCAATTTTTGTTAGATCCACGACAGACTTATGTCGTTTTTATTCGTCCAAATCAAATGAGAAATCTAAAAGCCCTTTTAATGGTATTTCTAAAACCTGGGCGTATCGAATAAGGCTGTTTATCGTGACTGCGCCGCTTCCTGATTCAAGTCGCATGACTACACTTGGGCTTAGCTTCTCTGCCTCTTTGGCAAGTCGATTAACTGAGTAGCCTTTTTTGATGCGAATTGCTCTGCAATGTGCACCTAGGGCAACTAAAAAGTCATGATTTGTATACTGAATATTTTTCCGAGAACGTTTTTGCATCTTGATACAACTTTAAACGCTCTGTATTAAGAGCTATTCTGTAAACAGAGCGAAAAGGGGTTGTTATGAATCAAGTTGCTGTTATTAGCTCATCAGAAGAGCAGTTAAAAAGAGTTCTTAAGAAGATCATTTACGGTTTTCTTTTCATTGATGTACCAGCTGAAATAAAAGCAACTCTTTTGGGTGTGAAAAAAACTGGTAAGTTAATTCGATCAACTTTTGGCTCGGTAAAAAGATTTGTGCGGTCTAACGAAAAAAAATCAAATATTATGTCTTCAATCACTGTTGCAAAAGCAACTACGCAAAAAATGAAATCTGCGTGCAGGGCTTTTAGTAATCAGCTTCAGTTTGATTATGCGATGATGACGATTGTGCAACGTCGAACATATATTGCCAGAATTGCGATGTATTTAGGCTCATTTGCAGCAGGGGCTTACATTGGGGATGGCTTGCCAGATAAAGATATTAAAATTTTGGGCATTGGGGCGCATCGGAATTTTGCATTTCATTCAGTTTTAGCGGCTATCTTTGGCAGGCTAATTATTCGGTTTTTGAGAAGATTCGCAGATTGTATGAGTGAAGAAGGTTTCCTTAATGAACAGGACGCCGCAGTTATTCAGCATTGTCTCTTGGCGGCGCAAGGTGGTGTTTCGGTTGGTGTTGCCGCCCATTTAGCTATCGATGGCACTATTCAGGGTTCTAAGGCTGTTTTATTTGGTGATTGGGGTTCTTTGGTTAACGGAACTCTATTAGACGACAAGGCTTGGCTTTTAGTAAATGCTTTCGCAGCTTTTTTTATGCAAACTGAATCGCAAGAGTCTGAGCAAGCAAGTGCTTAAATTACTTTCACATGCCGAGATGTCGGCCAAGCATTTTTAATGCGGCTAATTCGAGCTTAGACTTAGGTTTTTTCAGGTTTTGGACTATTTAGGCATGAATTTTTTTCGAAACTCCAGAGGTAGATTTTTTTTGGAAGTCGAAAATATCAGGTTTTATGAGGATTTTTGAACGTTTGCATGTAGAAGTCGGCTTAGAGTTAGGATTTCTTGTGATTTAAAATGTTATCATTTGTTAGCATTTTAAGTTTTATTGAAACTTCAGGTCCAAAAACCACTTTTAGAGTATCCAAATCTAATTATTCAAAAGCTTATGGATTGATTTTGTCGGTTCTTGAGTAATTCCAGCAGCGTCATATTGCACGTAAATTTTGGCTACAATGCTCTTTAATCCTATAGAAATTAAAGAACTACAAATTTCTACAATTTTCTCACTTGGCCAAACTGGCTTTGATGTCGAATTCTTTAAAATATCTAAAAAATAGTTCCCTACCAGCTCAGTATGAGATTCACGGAACCGATGAAGGTACTCGATAACGAAATCATGCCCCCATCTTTCCTTTAAATCTTCTCCTAGTATTTGAAGAAGTTGTTTAACGACTTCCTCCTTTGGATCATTGAAAAGATCGAGCAACCTATCAGCTCCTTCAAAATGCTTTATCCACTTTTCAGGACCAGGATTTTCTTTGCGAATAAGAACCATTTTTAAAATTAAATCGCTCACTCGAGTTAAGAATTCGACCTCAGGGCTTACTCCAAGCAGTGCGGGTAATCTCCAAATAATATGATGCCATTCATCGGCAATTCGATCGGATAGTAAAGTCGCCAGTAGCCCATCATTTAGTTGTTCGTCTTTCAATATAAATGCGACCACAGATAGCTCAATATTTTTATGCTGCAAACGATCAATTCTGCTAGAATTATTATTTTTATGATCATCCAGACGAATAAAATTAAGTAGATCTCCTCGGTCCCTAAGCAATAAATAAATTTCTTTATTGTATACGCTAACGTACGAGAAGCCTTCCATGAACGCAGTCCAAAGTGGTTTTTTATCTTTTGGAACAATTTTATTTAAGTTTGAATATAGCCAATCAGCATTTAAGTAGAGTAGTTGGCGATAGTAGGCTCCAAGATGGGCATAGCATGAGACTTCTTCTGAATTTCCTTTTAAAACTATAGGGGCAATTATGGATTTGAGGTCAGTCCAAGCTTTTTCTTTCGCGACTTCATCATTAGGGGCAATTCTTTTACGTCGAAGGGCAAGAATTATTAATGCCTCAATCAGTTTTCCGCGAGGCTCATTTATTGCTCTTGTATATGCGTCGGATGAATTTTTATAAGCTGAATTCGGATGAACTGATAAAATGAGATTAGCTAAAATTGATTGCATTGAATCATTTAAATTTGATTCAAATGCTTTTTCATCAGTTTTGGTTCCTGAAATAATAAATCGAGATATTGAATTTATTGTCCAGGTTGCTTTAGAACCTAAGTTTTTGAACTCTTTGGCGTAAACTTCATTTTTTGAAATACGTGAAGCTAGCGAGATTAGCTTTTCAACTGGAACGAATTTACTTTGCTCCCAGCACTTAGAGTAGCCGTCAAACATTGCTGAAACATAAATAAAAGGTATATCGTCAGCCCTATCTACAATCTCTGAAACCTTCAAGGGGTCGAAAGAGATGTAATCTTCAAACTGACGTGCTAACCCTTCTGTCGTTGGCTCTCTAAAATGATCTTTATTGGTAAATTCTTTAAGAAATTTATAGATTTCTTCAGCGCTAGCCTTAGCGAAATTATCAGTCGTCCAAGGCGAAGTCGGACCTACCCAGCCGCTACTCATGTAGGAAGAAAAGTCTGGATATTCCACTTCACCTTTTGTGATATTTAGTGCTTGGGCAAATAGTTCATTTGCTCGTTTATCTTTTGACAACTTTAAAGCTTGAAGCCATCGAATTTGCTTCCAAGCATTGTATAAATTCTTTTCTGGTCCTGCTTCTTCATGGAGAGACTCTAATTTTTCTATCTGGTCTAACAAATCATTTTTTTGAGCTTCATTTGTTTGATCGAATTGCATTGATAAAAAACGAAATACTTCGTGGCGCGGTAAATTTTCGAGTCCGCTATCTATTATAATTTTGGCCGCGTCAGATGGCGCTATAAATAATGGGAATTCAGCAGCTAAAGCTAGGTAGAGTCGCTGAAATGTTCGGAGTTGGGAGTTTTGCCATTGAGCTAACTGCGATGGGGCAAATCCAGCATTTAGTAGATTTTTTGATGCGTCATAAAGTAGTCCTAGTACTAGTGACTGGGCAGCGTCGTGAAATTGGTTTTGCGGATGACTTTCAACGGCAGGTCTCCAATATTCTGTAGTGCCATCTAATTCTTTTAAGCCCAAGATTTCAATTAATTTTTCAGAAAAAACATCAACTACCATTTTTAGGAATGGTTGGGTATTTTTGGTATTGAAAACTTTTTTTCTAAAATTATCAATTCCATATCGAGAAAAGTAAGTAAGTTTTGGATCATCAGTCGTTTTTTCTCTTTCTGTTGTATCTAAAGAACGTGTCAGATAGCTTTTAATAACTGAAATTGAAGTAGAATCTTCGTCTGAGGACGCTATTAGGCGGCCTAATCCAGTTTGAATTAAGTCTTCGTCAATACGAGAATGAGCTGGAGCTCTATTTACCCAATTGAACATTATTTCTACGTCGCTTGTATTTAGATAGTGTGGCGGAATTTTCGTAAATGCTGAAAATAGATGTCTGTCTAAATAATAATTTGCGGGGGCATCTTTCAATCCTCGTAGAATATTAGCAAGAATTCCAATAACTTGCTCATCCTTAACTGATTTATCATCAATTTGAGATGAGATGTATTCTAAATAAGTAATCTGAGGCCAATAAATTGCCGCAGCATTGTCCGATTTTACGTGAGTTTTTAAATTTTCTAAAGTGAAAAACTGGTTTTTAAAAAGATCTGCAAAAATCGACGTTCCTTTGAAATTTCCGAAGAAATGAGCTGCTGCTTGATGATTCGATGAGATAATTTTTATCGTCTCTTGCAATTTATTATTTTGACTAGACATTCTCAGCCTCTATCAATTGAGCCATTAAATCATCCATAACATAATTAATTTCGGTATTCGTAGGCCCTCTTTTTAAAGTTACAAGTTCGGTGGCCCAAAGCTCAAGTACGTCCCCCAAATTATGGTATCCATTTGTGTCCATGCAAAAGAGATGCAAACTAATACCAAGGCTTTTATAGTAAGATTCTAAATGATTTGCTATAGATTTTTCATATTTATAAAGTGGAAGTAGAAGATGAAATTTTGAATGTAGATGTTCTCTGTCGTCACTTCTTGCCGCTCGAACTATAATGTCTAAAAGTTCAAGTTCATCTAAACCGTATCCAATAAAAACTACTGTTTGTCTCTTCATCAAACGAAGCAATAATTTTTGATTTTCTTTGTTTCCATACAAATTCATGTAATCTTGGGTTGAAGCTACAATTTTACTTTCGTCTGCTATTGAGCCATGGATATGAAAAATAATATTTTCGTTTAGAACAGAAGTTGTATCCACATCAGATAATCCGTCGAGAATATGAACCTGCCGAGCCGCTTTTTTGACTACGGTTGCTGCTTCTGAATCTGTATTGCCTATTTCCGTATTTTCAATGGGCTCTGCTTCTAAGTTGCCTTCTAAAGCGTTTGCTAAAATATTATCGTAATTAGTAGTGATAAACTTGACTCCGCATTTTGCAATAGATGCATAAACAGGATTTTTCTCAATTTCAGTTTCAGATAATTTGTTCATTAATACGCTTTTATAAGTTAATTCTTGAATTCGTTCGGTACTTTTCCAGTTCTCTTTAAAGAGATTATCTGCAATCGAAATCTTTAACTTAGTTGAGCGACGTTTTAAGAGCTCAAGCGTTAAATGATCAATTTTTTTATGCGTTTGAAGACATTCTAACATTCTGTCGGCGAGCTGGTTCCAAGAAGGTAGACCGCAGAGTTGCGAAACCCCATTGCCTACAAAAAAACTAAGAGCTCCAGCTGTTGCGGCGGCTCTTAGTTCGTCGGGTAATGTAAATGTTTTTGGGTCTCGTATTTCGATGGGCATCGTCTATTATTAGATTCTATTGGAGTACGATATTGCAAAGTAAAGAAGTAAACAGCTCATTATTTTTAAATCACGATCTCATTTGTGCTTAAACAGTAGGCTGACGTGTGCGCTATTTGGTATCAAGTAAAAAATTAGTACATCTGCTGCTGCGCGAGCTTTGACAGCGCAAGTAATCGAGCTTGATATTTAGAACTATACTGCGTGTACCCAAGTTCTAAATTCGTCCCATTTGGCCCGCCATTTTTCCATGATTACTTTCAAATAGTTAGCTAAGATTTTTTATGAGGCCATACAGGTCTCGAACAATTTAGATGCAGGTAAGTTCAATTCGCGTTCGATTTGGCCATTTCTTCATTTTTCACGGGAGACCATAATGTCATCGAAAATTCTAAAAGTTTACGCTCAAGGTAATATTAATAATCCAGTGTTAATTTTTCTTCATGCTTTTCCGTTTTCTGGCGACATGTGGAAAGATCAAATTAATTTCTTTTCAGAAAAGTACTATTGCCTTGCGCCTGATTTGCCAGGGTATGGAGAAAGTGCTCCCTATGATCAGGCAGTGACTTTTGAATCTTATGTTGATTCTGTTCTGAACTATTTAACGGAATCGAAAATAGAAACAGCGATTTGGTGTGGACTTTCAATGGGTGGTTATCTAGCCCTTCGTATGTATGAGCGGGCGCCGGAACTGTGCAAGGCGCTTATACTTTGCGATACGAAGGCCGGGGCTGACAGCAATGAGGCTAAGTTGAAGCGATGGGATAACATTCAAATGTTAAGACGAAACAGGGCAGAATTCTTAGCGACTCAATGGCAGGCACTGGTTGGAGAGAGTTCAAGAAACAATGTCGCTCTTAAAATTCGTTATGATGGACTTGTTGCCAAAATCACTGACTCAGGAATAGCTTCTGGCCTGGTCGCTCTGGCTACGCGAACCGACTGCACATCCGCTCTTTCTAAAATTCGTGTTCCTACGCTACTCTTGGTTGGTTCGGAGGATAAGGTAACGCCCGTTAGTGAATCCGAGTTCATGGCTAAGGCGATCGTCGGTAGTCGTAAAATAATTATGGAAAAGACGGGTCACCTTAGTAATTTAGAAAATCCTCAAGAATTTAATGATCGACTTTCTGAATTTTTGAATTCACTTCAATAGGATAATTAGATCCTCGTCAAATTTTGCCCGCGGCGCGTAGCCCGGCTTCGAGTAATTCTACATGATAACTTTGGGCGATTTTACTTAAAGAAAGATCGAGGTTACTTTTGTAAACTCACAGTTCGGTACTCGACTCATTTAGCCGAAGTCTGCAAAAAACTGGGGTCTGAGTATGTACACAGACCCCAGTTTAATTTCGCTTTGCATTTTTTTAGTTGAGTGAGACCATTTACTTCTAACAATTTCAAAGGATTGAATATGCAAAAACTTGTGTTTCTTGTGGTCGTTGCTTTTATGTTTGGTTGCGCGCACGGTAAATTAGGAAAAGTAGATCAAGAGTTGGATCGCTCTTTATTAAGTAAGACCACGCCAATTTTCATCGAACCTATTTCAACAAAGCAGGCGGCTTTTGAAGGCTACGATGAAAAAGATGGCGATAAAAAATCTTCAGATTTAAGAAAAATTGAATCTAATTACGCAAGCGAAATTGCCAGAGAATTACGTGAAGATGGTTACAATGCGAATGCGGTGTCAACGACTGCCAAAACGGGAATTGTTATTACTGGAGCCGTCACAATGATTGACCGTGGCTCTGCCGCGAAACGTATGTGGGTTGGTATGGGGGCCGGGGCTTCGAACTTAGAAACTAATTTTACGGTCGAAGATCGCTCACAGCGCAAGATACTTTCGAAATTCGAAGTCAAAGCTACGTCGGGTGGTCGTGGGGGACTAGCATCGGTTAGCAGTTTTATCGACGAACATATGTCGGATGGCGGCGAACAAGTCGCGGATTATATTTCCGGTAAGAAATAGATCCCTCGTAAAAATTTTAACTTGAATTTACTTCAAGTTAAAATTTTGGATTTTACAAAAACTAACGAAGCCAAATGTCGCTCATCTGAAAGCGATAAGTGCCTTGTGAATCTTGGCCAAGTTCCCATGGAATAATAAGTACGCCATTGGTTTGGACGGTTCGGTTGAGTGGGATTAAAACTCGCCCCTCCGCATTCGGGGCCCAAGTGAGTCCGATTGCGATTGGTACCCACTGGCCGTTTTCTTCAAAATAGACGTTATATACTTTTGGAAAACCTACGGCCGAATATCCTTCCATTTTTGCTTGCAGAAGTATCGCACTGCCTGAGTGCTTAGCGCCGTTTGCATACGAAACATGAAGTTGCATGTTGTTGCCCGGAATGGCGTTTGAAAATCCGACAGAGCTATAGGCAGAAGCTAGATTATTATCAATCGCTTGCCGTGGGTCACCACCGGCATCAACATTCGTTGCAGTGGCGACGTTAAATTGCGGAGCCGGTCCTGCTACAGCCGGCGCCTCTGTAGGTGCAGTTACCACCACACTAGGAGCTGAAGCGACCGGAGTTACAGCGACCGGAGCTGAAGCGACAACTGTCGACGTCGCAGTGACAGCGGTTGGCGTAGTAGCTACTACGGTAGGCTGTGCCGGGGCAACGTTAGCCGGCGCAGTACTTGGTGCACCTTCAACTTCGTTTTTTAAAATTCGAATGGCTTCAAGCACAGTCTTTTGTGAACCGCGAAATCGGATCGCTTCGTTGATTGCAAATGGAAATACGGCGTAGTTAATGCGAAACTTTACATTTGGTACGGCTTTGAAAA
This sequence comes from Bdellovibrio sp., assembly GCA_043760925.1. Lineage (GTDB taxonomy): Bacteria > Bdellovibrionota > Bdellovibrionia > Bdellovibrionales > Bdellovibrionaceae > Pseudobdellovibrio. Next base: position 16,295 of record JAYUOK010000059.1, on the reverse strand, counting down.
AAACCTGGGTGTTAAATTTGACGTTAAACATTGTTTGCTGAAATTGAACTACATCATCGGCCGTTTTGTATTGTCTAAGCTCGGGTGCAACAAACCAAGCTAATGTATAAACCTGGCTTGCATCTTCGGCATGAGAAAAAGTAACCCAATTTGTTTCGTGATTTGTGTAATAGGCCCAATTTTCTATACTGCGTGGGTTCGCTTCCGCTGTTTTATTGATCGTTACATATCCTGGCGGTTTCTCTGGGGCTTTGATGGGAAAAATTCCCGACACTTGAGAATTCGAGCCAAATTGAATTGCGTAACGTCGAAATCCTGCGCTCATGTAAAGTGCCGGCAATTCGAGTGCACCGTTTGCATGCTCGATTCCTTTATTTTTAAAACTGGCTTCAACCGTAAAATAATCCGGATACGCTTTCAGGTCTTGATTAAATTCTGCGACGTCTTTTGAGTTCCACGGCCCTTCGTAGCCGGGACCATAACTCCAGTTCATCATATTATGCGAAGGAGTTGACAGAAGCGTTGATCCGTCGGCAAGAAAAGATTTAGTCGTGTTTGCATCGGGCTGACTTGCAATCATATGTGGTGCTCCATCTCGGTATAGACAGGCAGCTCCCGCTTGGTTGGGATTCCAATATTTCACATCATTGCCGGCGCAAGATTCTTTTGTTAGCTCCTTTTTATCTCGATCATGAAACGCGACTTGGATGCCAGCTCCGACATGGGTGTGAATCGCATTTAATCTAGAACGCGCGCGCTTAGAATAAAGTTCAAATATTGCACCAGTTGCACGATCAATCTTAACATCGTATGACTGCTGCGAAGCTTCCATCAAACGATTGTGCGCGCGAGCCGTGTACAACACATCCGCTTGCGCAGATCCGTTGGGGTGCGCCTCTTGATATTCGTTCTCGTAACCATCGCATGACTGAAGAGCACTAAAAAATCGAACTAAAAAAGCTGAACCAGGTGTTCCTAAATCAACAGACTCTGCGTGTTGGCAATTTGCCCATCCTAAATTAAGATCGTTTGGTTTAGACGGAGTTAAATCACGTACGTCGGTGTAACAAGTGCTTTGCTTACCTGCATAAGTAATCTCAATTTTAACAGGTAAAGAAATACAAGCCGGATAATAAGCTCGAAGATTCAGTGTTGATTGAGTGACTTTGAAAAAATCGTTATCTGTATTAAACTTTGCGCGGTATGGAGGCGCTGCGTTTGATTTCGTGCTCAGCGAAGACGTTGTAAATAATGATGTCCGCACACTTGATACGATTCGTGAGCCACCCTGTTTCGCATGAAATGAAGCTGTGCAACCGAATTGAATGATTGCACTTAGAATTAAGAGTCGTAGTGGTAGCTGGCTCATTTCGAAGCGTTTCATATTGTCCCCTTAAGCCGAGAATGCAGAACTTGTGACTCTCGTTTCACAATGTAATTGCAAAAAACGGACTGTCCGAAATGTGGTGTGCGCTTTGCCAATTCTTGTTTTCGTAAAGGGTATGATCAGGTGTTAAAAATCTAATTAAAAAACCGATGCGGTTAGCGTGATATAAAAAGTATCAATTCAAGATTGATAGCTGCTGGATTCTCTAGAGATTGAATTCTTGTTTACATCCAGCAATTCAAAATCGCTTTATTCTAAAAATACTTCGCGAAAATCACATTTTTAAGTTGAATTCAAAATACACCGTATTTTCCATTTCACATCTGGTTGCGCGTGCAAGCTGCGCCATATAGTCTGAGTAAGGCAATAATTAACCCCAACCTAGGAGCTTTATGAAACGCGTATTTATTTTATTCATGGTTTTACTTTCAACCTCAGCGGCCTTCGCGCAAAATGACATGAGCGAGGGAAGATCTAAGTATAATTTTCGATTTTCACCACTTGGTTTAGTATTAGGAATTGGTAATGCCTCTTTAGATGTTGCTATCAACTCAGATTGGACAGTGGGACCAGAGCTTTCTTATGCAAAGTTTAAGCTTGATGCTAGCGGCGGCGGCGGCACAACTTACGACGTCAATTTGGCCTCAGCCGGTGTTCGCGCAAACTGGTTTAAAAACGGCGTATACACTGACGGTCTTTACGTTGGACCTTTTCTTCGTTACGCAAAAACAAGCGTGGGGTCAACAGGAGCAACTGTCGTTACCGGAGAAACGGCGGGCGTGGCAGTCGGTAGTTTAGTTGGTTATGGCTGGTTCTGGAATAGCTTTAATATGATGTTAGGTGGCGGTGCCGCATTAGCGATGGGTGAGTCGAACATGGTTATCACCGAAGCAAATGGTAAGCGTACTGAGATTCCGAATCGTGGAGCAGGTTTTGCCGGCGAATTCTCACTTGGTTGGACTTTTTAATTTAGCTGTAATTTGTAGAACAATCTGGGCATAAATGTTTTTCGTAAAAACCTCTAAGCTGTTAAGGCTAGAGGTTTTTTTTGGCAGATGATGGCAGTTATAAAATGGATAGCTTAGCAATTCTTTCTTAATAAAATACATATTCTTAGGTACGATCTCTTCAATGGGGTCCATGGGCTAGTAAAATAACCACTACTTTTTTATTAAATTAGGAGACATATAAATGCTGCAAGAACTAGAAATCGTGAAAGCAAAAGATGGTGTGACAGCACAGGAGCTCAGAAGCGTATTAAAATTTGGAGAGGGATTAGTCGGCGAAGATTACTTGAAGAGAATGAAAGAAATTAGATTACTTGGCGATGTTTCGTTTGTTGCCGAAATTGCTGGTGGGGTCTATTTAATTTCTTACTATAATTTTTTAGAAAAACGGACAGAGCCTTCTGTACCGCTTAAGAGTATCCCGTCCCTGAGGCAATATATGGAAAAAATAGAACCGCATTTTGAAGGTGCGGAATTAAAGCGGCTTCAAGTTGCAAATTCATTTTGGATCGATGCGCACATTCAGCAGCAGGTTGGATGATAAAAAATCATAATTTCCGCAAATTTTTCTTTTTTTTATTTCTGTAACATGCAAAGCTGTGTTCATTGAGTAACACAAACCAACAAAAGGATTATAGAATGACAAAAAGTCAGTTTTTAGGCGCATTAGCGGCAACTGTTTTAATGGCAACGCCTGCATTTGCAGCAGAAGCGACAGTAACCGAAACATCAATACTTCCGGTCGAGCGAGACGTAAAGACTTTAGAAGAAGCTAAACCAAGTATTGCACTTATGGTTGGAACTCTTGTTCCTGATGAAGGCGGAGTAGCCACTAGAAATTTCGGTATGGACATCATGTTTCAGCCTCGTATTCCTTTTTCTTTCGGACTTGAAGCCGCACATGCTGCGCCTGAATCAAGAATTACTGGAGATAAAATGGAACAAACGACTGTTCTTGCGAAGGCTCAATATAATTTTGGCGGAACGATTCCAGTTATTCGTTCAAGTTATGTAGCGGTTGGTGCCGGAGTTCAGTTTCAAGAAGCTGATACTCAGTTTGCGGCTGCTCCGATCATTGGTTTTGACATTCCATTCAGAGATGAAGCTGGAAATTTCCACGTGTCTTTGGGCGCGAATGCAAAATATTTGTATGTTGAAGGTAATGAAGAAGTTGATTCAAATGCCACATCACTTAACGGTGTTGTTAAGTTCTGGTACTAGTTTTACTAATCAATTATAGTTTTAAAAAACGCCGTCTGTGAAAACAGGCGGTTTTTTTATTTCCAAACCGCCATAAATATTTCATAACTAATTAAAATGATAATAATGATTTCTAAGACATTACTACGACGGTGATTGATCTCGCCCTGTAGAAGATTCGATACCTGCGCTAAAATATTCATTTTTCGGGTTACATTATTTTGCCAATCAGATAAACGAAAACGGCGGGTCGACGCACGGTAAAGAGTTGCTAAGTAAAAATCTCCGACGACTTTTAATGAGTTCTCAACTCGTTCGATAAACTCAATAAATTCGATGTAACGGGCGGTTGCTTCTTTGTAAACTCGCTCGTGCTTGACGGTCCAGATTGATGAACGTTTTTGTTCAATATCTTCAGACAGTGCTTTTAATTTTTTATCAAGCAAGTCGTCGTAAAAACGCATCTCCATCAATTGGGTCACGGCGAATTCTAAAATATCCGGAACGTCTCGCGAGCCGCTGGGTTCGACCACAATTGCCGAATTCCATTCAATCAGGGCTAAATCATTTTCAGAGTATTGATACTGGTCTTTCAAAGACTGGCGGGTTGATTCTGAAAGCTTTACTTCGTCTTCCGCTAATAAGAGGGCGGGGATATCTGCTACTTGAGTTAGATTTTTAGCGTCAACGCCTTCTTCAAACTCTTCAAAAAAATAAATAATGTAATCTTCGAAACTACTCCATAAGCTAGGTTTCGTCATTGTTTCGGCGATGGTGGTTGAAACTTCCTTTACTTGCTGCAAGGCAAGTTCGTCGATCTCTGAGCCTTCTTCGAGGTAACTAGCAAATTGGACCAACTGGTGCCACGAAGTTCCGGGCGCGATGGGAATTTGGTAGATTAACGATAACACTCCGAAGTTACGAACCTTGACGACGACTTCGGCTTGGATGGCTTGTCCTTTAATTATAATCGTTTCTTGCCCCAGTCCGAAGGTAACGGGCGGGTTTTTAATTTCTATTGCTCGGTCAATATACTTCGGGACTTTAAATTGGTCGGGCCCGCGATTATCACGCAAGATGGCTTCAACTTGCGGAATACTAATTTCTTCCGCGACGTCAAAAATTCGATAGATAAGAATGCTGCCTTTTTTTACTTTAACCATGAATCATTCTACTGGCAGGCATTTCGAATGGGAAGATGATTCGTCGGTAAATCTATATGCAAGAAGTAAATCATTTTATTTGCCTGGCCTTGCCGCAGCGTCGGCTTTTTAGACATTTAGGTAAAAAAAAGAAGAGAGCTTAACTCTCTTCTTAAAAAGTTAATTTTAATATTATTTACAGATTTTAACTTACTGACAAGCGTGCTCCGCCCAATAATAAGGACTAGTTGAAGGTACTTGCCCGCGATTTCTAAGTTTAGCTCGGTAAAATTTTCCATTAGAATATTTTACGATACTACCCACAGCATAGCGCTGACTAGAAACCCAATTTGGAAAGTTACAAGCACTTGATAAACTTGAAGCAACGATATCGATAGAACCAATCGTTTCGTATTTCAATGTGTCCCATTGACTGTTCCACAGACCGACCACCACCGAATATTTACCTAAGCTGATGTTTGCTGGAACGATGTAATTCATTACCAGAGGGGCCGGTAGATCCGTTAGAAAAACTTGGGATCTCGTTTGCGTTTCTTGGAAAACTTATTGATGAAATAAGCATTGATAAACTAATAGACACTAGACCTAAAATTTCCTTATTTGTTCTCATTCAATTATTTAAACTCAATCGGAAGTATGAGCACACAGCGTGCCTAGAGACAATTATTTCAGCTGGGCTGATTCTTGCTGAATCCATGCAGAGAATTGTGCAACGTAGGTATAGATTGCTGGTCCATCACAAAATTGGCTGCCTCGGCTTGTGACGCCCACTAAAGTTATTTTTTCGTCCGCTTGGTAAAACAATGGTCCGCCCGAGTCACCGACGCAGGTACCATGACCCTGGCCTTCGTTGATTCGTATTTCTTTTTCAGTGAAACCTTCAATCGTTACGTCAGTTGTACGAAGTTGGTCAGATCCTAAAAAACTAATTCGGTAACAATGATTCATGTTTTTGTCATGACAGATGATTTGGCCAGCTTCTAATTCTTTCGTAAATTTTTTATCTTTCTTTGCTGAAACTTCTTCTAGCTCAACTTTACTAGCTCCGTAACCGGCCATTTGAACAGCAGTACCTTGCTTAAGTAAGTTAAGATCATCTGATAAAGAAATTGTAGAGTAACCGTCGGGTAGGCCACCGGCAAATTGAACCAGCGCGATATCATGCCAGTCTAAACCAGATACGTTATCTAATTTAAATTCAGGGTGTACCTTAACTGCAGTCGCATCACGAAGTCGTTTTAAATCTTTACGATCATAGGCCGAAAAATCCAGTCCAAACACAATGACGATATCTGACGCTTTACTTTCGATACAGTGGGCTGCCGTCAGAACTAAATTTTCTTTTATTAAACTTCCTGTGCAAATGAAATTATTTTTTTTGTCAAATACGCCGACCGTGAAATGACTGATTGGATTTTCTGAAAGTACAACCGTACCGCCAATGATCGCTGGGGTATTTTTCTGATCGAACACTTGCGTCTGTTGCTGCAAATTGTTTTCAGCGGTGCAGGCGTGAAGCAATAAAATAGTGTAAAAGATGATTAATTTATTCATGACCCCTCCGCAAAATAAATAGGACACTATTTGCGTAAAGGGCACAGTTAAATTTGATCAGGCTGCTAAATGGGCCTTAGCGGCCTGTTTCGAATAATAATTACAGGAATTATTTTAAGGTCTTCCAAAACAGCTGTAGCTTTATTTTTGATTGTGTATCGGGCTCCGAATTTAAATTCCAAACCAATGCTTTTAAGCGACCGTGAATAAAGCCAACTAAGACATACCTAAACGGTATCTTTGAACTTTCATACTGATCATTCAACTGAAATTCGCACGCTTTTCCAACTGAAGTATCAAATAAACTAACCGGGCTTTTTAACCGAAGCGAGCGTTTTTTTTCGGGCCCAAAAATTTTCGAAACATACTGCGAACAAAGTTTTGCCGTCATTCGCGTGCTATTTTCTTTCGGAAACTTATATAGATCAGAGCTCATCAGCTGCTCTGAAGTCTCAGAAAGCTGCATAATGCTGCCGACGTATTCTTCACTTTTTCCCATATCAGAATAAGGTAAGTCTTTTTTTGAAGTAAATATGATTTCTTCAATCGAAGTTAAATCAATCGATGAAGGTCTTCGCTTGACCGAGCCTAAGGCAATACTTGCACTGATTAAAACAACCATGAGAATATATAAATTATTTTTCATCATTGGCTCACCCGGGAATTTGAATCGACATCCCCTTCTTTACCGCTTCGCGCCCGCTGCCCCACGGCACTCGACATCGTATCAAAAACAGCCTTTGATACGACCGCAATATCCAGCCGGTTCCGAACGTTAACGGTGTTGGCGTTGACAATTTTAACCACTTCATTCTTAGATCCAGGAGGTGGAAATTTGAAAACTAGTTCAGAAGACGTTGCACATATTTGAACTTGGCTATCAATCGGGGCAGGCACATCTTTGATTGCGTTGAAATAAAAACGTGCCGAGCCGTCAACCGCAAATACGATACTACCAACGGCTGCAGTAATAAGTCCTTTGTATTTTCCACCGACGTAAACAGGTAATTTTTGTAGAAGTGCGGGTAGTTTTTCGTGCACAGCTTCGTACTCTTTTAGATTTCCAAAACAAATAGGTTGTTCTGCATAGGCCGCATTGGTGATGCCCGTTAGAAGCATCAAACAGAAAAGTAATCTCATGGCTCAATTATCCATTAGAAACCTATTTAATCCAACTGGACTTCTGTCGTGATACTACTCATGTGATTATATTGGATCTGAGTTTAAAAGTCGCCAATATCCATATTCAATTTAGGGTCATGCCCTACCGAAAAGATGGTTAACTATGACTTTTCGAAACTTACTTATTTTTATAATCGGCCTCTACTTACTGACTTCGTGCGCGACCGGGCAGAAGGGCCGTGTCTTTCAGTCCGGGATGGCCTCTTGGTACGGAGAAAAATTTCATGGCCGTCAAACGGCTAGCGGCGAAGTTTACGATATGTACGCGTTGACCGCGGCTCATCCTAAATTACCATTTGGCACGATGGTGTACGTTAAAAGTAAATCCAGCGGAAATTCGGTTGTGGTTCGGGTTAATGACCGAGGACCTTTCGCCCGAAATCGAATCATTGATTTATCTTATGCCGCAGCTAAAAAGCTTGGCATTATAAAAATCGGTGAAGACGAAGTTGAAATTTCATTGCAATAGAATCGCTTTTTTAGATACTGTCTGATGATGAGCGAGCAAGTCACGGCACCCATTCAACTGAATCGAATTTCTTTTACCGGGAAAATTCACCTGATCGATCATGATGATAAAATTTCAAAGGCGGCAGAAGCGCTTAGTAAAATGACCCAACTTGGCTTCGATACCGAAACGCGCCCAGCGTTTAAAAAAGGTGAAGTCCATCAAGTGGCTCTTTTGCAATTATCCACTGAAACTGACGCCTACATTTTTAGATTGCATCAAATCACAGAATTTAAAATTCTAATAAGTATTCTAGAAAATCCCGATATTGTTAAAGTAGGTGTCGCCATTCGTGATGATCTAAAGACCTTGCAAAAGAAATTTAGTTTTACCCCTCAAAACTTCATCGAATTGCAAACCTTAGCTAAAACAAAAGGTCTGCAAAATTTTGGTCTTAAAAGCATGACTGAAGAAGTCTTTCAAGCGACGATCACTAAAAGTGCAAAGATGACAAACTGGGAATTGCCGGTGCTTTCGGACAAACAACTTAATTACGCCGCCACGGATGCGTGGATCGGCCTTATGCTTTATCAAAAGCTAATTATAATGACGGATCCGGTGAAGGCGCTGGCGAAGTCGTTGGCGAAGTCGTTGGCGAAGTGATCTGCGGTTTCACCGAAATTAATTTTTGACTGACGGCAATTAAAGTTTGGCGCATTGAATCTGCATTTTGTTCTAAAATTTTAATTTTAGATTGCTGACCAACTTCTTTTAACTCTTGCGCTTCTAAAATAAGAGTTTGAATTTTTAATTCGATATCCCCAAGGTTTGTCGCAAGTAGGGCGCGATCTTCATCGGTCATTGTCTCGCCTTGCGGTTTCTTAAAAGTAAGAAGAGTCTCGTTTAACTGGCTGACTTTTCCACTGAGTACGTGAAAGTGCGCCATCTTTTCTTGGATTTCATCTTTGCGTTCTTTAAGTTGATCGGCCTTGATAGCTACTTTTTGTGCGGCTAACTCAGTTTTTTCACGATCTTCGTTTAAGACGGCTACAAACTTTGCGATGTCTCCAGAAACGGCCTGTCCACATTCTGCGAACAGATTGATTAGCCGTTCGCTTTGTTCAAAATCGAAATTAGATTTTAAATCCATTTCATCGATACGGCCAGCTAGACGAGCCATTTCCGAGAAATGTTCATCTAAAGCTAAAATTGATAATACTAACGGCGATGGATTTTTGATAATTTTTGTTTCTGACATGGAAGCGTTATGCCACAATTCGCATGAAAAACCAAATCTTTGCTGGTCCCGCATGGTTAAAAGCAATATATGCAGGGCTCGGTAATAAAAATTTTTTAATTCATCAGTTGAAATTTTGGTACATCGCTTGCATTGCTAAGTCAGGTAAGAGTGATAGAGCCATCACGAAAATGCCGCCGGAAAATAGATGATCGGAGGAACCGATGAGTACTGAAGGACAAAGAAAATTAGATCTGGCGTACAATGGCCTCGAAAAACTCACTCCAGACCGCGTGGCACGCGCTATTCGCTGGCTTCATTCAGACAAGGCTAAACTAATTCGCATTCCCTTAGGCATCGTATTGGTTATATGCGGCTTCTTCGGCTTCTTGCCGATTCTTGGAATTGAAATGATCCCGCTTGGTTTACTTCTGCTTGCTCAAGATGTTCCATTTTTACAAAAGCCAGTGGCTAGTGCAGTGATCTGGTTAGAATATAAATGGGTCTCTTTGCGCCAGTGGTGGCGCCAAAAGCGACGAAATCAAAAGCTTGCGCACTAATCGAATTTGCCGGCAATTTGAAATTTAGGGTTTCCTCGTAGAAAATGTGCGGGCTCAGCGACTTCAGTATTAAGCCATTCTATGACGGCCGCGTTGCCAAGACTTTCTTCGTCATATTTTAAGTAGCCAGAAACGATGTGCAAAACACGAAATCCGCGCTTCAACTGAAATGACAAAGTCGGATCAAAAAGTTCGCCCTTGATAACACAAATGACATATTCATCCGGAGTTAAATCCTGCGCGTAGGTTGCATAGCCGCGAAGTCTTGCGCCGGCGCGAATGCGAAGTAACTTTGAATCCCGGGCCAGTTTTTCGCGGGCTTCGTAAAGTAAGCTTCCGACCCCTGTGCCTTGCGCAGCCGGAAGCACCATGATCTCGGCTCCGTATAAAGTTCGGCCCTTTTCAGGATCGTGATTTGTGAACCATCCGGATTCGGTAAAGTTTTTCCAACTATCCGAGTAGTCGTAATCATCCCAATTAATAATTAGGCTTGCGGACATTCCTACAACTTCATCCGTTTCAGAATTGACCGCAACAAATTGCCCCTCAGGAAAGTGAAATACATGTGAGGTTAATTGGGTTTCAGTCCAGCTGGGCGTTCCCGGATACACTTGGGAGCACATATCAATGATTCCGGGAAAGTCACTCTCGCGAGTGTTTCTGACCTGAAAGCTCATAGAATAACGGTCTCCATGCTTTTCATTAAATCTTTTGTTAGAACACTATCTCTTAGCGGCAGTACGGTTCCATTGGTGCGGGCATCTTCGATGGTACGAAGATTTAATTCACCGATGACCATCGTTTCTTGATTGGGAATTCCTTCAGCTAAAATTCCGTCGCGCGAGAATTGAAAATCACTCGGCGTAAGAATCGCGGCCTGCCCGTAGTTCAAAGAAATCGCCGGCACCATAGGTAATGAACCCACGGTACCCGAATGAATCACGTAAAGCTGATTTTCAATGGCACGTGCCTGCGCGCAATAACGAACGCGCAAAAAGCCTTGGCGATCATCCGTACAACTGGGAACGATCAGCACGTTTACGCCTTGCAGGGCTAATGCGCGACTTAATTCGGGGAATTCAACATCGTAACAAATATTAATTCCAACTTTGCCAAAATCAGTTTCGAAAACTTTTAAAGAATTCCGTGAAGAAACAAACCACTCTTCTTTTTCAAAGCGGGTCATATGAAGTTTACCCTGATAATCGAATTTGCCAGCCGGAGAAAAGAAATAACAATCGTTGTGAATTTTAGCACCATCTTCCGAAAAAGAGGGGACTGTGCCGGCCGCAATGTAAATTTGCTTGTTCTTTGCAAGGGTTTGCATCATCTCAACAATTTGATCACGTTGACTAGCAAGATCACGAATTTGCTCGCTGATATTTCGGTTTACATTATTTAGCGTAAGTAGTTGAGTACAAAAATATTCTGGAAAGACAACCAGTCGGCATTTGTAATCGGCTGCTGTGTTCACTAAGCCTTCAACTTGCTCACGAAACTGGTTGAAGGTTGTAACCGGACGGATCAGATACTGAACCGAGGCGACGCGAATTCGTTCTTTCATGGTACTCCTGGACGGGGGTTGATTTAAGTCAATTAAATATAGGGGCTGCGAGGCAAAAGCGCCACTAAATTGATCGAAAATCATTCGCTCGACTCAAAAAAGCAAAAAAAAGAGGAAGACTTTTCAGTCTTCCTCTTCAACCAGGTCTTAAAAACCATCATTATTTAATTTCTTAATCCCTTAATTAAAAGGTTGTTGTCTTGTGAGGAACATCCGACGGCTTTTTATTCATCTGACCTGCAGAAACTTCTGAAGTCGATGAAATATCACGCGCGCCAGTTTGCTCTAACGCAACCTTCGCTTTTTTCAATTGATCATCGTTAGCAACGTGAACTGATAATAAAATTCCGCCGTCTTTAACGAAAGTCTCGTAGCGTTTTGCTTCGTACTCAGGAATTCCCATTCCAATAAGTCCGCCCGCGATTCCACCTAAAGTGGCACCGGCGCCAGCGCCAGCCATCAATGCTAAGATTGGACCCGCTGCGATGAATGGACCTACTCCTGGAATGGCTAATGCACCAATACCAACTAACCATCCAAGTGTTCCACCGATCACTAGACCAGTTCCTGCACCTGTTGTTGCTCCTTCAGGAGCTTTAGTTGCTTTTTCGTGCGCGAATTTTTCAGAACCGCCGCGCTCAGGCATCAATACTGAAATTTCGTTTGCGGCAAAGCCGTCTGCTTTTAAACGATCAACTGCATTTTCAACTGTCATGCGTGATTCGTAAATACCAAATACGGCCTTGTGATCATCTTTTTTCATTTCCATAAAAATCTCCTGTGGTTGTTGTTATGTCTGTCGTAATACTTTTAATTATTTGTTTTCAACTTCGATTTCTAAATCACTTTTAACCGGAGCTTTACCCGCAACTTTACGAGCTAAAGATTCGATTTTCTTGCGCTCTTCAATTGATTTAACCGGACCCTTTAAAGTCACGTTACCATCCATTGTAATAATTTTGATGTTGTGAGCATTCATTGATAAAGAATCATCTTTAACAACGGCTTGACGAATTTTTCGAGTCAGCTCGACGTCAGCTTTAGAATTACCTTGGCTTTGAGCATCCAAATTTTTATTTTCAGCCTGTTTGTTCTGTGCGCTGTGATCAGCAGGAGCGTTGGCCGCTGCTTTATCATCTGCAGCATAAGCGCTTAAGCCGATCATTAAAACTGAAGATACAATTGCGATCATTGAAGACATTTGAGAAGTCCTTTCGTTATGTTAATTTGTTGCGACATTAAACCCATTGCAAATTACGCCCCAACATTTTTTTATAGATTTAGCGTGTTCATCCGTGGATTTAGAGTACTCGCTATCCAATAATGCCTCTTTGTATCCAAGTATTTTGTCTTGATAAAATTTGCTCATCGAATACACAAGTTCTTCGTCTGTAACATAATTTAAATGACTGTCTTCTGAATCCAAGTGTAAATAGAAGGCATGAGCCTTATTTATTCTGCTGAGAATTTACCGAGCCTACAGTTAACTCGCGATGTGACAAAATATTTAAAACGCGGTCATCGTTGGGCTTTTGCAAACTGTTTTAACGAAGGTGATAAATTAAACTCTGGCCTGCATGCTCTTTATTTTAAAAAAGATTTAATTGGATTCGGTGTGGTGCAAGCAGATACGCAGCTGCGTTTTAGAATGTTTTGTCTAAGCGATGAACCTTACTTTAGAAAAAACAATGCGGCTAAAACTTTTGAACTGTGGAGCGAGCGGCAATGGAAGAATGCGCTTTTTATTCGTCAAAGTTTTGATCTGAACCAAACGAACTCATTTCGGCTTCTGAACGGTGAAGGGGACGGCATGCCTGGTTTAGTTATCGATATTTATCATAATGTGGCCGTGATGAAACATGACCATCCCATCATGGAAAAAGTATGGGATAAAAATGCAATTGCTGAAAAAATTAAATCGGCATTTCCACAAGTTGATTGCGTTTATTTGAAACGGCGTAACGATGATTCTGAAAAAGGTATCAACGTTTCTGGAATATTACCTGAAGAATCTATATTTAAAGAAAATGGAATGTTGTTCGCCTCTAACATTCGGGACGCCGCTAAGACGGGTTTTTTCTTAGACCAGCGTGATAATCGTGCCCTGATTCGCGGATTCTCTAAAGGGCTGGATGTTTTAAATTTATTTAGCTACACCGGAGGCTTTTCTATTTTTGCCGCTGCCGGCGGGGCTAAAAGCGTAACCAGTGTTGATATAGGTAAGGCAGCGATTACGGCGGTCGCACGTAATTTTGAACTGAATGGTTTGAAAACTGAACATCGTGATGTTGCTACCGACGCTTTTGATTTTGTAGAAAAAGAAATTGCGAGCAAAAATAAATATGGCTTGGTCATCACGGACCCGCCAAGCTTTGCGCCAAATGCAAAGTCAGTCGCCGCAGCAACGGCCGCCTACATAAAAATATTTTCGAACTCGATCAAACTGGTACAAGAAAATGGTTTGTTCGCGGCCAGCTCTTGCTCAAGTCATATTTCAACCGAAGCATTTTTAGAAATCACCAGTGAAGCTTTCTCGAAAGCCAATAAACGAGGAACACTGATTCATCTGGGGGCGCAACCGGTCGATCATCCTTATCCGCTGGCGATGAGTGAACTTAAATATCTGAAATTTGCCCTTTTCAGAGTTGAAGGCTAGGTGCGGCCAGAATTTATTTTGGTAAGCTTTCGAATTGTCGCAGAGAGGTCCGCGCTTTGAACTGGCTTTGGTAAATGCGCATTTGCGCCGGCACGCAAGCACCGATCGCGTTCTTCAATCATAGCATGCGCGGTCAGGGCAATAATCGGAACTTGATAATTCTTTTGTCTTAAAGCTTGGATGGCTTCGAAGCCATCCATGACTGGCATTTGAATATCCATTAAGACAATATCATATTCGTTAGAAGCCGCTTTAGCTAATGCTTCGGCGCCATTACTGGCTTCAAACACAAGCGCGCCCTTTTTAGTTAAAATTCGATTGATCAATCGTAAATTATCGTCCGAGTCATCGACTAATAAAATTTTAAGGCCACTTAATTCGGGCACTGAATCGTTTTCGCTTTGTTTGACCGACCAGTCCTTCTCAAATAAAGAATTCACAAACGCCGAATTCTCTAATGGTAAAGCTAAGCAGAAAGTGCTTCCTTTTTTTAATTCACTTTTTTCTAGAAATACTTCAGCATGCATGGCCTCGGCTAATCGCTTTGAAAGTGCCAGGCCTAAACCAGTGCCGCCAAAGGGCCGCGCGCGTGTATCATCAATTTGACTGAAGGGTTTGAATAAGTAATTTTGCTTTTCTTCTGAAATTCCCACGCCCGCATCTGCGACGCTAATTTGTAAATGGGGGATCTGATTTCTCATCACTTCAATCACACGAATTTCAATCTTTCCGGCTTGAGTAAACTTGACCGCATTGCCAATCAAGTTAATTAGAATCTGTCGCAGACGAATGGGGTCCGTGTAAACGTTCGTCAGTGAAACCTCATATTTGTGGATAATCAATTCAATCTGCTTTTGGGTGGCTTGAATTTTTAACATCGAAACGACATCGCTTAGGATTAATCCGATATCAGTCGAGATATTTTCAATATGAAGGCGTCCGGTTTCAACTTTGGATAAATCAAGAATGTCATCGATAATTTTAATTAAAGCTTTTCCACTTCGATCAATAATTTCTAAGTATTCAACTGCCTCTTGCGGTGGTAATTTTTGATCTTTTAATAGTTCACTAAAGCCCAGAATCGCGCCCAGCGGAGTGCGAATCTCATGGGACATATTCGCTAAGAAGGCACTTTTGACCCGATTCGCTTCCTCGGCCGCATCGCGCGCGGCTTTTAGCTGCGTCTCGAATTCAATTTTATCTGTTACATCGATATGAATTAAAACAGCTTCCGATACATTTCCGTCTTCGTCGAAGATGGGCTCGATATGGCCTTCAACCCAGCGGCCACGCCCCAGCATTTTAGTCTCGGCATCATACAAGATCGCCGGAATCTTGCCACCATGGCCTTCAAGCCCTCGTTTAATCTGGGGCAGAATACCTTTTTCCGCTAGTTGTGGATCTTCTAATAAATTATAATTTTTTAGAATAACATTTTCGACGATTTCTTCCGGAATCGCCCAAAGTTTTCTCCAGGCTGAATTGACTTGAAGGGTTCGACCATCGACCGAAAGCAATTGCACGCTTAATGGCGATTGTTCAAATAGTGTCCGAAATCTTTTTTCAGACTCGGCCAAGGCTCCTTCAGCTTTATGGCGTTCATAAATTTCATGCGCCAAGTAGGTATTAATTTTTTGAAGTTCAAGTGTGCGGCTAATTACCCGATCTTCTAAGTTTTTATTTAAATTGTTTATTTCTTCAGTTGCTTTTTTAACTTCGGTAATATCGTGCATGGTAACGACGGCACCAAGCTTTTCGCCCTGATCATTGAAAATAAGTTGGCCGTTGCATAAAACAGTCCGTCTGACATCTGCAGCAATAATCATTTCAACATCTTTAACTACTTCGCCATTAAGAGCGCGAAATAGCGGTATGTCTTCCGTACTCATCAGTGTTACGCCATCCGCTTTATAAAGACTGTAATGCTGCGCCCATTCTTCTGGAGGAATGGATTTTTGGGCTAAGCCGTGAAATTCACGAGTTGCACGATTAAAATTAGTTAATGTGCCTTGCGCATCACACGCCACGACTCCTTCGGATAAATTTTCTAAAACAGCATTTAAAAAAGCGGCGCTATGGCTGGTGGGTCCGATTGAACTCATTTTAAAAAATAAACCGTCGTGCGCAAGATGTCACGTTTCTTTGGTATTACTTTTCTTACTCAAGATTCTGTTTTCTGATGTAGTCGCAATATCCTCACGTTATGAAAAAATACCTTTTTATTTAATGCGAAATATCTTCGCTACTCTCTGTAGCGAAGATATAAAATTAAAATGGCATCACAGTTGCATTTTAAATCTGCAAATAAAAGTTTGCATCATTAAGTTGCAAATAAAC
>JAYUOK010000058.1:0-27145 GCA_043760925.1 Bdellovibrio sp. | reverse complement strand
TGAGTTCTTTTTCGTCGAGTTTAGAAGTCTTAAAATTAACTGGTTTTTTTTCAATTGGCATGGTGTCTAGTTTTGATTTCATGGCAAATACCTCCGGTAAAAAATGTTTCTCGTTACAAGTTACAAACTGCAAGATGGTGCCCAACATGAGAGACACTTAAACTACCGTAGACAAATTAATATTTCGGTCTTGTGGCATAATTCCACCGAACAACAGACTTTGACGCTTTATGTCTTCATTTTTTTATTACTTTGCTTAGGCTATGTCAAATGCAGCGAATAATTTCTATCTTTTTTTGAAAAATTCGGGTTGCTATCACTCTTTTAGAATGAGGATGAGATTTCGTTTTGCGTAAAAAATCTTTCGTATTTTTTGTAAATGCAATCAGATCTTGAAGTTGCCAAAAATTTATTTTTAGTTCTTGGATTTTATTTTCTAGCTTGGCCGGAATTATTATCAATGGCTCCAAGATTTCTAATTTATAAGAAAAATCTTTAATATCTAGACGAAGTGTATGAAATGTATTTTCTTTCGAATGCTTTAAAGCAAAGATTCGACGTTCTTAACGATACATATCTCGGGCAAAATGAAGCCGCAATCGATTCAGGGATTTTTTTAATCCGTTTTTATCAGCAACGACTAAAAAATAATTTAACTCTCTTTCAATTTTGAACATAATTTTAGTCAGCTGAATCGCCGAGGAATTGAATCTAAACCTAAAGCAGAGCGGCTTAGCCGTGAACTTTGGAGTGAATATAGAGATACAAGACCCGATGGTGCAAGTTATAAGACATGGGGCCAACTACATGGACAATATATCGAACATATATAGTAAGATTCGATCTGCGGAAAATATTCATGGGTATAGTCCTCAGTTTGTCACTGACAAGTTGGATGAACTAGAAAAGAAAAATTTAAGTCGTTCGATGTCCAATCATGTGCTGAAGGAAATTAAGTGTGTCTTTGCTTACGGTTTGCATACAGGTGGTCTAAAAGTAAATCCTTTCGCGGGCATGAATATGAGAAGAGTACCCAAGAAAAGAAAAGAGGCCTTAACACACGAAGAAGTTGATAAACTTCTAGCGGAAGCAAAAAATCGTGGTCATCGCTACTTTTATATCTGGTTACTGACTTTATCTTTGGGTCTTCGGCGAAGTGAGTTGGCAGGGCTTCAATGGATAGATGTCGATTTTGAACATCGGCTTATCTTCCTACGATGCCAGCAAATTCCAGGGGAAGGTATAGTTTTACTTTTGAAGGATCGTGAAGAAAGGGTTGTAGCAATACCTAATTACATTATTCCGGTTCTAAAAGAATTAAAGCTTAAATCCAGTTCTGATTTCGTTATCGAAGTAAAATGTCATAAATGGAACGAAGGCCATCAGGCACAGGTTCTTAGGAAATTTTGCCAAGAGATTGGAATCAAACAGGTAACACATCATCAATTAAGAGCTACGCACATAACATTAGCTTTAATCGACGGAGTACCGCTCGGGATTATAAAAGAGAATGTTGGACACGCAAAGCTAAGTACCACAGATGAATATTTCCGCTCCGCGGGCAATAACATGAAGGGTCAAACGGACGGACTGCGCATTAAAGTACCCCAAGATAAAGAAGCCGACATCTTACCGCTAGTTGCGGTAAGATGATCCTCCAAATGCCTACTAATTTGTGTTAACAATGTGAATGGTGGCGGAAATCATATCCCGCTCCAAACTCTTCAAGTTTGGAGGACCTAGAAATGGCAATCCTGCAACTACATCAGCTCGTGACCGACCCACGCCTTTAAAATTGATAAGAACGAGTCTTTTGGATTGATTTGGCAAGTTTTGCACAACTTATCTTTTTCAAAGTTGTCTACAAGTATTCCGGTTTCTTTCAGCACAACATCTGCAAATTTTGGACAACTTCGCACAAAAAGGCCGGTTTCAATATTAGTATGCACTGAGCGTGGATCGATATTAAAACTTGTAACGGCTACATGATTTAGATTCGCTACAAAAACCTTCGAATGAATCATCCATTTAGCGCCGGCGGGTGTTTGAGACCACGAATGATCCATTGAACCTAACTTACTAAGACCGATGATTCGCTGTGAACCTTTGTTATCGCGGGCCGAGTAGTGTTTATTGAGTACATCAACGGGCCCGCCCACGTCGGTCGTGCGATTAGTTACGACCAGGATGGGAATTTTTTCATCTCTTAAATTTCTTAAGATCCAATTTATCGTTTTAGTTGGAATGTACGACCAGTTTTCAAAAACAAGACTTTTTACATCTTCACGAAGAAATTGAAAAATTGCCGCCGTGGTTTCTTTTTTCTTCAGCTTAAAGGCGCTGATTTCTTCATTAATAGCTAGGGTCGGATCTTGTGGAATGTCCGCGCCAGAGTGCCAGAATTCTGCACTATCAAACGTAAAAGTTAACTCTGAACATTCTGCCACGGGCAAGCTTGCTAGCGTCGCTTTAGTTTCTTTTGCTAAGGCCGCCTGAAGTTTTTCGGAGTTTTTTAATTCGAAATTTGGACAGATTTTTTCATAAACGTTAGCTTGCTGGTCGTCAGTTATGTTTGATTCAGATATTTTTTTATCTGCCCAGAATAAATTGAATTTTCGTTGAACTTCCAGGGCCGATGAACCTTCGACGTAAACATCTCGATCGATAAAGTTCTGTTCTTGTAATCCAAAATAGTCATCTGCTAGGTTACGCCCACCCGTGATGTAGCGGTCGCCGTCCGCAATCATTACCTTTGCGTGCGAGCGATAATTGATCATGGGAACAATGCCTTTATTAAAATAGCGAAGCTCGATGCCATCTTGGTTCAGCAACTGCCCAAATTGTCGCTGTAAAGCCGAGCCGTGGGTCATCGCATCGATCACGACCCTTACCCTGACTCCTGCCTTAGCTTTATCCTGAAGTGCTTTTAAGATTATATTTGAAGATACCGCGCAGGGATCAAAAATATAATAGGTTAAGTCGATTGAATGCCGGGCGCTTCTAATTAGATCCATCATCTGCATCAGTGCTTGATCACCACGGGCTAAGTAACGCAAAGAATCCGCGGAAGCTGTTGAAGAGATTGACAGTAGCAATCCAAAAAAAGCACCTAATCCTGCCTTGAAGTACTTGCTATAGTTCTGTTTAGCGTCAGATCTCATTAAGTTGTCCCATCGTTAAGTTTGAATCGTATAAGATAAATAAAAGCAAGATCATGGCCATTGGTTTTTATGGAACAATTGTTCTATTTCGAGACATTATTGATGCAAAGATTAGAATCGAACTCTCACTGTTAAAAAATTTGACAGCGGTGAATAGATTTCAAGTCTATTCACTTAATTTATTTGAAAGCTGTGCTCTGATGTCTTGGTAAGATAAACTATCTGCAGATGGTACAGCTTCGGTTTCTAATTACTTTTTTTATCTTGTTGGGATATTCCGCTGCATGGGGGGAAGCGCCCACATTGGCAATGACGATTCATCAGGAAGTCGTGAACGACATTCAATTTAATAAGACATATTATAAAAGTGGCTGCTTTGTCAGGGCGCACTGGATAGCGAACCGCATTCATCAAAATTCTTACTTGCCCGTAAAAGTTTTTATCGAAACAAGTGCGCCTGAAGCTCGCATGAAAGTAAAGCTTCTGAACGGGATCACGTCGAGCTGGAAATTTCACGTGGCAGCGGGTTTTCGTGATCAGCTAGATCAAATTTGGTTAATCGATCCCGTTCTTTTTAATCAGCCCGTCAAATTGGAACAGTGGATTACATCACTACAGAAGCGAAATTTAGATCTAGTTTTAGCATTTAAAGTGACGGGTGCAGAAATTTATCACGTGGACGCAGATGTTGAGCGCGAATTTGCTGGCTTGGGTTTTCATTTTTCAGAAAAAGTTATGGATTTTATAAAAGATGGTATGGAAGATTTGTTCATTTGGGAAAGTCATAAGATATAGCGATCGTTGCATTGTTACTTATGGATTAAATAATTACAGTTAAAGTCATCTAGCCTGTATTTCGGAGCTCTTTGTTGCCGGAGCTCTTGGGTAAACTGATGACGAACCGAGTGCAGTCCGTAGTTGAATCAAGAAATAATTCACCATGATGAGCTTCAATTATTTCTTTACTGATGCTTAAGCCCAGTCCCGTGCCGGCGCCAATTTCTTTAGTGGTAAAAAAAGGTTGCATAATCTTATCTCTTATCGCGGGTGAAATTCCCGTTCCATTGTCTGTGACAGAAATTTGCACGAAGTGTTTCGTCTCGGTTATTCCAACTTGAACCCATTTTTTTCTTGAGGCTTCTGTGGTTGAAACCGCGTCAAAAGCGTTATTCAACAAATTTAGTAAAACTTGCGAAATCTCAACCGAACGACAATCAATTTTAAATCTAATGATCCGTCTAAAAATCAACGCAGTTACTTGGTTCAATCAGAATTTGAATTGTACAATTAGCGTTTTCTCGCGCCGAAAGGGCAGGCAATGAATGTATCTGCAAAATTTTGATAATTCAAAATGTAAATGATATTGCGGCTAACATATTGATTCCTCCAATGAAGTAAAATGTATTCTTTAAACCATCCACTTTTGATTGAGATCCGTTGTAGAAATTAAGGCTTGCAATTAAACCGTGGGTGATCATTCTAATCGAGCGATCTCTTTTTTCTCGATCTTTTCTTTCAAGATTGTAGGTCTTCAGAAACTGCGTTTTTTGCTCGGAGGTTAATTTAGATAAATGCAATGACTGATAGATGGCTCGCTCTTCTCCGCCAATCTTCCAGGTGTAATTACCATAGCCAATTGATGCCACACCGATCGTTTGAAAAACCGTATAGATTCCTTTTTCGCCTGTATCGTCGGATAAATTACTTCCAAGAATACCGCCGGCCAAGGCTAAAGAGCCGCTGATGATATAACTGATACCATTGCGCCGGTCCTTTGCTTTTTGAAGTTCGATCTCGCGCGAGAATTCACCCCACTGCGTAGCTTCAAAGTTAAAGTCGTCAGCCGCCGAAGCGCAAATACCGAAAGCAGCAATAAATAAGAAAATAATTAAAGTTTTAAAGTTGCCACCCTAGCTGCAAATAAACAGTCTGCGTGTAGAAATTGTTAGATTGATTTGCAAATTGGGTCGTTGAATAGACAATGCCCGCATTAATCATATTCACGTCGTAGTAAACGCCGCCAGAAATTCCGTTTGAATCAATTTCACCCCATAAGACAGGCGGGCTGATACCCAGCCCCACTTGGGCCTCTACGGGCTCTTCGAAGTCTTCATACTTTTTAGAAACAACCCCTAGGTTCACGACCATTAAAGAAATCCGTGGCTTCCAGTTTTGGCTCAAAAAATAAGTGAAACCGGGTTCGACGTAGGTGACGGATTGGGTTTTAGGTTTAAGCAGGTCTTGTCCAGCTTGCGTGCCTAGGGCCACTAGTTTAAAGCGTTGCTTGATGAATTTTCGGTTCCAGGCTTTTAACTGGATACCTGCATAAAAGTCATTAAACACTTCGTAGCCCGATTGAAACACAAAGCCAGTTTCTTCGATCGCATAAAGATCAACGTCAGGGTTTGCTTCATTTCGAACAGCCGAAAAGCCTTTGATCGATAGCGGAGAAAACAAACCATTTAAATATTTTGAGTTAAAAAAGATATCTGCATTTGCTTCAATTTGAATAATCTTACCATCGGTAAAGAGCGTCTTCGGGCTTTATTTCGCCACTTATTTCATTTATCAACCCGATTGCGTGTTTGATAAAGACGGACTGTTCCTTATTAATCAGCGGAATCGTGGCATAAGCTTCAAAAAATACGGCAAACTGTGATAGTGATTTCGCGATATTGAATGCAGCAAGATTTATTTTAGTATTCGTAACAGCTTGCTCAAGGGAAGGCTTTTTAGCCTCGCTTATTTTTTTAATTTTATCGGCATGAATAATGGCCAGCGATACATTGCAGGCGGGCGTAATATTGCCGATGAATATTTCGGACTTCACAACGAAAATTATATTGATCGTGATGTTTATGTTGAAGGTGCTTCGGTCGTGGAAGCGCAGAAAAAGTTAGTACGGCATTACTGAATTACGAAAAACCATTCATCGCTATCGGTTTGAATCATGTCAACGGCGGTAAAAATGATCTTATTCATTTACTTAAAGCGGAAGGTTATCAAATTCGCCGAATGAGTGAGCTGGATGAAATCAAGTAAGCAGCATGAACTGACTACTGGCTTGACTGCGTACATTTAGCGACGCATAAGACTGCGGGCGTGGCCGCAAGAAAAGTAGGGGTGTAATCACACTCGCACGAATTATTTCCACGATCTGGGATAGCTTTGAACTCACCTACATATGTTTTACTAGGGCCGCCATTTTGGAAGACGATGTCGACCAGTGGGGGTTGATAATTACTATTCGTATACGAACAAGAAATAAGCCGGTGGCCAGCGCCACACTGGGCAGCATAAGTGGTACCCGGAAAGTCAACGGTCGGGTAAGGTTCGCATTTCTTTAAGACTTCGTTGTATCGCATGGTTCCTTCAGACACGACTTCGCATGCAGTCTTAATTGTCGCATTCTCGATAATAACTGTACTTCCAGAGCATGTAGAAATTGTATTTCCGGCACCGGTGACAAAAACTAATGGCAAACTACGTTTGAAAACTCGCTTCGATTTATCGGTAAATGCTAGCTCAACGTTAGCAACTGCTTTAGTCGAAGCAAACGCATATTGATTAACAATCCGAACCGAAGTGATCTCGGCTTTTCCTTCAAATCGTTTTGAAATTTGATCAAACACCAACACGCCGCCAGGGCCGGTTTCAATTCGATTAACGGCCAAAGAATTTGATTGTCCCGGTGCTGCGACATCCGGTAAAACCTTTCCGCCGAAATTGTGTTTGCAGACAACTTCGTCCGCCATCAACTTTTTCAGGCGAGTTTCAAAGGCAGAAATATCTTGTAGTACTTGAACCGACGCTTGCATATCAAGGGTATTTGACCAAACGGTTGAAATTCCTAGAGTCAGAATAGCCATTAATCCAATAGCCACCAAAGTTTCGGTAATGGTAAAACCTTTTTGATTAGCGATTCTTTGGTTAAGCTTATTCATATGGTCTCGCAAGTTTTCAAACCGAAAGAGTAAAGTATGTTCCCGCCAGTTTGATCAAAGGCTTTACACAAATAATCATCGACAGTGGCAGATAGATCGAAAGTCGATTTCACGGTGGCGCGACAGTTTTGGATTCTTTGTGCAGTGTCTATTTCTAAAAAAATGGGAATTTCATATTCGGTTGTATTGAAACTGATCCCTTTAACTGCCGAATAGCGGGGGCGAAGGTAGGCCAATACCGTTCTAGTTGAATGATTTCGCAAATTAACTAAATTAAATACCGGTGACTGTTCAATTTCGTTCGGCAACATAATTCTACTTGCCACGGAAGGTCCAGCGGCTCCGCCCGAGTTGTAAAATTTTGGAACGATCGATTGATTAATGGGTATATTCCAGTTTCTATTAACTAATCCTGAATCCGTTAAAAATTGCCGGCAGGCCGTTTCATTTGATAAAATAATCGCGACAACTTGGGACAATTCCTGCAAGGCTTCTTTTTGTTGAAATTCATAAATGCTATTTTTTGAAGATTTAATTGACGTATTATTTCCCGCAAATAAAACGCCAACCATAACAAGAATAAGTGCGATAAAAACTGTCACATTGCCAGAGTTACTGTTACGGCGTAGGCTTTGAACTTTAATTCGGGTATCATGGTTTAGACGAATCATATTGCTATCTTATCGGACGAAGTCTAGTTTTTTAAGAGGATAAATGCGTAGTGAGGTCAATAATCTTTCGTTTTGGAAATTCTGAAACATCACCTCAATTTAATTAAGGTTTATAGAATCAAAATGAGACTTGGTGCTTCAGCAAAATATGGTTTTTTGAAAATTCAGAATGTATAACCGAACGTATGAAGCGCGATCAGTACGGAATTATTATTCAAACAAATGAAGACCCAGCTTATGAAGATGGCGGGGACTCCGCTTTTTCGACCGGTTTAATGGCGTTTGCGGATAGTCGCGAAGATCAATTGTTGTTACCGAAGTTTATTATTCAAAATAAACTTGTACGGCATCCCTATCAACAGGGTTGGAACGAATCAAAAAATACTTCAAGAGATCAGGTCATTGCATTTTTTGCCGGCTTAGCGGCCCTGGATCCGCAGAACTTTGATCCACGTGCTTATGATATTCTGGTAGCAGCTTGTATAAGCTACGCTAAAAGTTGGAGGGTCAATTACGATATTTTATTGCCCGACGTAAAACTGTATCTTTATCTATGCGCCCGGGTGAAGCCACCAAAGCTTTTAAGCGTCGTTGGAAAAGGTTTCGCGGTTTTAAGTATCATTTGGGATTGTTTTATCAAACCTCATCACGAAATGAATCAAAGTGTTTGTAAAAATATTGTACTAGGGGAACCTTGGATACAAGCCCTGCACCGGTGGCATCCTGAATTAGAAAACAACGTGGCTAAATATTTCTGCGGATTTCCGTTTAGAAATAAATCTGAGATTGGTTCGGCATTAACGGCAAAGATCGATAAAGTCTTAGCTCAAGCACCAGAAAAAGCTTAAAAGTATTTCGCTCCGGGAGCCGACGCTCTGAATCGTTTCACTCAGAGCGAGGTAAGTAAGTTACCGATTACAATCGTAAAGTCGTCGTACTACCGCGGAAATTTGCAAAGCCCGCACCTAATTTACTTGCAAGTGTGTAGTATAGATCTTTGAAATCATTACTACCATAGCTGTAAGACATACCACCCGTAAGCATATTACGTCCCCCAGCTAACATCAGCGGGCGGCGAAATGGAGTCGAGTAAGCATGATTTCCATCAACGATTCCAAAACCTGCTTGGATGATTGTATTATCAAGCATGCGGCTTCCTGACGGGTCATTACTTGTTTTTAATTTATTAACTAAATCCATGACAACCGAATTATACAAACGGTCGCGCGTAACCGCACGGTCAAAGCCTTCGGCAGTTTCGATACCGTGTGAAATACTGATGTGGGCTCCACCGATATAATTTATGTTGGCGCCGTTATGAATTAAATTTGTTGGAATGTTTGTAAACTGACGCGAGCACGTTTCTTCATCCATCATGATACTGACCGAACGGGTTAGATCACATGCGAATGCGATTTTGATCATGTCGTTCATGGCATGTAATTTCGGAATGTACAAAGGAGTATTACGACTATCAGCTGAATCAAGTTGCGGATCTAAAACAGGTTTTGCACATGACGACATCGTCGGTGTGGGTGTTGTCGATGCGATCGATCGTTCAAGCGAGCGAACGGCGGTTAAAAATTCATCCATTTTAATGCGATCAGATTTTGATAATGTTGCGTTTAAACTTGTGAAATCAGCAATCGATGAATCCAAAACACTTTTGTTATCACTGACTGGGCCGGCGGTCGGCGGTACAATCTGGTTGTATATTCTACGGTATAAATCTCCGGGGTTACTGATGCCGGCATCGCCGACACCATTGCGGTAAGAGAAAAACTTATCCGCCGGTAAATCTGCATTTGTTACGCCGCCACTTAAAACCAAAGCCGCTTTTCCCCAACGATCGCCCAGCATATTTTCGAATGAAGTCGTCGGAGCCCGCTCGCAAGTTAGATAAGCTTTAGCATTTAACTCGTGATCATCTCCTCCAACATTGTCAGTAGCTGAATTCACAAGATAGTTAATATTGATCAGGTCTCCGTAGTTTGCAGAAAACGGGTGGTAAGCTAAATTTGCATTTGCACTGGTCAACGTTCCCGGATTTGTTAACCAAATATTTCGATCGGCGCGGTTGCAAGTGCCATTTGGATAATAAAATACGACATAGCGTTTCGGATCGTTGACTGCTTGGGCCATCGCTTTTGAGAACGGCATGATGCTGCTCAAAAGTGGAAGTGTAAATACAGTTCCAGACGAAGTTATAAATTTGCGGCGTGATACTTTGTAATTACTCATAGGCCCTCTGTCGTTTGCATTTTAAACTGGCGACTGTTAACGATGTTAAAGATTAAATCAGAAAATTTTGAACCAGGCGTCATGTTGGTCGAACTAATTTGTGTCGAAATACAACGGTCATCCGCATTTGCCACTCGGCGGGCAAGTCCTGCCGACATGACTTTTTTAACCAAGCAACTACGAATCGTTTCGCTGCTGGCCATGACCGACATAAATCCAGCGGTATCATTGAAGCGTTCACCACTTGGTAAAACTCCCGAAGTCACGATCGGACGATCGCCAAGTTCGGCATACTTTGAGCGCCAGTTACCTTTCATATCGTAAGTCTCTAGCGGTAAGCCGTACGGATCTAAAGTTGTATGGCAACTTGCGCACTGAATTTTCTGCGTATGAATCGCTAGCACCTCGGCCGGCGTGGCATTAAGCGGAAGTGATTGCGGTAACGTCGTATCAAGATCACCTGGAGGAGGCGCAATCTCGTAGCAACCAAATCGTGTCGAAACTAGCTTTCCGCGAATAACTGGATGAGTCTTATCATTACCACCCGAAGTCGAAATTAAAAACGAAGCATGATTTAAAACGCCGCGACGTTGAGTCGTGGCTAAACTTGTCTTATAGAAACGGGCAGGGTCCGTACCAGTAAATGCAACTCCGTAGTAGTCTGCCAGGGGCTTATTTAAGAATGAATAATCAGCGGCAACCGTATTTAAAAAGCTGACATCGCTGGTCATGATATCTTCAAACATGTACTGAGTTTCTGCGATCATCGAGCCGAGTGTGTTGGCATCGATACCCGGCACACCTAAGCCAGCAATCGAATTAACGCCCAACCATTCATTGGTCATACGGGTTGAAAAGCGCTTAGCTTTTGGATCTTTAAGCATACGTAAAACTTGCGTTTGTAAGTTTGTAGTTTGCGAAAGTGTTCCGGCTTTTGCGGCATTTAGTAAAGCGGTGTCCGGGCTTGAAGCCCATAGAAAAAACGCTAAACGGCTCGCAAGTTGGTAATCATTTAAGTTGAACGAGGCTCCAGCAACGACGGCAGTTGCCGGTGCAAAAGTGACGGCAATAAAATGAGGACTCATCAACAAGGCTTTTACGAAAGTTTTAAGGCCCGAATCAAAAGTACTTGAAGTGGCCGATTGCGTACCCGATTTAAGTAGGGCCTTTAGTCGAGCGAATTCATTATTCGCTGTGGTTTCAGATATCGGGCGACGCCAAACGGCTAGCCCTACATTACGAACGATACTGTCGTAACAAGCCTCAGTAACCGTCGCTGTTCCAACCGCACACGCGGCAAGGATTGAATAACCGCTACCGGCTTGCGCCTTATTAGCAATAAGCTCGTCTGCAATTATATCGGCCGCAGCTAAGTATTTCTCGACGGTCACGACTGAAATGGCTGGTGAATTGGCTTCACTGGTCACGCTCGTGTTTAAAAATCCAGAACTACCGGCTGCTGAGTTTACAAATTTTGCATCTGCACTAGGTCTTTTCTTAGACATAAAAACATCTTGAGCAATGTTGTCATATTCTGTGTGCGATAGAAGTCTGACCGGAGCTCGTTCAGGTTTAAAATCAGCCGCACAGGCCATTGAAGTTGGAACCGGAATTTTTATATATTGTGCAATCGCTTCGATTTGTGCAGTAGTCAAACCCTTCAGGCCTGACATCGATGCAATTGAAGTAATGGCGGCCGATATTTGAATAGCCGTTCGATCATCTTTAGCTGATCGACCCGCAACGTAATAATCGGCAGCATTGTGACAAGAAGCACAGTTATTGGCAAAAAGCATTTTACCATCCAGGGCCGCCGCCGGAAAAGCAACTGTCCATGCGAACGCTTTGACTGCCGACACATTGCCAGCACCATCAAATGATCTGACTTGAAAGCTATGATTACCTTCGCCAAGTCCCGATACAGTTCGTGGGCTTGTACAGTCCGCAAACGCGGCACCATTCGTAGAACATTGGAATGAAGCGATCATCGAACCCGCATCCGTTGACGAGAAAGAAAAGCTAGCTGAAGTTTGTGCGGTTGGTGAGGCAATGTTTGCCATAATGATCGGGGTTGTTGGTAGCACGGTATCAACTGTCCAGTTAACAGTAAGGGCCGAACTTGCGATACCAGCGCTACTGACACCTTTAATTGAAAACGCATGATTACCTTCAGAAAGTCCGCTTAAAACTTTCGGACTTGTACAATCAGCGAAGGAGCCGCCGTCTTGCGAACATTGATAGCTTGTTAGTGCCACGCCACTTGCGGTACCCGAAAATGCAAATGTAGCCATTCTAGAATTTGAAAAAGCATTTGGTTTTGCTGAGTAAGAAAGAATGGGTGCATTTAAATCAATTGACCACGCCGCAGTAACTTCTGGACTGACATTGCCAGCCTCATCAGTCGCGCGAATTTTTACATCATGATTTCCTACGGCAAGGTTCGATAAATTGAATGGGTTGTTACAAGGGATGAAAGCTCCGCTATTGTGCGAACATTCGGTGTTTTTGACTGCGCTTAAAGCGTCGGTCGCGGTAAATACAAGTTGCGCAGAGGTCGCACCAACTACAGCGGCAGGGGCCGAAGTAATTCGAACGATCGGAGCTGTTCCATCAATTCGAAAATTATAGAATTTATCGTCAGATACATTTCCTTTATCGTCCGCTGCGACTAACTTTATAACGTGATCACCATCGGCTAAGTTTGTAAGATTTAAACTTAAGTTAAGACAATCAACAATTGGGTTTGAATCTAACTTACATGACACAGATGCAATAACAGCGTCAACATCAGTTAAGACTTTAATAATCAAATTTAAGTTACGTACTTTAGATAAAGCTAGGGGAGGTTGCACAAGTGCAACTTGCGGCTTGGCCATTTCGGCTCTTGATCCAAAGGAAGCTTGTGAAAGTGGTTTCATGCCGGTCTTGAAAGCAGGACCACAGTTTTGAAATGGAAGCAGAAGGCCGGTGGCCACGATGATGGCCCGAGTTTTCATTTTAAAAGTCATGTTCGGCTGAAATGTGGTGAATTCCATTTTAAGCTTATTCGTAAGATTTTTTATTTTCTGAATTAGCAAGCGGCCCCCGATGACAAATAGACGTTAACGAATCAATTGGTTACATATCCAGTTTGTATTTCGGCATAAAAAAATAAAAGATGAAAATTTAAATATTTCTAATAAGCGAATACATAGACTAAGAGCGAGATGCCCGGACCACTATGAGAAATGTCTAACTTGTTTACAGTCGAGAATACGTCGTAAAAAGATCTAAAACGAATAACTTTTTGACACTAAATTTTCTTTTAGTTGGTACAGGACTTTTGCTATTACGAAACTTTTTGCATGCAACCTATGGAGTATTGTCGCGACAAGTGGTGCGATTCACCAATGCATCAGCTACGGCCGTATTTAATTTCTTTTTTAAAATGATTGGTTCTTGAATGGTTTCAGTTTTTCCGTCACGCTCAATTTTAATTTTAACCAGACTTGTTTTTTTCATCGGCAAAGTTGAGATTGCGTTTTTAACTTCGCCGTTAGAAGATACTTTGATTCCAGCGACCGTAAGAATTTTATCTTTGGCTTTCAATTTTGTACTGGATTTCCCCTTACCTTCAAGGCTTTCCACAATAAGCGATTCAGAATTTTCCGCAAATACAACTCCCAGCGAAAATCTTTCGTCGGTTGCAAAGCACCAAGCAAAACTTTTACTATCGTCAATTAATTCAATATCGAAAAATTTAAATTTCTTTTTCTCGCACTCTTCCGCAGCTATGACGGTCGTGACCATTGATGTGGGGCATACCTTCGCATCTTTTCGTTTTATATCTTCGTGAACAAAAATGTGTAAACTTTGAGAATTGAGCCCTTTTTCAGTTGAGTACTGAACCCCTTCCAAAGCGCTTAAAGAACCAGAAACCGTAAAAATGAAGGCGACGATTAGTTTGTTCATATGTATTATTGTGCGCGTTTTTTGAACGATGGGTCAAATCAAAAAAAATCATAGAAGAAGGCTTTTTACCTCATGTGGCATACTTCCTGGCCTTGCTGGCAAATTTACATGCCAAACTGGGATCAATTTGCCTTGAAAAAAGGAATGCTAAAAACTTGTTGTGCACTCGAAAAGTTAAGTGTTAATTTCGGTTTTTTATCGGAGTACCCATGAATCAAAGTTTACATTTATTTTCAATTTTAATAATGACCCTTTCGGTTAGTGGCATTGCATCGGCCGAGCCATTGAAGGTTGGCAACCAGATTATTTGCGAAGCGAACGTTGAACTGGTTAACACCAGAAATCTTGAAATTTACCCCTACTTCCCAAAGCAACGAAGTCATTTCGTCAAGTTTCAACGCTGCGGTGAACCGGTTGTTGATGGTGGGCCAGATGTTTGCGTTGATGCAATCAAGACGATCAATAATTTCTCGGGCGGTTCTTTTAATATTCAATTGAATGCAGCCGTTACGTTTGGATTTTTTGATATCGCGCAGTTTAATGACGGAGTCATCAGCTACAGCCACCCAAGCCGAGGTCACTTAAAAGCCGTGTTTAAGGGAATCGAAACTTCAACTGTTCCCAGCGTATTAGATTACCGGGCTGCGCATTACAAAAAAAAGCCGATCAACTTAGGAATTTTAAAAGAGCCTTTCAAAATGCTTTTTGATGCGACTCCCGAGATCACTGCCGAAAATCCTGGCGTCACTGAAGTGATCATGACCTGCCATTTCGATCGCACAAATTTTACGGCGGGAATTGGCCGCTGGGAAGCGTCAGGAAAAGCGACCAGCCCAGGGCTTACCGAAGTTTGCACAACCTACGGAACAAGTGAGGCCGAAGCCTATACAAATTTGGTTCACTTTTGCCAAGCGCGCGCGGCGGGAAGCCAATGTTTTTTCTCAGGTCAGCAATTTAATCCATTCCAGGCAATTGATGCCGGGCCGGCAATGGGTTGTGTAAAGTATAATTTTTTAAAATGATACTGTGGTGCTCTTACTGTCAAAAGTTTCAAGGCGAAACTCCACCGTACGAAAATTATCGTCCAACACATGGTATGTGCCCTAGCTGTGCAAAAAAAGGTTTTGAAGAATCAGATGATGAGTTCGACCAGGTCAAAAAAATCAAAGAAATTCAAAAAAAACTATTGCAAGCGGGTCTTGATCAAAATCACCCAATTGCGATCGAAACGATCGACCAGGCGCAAAAAGCCGGCATTCAATCCGTTGATCTTTTAATGGGAGTGATCGCTCCCATATTATGGAAAACTGGCGACCTATGGGAATCAGGTGAAATTACTCACCAAGATGAGCATCGGTTTACAACATTCTATAATGTCATTATCGAACAAATTGAAATTTACGATAGCAATAGGCCTGGCATAAACCAAAGCGAAAAACTCGACATTTTACTGATGAATGCGCCGAAAAACATCCACCAAGTTGGTATCAGAATACTCAATCTGTGGCTTAGATCAAAAGAGGTTCAGACGGGCGTATTGTCGCAGAACTTAAAAGTTGAAGAAGTTGCAACTGAGATTAGAAAATTAAAACCCAAGTATTTTGGAATTTCAGTTGCGCTTGCCGAGCATTTGCCTGATGTCCAAAATTACATTGAACAGCTTAAGAAAATTTTAAAAGAAGATAGCCCTCAATTCATAATCGGCGGGAACGCCGTTAAGTTCGGTAAAATTCGCAGCGATGAAAGTGCCATTTTCATCGCCGAAATTCGCGAGCTTCTCAAAGTTTTAAAAATGTAAAAAGAAAATTGATCGACTTTCCAATTTTATGTTTGCGAGCAAGTGACGATTTGAAATTGATTTAGCCTATTCAATGTCAGTTTCAATGACTTGCACCACTTTGCAATTTGTTTTCTTACCACGCACGATCACTTCGAATCGTAGGTTGTGATTTTCGTTAGTGCCCCGCTGGGTTAGATTAACCTCGTAAACGCTGATTCCTGCCATCTCAGGCGGTTCAAGGTTCACTAAGCTTCGGTAGCTGACCTTATCGCTGCTTGCAAACCGCTGGGCATCTTTAAGAGCAGCCTTGATCACAATGCTTGAGCAGTTGTGCGGATCGATCGCCGCTTTTGCTGAATGCGTAAAGCTTATAAACATCATGATTGCTAATACCGAAAATGATTTCATTTTGATCCCCTTTGTTGCGCCAAGGGCTAAACCCTCAGCAACAAGGCGGACTATACTGCATTTTTTGAAGAAAAAAATGTTCCAGCAGCCTCGTGGTAAATTGTACTTTGAGCCTCACAATTAACGGCACGGCGATTTAGCTACTTAGCCGATTTCAGATAATCTAAAGAAGTAGGGTGATTCTAACGAAGTGAGAAGTCTTCAATAATAAGCATAAGAAATCATAATGCAGGTGTTCCAATTGTGCTGGGGCCGCAAATTTTGAAACATTTGCTAAATTCAAGGTCAGCGTAAACATGGCGCTAGCTTTAATCAAACTTGGCAGATTAGAACTTGAAACTAAGGGCTAAAGAACTTACCTTTTTACCTATGAATTTAACAACGAATACTGAAAATATACATCCAAGATTAATTCAAGGCGGAATGGGCATTGCAGTTTCAAACTGGACGCTTGCCAAAACGGTTTCTCAATTAGGCCATTTGGGCGTTGTTTCGGGAACGGCCATTAATTCAGTTTTAGTACGACGATTACAAGATGGCGATTTAGATGGTAGCACGCGCCGCGCTTTAGCGCATTTTCCCTCGCAGCCGATTGTGCAAAATATTTTGAGTCAGTTTTTTATCGAAGGCGGCAAAAATTCAGAACAACCATACAAGCGTGCGCCTTTATATAATTTGAAATCTTCAAAGCCCCTCATGCAACAAACAATGGTGGCTAGTTTTGTCGAAGTTTTTTTAGCAAAAGAAAATCACTCCGGCAAAGTCGGAATTAATTTATTAGAAAAAGTGGCTCTTCCTAATTTAGCGTGCTTGTACGGGGCCCTATTAGCCGACGTTGACTACGTCATTATGGGTGCAGGAATTCCGCGCGAAATTCCTGGTGCATTAGATTTATTAAGTGAGAATAAAGAAGCCTCATTAAAAATCCCGGTTGCAGGGGCTACTGCGGAAGATAATTTCAAAACAAGTTTTAATCCGGCAGAAATTTTAGGGGAAGAATATTTTTTCCCGTTAAAACGCCCTTTCTTTTTTCCGATTGTTTCTTCAAGTACCTTAGCGATGAGTTTGAAAAAGAAATCGACCGGGGCCGTTGACGGGTTTATCGTGGAAGGTCCTTTAGCGGGCGGTCACAATGCGCCTCCGCGCGGACCCATGAAACTAAATGAACTGGGCGAGCCTATCTACGGGGATCGCGATGCAGTCGATCTAGAAGAAATGAAAGCCCTTGGTTTACCGTTTTGGATGGCGGGTTATTACGCCACACCTGAAAAAATCAAAGAAGTTCAAGCACAAGGTGCGCACGGCATTCAAGTCGGGACTTTATTTGCATTCTGTGAAGAGTCTGGTTTTGATCAAAAGTTAAAACAAAATGTCATCGATAAGATCTTAAGCGGAGAAAATCCTAAAGACGGATGGGTATTTACCGATCCTGTTTCGTCTCCGACCGGCTTCCCATTTAAAGCGGTGCGGTTACAAGATACGGTTTCTGAAGAAAGTGTTTATCAAGCGCGAATGCGCATCTGCGATCTAGGTTATTTACGTCACGCCTACAAGACGGCGGAAGGTGCCGTTGCGCAACGCTGCCCCGCTGAACCGGTTGCTGACTACGTTAAAAAGGGCGGGGACGCCGTCGAGACTGAAGGACGTAAATGTCTTTGCAATGCACTGATGGCTGATATTGGAATGGCACAAAAGCAAAGTGATCAATCTTTTGAAAAACCATTGATCACCGCAGGCGATGATTTAAATAATTTGATGAAAATTTTAAAAACCAGCCATACGGGCCGAACCTATAAAGCGGCTGACGTTATAAAATATTTGGGTTTTGATGGCAGCGTTGGCGATCACCTTGGTAATGCGGCGACGAAGGAAGAGCCTTCGCCTAGCTTACTTTGAACGCAGAT
This sequence comes from Bdellovibrio sp., assembly GCA_043760925.1. GTDB lineage: Bacteria > Bdellovibrionota > Bdellovibrionia > Bdellovibrionales > Bdellovibrionaceae > Pseudobdellovibrio. Next base: position 9,085 of record JAYUOK010000058.1, on the reverse strand, counting down.
TTTTCCGCCGTGTGCATTGATAATTTCGTAAGATATAAATAAACCAAGACCTAATCCTGAAACTTCGTCCGCTGAAATAGCGCGTTCGAATCGTTGAAAAATACGTTTGGTATCTTGCTCTGCAATTCCGATCCCTTGATCGGTGATCGGGGCCAGGCAGCGTAAGTACAGAAATAGTCATCGTTAGTGCGCAAAAGACAAAAGCTATTAGATAATACTTTTTCTGAACAGTTTCGTGTCGTAGTAAAAATAAACTGATTGCCATCATCAGCAATGAAATGGCGGTATTCACTTTCATCGTAATGAAGCCCGGCATGACTGACTCAAGGCTTCTGATATCGAAGGTCCAACCTAGTAAAACCTAGCGACCAATAAGTAAAACAGTAAATACGCAATAAAGAGCAAGACGATTCAAAACCATAGGGTTAGGCGGTCTTCTTATATTGCTCGACCAGGCTAATTAAATATTTTAAAGAAATGGGTTTCGCTTGAACCGGAAAACCTGCAGGAATATTTTCCGATTCGGCCGAGCAAATTACAATCGGAATTTTAGAAAGCACATCATCTTGGGCGCGTTCTTGGATAAACTGCCAACCCGTCATAACGGGCATCATTAAATCAAGTAATATGAAATTAGGTTTTTCCGGCAATGAGCGCAAAAGCTCAAGCGCAACTAAGCCACTGTTCGCCGATAAAACATGATAACCCGCATATTTCAATGACTGTATGTAGATATCCCGAAGATCATCATTATCTTCAACAATTAAAATATGGGCTGCTTTAGAATTTGCGATTCAAACCACCTTTTGCTTAATTTATCTTTCATAGGGTAGTGCCCTGATGAGACTTTTGCAAATAAGGGCCTTACCTACACGATCAACGTCCCGGAAATAGAACTACACGCTCTTTAAAGCGGTCAGGAATTTTCTGGTCTAAGATATGTATGGCTTCAGCGTTCGAATAGCGAGAACTCACGTGGATGATAACAATTTTTTCACATTCTAACGTGTCTAGGCGCGGAATGATTTCATCGAGGTGCGTGTGTCCCCATTCGCGGGCCTGCGAAATTGTTTTTCGATCGTCGAGGTAAGTGGCTTCTAAGAATAAAATTTTTGATTGGCGTACCCAGTCGCAGGTATCTAAAAATTCAATCTGAGTATCGCCAGTAAAGCTAACTAAAGGTGTTTCAATTTCGTGCTGAAACACGATTCCCGCATCTCGAAGTTCAACAATCTGTGCTTGAGTTTGACCGACGTACTCTTGTTTCAATTTTGTTTTTCGCTGAAACAGGGTGTAGCCGAGTGAATCAACCCGGTGCACAGTTTTAAAAGGTTTAATGTAAATATTCTTGTTAATATAAATTTCTTGATTTACTTCGGCGGCGTGAAAATGCAAATCGTACTGATGATTTTCAATCTGCGCCCAAATATTCATAATCTGCGTGAGTGGCTCAATTAGTGAAGCAGGCATATAGAACTTGGGCGGCGCATGGCTAGACATTGTTTTTTGCGAAATGATGTAAGGTACGCCCGCGACGTGATCCAAATGGCCATGCGTTAAAAAGAAGTGTTTCAGATTTAATGCGAACGGAAATCCTTGCGCGACATCAAAGGCTAACGAAAGTTCAGGCATTGAAATCGATGTTCGAATTCCCGATAGTGAAAGACCGTAAAATTGAAGGCCATCATGTGACCAACCTTGACCTGCTTCGACTGACATTTTTTTTACCTACGTTTTATTCTTTTCGAAAAACTCAATGATGGCATCGTCCTCAAAAAGCCAAGTCTTAACGATACCCCAAAAATGATTGTTATCATACCGAATGACCGTGCCGGGCTTCCAAAACTCGATAAGCTTCATTTGTTCAGCCGTTGGAACCGTCGTGTCATTTTCAGCGATCGCTACGCCGAGCGCTTTGCTATTTAGCTTTAAGTCTAGCTTCAAAGGCTCTAGATGAAATGCTTTATCTAGAGCTTGCAAATACTCGGTATCGTTTGCAAATCCGTAACGTTGTTTACGTGATTTTTTTAGTTTAACCATATCCTTATGATCAGAATGAACGATCACTTGGGTAATCGGAGCACCACCCGCAATAATAAATATCGCATCAATTTGATCTTGTGATCCCGCGGCAACGGCGGCGTGAAGTGCCCCGACACTTGTGCCTAACAGGCCTATGTACGAGGTTTTAATTTCGACCAGTACGATTTTTATAGCCTGTTGGGCGCGGGTATATAATCGCTGATGAAGTTCAAGATCGGTCGCCTCTTCTAACATTCCGGTCCAGCGTTCGATAATGATGACATCGTAGCCAGTCTTTAAAAATGATTTCGCATAACTTCGGTCTAAGTAATTCGAGCCGCCGGTCGGCGGCAAGATGATTAAAGTTTTAGCGGAGCCTGAAGTCATAGTATGCTTTGTTACTTCTACCTGAAAATCAGGGGGACCAAAGCGTAACTCTTTGACCTCAGATTGATTACTTGCGGTGCTGACGCAAGAAGCGGTTAGCATTAAAATTTTGAGCGGAGCAAAAATTGCGATGTGTTTTAATTTCATTTGTTGACTGTAACATAGCACTTTTGGCGAACCTAATAAATTGCCTGCAGCGTTGACTGTTTTTGCGGCGTAAAGCTATATTTTAAAAATGAAGTATATATTTTTAATCTTAGTTCCAATGTTTTCAGGCGCGGCTCCATTTACTCCGGGAATGTGGCATTCCGAGGCTACATTTAAATTGAATGGCGTGCCGATGCCTTCCACCGACGATGACAATTGCGTCAGTGCCAAAGAAGCCAAAGAACCAAAAGAAGCCATTGCAGAATCATTGAAAAGAAATGATTGCACCCTAACTGAATGGAAGATGAAAAAATCAACGGTCAATGCTGTGGTGAACTGCAAGAACGATCAGTTAGAGGCTCAAGGAATCTTAAAAGGTCATTTTGATAAAAAAAGTTATAATCTAGCTGGTGACATCACGGGTAAGCATAAGTTTTTAGGTAAAGCTCGGGCTAGCGTTGTATTTGACGGGAGATGGACGGGCGAATGCAGGCCCGAAAAAAAAGAAGTTAAATAATCTACTAAGTTAATTTGGATTAAGAATCTGCAGAAGAATCGTCTTTAAGCTCATATCTTTTTTGATTTCTAATTTCATGTCATATTTTTCAACTTCAACCGTGTTAGTCGCACTTGAGTAACAGTAAACATCGATCCACAAACCGAAGTTGATCGCATCTTCGGCGGATTGATTCTTTTGATTTAATATATAATGACCATTTTGAAATTCAAAGCCGGCTACCGATTGGCTTGAGTTCTGACAGGTAAGCTGCGAAACTAGATCTGACGTTACGTTTCGACTTTCTAAATCCCAAGAGATAATGAACTCTGAGTTTCGTACGGGGTATTCGTGACTGATCAGTAGAATCTCGATGACTTCGGTTGCTTCGCCTTGTTTAGCACTAAAATCAAAACGGTGCCGTGATAATCTTTGCGAAACCACTTTTTTTAATTTGTTTCCTAAAATATCTAGTTTTGCGTGATTTAATTCACCGGCCTGATGCCCAACTTCGTGAGTTAAAATCGAAACGATGGTCGGGTAGTCTAAGACTGGCTTGCCATCACTTGAATAAATTAAATCAAGATTTACGTAAATTGCCGAATGAGGATCTAAGGTTGTTTTTGCAATCCGATGGTTTTCATTGTCACCGGTTTGAAAAAAACCGGGATTCCTATTTTCAGAAAGAAACAGAAGACGTTCAGGGTTCGAATGGTTTTTGATTGTGATGGCGTGAATTTTTTGTAAAATTTTTGTTTCATCGGAAGTTAGTTCACAACGATGGCTTTCGCTGCACTGGGTGGCGACTGAATTCAATGTCGAGTAGGCGAACTGAAATTGGTTTTCGACTAGGCCCGCACCATTGCCGATAATATTCCCACTAGCCAAAGCCACTTCGGTCAAACAGGCGGTCGCAAGTAGAAGTGAAATAAAATAATTAGTTGTCATTAATCGTTCCTCCGTTTGAATGTTCAAACAATTGAACATTCAGTTGGTAGACTTGGTTTGATTGATCGGCATTAAACTCTTCATTAAACTGTTTTACAAAATCTAAAATTTTTTGTTTGGCTTGCGGCATTCGCTTCATATCAAATTGCAGTGACAGCGAATTGTAATGCCGCTGCTGGATACTTTGCTCTTCAATCGCTTCGTAAGCTCTTTTGATCATGCCTTTATGGTTCTCTCGAATGGCTTCGTCAGCAATTTCGTGCGAGCTTTCGGTGTGTCCGATCGTCGGCGATACTTTTTCGGTGACGGGATCTTTAACTAAAAGCTTCGTTTCGATTAAAAGCTCGATCGCTTTTTTAGCTTGGGCGGGAGTAATCTTTTTTCTTAACTTTTGACTGATGGCTTGTGGATCGGCTGAAAACTGCGGGCAATCCGCTAATATTTTAATGACCAAAACGTACCAATCGCGAATCAAAAGGTGATGATTAATATCAATTTTATGATAAGGGGCAAGTTGATTTAACTTTGCGATTAATTGCAGCGGGCTTTTACCGTTACGGTTTCTTTTTTCAATTTCAACTTGGAGGCGGATTCGGTCGCGATCGGCGGAAGCAATGCTCCACTCTTCAAAAAGACCTTCTAATAAGCTTTGCGATGGTAGGCGATCACCTTTTGCGATCATTGATAAACTGCTGGCTGAATTGTAGCCAAGCTTTTGTGCTAACTGGTGCAGGGTCAATTTTTTTCGGCCACGGCGATCCGTTGCCTTCTCACGCATATGAAATTCGAAAAAATCTTTAAACTGATCGAAATGATAAGCTTTCATCTACGTCCTAGTTCTATAACCTCATGATAACCTAAAAAGACGGACCCAAGTCTTTTGAACTTGGGTCCGAATTAGAAACATAATTAGTTGCAAGAAGGGAATGTGTGGTGCTTAACAACTCCAGGGAAATTGCTACGCTCACCTTGCTCAGTTACGTAAGCAACTTTAATTGTGTCTGGTAAGAATGCAGCTTCTACGCCGTTTCTTACGCAACCAACGAATTGCTCATCGCTACGGTACTCATGGCAAACAGCTTTTTCGAAAGCGCGTGGGTAAGAAAGATTAGTCACTTCCCATTTTTGGCAAACCCAGTCAGTTTGGTATCCTTGCTCTCCACCGTTACCAGTTGTTACTGGAACTAACTTTGCGCAGTGACGAACTGGATTGATCGTCTTAACGTTTGTTGCAGTTACACAAGCGTTATCGATTGTGATACCGCGTAAAGCTGCATCGTAATCGTGGTAAGAAGACGTGTAAGCGCTTGCTACGCCTGTTGCTAATAAAGACGCTACTAGAATAACTAATTTCATATAAACTCCTTTGGGGGTTTGTTGTTTTGTTGTTGAGTGATGTCTAACAACAGAAAATTTCTTTCACAAAGAAATTTTCACAAACGAAAAACTTTTATTTCACATTGTGTGAAACGAAGCTAGCTGAATCAGTGCGTAAGTACCTAAATAGTTTATAGATTTGTTTTTAATTAAACGCTGCGCAGTTAGCCTAGTATATTGCGTGCCGTTCATACAAGATTTCTGCAAGTGCGTGTCATTTCGATGTTTAAGGAAGCTATTTACGCAGCAAATTTTTTGACCCAACGGTCAAGTAAAGCAATTTGTGCCTCATTCAAGGGCTCATATTCAAAGTAAAAATCTTGTTCTGACTTTTGATCGAACCAAGTCTGTAAGATCAATCCATTGCGAAAATTAATTTCAACTTTACGGGACTTAAAATCTGCAGGGGCTGCACCAATACAACGCACGTGAATTTTGTGACTCGAAACACTGATGAGTTGGGCCCACGGGCCAAACCCTTCAAATTGAATCAAAGTTTTCTTCTTCGTATAAAGCGTGGGAAAAGAAGGGTGTGCTTTTTCTACTTTTGCTACGACTTGTGCTGGAGTTTCAAGAGGCTTTACTAAGTGAAGTGCCACTGGGTTTGCGTTGACGATTGATGCTGTGACGGTTGGCTCGGGAACGATTTTCTTTGGTTCCACTTTTTCAATCGGGTTGGTTCTAAAAACAAGTTGGTCCGCAATAAAAATAAAAACACTGATGTTAATAAGAAAAAACGGTCCCCATAACCAGTTATTTCGAATATCTTGGCCGATGCTTCCCACTTGAGTGAGAATATGACAGCCCAATAAGAATAAAGTATACTTCCACGCTGAATTAGATCCGCGTAGCATAATGATTCCGATGACGATGCTTAGCAAACTAAGTCCGTATTGCAAGGGGGTGCCGCTTGAAGCGATCGCCCAAAAGGTTTCTTTATTCCAACGATAATGTTTTGCTGCATGTTGCATCCAAACCATCATCCCGATGTTAAAGAAGGGGGCGAATAGAAGGCAAATTCCAAAAAGCTGAATAACGCCTTTTCTTTGGAGAACCTTGACCGCAAACATCGGTTAAACCGCGTTTCCGTTTTTGTCTTTAGTTGTATCTGGAGGGGTGTCAGCGTCGTCACTAAAACGCATCAACAGCATTTCTTCGTCATCACCACCATGAGCAGTCATGCCCGGAAATGATTCTTGCGCAACGGCAGCCGCAGGCTCCGTTGGCTCAGCGGGTGTTACAACTGGCTCAGGCGTCGGTGCAGTCGCAACTTCAATGAGAGGTGCAGCTATGGGTTCAGCTATGGGTTCAGCTATGGGTTCAGCGATAGGCTCGGTTACGGGAGCAACAGCTGCGACCGAAGCAGGTGCAGCAACATTCACTTGATTTGCTTGCGCTCTTTTCAAGTCTTCTTTGTACTTGCGTCTTGAATCAAGCGCTTGGCTCATTGCAATGACTAAGCAAATCGCTAACGGATCAAATACGCTGACTAAAATAAGAATAAGATATTTAACGACGTCATCAATATCAATATTGAAAGCACGTGAGATATAGATCAATGGACCAACTTTTTTCTTAATCTCAAGCATCTCAAGATTTGAAGCGCTGATTTCTTTTTCAACTGATTCAATCTTTTGATTTAATAATAAGATAGCTGGATCGGCATCGGCACGGGCGCGCATTTTTCGACTAACTCTTTCGGCGGGGATCTCATCAATCGTTTTATTTAAACGGGCAATTTCATTCTTATAATTAGCAAGCTGCGTTTTTTGAGCCTCAAGCTTAAAATTACCCGCATCCATGGCGATTGAAGCTGATTGATAAGCGTCCGATAAAAATCCGAAGATACCCATACTAGTAATTAGACTCAAAACCACGATGGCAAAAACCATGTAAGATTTAAAAACAAGATTTAAGTGCGCCCAGCGCTGGTGAACGTAAGCAGCTAAAACAAACTTTGCTAATTCCATTGAAGCAGCCATCGCCCAAACGGCAAGCAAAGCTCCTGAAAACAGGGCGCCAATACCGACGATCGAGAATGCAGCTCCAAGTATTGAGACACATAAAGTTGATACGATTAATCCAAGGGTGATCCATAGTGCTACCATATGTAAAGTGTATCGGTAACATTTGTAATTACTTAATAGTTTTTGGGTCGGGGCAGTCTTTCGTCAAAACAAAGTAGTCTTGCGTCTGGGCGTGCAAGTTGTGTCCAGACTGGACAAAAGACGATGAATAAACTTGAACTGATTCAAAATGAGGTGCTAAGAACGATCATGGCATTTCAAAAAGCAGATGAAGCACAAATATTAGATTGGGTGAAAAAGCGCAAAGTTGATTTTTTTGGAAAATATTTAGTCAGTGGTACGGTTCACGGAAAGCCCGGTTTACCACTATCCGAACTGACCCGAATCGAAAAAATCCTTGTTAAAAACCTTCGCGACACCGATCGATATGAATTAGCCAAAGTTCTTCTACAGCGAACAGAGTATACAGCTCGAAATATCGGACTTCATTTTATCACCGCAGGATGGCCCTTGCACAAGGAAGTTGAAAATCTAGTCAAGATTGCAGCCGACGATCACGAGTGGATCGTCAGAGAATTTGCCGCCGGAGCTTTTGCAAGATTATTGGACGCAGATTTTAATTATTTCTCAAAACAATTTCAAAGGTGGATTCAAACCGAATCCGTTAACGTGAAGCGAGCCATTGCCCTTGCGGTTAAATACGATTCGAAATCCCTCGATCCGAAAAAGTTAAAAACCTATTTAAAATTGGTCGAGCCTTTGATGAGTGAAGAAGCGGAATACGTGCGGATTAATTTAGGGCCATTTGCGATCGGCGATGGTCTACTGAATCGATTTCCAAATCAGATTTTAGATTCTTGCACCACTTGGTCAAAGTCGAAAAACGAAAACGTAAAGTGGAACACGGCGATGGTATTTACCGCTGCGGCCGCCAGAAAATTTGCAAAACCCGCAACGCCCATTTTAAAAAAATTATTGAAGGACGAAAGTAAATTTGTCGGCAGCGCCGCCAAAAAAGCGGTTAAGAATTTGGGCTTACGATTGTGAGTGGATTATCAATCTTGTCCATGATTGCTGGTTTTGTTTTCGGGGTGATCGGCTTATGGATGATTCGTGAGGCGAAAAGACGAGCTAATTTAATAATTGCAGTCATCGGCGTTCTTCTGATGAGCTTTACATTTTTTACTTCGCATCCTGCAATGGATTGGGGAGTCGGGTTCACGCTGTGCGCGGTTGCTTACTTTTTCTGGGAAAGCTAAAAAAATCTGTCGGAATAAGAATCAAGTTTCTTACCCGCTGCCGTAATGTTTGGCAAAAACGAAATTTTATAAGCGCGTAATTAGGTTTTAAAACGTGACTTTGCTATGCCGGAACCTTATGGTAGCCGAACAACTACTGTCGCGGGGTGGAGCAGCCCGGTAGCTCGTCGGGCTCATAACCCGAAGGTCGTAGGTTCAAATCCTGCCCCCGCAACCAATTTCGCACCTGCGAAATATTCATAAGTCATCGAAATCACTGAATAATTTTAAATGTCAAAATCTTGTAAGTTGCAATCCAGGGTGTGTCGGTGCGTAGACAGTTATGGTTCTCCTCCAAAGGTAGGGGCACCTGGAGTTTCTGTTAGCCGCAATAGGCTTTTACTCTTAGACGATAATTGTTAAAATTATGCATTCCGTAAGCT
>JAYUOK010000057.1:0-88539 GCA_043760925.1 Bdellovibrio sp. | reverse complement strand
TCCTTCTTTTCCTGTGTAAAATGTTTTCGTCTGCTAGATACAGCTTCCATAAAGACTCCCTGGTTTGGGTGTCCAAATCAAATCGGGGTCACGAACATAAAGAAAAAGGAGACTTCCCCATGAAAAATATTATTTTCAGCTTACTACTGGTTTCAACATTCACCCATATCGCCTTTGCTCAGAATCAAACGGTGAAATGTACCTCTGATCAGTTCCCTCAAAATACTGGAAGCGATATTGTCTTTCACTTTTGGAAAGGTAAGTTAACTGGGTTTGTAACGCTGTACCTGCATGGGGAAGCCGATATATTAAAAAAAAATTGGGCCTCTTACAATCCTGGCGAAACCCAATACATGCAGTATGGTAAGACTGTGAATTTTCTCGATTGGGCTGGAGGATGGCCAGGTTCTCCTCGATACGTACAACTTCACGATCTATTCTATGGTGGAATAGATCCTCTTAAGAGTGTTCATCTTGGTGTGTCAGAGAGAAAGTATTCAGGAGATACATGGTATAACAATGAAATCATTTACACCTACAAATGCAATTGAATCACATACTGTGGAGATATGAATTTTAACCTTTCTTTTTGAAGCTAAAAATAAAAAAGCGGCTCTGCCTTAATTGGCAGAAGCGCTTTTGCTTAAGAGATGACTTGTCGATCTCGCAAATCTTGAAAATGAAAATACGATGACCTGTTCAACTTGATTGTTTTCAACCATTTCCATAAGTCGATTTAAGAACGGACGACTTTCTTTAGCTCATGAAATCCCTTCATCTGCGAATAATTCGTAATCTGCTATTTGATTTCTGAAGCACCATTCTTTAAAGGCACGAATTTGTGACTCAAGACCCGTTTGCTGTCCGTCTGTAGAAACACGGCAATAAAGGGCATTAATGCGTTTTTGATTTAACAAGTTCAAAACTCCTTTTAAATTTTTAATTTCTAAAAAGAGGGACTCAATTAGGTGCAGGTGTTCAGTTTGTTTGACTGAACACCTGCTTTTTTATTCGATTTGTGTATCAATGAAGAAGTGGAGTTGTCATTTACCACCGCCAACCAACTGTTGGTTCAGCCAACGAAACGACATGCCACCGTGCTGATGAGCTTTGGCAGCTTCACGGCCAACAATGCCAGTGGCTTCCACCAAAGTGCCAGCAGCACCAAGCATAATGGCAACCAGAAGCAAACTTCTGATAAATTGAACGACTCCCATCATAAAAACCTCCCATGTGTTAAAGGTTCTTTTGCAAAGTAAAGTGGGGGTTCGACGATTACAGCTACCTCCATTTAAGGTTCACAGTTTCAAAATCATCCGAACAAAGTAGCCAGCGCGTAGCCAAAAAGTAGCCAAACTCTGTGATGATCGGTGATTCTCTGTGACGATTCTTAAAATCTGACTCAGCTAAGTTACTGAAATCTTTCGTTAATAATTTTGATGGTTTATCTAAGTTTTCTGAGAACATCAGAAATAATTTGGAGGTGACAGAGGGATTCGCACCCCCGTACACGCTTTTGCAGAGCGCTACCTAACTCCTCGGTCATGTCACCTTATGGAATAGATATTAAAATTAAAAGAGCCGTGGATTATTGTCAACTCATGCCTTTTTCAAGCTGCTCAAAAGGCTTTATGACCCAGCGTTCAGCCTTATTGTAGTCGGGGAAGCTCAATTTGATCGACCGACCTTCGCCCAACGCTTCAGCATATCGTTCGATCGCGTAAATACGAGCTAGGTTTTCTAAGTGCTGCTTTCTTCGCGTAGGAAGGTCAACGTAGTAAGACTGGATCAATTCGTCGGCAACTTCAAAAGTCACCGTACCTTCAAACTTCTTAAAATTTTCAATTCGATCTAAAATAACTTGGCCTTTTATTGACCGACTTTTCGCATGCGCGGTGAAGAATAAAATACCGAAGCGATCAAGAATAGGTCCGGAAAGTCTTTCTAAATAACGTGTGCATTTCTGACGATTGTACCGACAACTCAAGTTTTTTTTAAGCGGCGTCCATTTACCGCATGGGCATAAATTCGTAGTGCCGATCACACGAAAATCAGAAAGCACTTCGCGGTTCTCAGAACCTCGAGCCAATCTTAGTACTTCGCCCGTCATCGGGCCCCGCAAAGATTCAATTATCTCGGGATCAAATTCTAAAAATTCATCAACTAGCAGCACCCCACCTTGCACCCGTTCAATTTCACCTTCGTATAAATTTTGGCCCCCACCCAGAAAGGCGGCGGGCGTAATACTTTGGTGCGGAGCTATCAGCGGTCGCCAGCGCTTCTGCCAACGACCACTTTCATGATCTAAGGGCTTTGGTAAAAAACTTAAAAGCGACCTCGCTAAAGTACTTTTACCAGCACCCGAGTCTCCGGCCAGCAAAGCATGTACGCCCGAGATCGCAATTAAAAAAATGAATTCGGCCTCGTCTTCTGAATAAAACTTTTCAAGCCCGTCCACGGGACGCTTGAAGTAGTCTGCTTGGCTGCGCGCTTCGGGCATCGAAACTTCGAAATCTTTAATTTCTTTAATTCTGAAAAGGCGATTTGATGGATCATCGGTTTTGACATTTGTTACGCCAGTCAAAAATGTTTCATCTTTGAAGTAAGTTAACTCGGCCGCTAAATCAGTCGGTTCGTAAACGTGCCCATCTAGTCCGAGTTCTCCGTAAATGATCCAATCTTTATCGATCGACTCTTCTGAGATTTGCTCGGTCTTTAGCAGCAAACCAATGGCAACCGCTAGCTCAACTCCCCGAGAACTTTTCCGAAGATGGTTCGGTTTAATGTTAACGATCATTTGGCTGGTGATCGGAAACTGATAACCACTGTTTTTCAGTGCAGATTTAATTCGGTAGAAGCTTTCTTTAATCAAACGATCCGGTAAACCTAAAAAATGAATTTGCGGAATACCAGGTATGAATTCGATTTCAACTTCGGCAATTTCTAAACGATTTCTATTTTGAATAAGAGATTTAAGTTTCATGTCATCGATTGATGCAAAACAAAGCCGGTCGCCAGTCAGGCCTGATACGAACCACAAAAACAATTCGTCACGTGATTCGGATTTGTTAAATACTGTGGTCTTTCAATTTTGATAGCGGATGGTGTTCATCGATCGCTTTGACGGCCGTGTTCGTAGTCACGTTTGTATAAACCTGGGTCGTCTGAATACTAGCGTGACCCAGCATGATTTGAATCGACCGAAGATCCGCCCCACCTTCAAGTAGCGCAGTGGCGCAGCCATGACGGAAGCGATGCGGATGCACGGGTTCAGAAAAACCGGCTTTGGCCGACCAGGCCGCTAACCAACGCCAAACATCGACTCGCGATGGCCGATGCCCGCGGTCATTTAATAGCAAAGATTGATTTGAGCTCTGATCTTCACTTAATTGTGGCCGTGATTTCGTTAAATAGATTTCGAGTGCAACGTAAAGTGATTCAGTTAAAGGAATCAAGCGCTCTTTACGGCCTTTACCTAAAACTTTCACCCATCGATCGGTAGCTGAAAAATCATTTAAGTTAAGACCAATCAGCTCACTCACCCGACAGCCTAAGCCATAAAGAAATAATAAGGTCAGTCGATTTCGTAAAGTTTTACCTTCATCAAGTGTCGCGCAAGATGCAAAAAGTTTTTCGAATTCTTGAATCGTTATTGATTTCGGTAATGCGGTTTTAACTTTTGGTGGTCGAAGTTCACGAAGCTCGGGGCTTTTGACTCCGCGGGTTTCACAATATTTCAAATAAGTTCGAACGCTGCTAATGACCCGCGCTTGCGAACGAGTCGATAAGTTTTCTTTTTTCATGAAGTCGAAAAATTCGATCATACGATCGCTTTTTTCACGAAATTTTTTGTAAAGATCTAAATCACGGCGATACGCCATAATGGTATTTACCGAGCGACCACGCACGTTTTGTAAATCATCAAAAAAATCAATCCACAGAAGTTGATCCATGGCATTATTTGAAACGAATTCTATTCGGTTGGCAACCTTAATCACAAATAAAAAAGGCCATTTAGCAAGTTGGCTCTTTGCTAAATGGCCATACACGTAATCTTAAAATTCTTACGGCGACTCTGTGAAGAGTCATCGTAAGTTCGTAACTAAATCTTTTTTTATTCAATGAAAAACAATTTGCTTCAGATTACTGAACTAGAATCGACATCTGACAAGGGTAACCGTTCACAGATTCGATCATCAAGTTTCCAAACATGCGGCCTTGTGATGCCGAGCTGCTGCTGATTTGGCCAGGCTGTAAATAGCCAGCGGAAGCAACTTGCCCTTGAGTTAAACTTAAAAGAACTGATGCCGGACCGACTGCTTGCATACGTAAGTTTGAAACCATGCTGTACTGCCAGTTGCCCGCACTTGCCGTTCCTAAAGAGTAAGAGCCTGCAGGAATTTGGCAATATCCTAAGTTTAAAACTTGAGTGATCGTCATTGTTCCTTGAACTCCAACTTGTCCCACATAGCTTCCTTGAGTTTGACCGATGTAACCGCCGCCGTAAACACCACCGCTTGTATTACTATTTAAACCACCGCTATAGCCGTAGTTATATCCATAATAAGGTTGTTGTTGCGGTTGCGCATAAGCAGTCTGAACATTACTACCTACGAAACTCCAGTTCATTCGAATCACTCCGTATGAATCAACTGATTCAGCGGTGAAAAGTGGAGTGCCCGACATATTCTGACAATTCGGACATTGCTGAAATCCTGGATTTACAACAACCGGCTGTGGCTGATTATTATTTCCGCCGCCTTTGTTACCGCAAGCAGTTAGGTTTAACAGCACCGCCATTGCAAAAACTCCTGCGGCTTGTTTAAAATAATTTTTCTGAATCATAAAATTCTCCTTAAAAAAATTTCGTTATTATTGAATGTTAAAACCGCTCTTGATCGTTAGCCCTGTGAAAGTTCCAAGTAAAGTGTAGCCAGCGCCGCCACCCGGAGCTAAAGCCGTCTTTGATTGGATCGTGCTTGATCGACAATCATATGGGCCGCGGTAGATGAACCAACAAGATCGGTATGGACCTTGCGCACCTGTCGGAGATCCGCCATAAGTTTGAAACCAATATGTTTCATAACGTTGAACTTCAAAATTTCTAAAATAAATTGAACCTTTATAAATTTTATTAGCAATCGGTTCAGCATCGTTACCACTGCCCGAACTTGATTCAGGTTCTAAAGCAATTGCGATCGCACCGTATTGATCTTCAAACTGACCGGTAAAAACTAATTTTCCACCCAAGTTGAACCAATAGTTGTATTCAGATTCTAAAGTATTGTTATCGTACATACCTTTAGCTGAAAGATTACGGCCCGTACCTGATTCGAAAACGCCATCAAACTGTGTTCCGTTATCAATGTAAGAAATTGTAATCGCGCCACCGTAGCGGCCTGATTCAACGTGCGCTAAGTTGACATTAATACGATAGTTTGAAGGAGCATTCAGTGGATGGGTCGCAACATATTTGTTCATGACGGCCAAACTGACCGGTGTGAATGTAGCCGTTGCTCCGCCAGAAAATGTAGGCGTTGCATTGGTTCCGCTGGGAGCCGTCGGATCAATAATAACTGGAGCGGGGGCTACCCCAACTGGATTGTTGTTATTATTATTTGATTGAGAGTTGGATTTAGAACATCCAACTGACATCAAACCCATCATTCCTAGAGCCATCGTCAGAGTGATAAGATTTGTTGTTTTCATGTGACCTTCCTTTTGTTAGTTACTATTGCGAGTGGCATGCCGAACTCACGCGAATTACTAAGTGGTTGATTTATTTGGTAAAAAACAGTGGGCGTTTCATCATAAGACACGTGCATTTGGTCGTGCTTCGCGGAAGGTTACAAAAAGCGCTAACACCCGTCTCAGGATGAGATGACGAATAGAATGATAACGAGACGCTTTATATATTAATTTGAGACGAAATCTGAATTGAGTACTTGGGTCAGTCGCATTTCATTATGTGAAACTTGTGCTTTCGGGTAGTAATGTTCAAGAATTTGTATGTAAGAACGACCTCTTTTGACCTGTTCATGAGTGCCATGCTGGCATAAACCGGCTCCGTGACCGAAGCCCCGACCCCACATTTTTACTGCATCTTCTTCGAAAATCAGCTCTTGCGGCGAATTTCGGATAGCAAAAAAACCAAAGATTTCACGCAATTTTTGTACGGAATACGTATCGCTGCCTAACTGCAACATCTGAATGCGGTTGCGAAAATAAGTTGTCATACGCTGTAACTGGGGCCTAGCCGGCTGTACATCACGAGAAATCTTTTGATAAAATTCTTTGTTCGAAATCTTAAAGCTCCACTGATTTGATTTACGACTGGCACACCACGGGTCAGTCGCCACTCCGGTATCAAGTGCTTGATCCCAAACTTCTGAGGCCGGCACCGTTTGCCCGCCGCAATCGGCATGGTAGAACGCTTTTAAAATTCGGCCGCTTGCATCCTTCAGAATGGTATTATCTGTTTCTTCAACCGCTTGGTAAGCCTTAACCGAATTCGTTAACGTAAAAACTTGATCCATTTGATTTGAATCTAAGTGAAACACTTTATTTTTTCGCTCTTTCATTCGTGCCAAAGCATACGATCTGGCTACAACAGCTTGTGCTTTCAAAGCTTCCAGAGGCCAACGGAGTGGCATTTCACCGGCGACCACGCCGGCCAAGTAGGAATTAAAATCAACCACCGATATCACGTCGAATTTTTCATTCAGTTTTCTAATTACTAAATTTTCTTGAGGTAATTTTTTATTTTGAAAGGATAGATTGACACCTTGCAACCGCCACATGGATTCACTTACTTTTTTAATTTTAGCATCTTCGATGATTGGAAATTCATTCAGGTCTTTAAAAAGTCGAATACGAATTGTAGCCGGATTGACCTGTGCCCCCGCGAAACAACTTAAGAAAATGATTCCACTGAGGATCAGACTTTGTAACATTCCTTATTTCAGCGGGGTGACTCACTTAAGGCTAGGCAGATTTTACCGGGCTGAGGTAATCAATTCTTAGGTCGAGCTTAAGGTCTAGTTTCTTGCTGAAAAAAGCGCAAAACTTTTTGCAGCTCGTCCCAGGCTGCCTTTTTATATGCAGGTTTCAGTAGAAGTGTTCGCGGCGAATAGGTATGAATCTCATTTGAAGCTAGACCTTTTCCTAAGATCAATTCGTCAGTTAGATAAACTGACATTTGCGAATGAAACTTCGATTCTTCGGTAATGTCTAAAACTCGAGTTAGTTCTTCAGAAATTTTTACGGCCCCGAGCATTTTCTGAAGTAAGTCTTTTTCGGCCGGAGAGTAGCTTTTCAAATCTTGAACAAACACGACTAAAGAAATCTCGGGTTGTACTTCGATCTTTTCATTGACTGCATCTTCTGCGGCATTTGAAAAAATCGATTTAACGCCTAAAACATTTCTGACGTAATCGATATAATCTTTTTTTAAATTCGTTTCATTCGTATCATCAGAGCTCATCATTCACCTCGACGGATTCGCTTTCATTCAATTGTAGTAAAACTCGTTCTGCGAGCACTCGATTAAAAGATTTGATGGTCGCAATATCTTCCACATCGGCTTGCCGAATATCGTCGACCGATTTAAATTTTTGTAATAATAATCGCTTTCGTTTCTCACCCAGGCCCACCACGTAGTCAAGTTCACTTTCAAGCGAAGTTTGCTCTCGCAATTTTCGATGATAAGTAATTGCAAAACGATGGGCTTCGTCACGAATGCCGGTTAATATTTGGTAAGCTTCGGTGTTGGTTTTAAATACGACAGGATTTGCCCGGCCCGGAATATAAAATCTTTCTTCCGTCCCTGATACTTCTTCGGCCTGAAAGTTTGCTTGCGTGCGCGCCTTCGCTAAACCTACAACCGGAATATGTGTTTTATTTAGTTCTTGGAGCATTTTCACCGCTTGCGAAAGCTGACCTTTACCACCGTCGACAACGATCAATTGCGGCTCTTCGTATTCTTCATGTAAGAATCTTCGCTTTAAAACTTCATACATCGATGCAAAGTCATCGATTCCGCTGACGGTTTTAATTTTATAACGTCGGTAATGATCTTTCGATGGAACGCCGTCTTCAAATACAACTTGGCTTGCCACCGTTTCAGAACCTTGAAAATGCGAGATATCAAAACATTCAATACGAAGTGGTCGCTTTGGTAGGTTAAGCTTCGATTGAATCTCGTCCAGGCCTTTTCGCTTTTCTTCATCTTTAGAGACGTTTTTCTCGAAATGTGCCTTGGCGTTTTGTTCGGCCATATCAATTAAAGCCTGACTTTTACTATCTGTCGCAAATCGCACGATGACTTCTTGGCCCGACCGTTCTTTCAGAACGTCTTGCAATAACCGATGAATGTCGCCACCAAGATCAGTACCTAGAATAACTTCTTCCGGAATATAGTTGTCTGCATAGTACTGATTCAAGAATGAGGCTAGCCATTCGCGCGGATCTTCATCCGGACTATTCGGATTTACATTAATTAAAAAATGCGGCCGGTTGCCGATCACGCGCCCCGTACGAATGTGAATTGTTTCAATCAGCACTCCACGTTCATCCCCGAAGAAACTAACCACGTCTAGATCTTTTTCTGAAGAGTCATTGATAACGGCTTGTTTTTCTAAAATACTTTTAATTGAAAACATCGAGTCCCGCATTTTTGCAGCCACTTCAAATTTTTCTTCGGTGGCAGCTAGCTGCATTTTTTTCTCAAGATCTTTGATGAGCTTTTTACTACGCCCTTTTAAGAAATCTTTTGCGCCTTCAATATCCGAGCGGTAATCTTCTTTTGAAATGTATTGCACACAAGGCGCCGTACAGCGTCCGATTTGATGGGTCATACACGGGCGCGTTCGTGAGCGAAAAACATGATCGGTGCAATCGCGAATTTTAAACAGCCGATTCAAAAAACGAATCGTGCCGTAGACCGCGCCACCCGAAGTGTAGGGTCCAAAATAAAGGCTGCCGTCTTTTTTAACTTTTCTAGATAAGTAAAGGCGAGGATACTCATTCTGCCACGACAACTGAATGTACGGATATGACTTATCATCCTTTAATCGAATGTTATATTTAGGGCGGTGCTTCTTAATCAAAGAAGCTTCAAGCAAAAAGGCTTCAACTTCCGTTTTCGTTAAGATGTATTCTATTTCACAAATATTTTGAACCAGTGCTCTGGTTTTTGCCGAATGGTCACGTAAATCTAAAAAATAACTTTTAACTCGGTTTCGAAGGTTTTTCGCTTTACCGACGTAAATAATTTTGTCAGCGTTATTCTTCATCAGATAAACGCCACTTTGGGTCGGATATTCTCTTACCTTGTCTTTGATTTGATCAAAAAGACTAACTTTGTCGTCTGCCATGGCTTACGCCTTAGCCCCTTCAAGCGAATGCCCCTCACGAATCTGCAGTTCAAGAATCTCTAAGCGTTTTATTTCGTCGCGCACGCCAGCCGCTTCTTCGAACTCAAGCTCGGAAGAAAGCTTCTTCATTTTGGCTTTCAGCTTTAAGATCTCGTCTTGAATCTTATTCGGCTTCTCGGCGAATTTCTTTAATTGCTCAGCCGTTTTATCTTTAGTGCCTTGCAATTTGTAAGCGCTTAGCGACCCGTCGAACATATCACCGATACCTTCACGAATTTTCTTTTTTATCGTCATTGGCGTGATGCCATGTAAAGTATTGTGTTCAGATTGAATTTTACGCCGCCGGTAAGTTTCATCCATCGCTTTTTTGATTGAATCTGTTATCCGATCGGCATACAGAATCACTCGCCCTTCGGCATTCCGGGCGGCGCGGCCAATCGTTTGAATCAGCGATCTTTCCGATCGAAGAAACCCTTCTTTATCGGCATCCGTAATACCAACCAGACTCACTTCGGGAATATCTAAACCCTCACGAAGTAAGTTAATTCCGATTAATACATCAAAAACGCCTAAGCGAAGGTCGCGAATAATTTCACTGCGCTCAAGAGTTTGAATTTCGCTATGTAGATATTTTACTTTGATCCCGATCGATTCGTAATATTCGGTCAAATCTTCGGACGATCGCTTCGTCAACGTCGTAATAAGTACGCGTTCGTTTCTTTCAACTCGGATTTTTATTTCTTTCAATAAATCATCAACTTGATTTTTAACTGGCCTGATTTCAATTTCCGGATCGATCAGTCCGGTCGGGCGAATAATTTGTTCAACGATCAAACCTTCTGATTTTTCGAGTTCGTAGGCTGCGGGAGTTGCCGACACATAAACAACTTTATCTACTAAGCCTTCAAATTCTTGAAAGTTAAGAGGACGGTTATCCAGTGCCGAAGGCAGGCGAAAACCATGTTCGACTAAAGTTGATTTTCGGGCGCGGTCCCCGCGGTACATTCCGCCGATTTGCGGTACTGTAATGTGCGACTCATCAATAAAAGTTAAGAAGCCTTTCGGGAAATATTCTAGCAAAGTCGGGGGCGGCTGCCCCGGCATACGGCCCGTTAAGTGGCGTGAATAGTTTTCGATCCCTTGGCAGAAGCCAATTTGCTCCATCATTTCGATATCGTAATAAGTTCGCTGCTCTAAGCGTTGTGCTTCTAAAAATTTCATTCCCGCTTGCATCTCTTGCAAGCGGTCTAAAAGCTCGGCCTGAATATTTTTTATCGCGCGAGTGATACTATCATCGCCTGTGGCATAGTGCGATCCCGGATAAATTCCGATCTGATCAAGTTCTTCATAAATTTTAGCCGTTATCGGATCGATCCAACAAATTTTTTCGACGAAATCACCAAAAAATTCAAACCGTAAAGCGCGGTCTTCTTCATATGGCGGGAAAACTTCGACCACATCTCCGCGCACGCGAATCGTTCCGCGAGAGAAATCGACATTATTTCGGTTGTACTGAATTCGAATCAGTTCTTTTAAAAATTCATCTCGTTTTAATTTCTGACCATTACTGACTTGAATCATCATCCCTTGATAGGCTTCCGGCGAACCTAAACCGTAAATGCATGAAACACTGGATACGATGATCACATCGCGTCGATCGAATAACGATCGCGTCGCCGAGTGACGCATACGATCGATCTGCTCGTTGATCGCCGAATCTTTTTCGATAAAAGTATCGGATGATGGAATATAAGCTTCCGGTTGATAGTAATCATAGTAACTAACAAAATACTCAACCGCGTTATGCGGAAACAATTCTTTAAACTCAGAGTACAGCTGTGCTGCCAATGTTTTATTCGGCGCCAAGACAATCGCAGGCTGATTCAGCTCGGCAATCACGTGCGCCATTGAAAACGTTTTACCGCTGCCGGTGACGCCCAGTAAAGTTTGATGCTTCAATCCCCGTTTAAAGTTCTCAACCATAGTTTCGATCGCCTTTGGCTGATCACCACCTGGTTTAAACGTCGAAACAAGTTGAAAATTTTTTTTGAAACTTTTCGACATTGATCCTTCTTCATTCATTCAATAAAAATAATTTACTTCTTGAGTGTAACTTCGAATATGAGGTCGTTTTCGGCTTTGTCATTCAGTAAAACGGGTAAAACGCCGACATACTTTGAATGAGCACTTCTTAATTCGTAGCGGCCCGGAAATAATTTCTGCGTGACTGCGAATCGGCCATCAATGTCAGTGTTAAATTCGCTGACAAGTTTCCAAACTTGACCATCCAACCGATATAAATTCAGTCTGGTATTTGGTAAAATAGAAGAAATTTGACTTTTTAATAGCAACTGCCCCGAGATAGCAGACTCTGCCGGACGGTGAAGAACTTCTTGCGTACTTTCTGGGGTCGTAAAAGGGGCCAGTGGCCAGTGAGCTGTGTCATTGACCGCCTTGGGCTTATTCGAACAAGCAAATATTAAAAGCAGATTCAACGCGAGGATGAATTTCATTTCGAAACCTCCCAAAAACTTCCCGCTGGAAGATCACTTACGCTGATTCCCATTTCGGTTAACTTTTTACGGTACTCATCAGCTTTTGCGAAATCTTTTGCCTCACGCACCTTTGAACGATCTTGCACCAGTTGGTCAATATCAGCGCGCTGGTGCCCTGCCTTTTGCAAGAGCTTATCATCAAGTTCGACTAAAAATTTTGTTGGGTATTGCTGAAATAAAGACATGAATGCACCGAACTTTTTTATAAATTCATAAAATTGAAAGGCCCGACCCGCCTGTTCAGGCGTTGCCTTCATCCCACGGCGAAATTGTGAATTGAACTTTCGAATGACCTCAAACATAACGGCAAATCCTGCCGGTGTTGCAAAATCATCATTAAAGGCCGATTCAATAGTCCCCCATGCCTCTTGCAATTCTAAATAGTATTTCTGGTCAATAACGAAATCTTTTTCATTGATCTGAAGGTAGACCGATTCAGCCAAAGCCATTGATGAGTAGACACGCGCTAGACCCGCGATTGATTGAAAAATCGTATCGTCACTGAAGTCAGCCGTACTTCGGTAGTGCGGAGTTAACATCATCCATTTATAAACTTCCGCGTGATGCTGCTGCAGAAAAGAACGCATCGAAATAATATTTCCCACTGACTTCGACATCTTTGCACCTGAAAACTGAATCATATTCCAATGCATCCAGTAATTTGCCATCTTTTTTTCGGTACAGGCTTCAGTTTGCGCAATTTCATTTTCGTGATGTGGAAACATCAGATCAAGTCCACCGCCGTGAATATCGACTTGATCCCCAAACATCGCGTGGACCATCGCTGAACACTCGATGTGCCATCCTGGACGCCCAACACCCCACGGAGAAGGCCAACTGATTTCGCCGGGCTTTGCCGATTTCCATAAAGCAAAATCAAGTGGGTTTTTCTTTTTCTCGTTAACGTCAATCCGCACACCACTTTGTAATTCATCGGGATTTCGACCCGATAATTTTCCATAGTCTTTAAAATCTGAAATTGAAAAATTAACGTCGTGCAAACCTGCCGTCGCCCCGTCCGTTAGATAAGCTTTCTTCTTTTCCACTAACTGACCGATGAACCCAACAATTTCATTCATAAATTCACTGACTTTTGGAGTACGACTCTGTGGTCGCAAACCTAATGCAGCAAAATCTTTTTTGCATTCTTCGATATAAAATTCAGAAACGGCTAAGGGCGCCTTACCTTCTTCGGTGGCTTTTCGAATGATCTTGTCGTCGACGTCGGTGAAATTAACCGCATAATCGACATGATAACCTAAATGCTCGAGCCAGTTACGCACAAAATTAAAAAACACGGGCCCTCTAAAATTTCCCACATGAAGAAGGTCATACACCGTCGGACCGCACACATAGATCGAAACTTTACCCGCTTCAATCGGTTTAAATTCTTCAAGCTTCTTACCTAGGGTATTATAAATTTTTAACATTTTGCTAAAGCCTTTTCCGCGCGAGCTAAAATTGATTTTTTTGTCATTAAGGGCACTAAGATTTTTAATTCAGCCCCGCTAGGTTTACCAATTAATGCAATTCGAATCGGAAAAAATAAATTCTTACCTTTTTGACCGGTCTTATTTTTAACTTCATCTTGAATCGCTAAAAAGTCAGCCTCGGTGAAAACTTCTTTTGCGTGACCCTGAACAAGCTGCTGCCAAGCCGTCAAAACTGGCTTTGTGGTCTCCCACTTCAAAGCTTCATCGCTTTCGGCTAAAATTTCGTATTTTGAATCATCTAAAGGAGAATACAAAGTAACCGCATCGCTTAGTATTTCCATATAAGATTTAAATGTCTCAACCGATCGCTGTTGCCAGTCTGAATCTTTCGGAAGATTGAGTCCCGCTTCCGCTAAAAATGGAGAAATCAAATTCCATATTTCAGCATTTGGTAAAGCCCGTAAATGCTGGGCGTTCATCCACTTTAATTTCACCCGGTCAAAAACCGCACCCGCGGCATGCACCCGATCTAAAGTAAATGCAGCCTTCATATCATCTAAGGTCATAATTTCTTTATCTTCTGGATGCGACCATCCAAGAAGCGCCATATAATTATTCATCGCCGACGGCAAGTAACCATCTTTTTTAAATTGATCGCAGGCGACCGCGCCTTTTCGTTTTGATAACTTCTGTCGGTCATCATCAAGAATTAAAGAAATATGGCCAAATTGCGGAGGCACCCAACCCAGGCCTTCATAAATCATCAACTGCCGTAACGTGTTTGGTAAATGCTCTTCCGCCCTAAGCACATGCGAAATCTTCATTTGATAATCATCGACCACGCAGCAAAAATTATAAACCGGCATCCCGTCCGAGCGTAATAAAACAAAATCACCCACCATATCAGACGGAAATTTGACTTCGTTACGAATCAGATCTTTTAAAATATAATCTTTACGAAGTTCACGCGTTTTAAAACGCACCACGGCCTTTTCGCCTTTTGCAATACGCTCAAGAGCTTCATTCATTGGTTTATCCGCGAACGGAGATTCAACATGTGTATGCTGACCACTGGCCTTTATTTTTTCACGCTGAGCTTCAAGCTCTTCATCAGTCATAAAGCAGTAATATGCTTTACCGTTTTTTAAAAGTTCATCCGCAAACTTTTTATAAATACTCAGGCGCTCACTTTGCTTGTAAGGACCATAGGTTCCCATATCTTGTAAGGTTTCAGGATGCGGACCCTCATCCCAGTTCAAGCCAAGCCATTTTAAATCAGAAAGCATCATCTTCAAAGACTCTTCGGTCGAACGCGCTTGGTCCGTGTCTTCAATTCGTAAAATGAATTTTCCTTTATTATGTTTTGCATAAAGTAAGTTAAATAAAGCCGAGCGCGCCCCACCAACATGTAAATAACCCGTTGGACTAGGAGCAAAACGTACTCGAATTTCTTGAGATGAACTAGATACTGTTGAAGCCATTGCAAAATCCTTTTTCGCAGGCCTCTACTAAAGAAAAAGGCCTGGTGTTAAACCAAGCCTTTATTTTTACTTTATTCGTTATATATGTAAAACGTTATGCTAACGCATACATTTAATTAATAGAAATTACTGCACGCCGAAGATCGCCTTAATCTCTGCGTCTGAACCGACTAGGTCTTTTACTTCAGGAGCTAGATTAAGCTCTTTTAATAAAAGATTTTTTGCAGTGTCTAACATCTTCTTTTCGCCAAAACTTAATTCTTTGTCGACTTTAAGAACGTATAGATCGCGTAAAACCTCAGCAATTTCATAAACAGAACCAGTTTTGATTTTTTCCATGTAATCCCGGTAACGGCGATTCCAAGTTTGCGTATCGATTTTAACGTTTTTATCTTTTAAAATCTCAACCACTTTTTGTGCTTCTTCACGAGAGATCAACGGACGAAGACCCACCGACTTTATATTCGTAGCCGGAATCATAATCTTCATACCTGTTTCAAGAATCATGACAGAATAAAACGTATGAATGGTTCCTAAAATTTCTTTCGACTCAATCGAATGAATTTTACCGACACCATGACCCGGATAGACTGCGTGATCCCCAACTTTAAATTGCGACATGAACCCCACCTCTTTAGCAGAAAAAAAACTAAGACCTACAACCACGTAAGTTATAGCAGTTTTGACACTGTTCATCAAATTTTTGGGGCTACTTTTTTTATTTTTGTAAAAGCTTCAAGTTCAGGCATCCAGGAGAGGCCTGAACTGAACTGAGGTTAGAAAATATTACTGCACAGAGGCAACAAGCGCAAAAGGCTGCTTACCAGCTTTGCCCATCGGAACATTTAAACCCTTAACTTTGATTTTAACTGTACCTGGGCCCGTCTGACCTTGCACATACGCATGGTTATTAATCGCATCATTCATCGCCAAAGTTTTACCATCCGGAAGTTCAACTTCAAGATCTAAGTCATTCACTAAGGCTTTAGCCGCATTCACTGATCCCGGAGCATCCATCCATACGATGTTCACCTGTAATCGGCCAGCGCTTGCAACTTTAAAACTAAATTCTGCGTTCTCGCCCGTTGCGATTCCAGTTTTTGAATCAACCAGCATTAAAACTCCGGACTGACCTAATTTTACGACTTGCCCGACATCAAGTCTTCCGTAACCTTCGTCGCTATTTGGACGTAAAGTTAAAAGCTCTTGCCCTTGGGCTGCTCCGACTTCGCCGTACTGACCAGGGAACATATCAAAAGCTGTATGAAGAATATAAGCTTTCAATAAAGCCGCTGTTGGTTGCGGCTGATCCATCTTCTGCATAAGAAACTGTCGCGCAACTGCGGCCCCGCCAGCTGCTAATGGGCACGCCATTGATGTACCGCCCGACCAAACGTAATCGGTATTGTAAGCTCCCCATAGTAACTCGGCCGTTGGTTGCTGTGACTTAACAGATAATACATTCGTTCCTGGCGCAACGATCTCGGGCTTCAAGCGACCATCGTTTGTTGGACCACGTGAACTGAACATGGCAAGACCATCAACGCTGTCAGAAACCATCGACTCTGAAATCGGAGCAGCTCCCCAACTTTCAGCAGCACCACGAAGTTCCTTAATTTTTTTCTGGATACCACCGCTTGAAACTAAATTTTCACTAGCACCAACGGTTAAAGCATTTTTCGAAGTCCCGGGAGTTGCAACTGAACCGCCATCGATACGGCCATCTTTATTTCGGTCAACTCCGCTGTTGCCGGCGGCGAATAAAATTAACATATCTTGTTTTTCAAACATCACTTCATCAACGGCCGCCGCCATCTTTTCGTAAGCGCCTAAGTTAGCGCCTGCACCCCAAGAGTTTGTGTGAACGCGCGCTCCGTCTGTGTAGGCCTGATTAAACATTGTAACTAAATTAGCTGGCACTGATAAATTATTTAAAATCGGTGACCACATACCTTGCGCAACCATTTGCGCCGAGAAAGCTCCGCCTTTAAGCGCGCCCTTTGACGCCGTTCCGCGTCCCATCACGCTGCCTGCGACGTGTGTTCCGTGGCCCATTGGATCGGCCCAAGTTTTTCCAAACATTCCGACGGCGTAACCAGATTTCACTCCGTTTTGAAAATCACCGTGAATGGCTTTTGAATCACCCGAATCTAAACCCGTGTCGGCCATGCCGACGACTTGGTTTTGTCCGCTGATATCTAAAGCCCATGCGGCTTCAAAATTCATAATTTTAGTTCCCGTTTCGAAGCCATTTAAATCGGTGTAGTCACCAGCGGTTGTTGGCACCGGCGAAATATCACTGGCATCAAAAACTTGGTGTAAAGGCATCACTTCAACGAAAGCTTGAATATTTTCAACGCCACTTAACGCGGCCACCGCATTTAATTGCGAGCGTGACATTGTTAATACGATTGATTCGCCTTCAGATTTTTGAACTAGAATTTCAGCAGACAACTTTTTAATGGCCGCTTCAACTTGATCTCTTTCACTTTGATTGAAAACGCTGACCAGGTAAGTTTCGGTTGTCGCCGACATAACCCGGCTTAAACTTCCTAAAGTAGGCGACATTTTCATGTGCGCTTCAAACGGAAGAATGGCTTGAACTTGCGGAAGTTGTTTCAATTGATTGATTTGAATTAAATTTCCGCGAACGATGAATGCATCTTCGGGTAAGTAGCTATGAATCTGCAGACCTTCTGCTTTGATCGCTAACTTATCGGCTTCACGGACATGATTTTTAAATTGCACAATCCATTCACTTTGACCTCGCTTTGCAACTTGCAAAGTTTTTAATTGTGTTGAAATAGTTCCGCTATTCAACTTGATTTCAGTGCCAGCAAAAGCCGTCACTGACGTTGTTAGTGAAGTTGCAAGCAATAAGCTGCATAAGATCGAAGTGGTATTCATAAGTGTCCTCCTTGAACATTTAATCATCATCGTTTGATAAAAAAATTCCAACACGGCAAAAACTCAGAGGGAAGCAGAATGTCGGATTTTATTCAGAATAACGCGCAGCTCTTAGGCGTTTTGCTTGTTATCCTACGCCAGCAAGTGCCGTTGGGCCGTAGCTTTTTAAAAGCTCTTCACGTAAAAGTAGATTTTCTTTTTTAATCAATTTCGGGTCACGCGCTAAAATATCGAAGGCCGCATCACGCGCCAATTTTAACAGGTCGAAATCGCGCACTAGATTCGCCATCTTAAATCCCGTTAAACCCGATTGCTTTGCGCCCATGAATTCACCAGGCCCGCGCATTTCTAAATCAAATTCAGCAACCTTAAACCCATCTGTCGTTTTTTCCATAAACTCAATTCGCGTTCTAGTTTCTTCCGAGATGGCATAACCCATAATTAAGATACAAAAACTTTTATGCTCGCCCCGCCCGACCCGCCCGCGAAGTTGATGTAATTGTGAAAGTCCAAAGCGCTCTGAATGTTCGATCATCATGATTGTCGCGTTGGGTACGTCGACCCCCACCTCGATCACCGTTGTTGAAACTAGAACATCAATCTTATGTTCGCGAAATTCTGTCATCACGGCGTCTTTTTCAACCGACTTCATTCTACCATGAAGCAGACCGAAGCGAACTATTGGAAATTCAGCTTTTAGCTTTTCATATTCTTCGGTCGCATTTTTTAAATCGATCTTTTCACTTTCTTCAACCAGCGGATAAACCACGTAAGCTTGCCGCCCGCGCTCGATATGTTCCATCATAAATTTTAAGGCCGCCGGACGCTTTGAATCGTTGGTGACTCGCGTCTGGATGGGAGTTCGGCCGATAGGCATTTCGTCGATGACAGAAACATCTAAATCACCATAGACCGTCATCGCAAGCGTTCGCGGGATTGGCGTTGCAGTCATAATTAAAAAATGCGGTGACGATCCTTTATTTTTTAAAATTCCCCGCTGGGCAACGCCGAAGCGGTGCTGTTCATCGATGATCACTAAGCCCAAGTTTTCAAACTGCACCCAATCTTCGATCAGTGCGTGCGTTCCAATCAGAAAATGAATTTCTCCGCTGGCAAGCTTTTCGCCGATTTCTTTTCGCTCTTTCACTTTAGTCTTACCGGTTAGTAATCCAACCCGAACCCCGAGCGGAGTTAATAATTTCTCCGCATTTTTAAAATGCTGCTCGGCCAAAATTTCAGTTGGCGCCATCATGCAAGTTTGAAAGTTTGATTCGTGCGCTTTCAAGCAGGCTAAGAAACACACCAAAGTTTTTCCCGAGCCCACGTCCCCTTGCACAAGCCGATTCATCGGCTTTCCAGAGATAAGGTCCTTTTTAATTTCGTCGAAAGAACGCAACTGCGCGCCCGTTAATTTAAAAGGTAAGTTTTCGATTAATTTCGCAATCTTGATTTCTTTATTATCGAACGTAAAACCTTTTTCACTTTTAAGGCCTGCTTTTTTTGAAGCCAGATAAAGTTCTAACCAAAAAAATTCTTCAAAAATCAAACGGCGATGCGCCGGCGATTTAAACTCGTTATAAAAATTCCCCATTTCCGCTTCGGGATGATGAATTTTATAAAACGCCTGCTCGCGTGCGGTGAGTTCTAACTTTTTCACTAGTTCTAAAGGAAGTTTTTCAACGGGCCACTCTTTTACTTGCGTAAAAACAGATTGAATCAACTTATGAATTTTGGCCGAGCTTAAACCTTCGTTCTCGACGTAAATAGGAATCAGCGCATCTTGAATTTCTTCTTCAGGCTCGATGTCTTTTAAATCGGGGTGGTGAAATTCAACTCGGCCGCGGTAATCAGTGACTTTACCGACCACGCGAACTTCTTTCCCTGGCTGAAACCTTTCAAAATAACCTTTGTAGGGCGTTCGAAAAAATTTGCATTTGATCTGACCCGATTCATCGCGAATCGTGACATCATAAATACGACGGGTTGATTTACCCATATTGTAAGCCGAAACATTCACGACTCGTGCTTTCAAACTAACTACATCTTCAGGTTTCAAACTGGCAATATTTCTTGCGGCCCGCCGGTCTTCGTAAGCGCGCGGATAATTCTGCAAAAGGTGGTCAACTGTTTTTATACCATTGCGCGAGAACAAAGCCCCAAGCTTTGGTCCTACTCCTTTAAGATATTGAATGTCAGTGTCTAGACGAAGGGCCATGGTTTGATTTCATGTCAAAAAAAAGCATCCGTCAAACACACAAAGACGATAGAGTATTGTCTATGAGCACATCAGAATATTTTCGCATTCGTTTAAGCACAATCCGCCCCCAAGAACCCGTTCCGTTTGATGTTTACATTTTTGTTGATGGCAAAATGATCAATTATTTGCGCCAAGGTGATTCATTCAAACTTGAAAAAATGAACTCACTTCATCAAAAAGACACGGGCGAATCTTTTTTCGTCACAAACGACAATAAGCAGTTTTACCGTGATTACGTGAAAAGCTCGATGAATTCAAGTACGATATCTAACGATGATAAGGCCAGCATCTTACGTGAAAGCTCGATCGCACTACTTGAAGACCTTTTTGAAAATCCAGATGTGGGCTCAGCCCTGATGGCTTCAAAACCAATCGTCACTGATCTTATTCAATTCATGGATATCGCTCCTGAATCAATCGGAAATTTAATCAGTCTATCAGGCCATGACTTCTACACTTACAATCACTCTTTCGACGTCAGCATTTATTCTTTAGGTTTAGGGCAAGCCCTTGGCTTCGACAAAAAAACTTTAGAAGAGCTTGGTCAAAGTTCACTTTTTCATGACGTTGGAAAACGAAATGTTTCGTTAGACATTCTTTGCAAAAAAGGCCCGCTAGATGAAAATGAATGGGCACAAATGCGCATGCATCCTCAGTTCGGTTTAAGAATATTAAACGAACAAGCCAACATCTCTGAAGCCATCAAGGCCGCTTGTTATGAACATCATGAATCATGGTCTGGCGGCGGATATCCACAAGATATCTCAGGCCAAGAAATTCATCCGTTCGGACGCATCGTCGCCCTCACCGATACGTACGATGCAATGACCACGCAGCGTTCTTACAACACGCCGATGAATCCGTCAGAAGCTTTGAACATGATGAAAAATAAATTATCGGGCCGCTTTGACCCCGAAATGTTAAGAGCGATGTATTCAGTGCTGTTCAAAATGAAGGCAGCTTAAGTTAATCCACCGTAGATATTGACAGCGCGTTCAATTATTCAATAGCCTCTGGTTTAACGGAGGTCTTATGAAATTCAAATTATTTTTAGCTGCCGCACTAACAACTTTACTCGCTTCATTCGCAAATGCAGTACCGAATCAGCTGATTCTTGGCAACTGGCGCACCTATCAACCGATCATGCACCCAGGTGTCACGTTCAATTTACATTTTCGCTTTGATTACCACACAGTCGAAGTAACAACTCGTTGCCGCTTCCATGACGGAGCCCGCTTAGCCGCTTCTGCGCGATCACACGTGCACTACAATGTGAATCAAATTCAAATCTTAAACCGTCACGAAACAGTATCACAAGATGGCCGCCACTTTTGCCGCGCAAGTCTTGATTACGGTTTCTGGACGGCTTATTTTGATGGCACGGGCGTTATGTACCTAACTTTACCTGCACCTTACCAGCAGATTGTTTTAGTTCGGCATTAATTTTTTTAATCGGTCGGCGCTTAAATTATCAAGCGCCGTACATTCTTTTTTCGCGATCCAAATCAAGTGAAATTTTTCTGAAACGTTTCATTCCGACATTTGATGAAATCCATTCTTGTGTTTTAATTTACCTTCACTTCGATGAACTTATATTCAGCGTAAAAAACTTCTACGAACTTGCCTGGTGAAAAAGCGTAACTTCGAATGCAGCTCGTATTTTCTGGTTTTTTATTTGCACGTAATTCTTGTAATCAAACTAGGGGAACGTATTTATGAAATCGACATATTGGCTTAATCTGAGACACTTACTTTTGCTACCGATCATTATTTCTTTGCCGAATCTGGCTTCCGCCAAAAGAGTTCGTGCACCAGCCAACACTCCAATTACGGCACCGGTTACTGCACCGGTCGTTGCGCCAGCGCCGGCCCCAACGCCAGCCCCAGTAACGGGATCGTTGATCACCGTGAACCCTGGGTTCGAAAGCGGAATGACTTCTTATCAAGACTGGGGTAACTCGATGGTCGTTAGTGGCCAAGCTTATACCGGATCTTATTCAGTTCAAGTGGCTCACGCCGCTGGCGGACTTGGTCGAGATATCATGTCTTTAGTTTCGGTTGGTGGCACCTACGAGTTATCCGCTTATGCGCGAACGACGAATACAGCAGAATATGCTGAAATTAATGTTTCGTTCAAAAACTCTTCAAATGTTTCTATTTTTTCAAAATCCGTAAAAATTGAATCTTCGTCTTACTCACTTCATAATATCCTATTCACCGTTCCTGCAGGCGCAGTCACCGGCCAGATAGGGATCTGGAAAAATGGCGGAACTTCAACTTTGCAAGTAGATGATTTCTCGTTAAAATTATCTTCAGCGGCGTCAGCTCCAGCACCGGCTCCAGCGCCAGCACCCGCACCTGCGCCGGTTACCGGTGGCCTAGGGTATCCGTTTGGTTCGCGTTTAGTTCCATACGTTGCGGGCATTCGACCTTCGAACGCAACGCAAGCGGCGCAAGATCAAGCTGTTATAAATCTTTATAACTCTTGGAAGAGAATCTTAATTGCCGGTTGCGGTGGTTACTACGTTAAATTCAACGATCCATATGCAACTGTTTCTGAAGGTATTTCTTACGGAATGCTTATTACGGTGGTGATGGCAGGATACGATGCAAATGCGAAAACTTATTTTGACGGACTTTTCAAATTTGCTCGCTTACACCCTGCTTACAATGTTGATCCCAATTTATTGGACTGGCGTATTAATAATGATTGTTCAAGCGCAGGCGGCGGCTATAACGCAATGGACGGAGATCTTGATATCGCGATGGCTTTACTGATGGCCGATCGTCAATGGGGATCAGCCGGTGCCATCAATTACAAAGCAGAAGCAATTAAAACAATCAACGCCATGAAAGCAAAAAATTTCAATGCCGCTGGTTACTCAATGGGTGGACCAACGTCGGACCTTTCGCGAACTTCAGATTATATGTTTACCCATTTTCGTGCGTTCAAAAAAGCGACGGGCGATGTGTTCTGGGATTTGGTCATTAATAAAAGTTATGAATTGATGGCATTGATGCAAAGCAAGTACGCGCCAAATACAGGTTTGATCCCAGACTTTATCTATAATCTACCTGGAGCTCCGGCACCTTCGCCAGGAAATCGCATCGAATCTGCAACTGAAGGTTTCTATGCTTGGAATGCGTGTCGAATTCCTTGGCGCTTAGGTTCTGATTATGTGACTTCAGGCGATACCCGATCAAAAGATATTCTAGGAAAGCTGATGGACTTCTTGAATACAAAGACCGGAGGAAATCCGGCCTTGATCACGATGGGCTACAAACTTGACGGTACGCCATTGTCAACTCCACAGACAGATTACACTTCGCCATCATTTTCGGGACCAGCTCTTGCGGGAGCCTTAATCGATAGCCGCTTCCAACCGTTTCTAGATAAACTATGGACGTTGAGTGTGACGAAACCAGCAACGGGATATTATGACTTTGAACTTCAGTTGATCAGCATGTTTGTTGCGACGGGCAACTGGTGGAATCCGTAATCAGAAGTTAAATTAAAAAGTTTTATTACACTTTTTCTCGGACCAGCTGACAAAGCAGTCCGAGGATTTTTTAAAGATAAATTCATTCTGTAACTCTTCACTGGTTTCTAAAGACCAAACGCTTTCACGTGCCGGTTCGGCAAAACGCCGGTTCGGGTATTTTTTCCGAAACGCTTCAATTGTATCAGTAGAAACATTTTCAACTTCTAAATTTCGCAGTAACCACTGCCACTTTTTATTTTCAACGCTGTCGGCTTTATCAGAAATCAGAACCACCCGCTTTTGTGGTGTGATTCCTCGTCGGGCAAGGCGCTCGATGGTTTGCTTGATATCTGGGTCTAACACCCGCCGCTTGGTCAGTGGATTTTTCAACACTAAAAATTCTGAAGTGCTTAAATTCACACTGCCCGGAATATAAAACGAGGCGTAGTCAAAAGCGTTTCGCGTATCGACTAGCACGGTGTTTTCCGCAAAAGCATCGACGGTTTCCTGCATCACCTTGGTCGGCTTTTGTTGGCAACTGAGCACTAGAAAAATGGCGATGTAGATAGCTTTCATTATTTATGGTTTATCTTCATCGTTGGAAAAAAAATAATATCACGAATGCTGGGGCGATCCGTTATGATCATAACGATGCGCTCGATTCCTAAACCAACTCCGCCCGTGGGTGGCATGCCGGTTTCAATCGCGTGCAAAAAGTCTTCGTCCATCGGATGCGCTTCTTCGTCGACTCCCCGTTTTGATTCTTGATCTTTCAAGCGCGCGCGCTGCTCTTCGGGGTCGTTTAACTCTGAATATGAATTACCGATTTCCATGCAGGCGGCGAAAGGCTCGAAGCGTTCTACTAATTTATTGTTGCTGCGGTGAATTTTAGTCAGCGGTGAAATTTCAACTGGGTGATCCATCACGATCGTTGGTTGCCATAAATGCGGTTCGGCGGCGATCTCAAATACTTTCATTTGCTTTTCGCCCGTCGAAAGATTTTCTAACTTCACTGGCTTATCTGAATTCTTTTTTAAGTAAGCATCCAAGGCCGACACATCGTCGGGATTAATTTCAGCGTATTGTTTGATACCGTCCATAACGGTCAGTCGGCGCCAAGGGGTTTTGAAATCAATTTCTTTTTCTTGATAGATCATTTTAGTCGTACCGTGAATGTCCATGCAGACTTGCGCGACTAAATCTTCAAACTGTTTCATTTGATAATTGTAGTCTGTGTACGCTTCGTAAAATTCAAGCATGGTGAATTCAGGATTATGAGAACGATCAATCCCTTCGTTACGAAAGTTTTTACCGATTTCATAAACTTTCTCAAACCCGCCCACGACTAAACGCTTCAAATAAAGTTCGGGAGATATCTTCATGTAAAGCTTCATATCAAGGGCCCGGTGATGGGTCGTGAACGGATGCGCAGCCGCACCACCGTATAGCGGTTGCAGCACGGGCGTTTCGACTTCCATAAAACCACGGTCGTCTAGAAATTTTTTAATTGATTTGATGATCTTTCCGCGGATAACGAAAACTTTTCGTGAATCAACATCTGAAATTAAATCTAAATGACGATGCCGGTACTTAATCTCTACGTCTTGAATGCCGTGAAATTTCTCAGGCAACGGTTCAAGAGTTTTCGTTAAGACTTGAAACTTTTGTACGTAAAGTGAAAGCTCGCCTTTTTGAGATTTAAAAATATAACCCTCAAGACCAACGATATCGCCAAGATCGATCAGATCAAAAGTGGCGCGGTCCATATCTGTCAGCTCTTCCACTTTGATGTAACATTGAATTGAGCCCGTCACGTCTTGGATATTAAAAAAACTAGCTTTACCCATCATTCTTAAAGTCATTAAGCGGCCGGCGATTTTAAAATTTGTTTCAGTCTTTTTTTCACCCGCCTGCAAGTCGGCATAGTCTGTAATTAATTTTTCGATGTGAATATTTTTATCGAAAGTGTACGGATAAGGGTTAATCCCCTTGTCGCGCATCGCGTGCAACTTTTTTCTTTTTTCAGCTTTGATCGGATTATCGTTCGGGTCGGTAAAAGAACTCACAGTGATTTCCCCGCAAAAGCTTCCATCACATTTTTTAATAGCTCGATCGCTTCTTTTTTCGGTCGTTGAAATGCATTGCGGCCCATAATGCTACCGAATGCTCCGCCCTGTGCTAGCTGTTTTACTTCTTCTAATAACTCGGGCGTTCCTTTGGTATCGCCGCCTGAAAAAATCACAATGCGTTTTCCGTTGTAGCAAGATTGCACGACGTGACGGATACGATCAGACAATTGAGTAATTTTAATTCCTTGAGTTTCGTAAACTTTTTTTGCTTCAGCTTGTTCTAAGTGCGCCGTCGGTGGTTTCACTTTGATAATGTTTGCACCCAACTGAGCCGCAATATGAGCTGAATATGCAATGACATCTATTCCCGTTTCGCCTTCTTTAGAAAGACCATCACCGCGCGCGTAGGCCCACATGATTACCGCAAGACCAGCCTTTTTCGCTTCACGGGAAGCTTGAGCGATTTCTTCGTACATTTGTTTACGGTGCTGTGAGCCCGGGTAAATTGTGAAACCAATTCCGGCGCAACCAAGGCGTAGCGCATCTTCTACTGAAGAAGTTAATGCCGAGATCGGTGCCTTAGATCCGTAAAGTACGTCTGAGTTATTAATTTTTAAGATGAGCGGAATCTCACCGGCGTAATCGCGCGCGCAAGCTTCTAAAGCGCCGATCGGGGCCGCGTAGGCGTTGCAACCGGATTCGATTGCTAATTCGAAGTGATAAGCGGGATCATAGCCGTCTGGATTTTTCGCGAAACTACGTGCTGGGCCATGCTCGAAACCCTGATCAACCGGTAGAATAACAAGTTTACCGGTGCCAGCTAATTTTCCTGAATTCATCATGCGGGCCATGTTTGTTAGAACTCCGATGTTTTCGGCTCCATACCAGCTTAAAATTTCACGTACGCGAGGGGTCATGATATCTCCTATTTCTAATCTAGATCACTATAAACGAATTCAAGGGCGAAGTGCCCCACTGAAAATAATCAAATTAGTGCAACTGAGCAAGGTTTAGCTGTGATTTCCAGATCAAATTTGACTTCTCTAACACACCTGATAAAACAGAGCCATGAAAGTTACATTTGAACCCACTCCAAATCCGTCGACAATGAAGTTTAATTTTGGTCAAAAAATCTCTGACCAATCAATCGACTTTCCAAATGTTGAGGCTTCTGAAAAATCTCCGCTAGCTGCTAAAATCTTTGGCTTCCCTTGGACTTCGTCGGTCTTTTTAGGAGAAGATTTCGTCACAATTACTAAGCAAGACTGGGTTGAATGGGACATTCTTGCGTCTCCATTAGCAGGTCTACTAGGTGAACACATCGAAAGTGGGCAACCAGTCCTTTTACAGCTTGAAGCAAGCCTTGATGAAACAGTAAATGATTCTGAAATCGTGAAACAGATTAAACGACTATTGCAAACTGAGATTAAACCGGTCGTTGCCTTAGACGGTGGCGATATCGTTTTTTCTAAATATGAAAATAATATTTTGCATATTCACATGCGCGGAGCCTGCGCGGGTTGCCCGTCTTCACAAGCCACTCTAAAAGATGGGATTGAAGTTCGTATGAAGGAAGCATTTCCCGAAATAAAAGAAGTCGTAGCAATTTAATTACTAATTGATCGTACTTTTAACCAAGCACGAATCACCAACCCGTATTGTACCTAAATTTTGCGGAGTTAAATTAATTCCGAAAGTTGGTTTTTCGCCTTTTTCGCTGCGCAAGTTCGCCAAGGTTTTTAAAGTTTCTTTTGATACAACTTTTCCGGTGTCACTATCTTGCGTAATCACGACACACCGAACGCAAGGTTTCGGATTCTGTAGTATCACCTCGCCAATTTGAATTTCAGAAATCAGATCTTCAGAATAGGCATCTATACCTTGAACAATAATGTTACTTCGAAAACGATCCATCAAAGTCATGGGGGCGTTTTGTGAATGCAACCGGTTATTCAAATCGGTTAACGTATTTTCATTTGTTAATAAGATCGGTCTAGAATCAGCAAACATGGTCTGTTTAACAACCGAAGTCCCTGCCCCTTTTAAATCACGAAAACTTTCTTTCTGGTATCTGACAAGCTTTACTGACTGAGATAAAAAATCAGAAATAGCGCTGTTCACGTCTTTCGATGCAAGCCCGGCTAAGAATGAATCTTGCCACACCGTCACGGTTTCTATGTTTTCGTAAGGCTCTTCGGTATTAATAAAAATTTTATTCGTGTTTAAATAGAGGTGAAGAAATGAACCTTGTAGTGCTGTTTTAATTTCAGCCAACTTCGGATGCGATCGTCGAGTCATAAAACGATTGTTTTCATCGACAATCATCCACTCACGATCATGTCGTGGTCCGGTCGGACCCATTGGCATTTCTTGTAACGAAATCCCCTGGCAAGATTTCACGGGATAGATCCATAATCCCGTCACTTTTGCCAAACTCAACCTACATTCCTAAGACATAGTAAAACATTAACGGGGCAACGATTGAGGCATCGCTTTCAATAATAAATTTAGGAGTTTCAATCGCAAGCTTTCCCCACGTGATCTTTTCATTCGGAACGGCACCCGAATAACCACCGTAAGAAGTTGTCGAATCAGAGATCTGACAGAAATAACTCCAAAGCGGGACTTCTTTATGTCCCAAATCCTGCGATAACATCGGCACTACGCATATCGGGAAGTCACCCGCAATTCCGCCGCCGATTTGAAAAAACCCGACCTTGAATTTAGTTGCCGTCGCCATATACCATTCAGACCAGTAAATCATATAATCGATGCCCGACTTGACCGTACGCGAACTTTTGACATTGCCCTTAATGACGTGGCCCGCAAAAATATTTCCGGTTGTTGAGTCTTCCCAACCCGGAACGATGATTGGCAAATTCTTTTCGGCCGCCGCTAGTAACCAAGAGTTTTTCGGATCAATCTGGTAGTACTGCTTAAGCTTTCCAGAAAGAAGTATTTTATATAGGAATTCATGCGGGAAGTAGCTCTTCCCTTCTTTTTCGGCGTTCTGCCATTCTGCTAATAGCACTTTTTCAATTCGGCGAATCGCTTCTTCTTCAGGAATACAGGTATCGGTCACTCGGTTTAAATGTTTATCTAATAATTTCTGTTCATCTTCCGGAGTTAGATCACGGTAGTTAGGAATACGTACGTAATGATCGTGCGCCACTAAATTAAAAACATCTTCCTCAAGGTTTGCACCTGTGCAAGAAATAGCGTGAACTTTGTCTTGTCTGATCATCTCGGCCAATGAAAGGCCAAGCTCAGCTGAACTCATGGCTCCAGCAAGCGTGATGAGCATCTTTCCGTTCTGATCCATTAAATCCTTGTAACCTTTTGCACCGTCTTTTAGAGCGGCCGC
This sequence comes from Bdellovibrio sp., assembly GCA_043760925.1. Taxonomy (GTDB): domain Bacteria; phylum Bdellovibrionota; class Bdellovibrionia; order Bdellovibrionales; family Bdellovibrionaceae; genus Pseudobdellovibrio. The sequence goes on along the minus strand of JAYUOK010000057.1, from coordinate 59,617 downwards.
ATTGAAATGGCGATAGTGGTGATCAATAAACTGAGAGATATTCATAAGTTGCCTCCAAAAGTGAATGGGAAAGATAACAGTGATTCAGGGGTGCTGACAAGAGCTAAGCTTTAACTCCCGAAACCGTTTTCGAAAGAAAACCGGCCTCGCTTTGCACGTTTTTTAGGCCCGCGTCAGACAGCAAGGTCTCCATCGGGTTTTGTACATAGTTTTTATAAAAAGGTTCATGAAAATCCATCGGGAACTGCTTCAGCGCCCACTGAAATTCTTTATCGTCATTTTTCTGAATTGAATCCACCAAACCTAAAAATCCACGGGGCTTTAAGAATTGAATCGACTTTGCAATAACGGTTTGACGAATAGGCATCGGAAGCTCATGAAATAGAAAGCACGAGACGACCGCATTGTAAGTCGACTTTTTAAATGGCAGATCTTCAGCGGCCCCTTGAACAAAATTGATATTTTTAAATTCTTTTAAACGCTCGCGGGCTTTTGACAAATAATTAGGGCTTAGATCAACGCAGGTAATTTTAGCCTTAGGAAAAGCCAGCGCTAACGATCGAGTAAATCGGCCAGTGCCACTAGCTAATTCTAGAAAATGAAGACCTTCGCCATCGCTCCCTTGAAAATGAACTTTCATCTCCGGAAGTAAAAGGCGCCGCATAGCATCTGCAGCGCCACTAAATAAAATCTCAACCTGATGCTCATAAAGCTCAGCCGAAACTTCACTCAGGTAACCACCCGTTTGAAAATGAAAATTACGTTTATAGTAATCGGGTAAGTCGGCCAGGTATTCATTAGCTTCATCAGAAAACTGATCCGATACTTTATTTTTACGCCGCTTAGATGCCTTGAAGGCATCCATCAATACTTGCGGATATCTTAAAGCATGCTTAATCGGATTTTCTGGGTACAGAACTTCGACAGGATAAATATTATTTTTTATATTTTCTAAATCTTTGTCATGCAGAGATTTGATTCTTAATAGGGCCTCTTTAATGTGTGCTTTAAATTCTTTCGGTGGTTCGCGCATTTCGCCCGTCGCTAAAAAGTTCATCCAGGGCAGTAGTGCGCCTTGAAGCGCAAAATTTCCGGTCCGTGCGTACGAATAAAAAAGACCAGCTTTATTAAGAATTGTTTTTTTGAGGGTTTCCATTTTTTCTAACCTTATACCAGTGATAGAACGTTAGCGAGATCAAAGTTATTCCGGCGATAAAAATACACAGCGCCATGCCAAAGAAAATAATTAAACTCATACTAATTCACGCTCGCTGAGACTGCTTCAGTGCTTGATTGCATAACACTTCGGACAACCCACGATGCCATCGCTAAGCCAAATGCACCCGTCACAAAACTAGCATTCCCGTAGATCACAGATCGGTGCATGCACGAGTGCGGATCAATTTCGCCTTGAGGACAAACGCATTTAAAACCCTGACCCAAATCATACTTAAGCTCAACCGGCTCCATCGGCTCTTCATCCGAAAAAACACACGGAATTCCGAAAAACTTTTCGCGAGGAAAATTAAAATCTTGACGTAAAATTTTTCGAACTGAATGCGCCAGCGGATCCATCACGGTTTGCGCCAAATCAACAATTCGAATGCGCGTCGGGTCCATTTTAGCCGAAGCCCCGCCACTGGTGATGACCTTTAAATTCTGAGTTCGACACTCGTTCAACAAAAAAGTCTTCGCGGTTAAATTGTCGATCGCATCTAAAATGTAATCGGGCTTTAAAGCTAGGATCTGAGCAGAAGTATCTTTGTTGTAAAATACCGGCAGCGCTTCGATTTGAGCTTGTGGATTAATTTTTTTCAAACGTTCGGCCATAACTAAAGCCTTTTTTTGCCCAACCAAACCCTGCAATGCATGCAGCTGACGATTCGCATTTGTAATACAAATCTCATCATGATCCACAATCGTAATCTTTCCGACCCCAGATCGTGCTAAAGATTCTGCGGCCCAACTGCCCACTCCGCCCAATCCTAAAATCATGACGTGACTGCCGAATAACTTTTTCATCGCATCATCGCCTACCAAACGCCCCATTCGATCAAATCGACGGTGCAAAGTGTAGCTATTCTCGGGAATCGTGAAATTGGCGGCATGAGTATTTTCCATGCGTATTTACTAACAAAAACACCGTCTAAGGGCAAAGTTTAAGTGAGTCTGGCGCAATAAAAGGTCATTAAACCGTCCTATATTGGACGGCGTGCCCATTACGTATAAGTTGCCATGTTTCCGAATTTAGAAACCGAATCCAAGATAGAATCGAGTCACGATGGGTACGCCAAGTTTCAAGTACTGTTCTTCCGCATTTTTAATATGAGATACATCGGAAGCCGAGGCAGTTGCCGGAATGACTTCTTGGATTTGACTTGATTGCGTTGTCGAAAATCCAATCCAATCACAGCCAATTGTGAAAGCGCCCAAGTTCCACTGATTACCCAAGGAAATCATGAGGTAGTTTGCCGTTCCATTGAAACGACCTCTTTCAGTTCTTATTCGAGTCACCGGATCTTCTTTTTGATAAACGTAGCTAGCCGTTTTAATTCCACCGCCAAGTCGAACATAGAAACTATTACCTAGAAAACGTCGAATCGAAGCTCCGTATGAATTAATGCTCACATTAATTGTTTCGTAAAGTAAAGTTGTGTAGACCGGGCCTCCCAACATGTACTCGAAATCTAAAATTGTGTTTGTTGAGAGATACAGAGATAAGTATCCACCTAAATTTAAACCTTGATTAGGACCATATCCTTGAACATTTAAACTTAAGGACACATTTTGATTGCTTCGTTCTGATTCTGAATTTTTTGCAATTGAATTCACCGGAAAAACGAGCGATAAGCCGAAAAGTATAGTAAATAACTTCATAACAAAACTGTAGAGCATTCGGCAAGCAGACTCAAGCTTGCATCATTACACTAGCTGAAGGTCAGTGCAGGTGTCATGTTGGTTAAATAGCAATCAAATGATTACAAATGAAATAGTCTTTTGAAATTGGACGTCGTAGTCCGCAAGATATCAAACGGGCTCACGTTTCTGGCGACCGCGACGATGTCGGCAATTTGGTAAAGCGAAGTCGAATCGTTATCGCCCACCCAGCCAAGAGGAGCTTGGTCAGGCGAATCGCTTTCAAGCAATAAAAATTCAAGCGGAATTCTTTGTATGCAATCTCGCAGTTTTTGATTTTTCTCGTAAGTGACCGCTCCACCGACTGAGATCAGAAAGCCTTTATCGATATATTTTTTTGCCGTGTCGTAACTTCCGGTAAACCCGTGCACCAAACCTTTACGCTCGGGCGCATCCCAAAGATCAAAAATCTGAATGGCTTTGTCATGGGCTTGTACGATATGTAATACCATCGGCTTTTCAAATGCCTTCGCCAGTTCAATTTGATTTTCGAACATTTCGACTTGCAAACTTTGCGAATCTTTCATGATGTGAGGTCTAAAATCCAAACCGGCCTCGCCGACCGCCATGGCTGCGGGAAGAATTTTCGCCAGTTGATCAAGCGCATCTTCGCATTCATCGTATTCGTGACTGCTGACGTAGTAAGGGTGTAATCCAAAACAGAGGCCAAAATTTTCAGGATATTTCGTTTTTAGAACCAGCTGATTTTGCCACTCTTCTGGACTTACGCCCCCAAGCAGAAAAAAATCAATACTTTGTCTAATTGATTTTTGCAAAAGATCATTGAAATCTTCTTTTAAAAAAAGTCTGGGATCAGACCAATGTGAGTGGGCATCTACATATTTCATACGAACGTCGAGGTTACATCTGGACTTGGGGATTTACAATAAATTCCGATAAACAACTATCAGGCAATAGCTTTGAGGAGTGAAAATGACGAAGAATTTGTTTCAAATGGGAATTGAAATTAAAACAGCGGCAGGTGCAGTATTAAAGCCTGAGCAGTTACGTTTTTGGGACTTAACATCGGCGGGAGTACCACCGCAGATTAAGAATTTAACTCCAGAGTCACCGTTCAAATACAACACGGACGCCATTTTAGGTCTTTGTTTTCACAAAATGACAGATTACAAATTTTTAACTCCGGAAGAACGACAATTCGCGATGCAAGCCTATCGTTCGTTTGATCCTTACACCGAACTTTTTCAAAAGTCGGCTCCCCGTGTGAAATCACTGCGCGGAAATTTCAAAGCCACTTTAAAAAATGAAAACTTTGAAAAGCAAATGACCGAAATTTGGAGCGAAGTTTTTCAAGACAAGACGATCGTATTTTCTAAACTTGAAAAGGCGTTAGATTGTTTATCTGAATTTGAACTTTCTATGGAAACCGCATTTCTATATAATTTCAATGTGCAGTTTAGTGAAAAGATGAATGAAAAGTTGATTTGTTTCTACTCTTTTCTTTTTCACTTACGATCATTAATGGCGATTGATCACAATGCTCACGTGGAAGATTCTTCATTTGAATCGGTTAAGTGCGATTCAATTTCTGACTATTTGCCAAAATCTGACTACACGGTTAATGATGCTATGCTTTACTTACAGTTTAAAAAATTAAGTGTTCCTTTTATTAGCCATAAAGATAAAGACATTCGCATCGAGAAACTATTCGTCGAGCCGCTGATGAAGTCTTTCAATCAATACAATCACAATGCTTGTTGTTTGATTGAACAACTTCCAAAAAGTTTTATTAATTCATTGGCGACATCTGAACTGGAAGAAGCCCTTCACCACGTCCAAATGGACTGGTTACTAGGCTCTGAGGCCGGCTTACTGTTTAAAATTCGTGAAGAGTTATTCGGTGTGACCGAAGGTTACGAAAAAATCTTCTGGCCTGAACTAGCACTTGCTAAGCCAAAAGCAGCAACTAACTTAAATATTTGCTTTAAAATTTCACATAAAGATTTATCTAAAGACTACGCCGCTGCGTAGTCTTCCTAAAAACGACTTAAAGGATCGGCGCTTCTTTTTTAGGTCTGACGTATTTTTTATATAAGAACACAACCAGCAAAATCGCGAGTAGCACTAAAATAACAATCTTAAACTGCTTTAAGTATTTAAGAATATGATCACCGTAGTGAGCTAGTAATAGAATCTGAGTCGGAACTGAAATGGCCGCCGCGATTCCATCGATAAGACCAAACTTCCAAGCCGGAAATTTTAACATGCCACAAGCTAAGTGACCCGGAAATCGAATCCCCGGCGTAAATCTAAAAATACCGCATGCGTAGGCCCCGTATTTCTCGGTCCAACTTTCAATGCGCTGCCGATTTGATTCAGACAATACTGATTTGACCGGTCCCCACTCAAAGATTCGCCTACCAAAATACCGACCCATTCCATAGATTAAAAAGTCTGCCAGAAAAACGGCTAAGAACGCAACCAGTGCCGCCGTATTTGCGTTGATATGCGGAGCACCCGGATACGGGGGCGGAAATTTATCTGGATTATTTCCCATGTAAGCTAAAATTCCAACGCTAACTAAAGTAGCCTCTTCGGGAAACGGCAGGCCAATCGAGGACAAAAGCATCATCACGATTAGAAAAGTATAAATCCAAGCAGGCTCGTACGCATACGGGGTCAAACACGTGAGTGTCTCTTTACTATGCCATAAACACTGGAACAGGCTTTCTTGCATCCTACTATCATGATGAGAAATCCTCTTGATGTTAAGCTCTTGAACAAGCTCGGTACAGTGTGCTAACCATTCTTATGTCCCAATTTGTAAGCTCGCACGGTTTTGAATATGGAGTTAAACATTTTATTAATCAAAACTCTGGGTCTTTGGTCCAGCTGGTCTCTTCAGTATTGGAAAAACCTGAACCAGACGTTTATGACTTGCTCAATTTGGGTGCGATATATATTAACAACATTCGACAAAACACGAACTCATTGATTAAGGAAAATCAAACAATTCGAGTGCATACGAAACCACGAAGATTCAATTGTCGCCACGAATGGAAAGATCGAATCGTTTTTGATAACGATGATTTTGTTGTTTTGGATAAACCGAGCGGCGTTCCAAGCCATCCATCAGTGGATAATATTATAGACAATTCGCTTCATCAATTAAGCGAAGCGCTATCACAACCACTTTTCATTACTCATCGGCTTGATACGTTAACGGAAGGCCTCATTGTTTATGGAAAAAATTTAGATTTCGTCAAAAATTTCAACGTACAAATGCAAAACCGCCAAGTCGAAAAAAAATACGTCGCTTTGGTTGAAACCGCATTACCTTTACCAGAAAAATTGATTCACTATATGGAGCCGTCTCCCCGCGCGCCAAAAACGGTTTCGCCCATTGCTACAGATGGTTGGGCCTTTTGTGAGCTGCACATCCTCAAGCAAAAAAAATGTTCGAACAGTACTTGGGTGAAAATTGATTTACTGACGGGGCGTACGCATCAGATCAGAGCACAGCTTTCTAATATGGAAGCGCCCGTTGTGGGTGATTCGCTTTATGGTGCTCAATTGAAATGCGATAACTCGGGCATTGCCTTACGCGCTTGCGAATTGCGTTTCAATTGGAAACAGCAACAGCAGCAATTTAATTTAGAAGAAGAATTTAGTTTTATTTAGTAAAGCGCTAAGTTCGTCATTAATGAGTAACTTAAATCACGTTCGCGATCGACTTGAACTAAATCGCGGCGATCTTGATATCCTACCGTAAAGCTAAGGCCCTTCATCGGACGACATTCAACTCCCATACGGTAAGCAATGGTTGTCTCGTGTCGAGGATCACGATTATTCACATCAGACTCATTCGACCATGTATCTTCAACTTCAAACCCGGGCTTGATAGAAAAATACTTATTCACGTTATAATCGCCTTCAATCCCGTGTTGAGCATCGGCCATCTTTGTTGTTCGTACATTGCCATACTGATCTAAGAATGCAGTCGTACGTTGAAAAAAGTAACTCGGTTTAAAGTAAGCGCGAAGATTATGGTATTTTCCTAATCGATATTTTGATTCAAATTCAAATCGCAGACGCGCGATCATTCCTTCGACCTTCGAGCCTTCGCTGGTGGGTAAATACATTCGCGCTTGCGCTTTTAAATCCATCGCGGCAGGTAAAGTGTCTTGCAAAATATTATAACCAGTTACTAGCATCGAGAAATCGCGCGTGGTCATTTTATCGGTTACTTCTTTACCTTGGTAATCAAGACCCGCCGTCGAATAATTAAATGCCGGGCGCGCCGAAACACGTAAATCACTATTCACTCGGTAATTAAAAGAAATGTAACCATCATAAACGAAAAATGAAGGCCGTTCGCGATCGAACTGGTCAACGTTCACTCCGCCTAAAGTAAATAATGATATTCCAAAAGCTTTTCGCTGAGATTCTTCAGAGCCCGATGGATTCGGCATCGTGATCGCACCACCAGAAAGGCCTGTGGCCGTGCTTGGAGAGTCCGAAGATGTCGGTGTTCCACCAGCACCTGTTTCTTGAGATGCTGCAAATTGAGGTGCAAATTGTAACGCAAATAGAACAATAGTTGCTAAAGTAAATCTCACCGGTTACCCCCATCATGACAATCAAGCCTTAAGAAAAGTCTTCCAACCTTATATCACACCGCACTAGATACGTCTAAACTAGCGCCGAAAATTGTTTTCGACTAGGCTCGTTTCATGCAAAAAATACACAAAACAATCAAGCTTTCGACAAGATCAATAACCTCTAATCTAGCTTACGTCATTCTCTGTTTTACGCTTATTCTTAGTGGAGCCTTTGGCTGCAGTGGAACAAAAAATATCTCGTCCCCAACCGCTGAAATAGGCGGGGTTGTAAAACCTGATGTAGTTTCTAAAAAGCCTAATGAAATCTCGGTGATGACGTTCAACGTAGAAAATCTTTTCGATACAACCCACGATATCGACCGCGAAGATTTTGCTTATTTACCGCTTGCTGAGAAGAAAAAACCGGAAGTTGTTAAGTTCTGCGCGCAGCAAAAAAATAACCACTACCGTCAAGAATGCGAAGAGATGGATTGGACGGAAGATGTTTTAAAAGCGAAATTTAAAAGTATTGATTCAATCATCCGTCATATTGACGGAGGCAAAGGTCCCGATAATGTTTTCTTGGCCGAGGTTGAAAACATTAACGTCTTAAATCGTTTGGTGAAAGAGCAATTAAGCGATCTAGGCTATCAGACAGTTGTACTGATCGACGGTCCGGATTTGCGTGGAATTGACCCTGCATTTATCTCGAAGTTTCCGTTGAAGGGTCAGCCTAAACTTCACTTGATCCCTTACGTAGACGCAAACCCTGAACAACTTAAATGGGCGAAGCGTTCCCGCGGAATTCTTGAAGCCACTGTGCAACTACCTAACAAGAAAAATTTAACGTTCTTGTCTGTCCATTTTCCGTCGCAATCAAATCCTAGCGCATGGCGCGCGCAAGCCGTTCAATTTGCAAAGAAACTAATGACTGATTATCAAAAAGAAGGTCGTGCCGTAATCTTGGGGGGAGATTTAAACATCATCCCAACTGAAGAAGAAAAAGAAGGGTTTTTTAAAACACAACTTTCTGAAGTTGGTCATGTCTCACACTTAGTGGGATGCAAAGAATGTCAGGGCTCGCACAATTATAAAGGTGAATGGTCTTTTTTGGATGTGATGGTCTATTCGAAAAATCTTCCGCAAGCTAGCGGCGTTGAATTGATTCCAGAATCTTTACAGGTCGTTCGTACGACCACGAACATGAAGCGAAATGGGACGCCACTTCGTTTTAGCCCTGAAAAAAAAGAAGGGGTCTCTGACCACTTCCCGCTTTACGCAAGACTTCGTATCTTATAATAATTCTTGCAATAATTCTTACAATAATTTTTTAAGATCGACGACTGGGCGGGATGCACATTCTGCCGCGGCCTGCTCGATGACGTCGCGATTTGCGATTCCTCGCACACTTGAATCCGTGAAATCCAAAGACTTATCATAAACAGGTGTTTTATCTTTTCGAAGCATAACTGATTCTAATTGAAGCGCGCCTGAGATTGAAACGCAGTCAGCTTTTAAATCAACTTTAATCGAAGATGATTTTGATTTCATATCTAGGTCAGCGGTTTGCGAACCATAACGATTATGTTTCACGGTCATTTCAAGAATTTCGGCTCTTGCTTCAACTAATGAAAATGTAAATTGAGATTCATTAATTAAAATTGACTTACCAGCAACGGTATTCGACTCGTCAATATGTCGCATAAATGCAGAGTATTTTCCATCGGCAAGCTTCTTGATCGTGATTGTTTTGCTTTTATTTTTGACGGTAATGTTTTTCGAACCATCTTCAAAAGTATCGCGGTTGATGGGGCCTTCAGGATTTTCACTGAATCGAGCGCCCGATACTGTTTGATCATCCGCTTTTTCAATTTGTAGCAATAAGTTTGTCTCGGACTTGTGGACTTGATTTCCGGCTTTAAAATCACGCGCCGGTGAAGAGAGTTTTTTCATTGGCATTCCGGCCACAACAACGTCTTCCACATTTAGCTTTTGCTTCTGCGCGTATTCGCTATCAATAACGGCTTTGAATAAGTGAATGGCTTCTGCTTGGCGATCAATTAAATAAAGTAGATGTTTATTGCTTTCGGCATTTGCGTTTGCATTTGAACCACCCGGTTTTGCAAGAGGAGTATCTTTCGGAGCGCATGAACTTAAGAAAATTGAAGTAAGTAAGATTGAAAATATTTGAGCTAATTTCATGTGGTTCCCCCTGAATGAACGGTTTGTTATACTTAAAACCAGACGATTGGTCGAGCGCCTTCGGAGTTCTGCCATGTACAATGAAAAATTGAAACGATCGTCTAGCGGGTAAACACTGAAAGTTTTAATCTAAGACCCTGATTTTTAAAGTCTAATTGCGAACTCTTACGAAGTGACTCAAAGTTGAAATACCATGGCTCGGGGTGCAATATGATCATCCCCTGTATTGGCAACTCGCGCTCAAAACGCTCAAGGATAGGTAAGGCTTCTCCCTGCTCAAGACGATGTCCATACGGTGGATTGGTGACGATCCACAGATTTTCGCGCTGACCAAAAGCTTCTAGATTAACGTTCATACTGTCTGCAACGTGAGTCTCGATCCCAAGTTTAACATTTGGGTAAAGTTCATCGAATAGGGCTAGGTTTCGCTGAAGATTCGTAATCGATTTCTCATCTTCATCAATGGCAATCATGTTGAAGTTTTTAGGACTCTGTAACCAGCGATAATTCTTTGACCAAACTTCCGATCGAAATAATTTTGGCCGATTAATAAATTTTTGCCATGAATAAGATCGCTTCAGTGCAGCCTCTTGCATGGATGCCGCTTCAAATAAGATGGTTCCTGACCCCGCAAACGGATCGATCAAAGTTAAGCGCTGGTTGATGTTTGCCTTTTTTGCCAGTTGACGAATCATCATGGCTGCTAAATTTTCCCGAATTGGCGCTTCACCACGAAACTGCGCATAGCCACGCCTGTGTAAGTGGCCGCCCGAGGTATCTAAGCTCACCGTTACATTGTCTTTGTCTAAACGAAAATAAATCGTAGGGATTTCATCAGCTGAAGTTGCAACGACCTTAAACTTCTTTTTGCCCAGACTACTGGTCACGGCTTCAATTATGTTTTTTTCATTGTTCAATCTAGACTTATGATATTCGACTTTAACTTGCACCGCCTGCGGCCCAAGCCACTTTTCAATGGCAACGCGGTTAAGTTCTTTTTCAAATTGATCGAAATAGCGTGAATTAAAATAGGCGATCCGTACTAACACGCGATTTGCCATCTTCGTAAAAAAATTGATTTGATAGCCTAGATGATCTTCGACTTCGATTTCAATTCCGCCCGGCCATGCTACATGTTCAGGGAGAGCACTCCGGGTGGGAAGTCCGTCTAAGTCAAACATTTCAAACCAAAAATCTTTTAGCTCTGAAACTAACTCGGCTTCGAAACCAACTGGGCAACTGACAAAAAATTTAGCCAATTAAAATCTCCAATACATTTCAAAGAAGCCGTAGTAACCGTCAGACGCGCTGAATTTTAATTTCGTGATATCCGTCGCATTGGCGGAAACTTGCACGTGCATGCGGTTCATGATCCACACGTAAGATAAATAACCGCCGAGCGCTTTTTTTTCAAAATTATAACTTGGTCCAACAAGTAATCGATCCCAGCTATTTAAAATAACCTCGTAGCCTGTTTGAAAAGAACTTGAACCAAGTGCTTTGATGGCCGTAGCCTCGGCTGCCTTTTCCCACTTGACTAAACCAACACTTACAAAAGTGTGACTGATTAATGCTTCCGAAGATGTTGAATCCCAGTAAAGGTTCCAGTTCAGCGAGGCTTCATCATTCTGCGTGATGCGTACGAACGAAAGCCCGGTCGATAGCGTGGTGGCTTCAGTATCATGAACACGGGCCTTAAAACTGCCGTTCGGCTTACCAAAAACATTTGCGGGAATGAGAGTTCCAACTGTCAGCCATTCGTTATAGCCGTACATAAAATTGCCGAAGTAATTCACTAGCATTTCTTTTTTATACAACGTCTGTGCCGTATCACCGATAATAATACCTTGATACGTCAACGGGCGATATTTCGATGACACGTTAAAACTACTTTGCTTAATCAATAAATCAGTCGTGCCAATGTAATCATTATTATCAACCGTTAGATCCATACGCCTGATGACATCGCCCGTTTGAATAAAATATTTTCTGGACTGACGTAGTAATCTAAGTCGTATTTCGAATTTTCTAGCTGAAAGCGCACGTATTGAATTTACTTCCACGAACCCAATCACACCTAATTTTGCATTTCTGGAAACCACCGAAAGAATTTCGCCCACTTCCCAATCGTCCCGCTCGCTGACCGCTGTTATTTTTTGATGGTCGACAAAGCTTTCGACCAAAGCCGTTCGAAAAGGGCTGTTGTCAGCCCACGCGATTGTCACGGTAAAAAAACAAATTAGAAAAGCAATCACGATGTCACCTTCGGATGAAAGTTCACACAAAGTAATGAAAAGACCAATGAAAGTAAACCAATGCCGAAAGCGTAAAACAAACCATACTGGTCAGTCAGATACCCAACTCCCAAATGCATACAGATAACACATAAACTTTGAAAACTTAAAGCGAAGGTAATAAATTTTCTTTTTTCAGTGCCCGTCTTTTCTGATATATAAGCGACCGATATCGGATAGAAAGGAGCCATTGCCAAACCAACCACTGCCAAAAAAAACGGGTGATACCAAAGGCCCGCGATTAAACACAAAATGGATGTGATTAAAGAAATATTCATCTGCTGTCGTAATGAAATTTTAAAAGTTTTCACTGCAAAGATCGCGCGTCCCAGCAGTAAAAACATAAAGAAATAACTGACGTAATTACTTGATTGCTCGAGATCCATATTAAAGTAGGTTCTTAAATAAAGCGCCAGGCGTGTTGCAACTAAAATTTCGGCCGTCACATAGAAAGCAAAAATTCCACCGAATGCAAAAAGTAGAAGTTTTGAAGCACGATGATCAACTTGTTCTTTCGTTCGCTGATGAATTTCGAACGCAGGTTCAGAATAGGCTATTAATGCACCAACAACAACGACAGCGCAGGCGGCACTTGTTATGAAGAATGCACTTCTCCAAGGCCCAAAGATCTCGGGGGCACGTGAGGCAATAAATGGAGCGAGCAAACTTGAAAGACCGTACAGCGCGTGCAAAGCAGATAACGCTTTCGGTTGCTTTTCAGTTACTACATTTTCAGCAACGATCAAATTTTGAACGACTGCCATTAATCCTAAACTGAAACCAAAAACGACTGCGCTCAACATGTAGACGACGAATGTGGGAGCAATGCCCATTGCAAAAAGGCCAAGAGCCATCATCAGAACTGAAAAAATAAGTAAACGCGCTAGCGTCATAATTCGCATCAGCGGCGCGGAAACAACGTTGCCAAAGAAAGCTGCTGCCGAAGTAGCTGCAAAAGTGGCCGACCCTTGTGTATTTGATAAACTGAAAAAATGAAGAAGCTCAGCAAATAGTGGTCCGCGAATATTATCCGCCAGGCCTAAAACAATCATACTTAAACAGGCAAAAAGAACGGCCCATTTATATCTCGGGATAGAAAACATCATGTTGCGATACTCTTTCTAGCTATTTCTTAGAGCCTAATACGGCTTTTAAAATTTTAAAAGTATTAATAACCGTTTTTCGATCCACTTCCGCATAAGCCGAAAATTTAATGAGTGGCTTTCGTAACCCCCAAATACAAGGCAAAGTGCTTAGATTATTTTTTGTCGGCGTTTTCCCGTTGTAAACCAGGAAAATAAACGATTCGCGAATTAAATCTTCTTCTGAATAACACCCATAGACCGTGCGCCCTAGTAAGCCATTAAACTCGTCAATTTGTGCTTTAGAGTTTTCAAACGCGTAACTTTTTGCAAAAGCTTTAAATCGTACATACGAAGTTCTTATTTCAGATTCAGACAGGGTGCCGTTCGAATTTTTATCGAAGGTACTGAATAACGATTCAATGTAATGCAGAATAATCGACATTGAACGCAGATCAACCGTTTCAATTTGAATACCCTTAAAACGAGCGTCAAATCGGGTTACATCCATCAACTGGGAATAGAAATCAACAAATTGTTGATCATTCAAGCGCTCAACAAAAGCAGTTAACCACGACAAATTCGAGAAATAAAATTTAAAGTTTTTGCGCAAATCATCAATCGCGCAGGCTTCGTTATTCCAAACATAGTCAAACGCATCTTTTTCGGTTAAGTTGCAACCGGCCCGGCCAAGCCCCGCACGAATTTCGCTCAGAGTTTGGCCGCCGCCAGAGACTAGCAAATTAACGTATTGTACGGTTTCAAAGAAGTTCATCTTTCCGTCGCCATCGGCCGAAAACGTTAGCAAGTCAGCCTGCTTAAAACTTTCAGCGCCCGAATTAACAGATCGCGGATCGAAAGCTTTCGTTTCGATTCCGAACTGTCTGAACTCAGCGTACCACTGCACCAGTGCATCTTCGGTTAAGTGAGAATGCGATACCTCTTTTGAAGCATAACCGGTTGGGTTTTCACGCGATGGGGTGAACATTCCCCATCCAATTAATAACTGGCGCGCAAGCATCTTTGCATAAAAACCACGTGCTAAATCTTCCCAGTTCTGATCCCAAACCTCTTGGTTATTTGCGATAACCATTTTTTTAAAACGATAAACCACCGGCCGCGCACTTAGAAATTCATTGCGTAACTCATCAAAAGAACGAAGTACTTTCGCATGCTCGCTTGCATGAACCGATTTAAGAATGCTTTCTTGAGCTTTCGGATTATACTGTCTTAGCTGCGTTTGAATACTTTTGATTGGTATTCGAACATCATCAACGGCGACCGCATTGATGAATTCCATGTAAAGTCGGTAGATGGCAATTTCTCTTTTTAAGTTTGTGAAGTGAACCTGGCTAAGACCGGTTATTTTTGCGATATCTCCATGACGACCCGATTCGAATACACGAACGATCAACATCTTATAAAATTCAACTAAAGTTGTTCCTTGTATTTGTACCGGTAGAATGCCCTGCGCAGCGATTTCTTCAATGAGTGGATTCAACGAATCAAGGGCAATCGTTTGTTTATTCTTATACTGTACTGAGTTTTCAAGCAGCACTAGCCAGCTTTGAATATATTCGATTGAGGTGTTCATATGGCTACCTGTCGAAATTTCAAATTTTACATTTCCTTGAACTTGCGTCGAGTACAGGCGTAAAATCTCTGTTAAATTATCTACGAACAAGTAATAATCAGCCTCGGTCTGCAACGTGTAGTTTCCAACCAGTAGATTTTTAACTTTACTCGCTAGCTCCATCAGATTATTTTTTTCGCCTTCGATCACATTTAGATGCGTAACTAGGCGTTTAAAATCTTCGAATCGGTAATCTGAACGCGTAATATAAGTTACTTTAATTAACTTTTTTAAACTTAAATTAAGTTGATCGAATGCGCCTTTGATAACACTTTTTAAATACGCGGTATCACCTTTTTTAAAAGCAAATATTTTTGCGTAAGGAATCAGTGCCTTCAATTCGGGTTTCAAGACTGAAAGAAAATTTCTTAGGTCGCTAATTTCTTTTTTTGTAATCTTATCATTGCTACCACCCAATATGGCCGTTTTCAGAACTAATAAATCTGTTGTTGCTTCTCTTGAAACCTCAACGTCTTTTAAAAATCGTTCAAATATTTCATGCAGTTCTTCGGCCGTAAATGAATGGGCATCGCTTCGTCCTTCAACGCGATTTTGAAATTCGCTCAGTGTTTTATCAAGACAAGCAAAACTTGCATCAACATCTTTTTCACTTGCTTCAGACTTAAGTAAATTTTTAAATTGCGTAGCGACCTGTTTTAAACAACTAAGTGATTCTTTCTCGACTACGATCGTTTCTTTTTTCTCTGGCTTGCCGCGCAGAAAATCTGTACACGATACTGTAACACTGCCTAAAGCAATGACTACTATTGAGGTTCGAAAAATTCTAGATATCATAGCCGGCTCCAATCCATACTTGATCAATATTCCTGTAAGGGCCCATATTTGAAAGAGTTTTGTCTGCAGTTTCAATTAAAGTGAGGTCGGCCCAAAAAGACCATGGACCCCGTAAGTCGAATTTATTTTTAAAGCGAATTTCAGTGAATTCATCTTTGGTACTACTTCGCCACTGGATGCTTGAATCAATTAAAACTTTTTTAAATAAAATTTCTCTGTATGAGGCTTGTACTTGCACCGCTTGGCGAAATAAGTAACGCTGCGTGAGCGCCGCTCGGTCGCTTGCCACGTCGGGGCCGGTCTCTTTCACTGCGCCGCCAGTCGTATCCAGATAAGAAATTCCGAACTGAAAGGGTTTCAAACGGTAAACAATCTTGGGCCCCCAGCTGACGCTCTCGTCAAGAATCGGAACGTTATACCCCGATTCGAACTCTGGCGTTTGAGGTTTTGTATAAAGCACGGAAAACTGGGCCGCGCCCCAATCGTCGCGGTAGCCAACGTCGGCAGAGTAAATATTTTCTAAATATGTTTTCGGAATAACATCGACACGAACTCTTGAAACTACATGCGTCGCTTTATACGCAAGCGCCAACTGGTGAGCCGGTTTAAATGCGCCGGCTATATTTGAATAAAGTCCGGTCTTTTCACCCAGTCGAAAGCTAGCAGCATAAACAGGCTGAAAAATAACATCTGTCGTCTCAGGTTTAAGAATAACATAATCGATTGGGAAAACTTCGCCCTGAAATCTGACATTTTGCGGGGGATTAGAAAACCAAGGATTACTTCGCTCGAATTGTCCGTCTTTAAGATCGTAGCCAGGCCCCTGATCTGGAATAAAAATTGGTGATGCAAAAAGAGTTAAGCCCCAGAAAGCTTCGTTTCTTTCCCAGAAAAGTCCGGTCATGCCTTGGTTTTCAGGATCAACTGGATTCCAGCGAAACTGCGGTTGAAAAAACCCTAAGTTCCAGTCTGAATCAAGAGCTGACCAATTATTTAGTTTTCGTCCAACATGAATCGATGAACTTGAGTCAGTCTCGTAAGTAAAATAAATTTCGCGGATGTTCAGGTAACTTAAAACGGACTGACCGACGGCATAACGTCCCGTCAAATTAAGCATAAATAAATCGGGCTTTGCCGGATTCGAAGCTATGGTTGCACCCGCGAATAAGAAACTTTTTTTCTCGGTGGTTTCATAATCGGGACTTAAAAAAGTAAGACTGTCGACCTCTAAAGTCGACTTCATATCAGAATGAGACACCATCGTGTGACTAAGAATTATTAAAACTAAAAACCATTTGGTGAATCTCATATCAATGATACCTACAAGCCGTATGCCTTAAAAAATGCATGTAAGCGAATCTGGTGGTTTTAAAGAGCATTTAATGCGTTTAGACTGCTAGCTCTAGACACATGCCAGATTTTGTAAATATCATAGCGGATATGAAAGTTTTGATTATACGCTTTTCAAGCATTGGGGACCTGACCCAAGCCCTTAGCATTCCAAGCCTGATAAAAAGCTATACCCCAGAAGCTCGAATTCATTTTGTAACACGGGAAGATCTTTCTTCACTAGCCGACAACAATCCAAATATTGAACGCGTTTGGAAATTAGATCGCAAGTTAGGCGTGCAAGGTTTATGGAAATTAATTCAAGAACTTCGTAAAGAAAATTTCACGCATCTGTATGATGCCCATAATAATCTACGATCGCTTGTTATTCGAAGTTTTTTATTTGTGCCAAATACTTTAGTTCGACCCATGATGCGGCTGAAAAGATTTTTACTGATTAGATTCCAACGCAATCTTTTTGAAAAACCTTTTTCAGGTCAACGTGATTTATTAAAGCCCCTTGAAAAGTGGAATTATAAATTTTTTCTTCCACCAACCCCTCAATTATTTCTAGATCAAGCATCTCGCAACTATGCAACGGATGTCTTCAGCAAACATCAACTTATGAATCCAATTGTCTTAGCTCCTTCGGCATCTTATGAACTGAAGCGGTGGCCACTCGAGTATTGGCATCAACTTATTTCGAACATGCCTGATCGCCAATTCGTCGTTTTAGCAGGACAAGCCGATACCTTTACCAGTGAGTTAAATCAGTATGCAAATGTCGTCAATTTAACTGGCCAATCCAATTTAACTCAATCGGCAGCGATCATCGAAAAGGCAAATTTACTGATCAGTAATGATACGGGCCTTTTACACTTCGCTGAACAATTAGGTCGGCCCGCGATTGCATTCATGGGCCCCGCCCCGTTTGGTTTTCCGTCGCGACCATCGACTTTAATTTTAGAAAGAAATTTAAAATGTCGTCCATGTAGTAAGCATGGCCAAGGCCCCTGCATCAATCCGAATTTTCACGAGTGCCTTCGCGCAATTACTCCAAATGAAGTGATTGAACATATTAAAAATATTAAACTGGCTTCCCAACAGTGATGATTTATATTTACCGATTTTTTTATCTTCTTTTAAAAGCATTCGTCATCGTTCTTAAACCTTTTTTAGGTATAAAGATGCAAGCCTGGATTGCGTTAAGGTCACGAAATTTAAAGGCACTTCAACCTTTGAAAGATAGTTATTGGTTTCACGCGGCAAGCGGCGAAATTGAGTATGTTAAATCCCTCATTATCCATATTAAAAAAACGAATCCCCAGGCGCAGATCGTTGTGACCTATTCATCGCCTTCAGCCGAAAAACTATTTAACAATATTAAACCATTCGTCGATGAATTTTTTCCGCTGCCTTGGGATGAACCAAGAGCAATTAAGAATCTAATCCGCTTAATTAATCCGCGACTTATTATTTTTTCAAGAACAGATTTTTGGCCTGAATTTTTACAGCAGGCTGGCGATGCAAAAATCCCAATTTGCATTGTGTCTTTTTTTGGAGAATTGACCGTGATTAAAAAGTGGATGCACCGCTGGTTATTTAAAAACGTAAGCTTCATTTCTTGCGTTGAAGAAGCCCAAGTACAGCAACTACGTGAAATTTTGTCACCTGAAACATTGGTGACCAGGGATGGCGATACGCGGTTTGACCAAGTTTTTTGGCGCCTTGAACAAAGCTCGAAAGTACAAGTTTTAAATAAGCGTCCAATATTTATTTGCGGATCGACCTGGCCAGAAGACGAGGCTCACCTTCTGCCCGTTTTTCGTGAATTGACTAAGAAATATCAAATCATTTGGAGCCCTCACGAAGTGGCGCTGCCAAATATTCAAAGAATTCTAAAAGTTATTTCCAGCCAAAATTATTCCCACCAGCTTCTTTCTGAAGCACCTTCATCAACTTTACAGTTTACATCAGATATTTTAGTCGTCGATCAAATTGGCTATTTAGCAGATCTTTATCGCTACGGCGAAATTGCTTTCGTTGGCGGTTCTTTCAAAGAGAAAGTTCATTCAGTCATGGAGCCACTTTGCTGCGGGCTTCCCGTTTTGCTAGGGCCTTACCATCAAAATAATCCTGAAGCTGTTCGCTTCAAAGACTTACGCGATCCGCAAATAATTTACGTGACGCAATGTCAGTCTGACTTACTTCGGGCAATAGCTGAGATTGAAACCGCAATGAAAGACGCCCCTGATGGTTTATCTAATCAGTTAAAAGAAAAGATTAAATCAGTCATGCAGACGCAAAAAAACTCAACGCTTAAAATTTTAAATACGATTATAAACACGATTCTAAAAAACAAAGATTTCTAATGCCGTACCAGCTTAGCTTTTCACCGTCGACCAGTGCGCCTTGAAACCCACTTAAGATCATTTTTTCGAACTTCCGGTCAAAGCGGTAAGGTTCACTTGAAAACAGGCAAAAGCGCTGCCGTAATTCAGTTTCAGCGACTTCAGGATACTTCTCGCTTCGATCTAGATTGAATCCCACTAATTTCAAATTATTTGCAATAAATGTATTTTGACCAATCACCATAAAGGGATCTTTCCAAATCACATAGTCAATAGCTGATTTTGCATCGGGAACATCACCTTTTAGTAAAATTTGAGCCCAAAATTTTTCTGTGCTGATTTGATCTCGCCCGATGACCGATTTATATCGCTCAGCAAATTCGTTCAATTTACTTTCATCCAGAATGTCTGCCATACTTTGTAAAAATTGAATGACCGAATCAAAATCTGTAACGTTCGAAGTTAAAATTTTTATGCTGTTCGCCCTCAACTGCTCGGCCATTTCTAATTTGTTTTCTTGTTCATCCAAGATCACATAATCAGGACGCAAGTTCATGATCGCTTCCATATGAAGGTTTTTTGTTCCACCGACGCTTGGAATGCTTGAAATTTTATCATCTGGATGGATGCAAAAGTGGGTCTTCCCCACAATATTGATTCCGGCCGCCAAAAATGTTTCGGTCCACGAGGGAACAAGGCTGATTACTCGGCTATTTTGGCGCGTGGGCTTCATCAACTGATCGTGTCAAAGGAGTGTTAGTTGAGTCAAGAAGCTCTGTCAGGTTAAGCTTTGCAAAAATAAGGATACTACATGACTGCGTACACACCGATTCGAAAAAAGCCCACCACTCGCCCGTTCCAGAAAGGCGATTTACTTGTTCTATTTGGAGAACTTTTCAGCCGTGGCTATGCCAACGGACTTGTTGAAGAAGCTGAAAAATGCGGAATAACCGTCGTACGCGCAACGGTTGGTCGTCGTGATGAAAACGGCAAACTACGCCCACTGACTGCGGCTGAAACCGAATTAATCCCAAAACCTTTTATTAATGTACCGCTTGAGGCTGGCTTTGATCTTGAGCCCGATGATCATGGTAAAACACCCGTGGATTATTTAAAGGACGTAAAGCTAAACGATTGGCAATCAGCCAGAGTGCCCGCAGAAAGTTTAATCGTCAGCCAGAAAAAAGGCCGAGAACGTTTTCGCAAACAAACACAAAGTTTTTTAAAAGAACTTGAAACTTTTATTCAGCCAGGCCGACAAGTTCACTTCGCTCACTTAATGGCCGGCGGCGTTCCCCGCTGCAAGATCGTCATGCCCGTGATGAATAAGGTTTTTAAAGGTGTTGGCGATCGATTTATATTATCCGAAACTTTTTGGAAAAGTGATTTGGGTAAAGTATTAGAACCAAGCTTTCATGAAGTGACGGCAGAGACTTTTAATATCCTCATCGAAGAATCAACCGCTTTGCGAGAAAAGATCAAATCACAGAATGGGCACGTTAGTTATGTTGCTTACGGCTACCACGGAACTGAAACCTTAGTCGGTAATGATTTAAAGTGGCAAGGTTACGCTCCTTACCTGCAGGCTTGGGCAAAGATGTCTTTAGAAGACTACTCAACTGCGTGGACAAAAAAAGGCGTGAACTGTTGTGTGTATAATTGTCCTGAAATTTTAACCAACTCAAGCTCACTGTTTCAGGGTTTAGAAATTCCATTATATAACTTGGTCAGATACATAGAAAAAAAATATCCTGGGCACCCGGTTACTAAAAAAATATCGGCCGAATGCAATACACTCCTAAAAGAAGGCGTGACGTTACCAGATGTCTATAAATTAGTGGACCAGTTGTTAACTTCGCCCGTGACCAAAAAAATGGGGCAGATCGAAGATTGGCCCCAGCATTCAACCAAAGAACAGTTAGGAATGACGCTCAAAGCTTCAGACGATATCATCGCGCTTCACGCTGACGAAAAAAAATTGATGACGGCAAGTTTAAGCGAACTTATATTCAGAGCCTGTGGATATATCATGCTTCATGATGGTTACGAACCCAAACAACCCGTCGCCTGGATTGGTCATGATGTCGTAACCGAGTGTTTGGTTTAATGACGAACGAGCCCCGAGCGAAAACACTTAAAATTGCAATCACCGGCGGGCCGTCCGGTGGAAAAACAACTTTGATCGATGCGCTGAAAAAAGAGTTCAACCAAAAAGTAAAAGTCGTACCCGAAGCCGCATCCATTCTATACAAAGGCGGCTTCCCCCGAGTCAAAAGTTACGACGGTTTTTTCCATGCCCAAATGGCTATCTTTGCCACGCAAAGAGAACTTGAAGAATTGCGCTGTAAAACAAATCCCGAGGCATTAATCGTCTGCGACCGAGGTTCTTTAGATTCATTAGCCTATTGGCCCGACACCGAAGAACACTTCTATAAAACGCTAAACACAACGCGCGAAAAAGAATTAGCCCGCTACGACTGGATTATCCATCTAGATACAGCGACCGAGCCTGATTACGATATGTCGAATGAAATTCGCACCGAAGACTTCCATGAGGCTCAATTGTTAAACGAAAAAGTAAAACGAAGCTGGGAAGGCCACCCACAGCGAATCATCATTACACCAGAAAATGATTTTTTCACGAAGATGAAAAAAGCCACCGCGGTCATCGATGCGATCTTAAATAAGCGCGGATACGATTTTATCAGTCAGATTAAATAATTACGGTTTAGAAAGCCAAATAAAATCAGCACGGGGTCCTTCAACCACAGAAGGCTTTAGCTCATTCTGAATTTCTTCGTCCGTTAATCCTTCAGCCCAAATTTGCGAAAAAGTAAGAATTGGTATTTCGCTGTTTCTTGCGCGAATTCGATCCGCTAATCCTCCACCGAACTGTGCATGAAATTCACCAACGACGATGACTAGCACTTGCGCGGGTTGACGCTGAATAAACTGCGCCGCTTGCCATGCCATCGTATCATCCCAAGCTGACTGCGCAGCAAAGCACCGATCTAAACTTGGACAATGTGCGCCCGCCGCCGCGGCAAAACGCTCTTTGTATGAATCGCGACCAACACTAAAGTTCGGTGGCATGATCTTCCATTCATCTTCAGTTAAACTTTCTAAACCCTGTTTAGAAAGTTTAGAGCTGATTGACCGAGGTAAATTTAATGCTAATGAGAACTCACCTGCCATCACATTCGGAAATAGAATTTGATCGCGGTAGAAATCAAATGATAATCCCTTCCACCCCACAATACTTAAAAAGGTGGCCTCATCGATTTCTTGATATCGAAATTGGTCTAAAAATGTCTGATCGGGGTAATTTAGAAACTCAAGTCCGACTGAAACTTTCAACCCTTGCTTGCGAAGCTGGGTTAGAATTTCTATGTGCTGATCTCGATGCGCGGTGACGCCATGGCTTTCGCCCAAGATAACGATCGTCCCCGGCTGAACCCCGGCTAGTGCTGCTTCAAGATCTGCCTGATTGACGCCATCACCCCGGTAAATTTGAGCATTTAAGGTGAAAACACAAAGAATTGTTGTTATAAATAGCACAATACCAGATTTACGCATGATGAACCCCCGGTCTTATGTATATTCCATTGACTAGGCGCTGTAAACTTACTTATATTCGTTCTTTCATTATTGAGGTGTCTTATGGCAAAAAAATCGGGTCGTATCATAGTAACTCTTGAGTGCACTGAAGCAAAAGCTGCAGGCAAACCAGTTTCTCGTTATACAACAACTAAGAATAAAACTAAAACTCCGGGTCGTCTTGAAAAAAAGAAGTACAACCCGAACATGCAAAAACACACTGTTCATCGCGAAACTAAGTAGTTTTTTTCATGATTCTTACGGATAAAGAAATTCTGAACCACATGGAAAAAGGGCTTATTAAAGTAGAGCCTTTTCTTTTATCGTGCTTGGGCACGAATTCATATGATGTGCACCTAAGCAAAACTCTAGCGACTTACGAGTCTGATATCTTAGATGCAAAAGCTCACAATAAAATTAAAACTTTCGATATCCCTGAAGAGGGTTATGTATTGATGCCAGATAAGTTCTATCTGGGCGTCACGGAAGAATATACCGAAACCCTAGCCCATGTTCCCTTCCTAGAAGGAAAATCAAGCGTTGGCCGTTTAGGAATTGATATCCACGCGACGGCCGGTAAGGGTGATGTTGGATTTTGCAATCATTGGACTTTAGAGATTTCAGTTAAACAGCCCGTTCGTGTCTACGGCGGAATGCCAATTGGCCAGCTGATTTATTTTGAAACCAAAGGCGACATTGAAAACATGTACAATAAAAAACCGGGCGCAAAGTACAACACCCGCACGACTCTACCTGTTGAGTCGATGATGTTTAAAAATAAGTTTTAAGACTAAGTATTAATATAAATCGTAATAAGAAAATTTAACTATATGAATTACGGCTGCGGAACAACCGGAGCCGTAGGCTTCGTTGCATCCGCAATAAAGTTAAAAATCTTTCCTAGCTCGAGGCGCGTACTTTGAATATCCCAGCCTTTTTGTTCTTTATCTCGGATGAAAGAGATAAATTTTAAAACTTCTGCGATGCTTTCTTTTTTAGGCGGTCGGCCGTATTTCAAAATGTAAATGAATACGCCTTGAAGGTCTTCTTCTTTGATTTGTTTGAACGAAGCAACTAGTTCCGCTAACAAGCTTTTGAATACCGGAAAAGCCGCGAACGCTTCATCTTTTCGCAAAAAGCCATCACGGTTGAAATCGTAAACTGAGTAAAGCATTTCGATGTACTGAATGACGTGTGGAAATAAATCGACATCCGTGAAGTAAACGACCTTTTCTGCATTCGGAACATGCCCCGCCGCCTTAAGTAATGAATAATAATATTCCTTCATTTGCTCGGCCGTGTACTGAGTTTTCATCTGTAAAAACAGCGGCATATCTTGAAAAGCGGCTTGCTCTTTTGCGTAGACTTCAAGAAGGCAATCTTCGTTGACTGGAGTTTGACTAGTGATCGGAGTGGTCAGTTGCGGTAAGCATTCTTGTTTAATTTTATTTTTTACATCGCTAGATCGTGCCGTTCCAGAAAATATATGCAACAGCAACTGGTGCATTTCTGCAAAGTTAACAAATTGATCACCGTTTGAAGGGCTCAGAAAAAGGTTTGATTCTCTGAACCGTGATTGAATGAATGTAAGATTAGATTCTTCCAGAAAATCAAGATCAATCGCGGCTGGTCGAAAATGGCTAAAAATTAATTCAGCCTCAGCTAGATTGATCCCCGTCAGGTCACGAGCGCGATCAGCATCGCCGGCGTACCCGCGTATGATCATTCGGGAAAGTGCCCGGGCTAAATTTGATTTCGCTAAATCCTGGTAAGAATAATTTCCTACATCGCTCGTGAGAATTTTTAGATATCCAAGCTCGTTGAAATTAAGTGGAATCTTTTGCTGCAAAAATTGATTTAGCTCGGTCAAACCGATTTTTTCGGAACTGATCGTCGAAGATTCAATTTTTGTTGATAACAGCTTAATTAAGGAGCCCTTCTCAATTCGGCCATTCGAAGAGAAAACAATCGAAATATTTTTTTGATTTTGTAAGTAGATTTCAACTTCATTTGAAAGTTGCGCGAGGGTTTGTAAATTAAACCCGGAATGAATCATTTTTGTCGAAATCCGAGAACCGGGATCATTTAATAAATGGCTCCATACGGCGTTTAAAAGTTTACTTAAACTATCAGAACGAAAATGAGTTTCAATTAACTTTTCATTCTGCAAGACCTGAATGAACGAAATAATTTCTTCGGTTGTGATCACATGGCTGCTTTTTAGATTAAGTGACACCGTCAAAGTTTTTCTTAACTTTGGCCAAAGTCGCAATGAGTTTTCATTGAAGGCTAAATCTTTTGAAGAAAGCTTAGCCAAGTACATATTGTATTCTTGAAAATTTAAGAAAGCTCGAGAACCCGTCTTCATCAGCAGCTGCATATTTTTGGCAGAAAGCAGGCTGGTTTTCTCGCCGGTTATTAAAGTTTGACCAGCAATGGTGGCATTGAACACGTGGATGAAGTTTGCCGGCAATGTAAGTTCATCTTTCAGAATCGTCTTCGTTAAATTTTCTAACAACTGCTGCAAAGATCTTAAATCATAACCGGCTTCTACTAGATCACTGATTTCTGCTGCGGCGGTTAATAACTGAACTTCGTATTGGTTAAAAGTCCCGTATGAAATTTGTGATGCATTTTCGCTAGATAATTCATTTACTACTTTCAGAATTGCACTCAGGTTCTTCATCAGAATAGGGATTTTTTTATTTAGATTAACTAAATCGGCACGCGTCCAGCCTTCCCGCCCCATTGCCCCTTGGCCTAGTAACATCACCTTCAGATCACTAATCCCTGACAGCAAATCTTCATTGATCTGAAATTGAGGAAATATTTCGGAAAGCGGAGCCATGATATCAGCTAATTCAGCATTGGCCACAGACTGGCTCTGTTTAGCGAGTAATAGCTTTTGAAACAACTGGCTGACATCAACGGCCATCTCTTTGTAGATCTGCCATTGCTTAGCACGCACCTCTTCAGGGTTGCCATTCCGACTATCATTAAGAGGATTTAAGAAATATTTAACCCGAAGCATTTGAAAATAAGCTTCGCCAAGGGTTAGACCAAGCCGGTCCCACTCGGAACCTTTGATTGCATCACTGCCGCCGATGAGGCTGCGCTTAAACCTTTTCACTACGGGCTTCAGCATTTTAATATTTTTAATAAGATCTGACTTACTATTGGCGAATTTCGCAGTTTCGACAGCAAGATTAATGAGATCATCGATTTCATAATCTGCATCATTGCGTTTTAGCTCTGAGGTGAAAGTGATAACAAAATCTTGGAATGCCTTTTTCGCTTGTAAAAACTGGCCTTCTTTCGAATTTCGAATTGCAGACCCTTCAGTGATTTCGACTGAATCCCAATTCATGCTGATAATTTTCATGTGGGGGTTTAGCTTCACTAACGAATTTGTTAAGCGGCCCATAAATAGAACAACTTGATCGATTTCGCTTTTCTGGATGATCGCTTCGGTCCCGCCAAATAAGACGACTTTCAATTTCATTATTTCTAATTGGAATTCTTTTGTAATTTCAGTTCCATCTTTTAAGAAGTTCACTTTGATAAACTGGCTCAGTTCATCTGAAGTGAATGATTCTTTTTCTTGGCCCCGAATGTTTTCTTTAAATGCGGTGAAAACATTCTTTAGACAAAGAACTGATTCTTCTACTTTTTTATCGCTGGCTTCACCTTTAACGAATAATTTTAAACCCGCGATCGAATCATCTAAGCAACGGGCGCTTTTGACTTGCGCCGTTTGGTTTGCATCTTTATTTTTTTCACCAAATTTAATACCGCACCCAAGGGTCAGTATAAGACTTATCGCAAATACAATTTTAATAGACATATTGGACTCCGGCAAAAAATCGATCGTTTGCCTGATTTCGGCTGAGGTGATTTGCCTGCGCATCAACCGAAGGTTCGTTTTCGACTCCTAATAAATCAAAACCACCGTGCAGATACACTTGCTTCCATGTTTCATGCGCTAACTTTGTTGAAATCAACGAACCTTGGTGCGCCCGATCGTAAGTCCACTGAACTGAAGTGCGTAGCGGTTTTGAACCAATATAAAGAAATTCCCCAGTGGCGCCTAATGAGATGGGCCGTTTGAAAATCGTTCTTTCAGATGCAAAAATAAAAAGACTTTCTTTTCCGCCCTGCATGACTTCTTTGATTTCGCCACCCTGCATTTCTGCAGCGGAAAAGCTTATTTTCAGCGGTCGATTAAATAACTCTTTTAGTTCTACCGCGATGTAGACTCCGTAGACTTTTAGTGGATTAAAAACTTGCAAAGTTTCATCTGGACGTGGCTCAGAATTCTGGGGTTGGTCTTCAAGATAAGAAAGCGTCGATTCAAAAGGGCCTGAGTCTAAATTAAAATCTGCCGACTTCACTTCATGATCGGTTACAACCGGAGACAACAGAACATGACCGCGAAAATCCCCGATCGACCCGTAGGTCTCGCGGCTAAGTGGTATTTCATTCAGCGGATGGCGGGCGTAGGAAGCTTGAAACCATGGTCGCTCTGCATTCTCTCCCAAAAAGAAACTCAACGTGTGACCTTGGTTCGTTATAATCTGGGCAACATCGTCGTTACGGATATCGTATTCAATGTCTTTAACTTGACCCTCGACGAATTCAAATTGCTTTGGCGGCCGACGGGCCCAACGATTCGAAGTGACCAGCTGGCCATCTTTTTCATAAACAGAAGGTCCTTGGTTTTTTAGAAAGATGGGCTGGTACCCGCCCTTAAATCCAAGCAGTCCCGAACGCAACTGCACTTGCAGGCCTGTAAAACCTTGTTCTTTATAATTAATAAAATCATTCGTGTAATAGGATTGGTACATTCCTAGGTTGTAATACCGGTCAATGAAACTATATGACTGCGATTTAATTCCGACGGCAGCAAAATTTTCTTTTTCAGAACCAACGGCAAGGTAAGCTTCGGGTACCGGAATATAAGTAGATCGGGGCTCGGTGAATGTACCCGCAGTTACTTCTAACCCAGAGAAAAAGAAACCCTCTTTTTTCAGTGAAAGTGAAAACTCAGCTTGCCCCTGCGCAGATTGGTCGGTGCTGGAATCAGAAACATAGCCTAAACCTGTAAGCCCAAAGGTCATTTTCTGCTGAGGCGGCGTAGCCTTGTCAGAATCGGTTCGTTCGATCACCGACGTTGAAAGACTTTGCGCATCTGCCCGTTGCAGCATAAAAAAGCAGCCAAATAGAAAAATAAAAAGGTAGTACGCGAAGCGAAATGAATTGAGCATCCGGAGCATAAAACCCGAAGCGAATTTCACAGTCAATCTTATGCAGCGGGATGGCATTTTTGGTAAATAGATTTGTAATAAATACCAATTAGAAATCAAATAGATTTGAGCTAATTTAAAATTGAAACGGGAGCCAGTATGAGTTCAATTGTTCAGTTGCATCGCTATATGGATAACATGTGGATTGACTATCTTAAAATGAATCCGACCGCAGAGAAAATTCATAACTTGTTTAGCCATTCGGGCGAAGTTTTATCAAATGATCATTTAGCACTTCGAACTTTCAAACACCCGCAATTAGGCATCGACTCATTAGCTAAACACTTTTTGAAATACGGTTACAAAGAGTCAGGGGAATATTTCTTTACGGAAAAAAAATTGTACGCAAAGCACTATGAACATCCGGATAAAAATGTACCAAAGATATTTATTTCTGAGCTTGAGTTAGAAAAAATGTCTTCATTTGTTCAAGAAATAATTGCTTTGTGTATAAATCAGTTAGAGCCCAGCGCGACCGATAGCGAAGACTTTGTTTTCAGCGGGCGGCACTGGATCGCGAACCATGCTACTTATTTAAAACTGGCGCAAGAAAGTGAATATGCCTCTTGGGTCTACGCTTATGGCTTTAGACCAAATCATTTCACTGTAAGCATCAATCACCTTAAGAATTTTACTGACATCCACCGATTGAATGATTTTATTAAAAGTAATGGCTTCAAACTGAATGCTTCAGGCGGAGAGATCAAAGGGACCCCTGAAGAATTACTTGAACAAAGTTCAACAATGGCGGCGGAAATTCAATGTGAATTTGCAGATGGGGTTTACTCGATCCCCGGCTGCTACTATGAATTTGCAAAACGTTACCCCATGCCAAGCGGAGAACTTTATCAGGGTTTTATCGCGAAGTCGGCAGATAAAATATTCGAAAGTACGAACAAGTTATAATGAAAAAATTGATCTGCAAAAATTCAACTTTACTTCCGTTTTTAATTGTTACGTTTTTATTTATTGAAATTTCCTTTGCCCAAAAGATCACGGTGAAAAAAACAAAAGGTCGTAATGCGATTATTGAAAGTTCGATTCCGCTTGAAGAGGGTGAAGTTTATGATTTACAAACGGCCACAATCTCGGAAAGCCCGAACTATCAAAGTAAGGGCCTGAAGTCCCGGCAAAATTCTTTGATGTTAGGCGGAAATTTCGTTAGCCAACGCGGTACTGATTACCAGAAAAATGCTGGAGCATTGCACGCGCGTTACGGATGGAACTTTACTCAACTTGAATTTGGTGCAGCGGTCGACATGACTTCAGTCGATCTTGGCGCTGGTGCAACAACTGATTTTTTGCTGGGTGGATATTTTGATTACAATCTAATTTCAAATCGCGATCCACGACCATTTGTTTATGGACCGTTTGCTTTTGCTGGTTTCGGCTCGGTGCAGTCACCCGCTTCTCGTGGTGGGGGCAGCGCTTCAATCGTCAGTATCAATGGCGGAGGCTTTTTAACTTGGTACCTAGCGGGCACCTCGACCGCCCTGCGTGGTGAAGCCTATCTTGATATTCAACAGATTAATACGTCGACGCGGCAAACCGACGTAACGGGCTTTGGCTCTCGCGGATTTCTGGTGTTCTACTTCTAGAAAAATTTTTAAGTGAATCCCATTATTATTTTGCCCTCTTCTACAAAAGGGCTACCATTATACTATGAAGAGGGGTCATTTCATGAAATCAGCTTTACTTTTAATTGTTTTATTAGCAGCACAATTGAGTTATTCGCACACCGGTTTCTTATCTGCCGATAAACCACAAATCGTAATTTCTGATTTGGATAAGTTGAAAGCCGTCGAAGCAGTTATCTTAAGTAAAGATGAAACGACGAACCTGGGTATTGCGCATGTCACGCCCTTGCAAATGAATCAAATTTCGAACGTTAACCATTTTCAAGGTAAGTGCGGCGGCTTTGAAGTTCTCAATTCTAGCGAATCAAATCGCGCCGGAAGTGTTCTGCAGAATCTTGTTATGACATCAAAGAAGTTACAAAGTCGATCCCCTATTCAGCTACCGGGTTTTCAATATAATCAAATTTATAAAGACCTATCTGAACTGGCGGATCCAAACCTATTAAAGACACAAATCGAATGGCTATCTTCTTACCCGACCCGTTCGAATAAAGCGAGTGATCCTAATATTCATGTCCTTGATCTAAAAATAAAATTAGAATCATTAGTTAAGTCAGCGCCTTGGCCTTACGAAATTGAAACAATTGATCATACTTCAACGAATCAAAAAAGTTTACGCTTACGTATTCTCGGAAAAGTCCGTCCGCAAGAAATTGTCGTGCTTGGCGGCCACCTTGATTCGATCAATCAATCTTACTTTGGCTCTAGCTTAGCGCCCGGCGCGGATGATAATGCATCCGGATCGTCGAACCTCATTGAAGCCGTGAGAATCTTAACGAAAACCTCGCAGCCCGACCGAACAATTGAATTTTACTGGTACGCGGGCGAAGAAAGTGGGCTTTTGGGTTCGGCTGAAATTGCAAAAGATTATAAAGAGAAAAATAAATCTGTGGTGGCCGTACTTCAATTAGACATGACTTTATTTCCGGGCAGCGGCGAACAAGTGATTGGCCTAGTAAACGATTTTACCAGCCCTTGGCTGAGCGAAATTTTTATGAAAATCTATGCGATTTATTTGAATGGAGAATTCGTACCTGATACTTGTGGTTATGGCTGCAGCGATCACGCTTCATGGCATCGGCAGGGCTACCCAGCCGTTCTGCCGTTTGAATCAACGACGCGTACGATGAATCGGCAAATTCACAGTGAAAATGATAAGCTTGATTCAAAATCAAGTATCACTCATTCAAATACTTTTACGAAGTTAGCCGTGCTGTTCGCATTAACGTTGGGTAATTCTGATTTGAAGCAGCCGCTCAACTAAAGAAATATTTCGTATTCAGGTAACGTAGAAAATTGTGCGGCGGTCGCATACTTTTCAAAAATATGATCAAGTATTTCGGTTCGCTTATGCTCCATCTCGCGCGCCTCTTGCTCGGTGAAATCGTGACCTAAGAAAACAAACGAAAGAAGACCCCGACGGGTCGAAACGAAACCTGCTAAGTTTAAAGCCGGATTATCATAAAGACGGCCCGTTTTAAGGACAACTGAATTTGAATAATTCGTTCGAGCATGAAAAGTACCTTGATGATCCGTGGTCGGATTCAATAATATTTGCCCTAGATTTAACTGTGCTTTTTGCGTAACTTGCCGAAAAAAAGAGAGTACTTTTATCAGACTAAAACAAGTTCCTAAATTATCAAGGCGACGTCCGTTTACGACCGTCGATAAGCCCGAACCTGAATAAAACTTTAAATCGGCATAAGGCATTCTGAGCACGTCATTTTGAAAAACGCGAAAATGCTGAAGCCCGCCTAGTTTTGAAAAAAGCGCATCGGCCAGATAGTTATTAGAAAATACATTCATATTTTTAAGGTATTTAAAAAGTGGGGCTGATTTAATTACTTTTTTAATCTGGTAGTTAGCTTTCATCACCTGTGAAGCCGGTATAACCACAACATCTTCAACAGAAAATGAATTTGGAATATTGAGAGGCCGCTTATTTAATTGCGCCCAGTTTATTAAATTATCACGCGCTTTTAAGGTTCTAGGTCCCCACCGCGCTGAATTTAAAATAAGTTTTAAATTTTCTTTCGATTCTGAAACGGGAACCGGCACTTCACTGAGCTGTAAATGTGGTTGAGATAAAACTGAAAGATAAACTCGAGTTGTTTCATCAATAGTTAATTGACGTAAACCTGAAACCCCAAGGGCTTTTAATTCTGATAAAAAAAATAAAACTTTTTCGGTGTTGACGATTGGATCGTGATTTGTACTGAGGTGGGCGTCGAATATGCCTGGTCGGCCCGGTACCGGATTTAGGTACCACTCGTTTTCAAATCTGAAGTCAGGACCTAAGGCGCCAATAGCCCAAGCACTGGTGACCACTTTCGATAGCGAAGCTAACGGCTCAAGCTGGGTGTCACGAATTCCACTGTAGGTTGAGGCTTGATTTTCGATCAGTTCGCAGTAACTAACGCGTTGGTCGTTTTTAAAAAGAAGCTCTCTGGAAATAATAGGGCCATCTGTAGCGGGACGGATAGGTAATTTAAATTCGGGCGCTCCGGGTTCGTTTCCAGATTCACTTGCGGGAACGCAACCCATCAAAATAAAGCTGATCAAAATTAGGATAGTGAGCGTGCGCTGTTTCATATTCGGCTTCAAATATAAGCTATCCGTTCTATTTTAGATAGTTAAGCTCTTGAAACCTTTGACAAAAAGGTAATTTCTACAAAATATATCGTTTATGTCACAAGCCCGCATTCCCTTCGAGTTTAAAATCAATACAATCATCGATCATACGGCCGATATTCGCGAGCTTCATTTGGAACTAACGAACAAGCCCGAATTTAAATTTAAAGCCGGTCAATTTGTCATGTTACACGTTCCAGTTGAAGGTGCGAAACCGGCCCTACGAGCCTATTCAATCGCTTCAACGGATGAAAAAACTAATGGCTTCAAGTTGATTTTTAAATTTGTTGAAAATGGAATAGCCAGTCGATTTGTATGGGATTTGAAAGGAACAGAAACTTTGCAAATGACCGGACCTTTTGGGAAAGTTTTCTTTCTTGAACCACCGACAGAGCAAATTGTATTCCTCAATACGGGAAGCGGCGTTTCGCAACATTTTAGTTTTATGGAATCTAAAATGCACATGTATCCAAACCTAAAATATAAACTTTATTTTGGAGTTCGCAGAGAACATGATATTTATTATGAATCCGAGCTTAAACGATTACAAAAAAAACTGCCAAATTTTGAATACCACTACGTCTTAAGCCGCGCCTCGGATACGTGGACGGGTAAAAAAGGATACGTTCAAAATTTTTTAAGTGAAACGGATTACAAAAATATTCCGACGACTTTCTATCTTTGCGGCACGGGCGGCATGATAAAAGAAACCAAACATCAATTACTTGAAATAGATGGCCTTGAAAAAAATCGCGTCTGGTCTGAGGCTTTCGATTAGTGACATTACTTAAAAAAGTTGCGAATCGATTTACGCCTTACCAAATCGCGGTTGCGCAACTCGTTTTGGCGGCTAGCATTTGGGGAATCTCATTTACTTGCATCCGCTGGGCGTTACAAGATTTTACGTCGTCTAATTTAATTTTTTGGCGGTTTGTGCTCGCGTTCGCCGTGGGCGAAATTTTACAATTCTTTTTCCAGCCCAAAGTTTACAAAAGTTCCTGGAGTGACGCAAAACTTGCTTTACTTGCGGGACTTGCATTAGGATTTTCGATCGTTCTGCAGACGCATGGTCTACATACGACTTCCGCAACTAAATCTAGCTTTATCACTTCACTCTACGTAGTTATGTTACCGATTATTGCTGGAATATTTTTTAGACAGCGAATACGTGCTTATCATTTTTTCTTGGGATTGATCGCCTTTTCGGGGATGGCACTACTTTTAGACCTTCACCAAACCGATTTTAAATTTAATGCCGGTGATTTTTTAACTTTAGGTTGCGCGCTAGCATCAACTTTTCACATTTTGTTTATTGGGGCATCGGCAAATCGGGTCACCAGCGGATTTCGATTTAATAATTTTCAAACTTTTTGGGCCTTACTATTGGTGATACCTTTTTTGATTTATGAAATGTCGGTCTACAACACTCCGCTTTGGCCAGAGAGTGTTCGCTTTACTTCACTGCTTGGTTTATTAATTTTAGCGTTGGTTGTCAGTCTGATGGCATTTTATTTTCAGATTAAGGCGCAAAAAGTTTTAACCACGACAACTTCAAGTCTTTTATGCTTATTGGAAGCGCCTTACGCTTTTATTTTCGCCGCCCTCTTATTAGATGAAAGCTTGAATGGCGTTCAGCTAGTTGGCGTTTTGGTTATTCTTATTAGCTCCGTGATGTCGGTCTACATAGATCGACCAAAGGACCGACAAAACTAAAACCGCTGCACCCGTTAAGGCCGTGAACCATTCAGGAATATGAAAGAACGGATCTAATAGCATAAAGAAAGCTAAGATTCCTAACGCGTAAAATGCCCCGTGCTCTAAGTACATAAATTGCTCAAGAGTTTCATTCTCAACCAGGTACAGCGTGAGGCCTCGCACAAAGAATGCACCGACACTCAGACCAATCATGATTACAAAGATTTCATGTGAAATAGCAAAAGCCCCTATCACCCCATCGAAACTAAATGAAGCATCAAGTACTTCAAGATATAAGAACATTCCAAAACCACTGCTTAACCACTTATATTTCGTAATTGCGGGCCCGTCCAAAAGGTCGCTAATTCCGTGCACGATTAAGAAAACTATAATTCCCCAAAGGTACGAGACAAAGAAAGTTGCACCGTCGGCTGGGGATAATTGCGAATAAATTCCCAGTAAAATTCCCATCGCGACCAAAAGCTCGATACTTTTAAAGTTAGATACTTTCGAAATGGGGCGCTCAACCAAAGGAATCCAATGAATTACTTTTTCGTGATTCATAAAAAAATGTAAGAAAACCATTAATAAAAATGCGCCACCAAAGCTGCTAACAGATAGATGCGCCGACTTCATGATTGTTGCGTATTCATCCGGCCTTGAAAAGGCAACTTGAAATGATTCGATTAAAGAAATATTTCCAACGATCGCAACAATAATTAATGGAAATACTAATCGCATTCCAAAAACGGCGATAATCATACCCCATGTTAAAAAACGATGCTTCCAAACCGGATCCATCTTTTTTAAGACCGTCGCATTGACGACCGCATTGTCGAATGAAAGTGAAATTTCAAGAATACATAATAAAAGCACCGTAAAAGTATTTTGAAGGACAATCGTCGAGTTGTGATGTTGCGACCAAGACATCAGTCCAGCAGCGACAAGACCAAGTGCTAGAAAAATAAATGGAAAGGTAAAATGTTTTATCATCGACGTATATTCGCAACTTTTTTTATAAATTCAAACTAAAAAAATTCAAGATGCACCATTCATTCGTCGATACCAGTCTTGTACACAACTGACTTCAGTCACGTCCAGCGGAGGACAAATGCTAAAACTACAATCATCTTACTCAATCAAATTTGTTGCAATATTAACGAGCATTATTCTATTTGCCGGGTGCCATCAGCAGCAATTTAGTAAAATTGCCGAGACTCCAATTGAAACTAATTTAGCAGAGCCGACACCAATTCCGATCGATCCCGAGCCTCTTCCGCCGGTGATCACTCCGCCGCCTGTCGTGGTTCCTCCACCTGTCATAGTTCCGCCACCTGAACCACCTCCCACAAAACCGCC
Source organism: Bdellovibrio sp. (assembly GCA_043760925.1). Lineage (GTDB taxonomy): Bacteria > Bdellovibrionota > Bdellovibrionia > Bdellovibrionales > Bdellovibrionaceae > Pseudobdellovibrio. Next base: position 24,231 of record JAYUOK010000057.1, on the reverse strand, counting down.
GGTTGTTGTGACCCCGCCACCCGTTGTTGTTCCACCACCGGTTGTCATACCGCCACCAGTTATGAAAGATGGAAAATGTGCGAATGACTCATCAACTCGATTACTGAGCTGTTTAAAGTGTAACGTTCCAATGACTCCGCCAGCTCCTCCGCAATTTTCAGAAAAAGGTCAGGCCTTTATTGATGTCATGGCCATCGGATGTTCGATCCCAAATAAAAGTGCACCTCGTGGATATGTTGCTCCAACAAAAGAGCAGCTTATTGCAAGACTAAGCCGATTATCGCCAACCTTTTATCCAGATTCAGAGATGAGTGCCGCACAGAAGAATGTGATTGCGGGACTGCGAAATGACCCTGCCATGCAGAAAAGAATGTTTGGCGGTCGTTGGTATCAGCCACCTTATTCTGATTCATTCGAAACATATTTCGGTGCAAGCGTTGCAGAGGTTGTTTATCAAATTTGCTATCAAAGCCCGGATGCAAACTTTTCTCCTTATAATAGCTCGCCCATCCATTCTATAGAATATATGAATTGCACATCGACCGGAAACACAACTTGCCGAGAAAAAATAGATTACATTCATGCGAATCGCTACCGTAAAAATTTAAGAGACGCGATGAAAGAGTCGATCACAAATCCATACGTTGCCGCACCTCCGGCACCGGCAAAAAAATGCAAGTGGGAAAGCTTTGAAGGAAATTATGAGCAAGGCGCTAAAGAAGTCATCGCCCGTTGGTTAGTTTCAGGATTCAAAGTGGGTATTGAAATTGGCTCACTTGCAGGCAAATGTGAACCTGTAACAGCATTGCCAACTGGATCAAACGAACCTCGTGGTCATGTGAAAATAGCTGGCTACTTCTGTAAATAATTATGTTCGCAGATTTATGTTCGCATTAAAAGCGGCCGCAAAAATTTTGCGGTTTCGCTTTTTTTAACGTCCATGACTTTTTCTGGAGTGCCCGTCGCGACGATTTCGCCACCAAAGATTCCACCGTCTGGCCCCACATCGATGATGTGATCGGCCGTTTTAACGACTTCTAAATTATGTTCGATAACCAAAACCGTATTGCCTTGATTGACAAGTTCATGCAGCAATTCCACTAATTTTCGGACGTCATCAAAGTGTAAACCGGTTGTAGGTTCGTCTAAAATATAAAGAGTTTTACCGGTTCCCCGTCTTGATAATTCTTTCGCCAGTTTAACCCGCTGGGCCTCGCCACCTGAAAGAGTCGTGGAAGATTGACCCAGAGTCATATAATCAAGTCCAACTTTCATCAGCGTTTCTAACTTGCGGTGAATTTGCGAATGATTTTTGAAAAAATCAAAAGCTTCGGCAACGTTCATCTCTAAAACGTCAGCAACACTTTTTTCTTTAAATTTAACGTTCAGAGTTTCCCGGTTGTAGCGACGGCCGCCACAGGTATCGCAAGTGACAAAAACGTCAGAAAGAAAGTGCATTTCCATTCTAATTTTTCCATGACCCAAACAAGTCTCGCAGCGACCGCCTTTGACATTAAAACTAAATCGGCCCGGCTCAAAGCCGCGCAATTTAGATTCAGGTAGTGCCGCATAGAGATCGCGGATCATTGGCAATAAGCCAACATAAGTGGCCGGAGTCGAACGTGGAGTGCGGCCGATGGGGCGCTGATTAATGTCGATGACTTTATCAATATGATCGATGCCCTCAATTTTTTTATATGGCGACGGCACAACTGACGATCGATAAAATTCGCGCGCTAATATTTTATAAAGAGTATCTAAAATCAAAGTACTTTTGCCACTACCCGATACACCGGTCACGCAAGTTAAAGTTCCGAGTGGAATTTCTAAGTCGACGTTTTTTAAGTTATTGCCGGTTGAACCAAACAATTTTAATTTAAGGCCATTGCCTTTGCGGCGGGATTTCGGAACCGGGATTCTTCGTTTTCCAGAAAGGTACTGACCTGTCATTGAATTTACATTTTTTTCGATTTGCTCGGGCGTTCCCATGGCCATCAGCTCTCCGCCCAGTTTACCCGCGCGCGGGCCCAAATCGACAACATAATCTGCATAACGAATTGTGTCTTCGTCATGTTCAACCAGGATAATTGTATTTCCACGTTCTTTCAGTTCACCAATAATTTCTAATAACCGATGATGATCACGTGGATGCAAACCAATACTTGGCTCGTCCATGACGTACATACAGCCGATCAAGGCAGAGCCCACTTGCGTCGCCAAGCGAATTCGTTGAGCCTCGCCACCTGACAACGTGCGCGCTGTTCTAGATAATGATAAATAGCTGGTACCGACGCGCTTCAAAAATTCAAGGCGAGTCAGAATTTGCTTTAGGATTTTATCTGAAACCATTCGGTTTCTTTCGGCCCATTTAACCTTGGTAAACCAATCATAAAGTTCAACGATCGACATATCTGATAGTTCTGCAATATTTCGGTCACCAACTTTGATACTTAACGATTCGGTTTTTAGGCGTGCTCCTTTACAATCTGGGCACGTTGATAAAACCATCTCTTCGCCTTCTTCATCGTCGGCCCCGCCCTCGTCGGTAACTCGTTTTCCCTTGTAAGAATATTTGACGTTTTCAAGTTTGCGCCCGCCTACCTCGGAATCAGAAAACTGCTCTTCTTCAACTAAATCAAGAGTTCCTAATCCATGACAGGTAACGCAAGCGCCGCGTGGATTATTAAAACTAAAAAGCCTTGGCTCAAGCTCGGGAAAACCAAAGCCGCATTTTGGGCACGTTGAATGAATTGAATAGTTAATTCTTTCGCCACTGGCCATTTCAAGTATCAATCGACCGTTCGCTAAAGATAACGCCGTATTAATACTTTCGCTGAGGCGGTGCTTGATGGTATCCTTCAAAATAAGTTGATCAACAACCAGATCAATATCGTGCGCCTTCGTTTTTGCAAGGCGTGTAGCTTTTTCAAGTTCAATAAATTGACCGTCAACCTTAGCCTTGACGAAGCCTTTTTTGGCCCATTTTTGAAACTCGGCCAAGAATTCGCCTTTTTTACCTTGCGCCATTGGAGCTAAAATAGAAAATTTTGTGCCGACCGATTTTTTGAAAATATCGTCAATAATTTGCTGCGGAGTTTGTGAAGAGACCGGAATATGATGAGTCGGACATTCAGGAATTCCGACCTTCGCATAAAGCAATCGTAGGTAGTCATAGATTTCGGTAATTGTTCCCACCGTCGATCGCGGATTAAGACCCACCGACTTCTGATCGATTGCAATAGCTGGGCTTAAACCGGTGATTGAATCCACCTCTGGTTTTTTTAATTGCTCTAAAAAGTTTCTTGCATAAGCTGACAAACTTTCAACGTAACGACGTTGCCCTTCAGCATAAATTGTATCAAATGCTAACGAAGATTTTCCGGAACCACTGAGTCCGGTAAACACAGTGATCATATTTCGCGGAACTGTGATGGAAACGTCTTTGAGGTTATGCTCGCGCGCGCCTTTGATGACGATTCCATCCTGCATGTTGATTTCTTGTTTTTTTGCCACCGAGCCCACATCCTTCGCCGCTGGAGAAAGTTCAATGGGGCTATTATTTCAACTTACCGAGCTCCTGACAAGCCGGACATACGCCATAAAGTTCTAGGATATGGTTAGTCAATTTAAATCCAAAATATTCCGCAACTTGAACTTGCAACTTTTCGATTTTTTTATTTTCGAATTCACAAATTTTTCCGCACTGCACGCAGGTTAAATGATCGTGATGATTTTGAGTGGTTAGTTCATACCGTGAAGATTGCCCGCCCATACGCACTTCAGTGACAAGGCCCTTTTCGGCAAGGTCTCGAAGAAAACGATACACCGTTGCAAAGCCAACACTCGCATCCTTCATGGAAACTTTTTCGAATAGCTCTTGCGCAGTCACATGGCGCTCGCCCGATCTGGCTTCGGCATCATGCAAACAATTTAAGATTAATAATCTTTGCTCGGTTATTTTCAACCCCATCGAGCGGATCATCTTTTTAAAGTCTTCTATTTGAAATCGCTCTTCTTTTCGAACGATGGCTTCGTCTTGCGGTCGCGGTAAGTGAAAAGATTCATTTAAATTCATCGGCATCGGAAATCCCCTTGCGTAAGCAAAGGTTGTATCTGATCTCAAGCAGAATGCATATTAAAAATGAGAATTATTCTCATTAAGTAAAAGAAAGCGTTTGCGGGCTGCTGTAATTTTGAACAGATAGACTTGTGGCATTATGTGGATGCAGACTTTCTTGGTGTTCACACGATACACGACAGCCCAAAACGTCATATTGTTGGGTCAAAAAAGCAGAAAGCTTTCGACTGGCATCCTCACAGAACATTAAGTTCTGTGCATTTAGTTTCGCAAACTCCATCTCGTCAACTTTTTTGACCGTTGTTTGCACTGGAGTTCCTAAACAAGCTTCTGAACCGAAAATCAATTGCTCTAAATAGGACTGATCAAATTTTTTCAAATGTACTTGAATTCGCGCAACGCTACGTTGGGCGTGGGGTGTAGCCGCGAATCGTTCGAGCGTTTGACCACTTTGATTTTGTAGAATTTGATCAGCTTTCATTACTTCCATAGCGACACTTGCTGACTGCGGGCATGTACTTGAGTAAAGAACTTCAAATTGGAACCAAGTCTTAAATTCGATACCGTTCGATTCAATAATAAATTGCGATGGATATTGTCTGAAGCCAGGAAGCCCCGACTTCAATGATTGAGTTGCTAATGGCCATTGAAATTTAATTTTTGCGGACACAAATTGGCTAATATCGGCTTGCGATTCAAGACATCTCTGACTGAATTCATTCAACAAGCTTTGCGATAAAGGCTTATTTAATAATAAGGATTGTTGCAGCTGATAAAGTCGAGACATGTGAATTCCGCGGTTGCCTTCAATTAAATTCACCCCGACGTCGAGGGATACGGGAACCGCCATCGAACCCACCAGCATGGCCAGCTGAATATCGGTCATCCCCACCCATTCGAGCTTTTGATAGAGTTTTGATTGTTGGATCATGATGTCTGGTAGTACTTTCATCGAGCTTGGTGTATCAAAATAAGTGGCAAAAAGTAAGGACTATTGTCGGGTCAGTCATCTGTTTTGTACATAGCTCACCAAGGGCACGCTATACTATTTGGAATGTCTGAAACCGCTAAAACGAAATTGTTCTTCATTAAATCTCAGCATCATAATTTGAAGCCCATCGAAGTCTTTTTAAGTAAGCGTAATTATGAGGTCTTTACCGAAACCGACATTAAAAGTAGTTTAGTCAAAGTCATTGAATCTGAAGCTGAATACGTTTTTATTGCGATCGATCATATGGATCCTAAAGTATCGCTGGTGCCAAAAGTTCTTCGGCAATCAACTAACGCGCAAATCATTGCCTACGCGCAAAGTAGTTCAAAAGATGCAATTCGCAAGCTTGAATTCAGTGGATTTACGCAAAAACTCTATCCGCCCATATCGGGACCAGCGATCGAAAGATTAATTTCTAAGATTTCGAAAGATTTAAATAACGAAGTTAGTAATCAGTACGCAACAACGGGTCAACCGACCCGAGAAGACATGCTTCAAAAAAAATCAGATGCGCTCAAAAGCTTAGAAGAAGAGTCATACAACCAGAATCTTGATTCAACTCAAGAAAATCGCGCAAAGTTTGTTATTCAAAAAGGAATTCGCGGTGCCGTTTTAAAAACAAAAAATTCTACTTTACAGCAATTTAAGCAAAGCCACATTGCCAGCGAAACAAAAAAAGATCTTAAGATCGAATTCGATCAAGAAATTCGTGCCCAATTAGAAGATATGATCGAGACCTATGAGGGCTATAGTAAAAAATCCGAAATTGGCTATATGCCGCAAAAAACAAGCGGTGCGCAATTTGTTTCATCGAGTAGCTCATCGTCATCGGGGGGATCGTTTTCATCCGGAGGATCGATTTCATCCGGAGGATCGATTTCATCCGGAGGATCGTTTTCATCCGGAGGATCGTTTTCATCGGATGATTCATCTTCATTCGGTGGCTCGTCGTCTTCGACTTTAAATATGAGTAACTCGGATAGTACGAATCGTAATGATGCGCTCGATGCAAATGGACAGCCGTACCCATCGCCGACGATGCATGATTCACCTGGCGATGATTCAATGAATGAGTTAAATTCTTTAAATGAATTGGATGCAAGTGACGTGTTAAGGAAAAAATCGGGTCGTGCTTACTGCATGACGGTGCAAAGCCAGTCTTGGTGTGGCTATTTGGTGCTGTGCTCAGATTGCGACATTGATTTTTCAACTTCTCAGTCACTATTTAGAACGTGGTTAGAAAAGAATTTTGAGAACTTAAGTGAACTTGAAGACAGCGAACAATTTGAAATAAATTTAGTTCATACCGAATTCAAGGTTTGGGCGCAGTCAAAAGCAGATTATTATGAATTTGTAAAAAAGAATGAAAATGAAGTGATGCTGAGCTTCTTTTCCGTAGATCCAAATTCTTTAATCGTAGCACTGAATGAAAACGATCAAATTGAAGTACCGATTTCAATTATTCCGGTCAATAAAGTGCTTTCTCTGAGTTTAAATTTGCACCTGCCCGAAAATAAAAAATATTTGCTTTACACTCCCCGCCAACAGTCATTAACTTCCGTTCAGCAGCAGCGATTAATAGATAAAAAAGTAAATAAATTATTTACTCCCCTTGAGTTCGAAAAAGATTTTCGAAAACTTGTTGCCGAGTACGAACTAGATTTGCTTTATCAATCCATTAAAAAAGAAACAACGGCATGAAAAAAATCATTCTGGCCAGTACCTCTAAATACCGCAAACAACTTCTTGAAAAAACGGGTTTAGCTTTTACGACAGAAAAGCCCAGCTATGATGAAGAAAAAGTTAAGTATCAAATGCTTCTAGATCGTAGGACCCCACTTGAAATCGCTGAGGCGCTATCGAAAGGTAAAGCCTTATCGATCAATGCGAACGATCGACTTATTATCGCGGGAGACCAACTGGTTCATTTTAATCATGGGATTTTGGGGAAAGCTGGAACATTTGAAAAAGCATTTAATCAGTTAAAGCAACTGAATGGTCAAAAACATGAACTGATTACGGCTGTTACAATTCGCACCGAGACTGAAGTTCTGCATCTTAATCACATCACCCAAATGTACATGAAATCCCTCAGCGATCAGGAATTAAAGAACTATTTAAAAAAAGATGAACCCTACGATGCGGCCGGCAGTTATAAAATTGAAGAGAGCGGACTAATTCTTTTCGAAAAAATCGAATCGGATGATTTTTCTGCCATCCAAGGTTTACCTCTACTATGGATTACTCACCAACTTAAAGGATTAGGTTATGAACTCTTTAAAAATTAAATTAAATACGGATGCATTGGCCGTAATGGAATTTTCGTACTCACCTTATTCACAAAAAAAGATTGGCTCAAGTTTAGTGCTCACCAATGGTAAAACTTATTCTGGCTGCAACATCGAAAATGCATCTTACGGTGGAACCGTTTGCGCAGAAAGAGTCGCTGTTTGGAAAGCATTTAGTGAAAATAAGTCGACCGAAAAAATTACCGAGATTGTCGTCGCTAGTAATGAAGTCGAGCCTTGGCCGCCGTGTGGATTTTGCCGCCAAGTGATTGCTGAGTTTGCAACCCCGGAAACCATCATTCGAATGATTAATCCGACCGGCAAAGAGGTCAGCTATCAATTCAGAGACCTTTTTCCAGAGGCCTTTAAACCTGAACATCTTAAAAAATAAATTCTGTACCGTCGTAGAATTGATCGTTTTAATTACTGCGCGGCTGCCGTCGCTTGAGTTAAGTCTGCGTTGGTCTCAATTTTAGCCGACTTCTTGAATGTTTCAACCCAAGAACGATAAGCTTCGGTCGACTTTTGGCGCTCAATCACTTCCTGATCCTGTGGCTTTAGCTCTGTCATTTCAGTTTTCGCATCTTTTAAACGGACAAGATATTGAGTGTCACCTTCACGAACTAACTTCTTGGCGACTGGCTGCGACTTCGATAATTCAAGCGAAGCTTTCATGACTTGGGGTGAATTAATCGCAGGAACGGCTTCTGCGGCGATGTCAAAAAATCCGGTTTCTTTCCATTTTAAATTATTTTTTGCCAGAGTTTGATTAACAACGTCTGTATTTCCAGCGGCAACTTCTTTTTCTAATGATGTTACAAAAGTTCCAAATTCATCAGTTCCGATGAGTCTTTTTGCGATGATTTGTTTTGATTTTTCTACATCGGCTGGAACCGCTGGTTTTTTATCGGTGACTTTAATGATATGAAAGCCAAATGATGATTTTACTAAACCCGAAACTTGGCCAACGGGAAGTTTGAATGCTTCTTCTTCAAATTCTTTAACCATACGACCACGCGAAAAATAACCAAGATCGCCATTTTTGGCTTTCGAGCCTGGATCATCACTCACTTGTGCAGCGACTTTAGCAAAATCTTCTTTTTGTAAACGCTGAAGTATAGCCGTCGCTTTGTCTCGGGCCGCGGCTTCATTCGTTGCGTCCGATTTGATCAAAATATGGGAAGCCTTAATCTCTTCTAATTTCTCAAATTCGGCTTGATTATTTTTAAAGTATTCGTCGACTCTTTTTGTGAATTCAGGCTCTGCTAATTGAGCCTGAACCGTTGCTTGATTAACCTCATGAGTTTTTGAAAATTCAGTTGGGTTTAATGCGATAAATTCAATATTCATTTTCGCGGCCCGAAGTTCTTTTTCGGCATTTCGTTGAAGATCACTGACGGCCATTGAAGTTTCAAATAACTGACGAGAACGTTGGTTTTTAATGTCTTGGCGTAATTTATTTTCGAATTCACCGGGCGTCATACGATTCGAAGCAAGGATCGATTTGTATGCGTCAGATTGAAAAGCTCCGTCGCGTTTAAAATAAGGCAATTCCTGCGTGACCATGTATCTGACTTCCGCATCTGTAGCGAAAATGCCCTCTTTTTCTGCAGCCTGCGCACTTAATGTTTTACTGACCAAAGAGTTCATCACTTCACCGCGCAACATATCTCTTTGTGCAGACATATCAAACTGCCCACCGAAAAGCTGCGCGTAATATTGACTCAGGCGATTTTCCTCATCTTGAAAATCTTTAATCGAAATAATTTCCCCATTCACTTCGGCCGCTTGCCCCATCGACATACTGCCCGATCCACTTTGCCCGTTTAAATCAGAAAGTACGAAAACAAGTACGATCATCCCGAAGATGACAAATGCAACAATACTACGAGACGAAATTCCCTTTTCTTTAAGACCTTTTCGAATCTGATTTGTCATTGATGGGCCGGAATTTTTTTTCACGATAAGCTCCTTGATCGCTGGATTTTGAGACTCTCTATGTCCTCATGGAATTGTTCGATGAGCAAGAAGATTTTAATTCTAATAATTTTGCAAACGGGGCTTGAAATTCGTGCCTTATTTGCTATCGTTTTACTAAGAGGCATCTATTGAATTTTCTTAATTTTAACTTTCGCAAAGCATTTATTCTGTTATTAGTTTTATCACTTCCGTTGATATCGATTAACATGGAGCAAAAAAAGGTGCAAAACACCTGGTTTACTGAGCCTTTTAGCTACTTAGCGGAAGGCTTTCAGGGACTTTTTGCGAATTTAAGTCGCGGAGTCCGAACGACGACCGGCGAATACATGAACCTGTTAAGAATCAAAGCCTACAATGCGAACTTACAAAAAGAAAATGACGAGCTGAAAACGCGGCTAAATCAAATGACTGAAAGCCAGAACGAACTTGAACGCCTTCGTACGCTTCTGGATTTTCAAAAAAATACAAAGATGGATTTAGTTCCCGCGCAGGTCATCGGCCGCGATCTGGTGCCTGACCATAATACGATTACAATTAATAAGGGCACCAAACATGGCTTAAAAGCCGGCCAAGCCGTTCTGACCGTTTCGGGCGCAGTGGGCTATGTTTTTAAGCCTCAGCATTTTACTTCTCATGTGATGCTGATCACCGATCGTTATTCAGTCGTCGATGCGTTGATTCAGAAGACGCGGGCGCATGGTATCGTCGAAGGTAAATCAAAAGAACTTTGCGTCATTCAGTACGTGGAACGAACCGAAGATGTAAAGCCCGGTGATCTGATTGTTACGGGCGGTTTAGATAATATATTTCCGAAAGGTTTTCCGTTGGGCGTTGTGACAAACGTGGAACGTAAAACAAGAAGTGCTTCATTGATTATTGATTTGAAACCGGTTGTTGATGCAAATAAAGTCGAAGAAGTGTTTATCGTCAAACATGCGGCACTGGAAGACTTCCTGCAAAAAACAACGGATGTAACAGCAGTCGAGCCTGCGGCCGATAAGACAAAATGACAACGATTCGGCTTCGCTTTTATTTTAAGATTCTTTTCTTCACGATCATCTTCTTTATGGCTTGCGGCTTTCAAACAAGTTTTTGGCCACACATAGTCCCTTATATACCAGGCCCACAACTTTGGTTACTTATGATTATGTTTATTACTTTAAAGTGGTCACCATTGTTCGCAATTTTCTATATTTATTTTTTGGGCTTTTGTTTAACCCGCTTTTCGCAAATTCCGCTCAAGATGGTATGGTCATCATTATTTATTACTTTTAGCGTTTTATGGATCATCAAGAACCGCGTTCAAATGTCTGGTGTGTTTTCATTTATTTTGTTCTGCTTAGGCGGCAGCCTTGTTTTTCAAGTGAGCTACGTTACTTTATCACATATGATTGAGAAAACGCCGACTTCAATTATGTTTGTAGATCGTTTATTGCAGGTTTTAGTTAATTTTGTCTTCAGCTACCCGCTTTATTTTATTTTAGAATGGTGCGACGAATCTTTGTTTAAGAAAAACGATTGGTCGCGTTCACCAGAAAAACAAGAGTTTGAGTTATGAGTGAATATATAAGTAACCCGGATGAAGCCAGACAGTTTCATGGCCGATATAAAAATTTATCGATCTTCATTTTAATTACCTTAGCCATTTTCGTGTTACGTTTAGCTTTCTTACAAGTTATTCAAGGAAATGAACTAAGACAGTTCTCGGAAAAGAATCGAATCAAACAAAATAAGATTGCGGCGCCCCGTGGTCTTATTTTAGATCGCGATGGAAAAGCTTTAATTGAAAACTTGCCAGGATTCGAAGTCGTTATATCCCCGCAGTATGTACAAAACATTCAAAAGTTGTCAGTTGAAATCGGTCCTGTACTAGGAATTGAACCCGCAAAGGTCGTCGAAAAAATTCAAAAAAGTAAAAGAGTGAATGGGCCCTTTGCGCTGGTAAGGCTCAAAGATAATTTAACTCGCGAAGAAGTTTTTCGTTTGAAACGAGTTCGTTTAGATACTCCCGGCCTTGGAATTCGCGAATCAATTGTTCGACACTACCCCCTTGAAGAAAATGGCGCACAACTTTTCGGTTACGTTGGAGAAATTTCAAAAAATGAAATCTCAAAACTGAATCAGAAATATAGTAGCGAAATTATATTCGAACAAGGTGATATCGTTGGGAAAAGCGGGCTAGAAGAATTTCTAGAAAGAAAAATTCGTGGGACAGATGGGGTTAAGTATATCCAAGTTGATGCCCATGGAAGAGAAACGATCACCGAAATTCCAAACATCTACGGAGAAAAAATTAGAGATCTAGATTCACTTCATGGCAATAGCGCTTTCTTAACGATTGATCGGGATATTCAAGAAGCTGCCTATAAATCATTTACAGATCTAAAACGCATTGGCGCCCTTGTCGCCATGAAGAGTAACGGCGAGATTTTAGCATGGATGAATGCGCCTTCCTTTGATCCTAATTACTTTGCAACGGATATTCCCACAAAAATATGGAATAAGTTAACCAGTGATCCATTCAAGCCGCTTCGTAATAAAGTCATTCAGGATCACTTCTTCCCGGGTTCGACATTCAAGCCTCTCGTCGCCGTAGCTGCAATTCAAGAAAAAATTATTACCGATAAAACTTTACTAAATGCCCCGGGTCGCTACCACTTCGGGGGACGTTGGTACCACAACCATAATAAAAATGGTGAAGGCCTTATTACGGTTTACGATGCGATCGAGCGCAGTAGTAACGTATTCTTCTATCAATTAGGGATTAAACTGGGCGTCGACAAAATGTATAACTACATCAGTCTTCTTGGACTTGGCCAGCGCACTCAAATTGAAATGGCCCGCGAAGCACCAGGACGACTTCCCAATTCTGAATGGAAAAAATCAATCCGCGGGGAAGAATGGCAACCCGGCGAAAACTTAAGTACGGCGATCGGCCAAGGATATGTAACAGCCACCCCGTTGCAACTGGCGTTAGCCTACAATACGATTGCGACCGAAGGAAAAGTTGTTAAGCCATTTATCGTAAAAAAAGTGGTCGATCACGACGGCAAAGTTTTATTCGAAAGGTTTCCGGAAGTGCTTCGTGACGTCACATTACCGCAACCAAATGGCTATAAAATTGATCCTGAAACTTTCCGTATCGTCAAAGAGGGACTTCGCCGAGTTGCCAACGGAACCCGTGGAACGGCAAAAAATTTAAAAATTCCGGGCGTGCAAATGGCGGGGAAAACCGGAACAGCTCAGGTCATGAGTTTCACTGCGGATCAAATTTATTCGAAGTGTGAAAATCGTCCCATTCATATGCGCCATCACGGTTGGTTCATCGCTTGGGCCCCGTGGGATAAGCCAGAAATCACCGTCGCCGCACTTGCGCAGCACAGTTGCCACGGTAACCCAGGTGCGGCCCCCATCGTGCGTGACGTGATCGAAGCTTATTTCAAAAAATATCATCCAGAAATTATCGCCGACGCATTAAAAAAAGGCGAAAAAATGCCAATCAAAATTATGCACGTTGAAGGCGAAGGAGACTAAATGGCATTACGAGGCCTTCACGTTAACGAAAGAAGTTACTTAAACCGAATTGATATCCGGCTCATTCTTTTAATCTTTTGTTTAAATGTGATTGGTTTATTTAATTTATATAGCGCAACGCACGGTCCGCACTCAACTCAAGTGGAGGCCTTGTTTGTTCAACAGATCGTTTGGCTGCTGGGCGGTTGGACAATCTTTTTTATTTTAACGTTCCTTGATTACCTTTGGATTAACAAACTTGTCTGGATCATCTACGGCCTGAATGTGGGGGCGCTGATCTATACGGATTTAAAAGGTAAAATCGTACTTGGTGGACAACGCTGGATTGATCTTCACTTTTTTAGGTATCAGCCGTCTGAAACGATGAAGCTTTGCCTGATATTAATCTTAGCCAGAATCCTATTAAATCGAAATACGATGGGCCGAGGAATGGGTTTACGAGATTTATTTCTACCGTCTATACTGATTCTAATTCCATTCGCCTTGACGGTGAAGCAACCCGATTTAGGAACGGCCATGATGTTGATGTTTATCGGTGGAACGATGCTTTTTTTCGTAAAGATTAAAAAAAGCATATTAGCTTTCATTATTTTAACCGGACTGATCGCCCTACCCGTTGCTTGGAAGTATGGTCTAAAAGATTACCAAAAGAACCGCGTTCTTACGTTTTTATCGCCGGATCGAGATCCGCAAGGGACCGGTTACAATTCAATTCAGTCAAGAATTGCCGTTGGCTCTGGAAAATTCTTCGGCAAAGGTTTCCGCATGGGGACGCAGTCACAATTGGAATTCTTACCAGAGCGCCACACCGATTTCATTTATTCAGTGTTATCTGAAGAATGGGGGTTTGTAGGCAGCATGATTGTCTTATTCACCTTCGCCTTTCTGTTTAAAATATGCTTCGAGATTGGATTGCAAGCGCGAGATAAATACGGCGCGCTGATCGTGATCGGGGTCACGGCGTATATTTTCTGGCATATGTTTGTGAATATCGGCATGGTGATCGGCTTACTGCCCATTGTGGGCGTCCCGTTACCACTGCTAAGCTATGGTGGTTCCGGAATGCTAACGACGATGACCGGGCTTGGCTTAGTTTCAAGTATCGCCTACCGCCGTTACCTATTCTAAATCAGAACTAGAATGTTTTTATTTTAAATAGGTGAATCTATTAATGAGGAGTTCCAATGAAAAATATTTTACTGGTTTTATTTTTAGCCTGTACCGTACAAGCGCAAGAAGTTGGCGTTAAGGTCAACAGTATAGACGCGACTCAAGATACAACGATCTCGATTAAAAAAGGCGAAACCGCAGCGAAAAAGAAATACGTTTTATCGGAAGGAGATGAAGACATCGCCGGAGATAAAAGTACGATCCGTAAAGATGCAGAAAAAAGCTGGAAAGCCGCTTGTACTGAGTGGAAAAAAGAATTTAGAGAGACTAATAAGGATAATAAGGTGATTGCGATAAATTGTGGTCGCATGCGCTGTAGTAAAGAAGGCGTTGAATCTACTTGTGAATCGAAAGCGAAATATAAGGTTAGGATTTTGAGCGAAGAGTGAACCTTTTTTGGGGTTATGCGGAGTTGGTCCGTCCTTGAGAGGCTGCTTCAGATGGGCAGCGTGCCCATCTGATCTGGGGTTTGGGATTGGGTGCGGGTTCGGGCTTGAGCAAAAAAAACCCTTCGATTTGAAGGGTTTTTCTTACAAACATATTTTTCTTTTTCGATTTACTTACGCTAATGACTTTACTAATTCTGCTATATTTTCTTTTGGGTGGTTTCCTACTAATTCTCCGACTTGTTTTCCGCCTTTGAATAATAACATCGCTGGAATTCCGCGGATCCCGTATTGGCCTGGGGTTTGTGGATTTTCATCTACGTTCATTTTTACGATTTTTACTTGAGCTGACATTTCTTGTGCGATCTCTTCTAGCTTTGGTCCTAATGCCCGGCATGGTCCACACCATTCAGCCCAGAAATCAACTAGAACTAAAGTTGATGATTTCATGACATCTTTATCAAATGTTGCATCCGTTACGGCTTGAGTGTGTTGTCCCATTTAATCTCCTCTATTTTTTCATCAATGCTATTACAAAGTTTTTTCGATCTTCGTCGTGCTTTTTTCGGTCTTCTACGCTGGTCTCAGATTCTGCGAAGAACTTCTTATTACTTACTTTAGTTTCGCGCTTATTCAAACCTTTTTGCAAATCTTGATCGACGTCCTTTATGGCCCGATTATAAGTGTCAATTCGAAGCGGTAGTTCTTCGCTAGCTGCTTGAATTTCGCTCTGGATTTTGAGTTTATATGTGTCAGTTACGGCGTATTCTTCTTCGCTATCTGCATTGGACACGTTCGAATCTGACTCGGAGGTTGCTGAAGCTTCTGACTCGACTTCGGGCTCTTTGTAATCGGGCTGAACAAACGACATGACAGCTTTTTCATCGATTAGGATGGATTCATTTTCATCCTTACTTTGTCCACTAACGATTTGAATTTCTGAGTCAATGGTTGCGCCCATTGTTTTTAAAATTTGCTGCTCATTTGATCTAAATTGGGTATCGGTGTGTGCGAATCGCACTAACTTATCCATGATGCCTTCTTTATCCATTGTGGTTAAAGTAAGCAAATGAGCGACAAGGCGCAAAGCACTGATCGGTTCAAATAAAAGTAGATCCATTCTTAGTTTAATTAGATCTTCGGGCGAGGGCCGCGTCTCTTCTGAGAAAATAAGAACGACTTTACCCGGATACTTTGAATTTTCTTTTAATTTTTTGCCAATATTCAAAGAAGACACTCGAGTTGAAGCGCCTTTAGCGATAATATAATCAGGATTAAAGGATAAAAGTTTATCAGGTAAGTTGTATTCATTCGTGATTGTTTCGGGATCAAAACCTACTTTGCGAAGGGTGGTTTCAAGATGCCCGGCATACTGAATGTCGTCGATGATCAATAATACTCTATCCATTGGTTTATTCTAGATTCAGCGTCATGACCTGGGCAAAGAAATTGTTTAAGATAGGACTGCGCATGTTAAAAAATAAACGGGTTTTCACCTACTTAATTACCGAAATGTTACCCTCGTTCTTACTGGGTGTTTTTGTATTTATATGTATTCTATTGATGTTTCAGGCCCTTAGGCTAACTGAGTTCGTCCTTGTTCATGGCTTACGCTGGACCGTTTTACTTAAGATTATGGGATACATGAGTATTTCATTCTTACCAATGCTTTTCCCAATGAGTCTTTTGTTTGCGGTATTGATGACTTATAACCGTCTATCGCAAGATTCTGAGATCATTGCTTTTAAATCTGCGGGAGTGAACACAACTTCACTGATTCTTCCGGCCGTTATTTTTGCAGCCCTGATTACTTTTATATCTTCGCAGACTTCATACTACTTAGCTCCGTGGGGAAATCGCCAGTTTGAAGTCCTCATTAACAAGTTAGGAAATACCAAAGCAGCGGCTTCAATTAAGGAAGGAACTTTTTCTGAAAGCTTTTTTGATTTAGTTGTTTATGCGAATAAAGTTGAGTCTAAGTCGGGCTCGCTGACTAATTTGTTTATTTATGACGAAAAAGAACCTGAAGCTCCGTTAACGATTATTGCACCGGAAGGTCAGATTATTCCCGATGAAACTCATCCAGGGCATTCTGTTCTGCTTCGATTATTTCGAGGTCAAATCCATCGAAAGGGTGAATCGCACACGGTCATTAACTTTGATTCCTACGATATTTTATTAAACGATCCGATCAAACTTGAGGAAAGGCAAAAATCAGCTGGCTCACTGACTTTGCACGAGCTGAATATCTTACGTAATAACCCGCTGACCCCGGTGGAACGCAGGTATGATTTCGATATTGAATTTCATAAGCGGTCTGCCCTAGCAATTGGCTGTTTGGTTTTTAGTTTAATTGGGGTTTCGTTTGGTCTAGCTAATAATCGTCGTACCGGTAAGTCTTCAGGCTTCATCCTGTCGGTTGCTTTCATTATCTTGTATTGGATCGTCTATCTTAGTTTCGAATCACTCGTGCGCTCAGGAAAGCTTGTGCCATGGCTTGGAATCTGGATTCCAAACTTGCTGTTCATGGCTTTTGGCTTGAATCAATTGCGAAAATCTTGGAACTAATTAAAAAACCCTAAACTCGACGTCTTGAATTTGAAGTCTTGCTTTAAGTCTTAGCTTTAAGTTTTTTCTTGAAGTCTAGTCTAGTTAATTTTATTTGATTTTTGTTGGTTTTTTGAGGAATTTTTTAGGAATCACAAAAACGAGACGATGCAATAGCTTCCGTACTACTGGGGTCATCCTTGACCACATCGCCCCTCCCTAATATCTATTTAGAAGTAAATTTGCCTTTTTTTCAAAGGCTTTTTTTAGAAAATTTCATTTTTTTTGGATTTCAGCTTCAAATTTTTTAAACCACTAGCGGTAGTGATCATATTGTTGAAACGCCTCTAGCACTGCTAGTGTCGGCTCAAATCTATTATGCTGGACCAGGTTTCTGCTCTCCAAAAATCAAGCAGTTGATCAGAATTTGCAATCGCATAAGCTCCTTCGCTAACTAGTTTTAAGTTTCCTTCGAAACCTAATATTTCAGGGTGACTTGGGATCGTTAAAACCGGTCGGCCAATTTCCAAACAATGATGAACCGTCAGTAAACTTCCACTTTTTAATGTAGCTTGCGCGACCAGAGTCATTTCACCGAACGCAGCAATAAGTCGGTTACGAAAATAAAAATGCGACTTATGAATTCTTTGATCCAGTTCAAATTCAGATACAAAACAGGAAAGTTCAGAATATGGTTTAAGTCTAAATTTTTCTAAAGTGGCCGGATAAAAGTTCTCTAAACCGGATGGTAAGACGAATAAAGTGGGCTGCTCGTGCTTAATTGCTAAAGCATGAGCAACCTGGTCAACGCCGCTGGCTCCCCCACTTACAATTCCAATTCGGTTTGTTTGTATAAAGTGCGGAATATGCTTTTTGAGCCAGGCTTCAGTTAAGTTTGAAATTTGTCGGGAACCCACGATCGAAATAAATTTATACTCGCACCAAAAGGGGTACCCAATGTATTCAAAGAATAATGGCGGCTCTTTCATTTTATAAAACGCAAGCGGATAGAAAATGTGACCGGGATATGTCCAACTTATATTTTTTCTCGCGAGGCGCTGAAGGTATTCTTGGGCCGACTGAATCTCGTCAGTTCTGCAAGCGAAGTCAGCGGGTACCGAGGTTAAATGTTTTGGATTTCGGAACTTGTTTTGTCTTTGCAGTACTTTAAAGAGTTCTTCTTGTTTCATACGTTCATGAATTACAAGAAAAGGACCAGGCTTTGCCGGTGATTTACTTTACGAAAGTCGATTTATTTATGGCGCGGGGTTGGTGACCAAAGTATCGCCTAGTGAAACCGTATCGTTAATCGCCGTGATGACTCCGACTGCATAAGATCCGAATTTTTCTAGAATCTTCACTTCTCCGTGAATTGATTCTGTGACTTGCGACCTGATTGAAAGGACCTGGCCGACTTCAGCCGGTTGCTGGCCTAAATCAAGATAGGCTAACTGGTGAAATGTAAATAAGTTCTGCTCGTTGACATCGGGACCACCTAAAAGTGATGCGTTCACTTGATCCGAATTTTTTTGAGTTTTCATTTGGGGCAACAAAGAACTTTGAATCAAAATCAGATCCGTCGATAATACTGAATCGCACTTTGTAATTAAAATACTTTTATTGTCTGCCCGCGCAGTCGCTTCACCGATAACCTGATACGCATAGATACTGCCTAATTTTGTCTTCACCGAATGCACGTATTCAATCAACGTATATGGCCCTTGGGGCAATCGTTTAAACTTTACATCTTTAACGATAGCGCCTTCATTGCATTGAACTTTAGATATTGAATCAATCGAAATCGTTAGCTCAGAGGTAACAGTTTTATCGGACAAAATAATATTCGAGCTAAACTGATCATCAGGCTTCGGTAATTGCTCAAGTTCAACCTTCACTGCTGGAGTTTTGGCGAAAAAAGCTTCGTTTTGATAATCTGGCAAACTTGGGGGAATCGCTGTCGGCCGGTTGCCTAATTTAATTTTTTCGCCTTTTCCTTCATCGATACCTTCCTCTGGCACCGTGTAGTCTGATGGGGCCGAGTCGGCTCCGTCTTCGCCAACGGCTAAGCTAGGCTGATCGTCTGAAGTTCCCGGATAAAAATAGACTTTTAATCCCGGTAATATTTGATGCGGGTTCGTGATGCCTTGTCGATTAATGGCCCAAATCTTTGGCCAAAAGTTAGGGTCGCCAAAAAGAGTCTGACTGATGCTCCATAAAGTATCGCCTTTTTGTACGATATAAATTTCAGAGCGACGACCCTCGGTCACTGCACTCCACGCCTCAGCGGAAGTAGGCGTCGAATTGATTCGCTGATAAATTTGGTTATAGCTAGTTTCGATTCGCGAATCAGGTTCATCATCGCTTAAATTTTTTCTGATATTTTCGCGCTTCGGTTTTTTGCTAATTTTTTTTGATCGGCTACTTTTTGAACTATTTGCCGAACTGCTGGTCGACGTAGTTGTTGAACTACTACTTGAATTAATAGTCGATGACGAAGAATTAGAATTGCTAGATTTTTTAGGAGCTCGCTTTGCTTTAGGTGTCGACTTTTTTCTTGGAGCATCTAATACCTGTCGAATATCATCTAGCACTGGTTCTTCGTCTTCTTTTAAGTTTTCGTTTTTAACGGGCAATGGATCCAGAGGGTCCGGATCGCCCATGTAGGAACTGCTTTCTTTATTTAACTCATCATCTGAACTAGGCCGAACGATCTGAGTCGAAGGCTCAGGCGCAGCTGTTTCTTGTGCTTTAACCAACGCACCAGATGTAAAAATTAAAAAAGAAAGAAGCAGTATTCTCATTATTTAATCGTTTTTTGTGAACTTTGATTTTTAACAACTTGTTTTTTTGAAGAAAAGGTTGGTTTTCGTTGCGCCAGTTTCATATTCAATTGCGCGGGCTCGGTAAGCCCCATTTCTTTGTACACTTTTGATTTGGCAACCAGCGCTGGCTTCACCTGCGCCGAGCGCGGATATTTTTTAATGACCGTATTGTAATGTTTGATGGCCATAATATAATTTTTTTGTACAGCGGCTTTTTGCCCGGCGGCTAAATGCTGAGCTGCCAAAGGCATTTTTTTAAGTTGAGCTTTTGTTAAACCAGTTGAAATATTTTTACCGGTTAATTCATTCATGATGTTTTGATCGCTCGTCGGAGAAGAAAGATCTTTAGATTGAAAGCCGGCTCCTGATTTTGATTGCGCCAATTTTGACTGAGCTGGCTTCGCTGAAGCTTTTTTTTGTGCATTTACACAACCAGTAAAAACCAATGTACTTATTAAAAGAGCAGATAAATGTATTTTTGAAAGTCGTAACATGATGCCTCCTTCTCTATTAAACTGGATAGCTGGAACTGAATCAACGATCAGAGTCATAGTTATCCACAAACTTTGTTCAAAACCATGTTTTCTAGACTTTAGACCTATTGATTATCAAGGTTTACAGCGTTTTGCTATTTTAATGATCACAGTTAAGTATTTGAATTTACTAATATAATTTAAAAAATACCCTCTTATTTTTTATTTCTGTTTCACTTTCTTACATGCAAGCTCAACGATTTTGCATAAAAGCATATGCTAATCATCGCCTTATTGTTTTGTTCGCTTAATTTACTTGCTGTGATTCGGATTTCGCCGCTTCACTATCTGCAACCCTTAACTGAATTTTTACATCGTCAGTGCTTAGCCCGCTTGCCTGAAAATTCAAACTCGCTTCCCGAACTAAAAGCTTTAGTCTGCGCCGAAAATTTTTCAGGCCTTCACGTATCCGAGATTTTTGTAGCCAGCGGCCTCATCCACTTGTTTGTTGTTTCCGGATCTCACCTGCTGATCCTTCAAAAAATATATGATTGGCTGAACCCAGGCTGGCCGAAAAAAATATTTTTTTTATTTCTTTTCTTGTATGCGGGCGCTTGCCAGTTTAATTCACCGGTTGCAAGGTCTTTTGTCGCCATTTGCATCGCTGCCTATCTTGCTTCAAAACATTTATACTGGCCTCGTCACTTTTGCCTTTTAATCGTGGGTTTTTTAACCCTACTTATAGAGCCGCAGTGGATCCAATCAATCAGTTTACAATTAAGTTGGCTAGCCGCATATGTCGTAGCAACCAATCAAGAATTTTTTCAAGACCGACCTTTTCTATTTAAGCAAAGTCTTTTCTTTTTTGTTTTATTTCCAGTCTTAATTTTTTTCAATGTACCAAGTCCGTTAGTGATTCTAGTTAATTTATTTTTTGCTCCAGCCTTAGAATTTGTTTTATTTCCGCTGGGGTTGTTAGTTTGGGCTATTTCTCCCATTTTTCCGGTCTTCGATTTCACAATTGAAATTTGCAAATTAATTTTAGTGGCCATTGATTTGAATTGGCAATATCAGGCAAAACCCGCTCCGAGCGGTTGGATTATTTTTAATTGGAGTTTCATTTTTACCCTACACCTTTGCGCGCATTTTGCTTGGTTGCAGAAAAAAAGAAATTCGACGGAGCTGTCATGAAAAAAACTGTTCTTATTTGCTTTACTCTAATCGTCTTTAAATTAGGTACCGCATTAGCTCCCCGGCAAGAAAATGAATGGATCGTTTGGAATGTGGGACAAGGCCAGTGGGTGACTCATGTTTTGCCTTTGACTTGCATTCACTATGACTTCGGCGGCGAACTGGGAACCTTTAAAACAATTCGGCAAAAATTTTTAAAAAAATGCGCACTTAAAGAAAACCGTTTGCGGCTGAGCCATTGGGATTACGATCACTTTTTAAATTTACCTTTTTTAGTAAAAGCGGTGCCGCGGGTGTGTTGGGACCGCGCCGTGCCGCATCCTCCACGAAAAAGTGTCGTGCAGAAAGTTCTCGACTTAAAAGTTCCTCGTTGCGGAACGCCTTTTGAAGTTGACCACTCTGAAAGTTGGAGGCCAAAACATTACCGTACCACCAATGATTCATCCGAAATCTATCTGAATCAAAAAGTGCTTTTAACTGGAGACTCCCCGATTCGCCAAGAAAAAAAATGGATTCATTATTTACCTGGGATTAACCGTGCTGAAATTCTTTTACTGGGCCACCATGGAAGTGCGACCAGCACCGGCCAATCCTTGTTGAATCATTTACCGCAATTGAAGTTAGCCGTGGCCTCCGCGCGAAAAGCTCGCTTCGGCCACCCTCACCGAAAAGTTCTAAAACGCCTTACAAAATCGAAAATTCCAGTTTTGACGACAGAAGACTGGGGAAACATTCACATCGAGTTTTAATTAAAAAAAAACCCTTCGTAAGAAGGGCTTAAAAGCTAGATTTTTTAGGCTGAACTTACATTTTGTACTTTTAGATTTTATATGGACGATATTCCATTCCTAAATCGCGGGCTACTGGCTCATAACAGACATATCCGTTGTAAACGTTTAGACCCTTCATTAAATGCTTATTCTTAGCAATCGCATCTTCAACACCCATTGCGGCGATCATTGAACCATACTTCAACGTAACATTCGTTAGCGCGTAAGTTGAAGTTCGTGGAACGACACCTGGCATGTTTGGTACGCAGTAATGAATAACTCCGTCAATTTCGTATGTTGGATTCGTATGCGATGTTGGCCGGCAAGTTTCAATACAGCCACCTTGGTCAACGGCCACGTCGACAACAACCGAACCTTTAGACATTTGCGAAATAATTTCTTTCGAAACTAATGTCGGAGCTTTTTGACCGGTAATCAGTACACCGCCAACGACCAAATCTGATTCGCGCACTGAATCTTCAATATTTTTAGTGTTCGAAAATAAAGTTTGGCAACGACCTTGAAAAATATCATCTAAGTATTCTAAACGTGCCGTGCTGACATCTAAAATAGTAACCTGTGCACCAAGGCCCACAGCCATTTTAGCTGCGTTCGTTCCAACGACTCCGCCTCCGATGATTGTCACTTTCCCTGGCATCACGCCCGTTACTCCACCAAGTAGAATACCTTTTCCGCCGTGATTTTTTTGAAGATAAAATGCACCAATCTGAGTGGCCATGCGTCCGGCTACTTCAGACATCGGTGTTAACAAAGGCAATGATCCGTTATCAAGTTGAATCGTTTCATAAGCAATTGCCTTCACTTTTTTCTCGCAAAGAACTTTTGTTAATTTAGGTTCTGCCGCTAAGTGAAGATAGGTGTAAATAATTTGATTTTCGCGCATCAGCTCGTATTCATCAGGAAGTGGCTCTTTCACTTTCATGATCATTTCAGCTTTTGCATAAACCTCTTTTTTAGTATCGATAATTTTAGCGCCCGATTTTTCGTATTCTTCATTTGAAATTCCGCTTCCCAAACCAGCGTCTTTTTCGACGATAACGGTGTGACCTTCCTTAACAAATTGTCTAGCACCCGCTTCGGTTAGGCCGACTCGATTTTCACTAATTTTAATCTCTTTTGGAACTCCGATAATCATGATTTCTCCTTAGTCCGTAGACTATTTCTGAATTGAAGAAGTCAAAAGGTAACAGTTCCCTTTTTGAAAGGCAAAAATATATTGCGGAAATTGCTTATTTTAAGGGCTATCTACTGAATGGTCCAATTGGCGAATTTTTTGGTCTCGGCCGTAATGTCGGCGCCCATTTCTACGAAGCGGTACGACTTTGGAGAGGCTACGATTTTTTGGATTAATTTATTCATTATATCGTGCCCGGCTTTTTGCAGAACCATATGGCCCATCAAAGGCATTTCTAAGGTCACCAGGTCACCTAAGGCGTCCAACATTTTGTGACGTACAAATTCATCCTTAAAGCGTAACCCTTCAGGATTAATGACCTTAGTGTCGTCAAGAACGATGCAATTATCAAGGCTACCGCCAAGGGCTAACCCGGCTGCTTTCATGGCTTCTACATCTTTTAAAAATCCAAAGGTGCGGGCATTTGCAAGTTCGCGAGCGAAAGTTTGCTCATTAATTTCCAGATCAATTTTTTGTAGGCCAATGGCAGGATGCGGAAAATCAATCATCACTGTAATACGTAACCCATGGTACGGAAGAATGTACGCTGACTTTTCGCCTTCGGTGTAAGAAATTGGTTCAGTTATATAGCAATATTTTCGAGGTTCATCGAGCTCGATGATTTCACTTTGCAGAAGTGCCTCTAAAAAAAATCGTGCACTGCCATCACAAATCGGAATCTCGGGGCCATCCAATTCAATATATATGTTATCGATTCGCAGTGCAGCCAAAGCTGAAACACAATGCTCGATTGTTGCGACTTGAAAAATCGAACTACCTAATGTGGTTTGATAACTGACAGCTTG
>JAYUOK010000056.1:0-10847 GCA_043760925.1 Bdellovibrio sp. | reverse complement strand
TCCTTCTTTTCCTGTGTAAAATGTTTTCGTCTGCTAGATACAGCTTCCATAAAGACTCCCTGGTTTGGGTGTCCAAATCAAATCGGGGTCACGAACATTTTCTTAAATAAGATTATTGTTTTAGCAGAAAATAAAAAAGGGCCGTAGCGGCCATTTTTTATTTTTATAGTTTATTCTTTGAATTTTGTTAATTAAATTACTTACAGTTAATCAATTTTAAATTAAATTTCTGAACTAATTTTCCATCGACCGAATCGACAGTTAATTGTCCGAAAGCGGCTCCGACCGGATTTGCGATTTTGATTTGTGAATTAATAATGATATCCGTATTCTCTTTAGGTGGAACACAATCTAAAACAGCTGGTCTTTTTTTAGTTGGCTTCACTGCGCGAAGAGCATAGTTATCGGCGACGGGACCCTGCCAAGTTTGCGTACCGAATTCAGCAGATAATTTTTGATGACCACGATTAGGACCAACCATAACTTGCACATTTTGGGTTGCACTGACGCCGGCATCTAGTGCTACGAAACCACGAAAGTCAGCTTCTTCAACTTGGAATCCCAATTTTTTTGGTTTTCTGACGTGAATGACAATCGAGCAGCTAGCTTGGGCGCTCTGTGTAGCCGCATCAACGCGAAGATCGAACGCATCATATAATACAGAGAACGATGAACCATCTTCAGTCATAACAACACTGACGTGCCCTTGTGGGCAACCGCTGCCTTGAAATTCATAACCAGTCATACTGATTTGAGAAAACGCCGTAGAAGAAAATAGCGTTAATGTTAAAAGAGATATTTTCGTAATTAATTTCATAAAAACTTCTTTCGTTAAAATAAATCGGTGCCGTTTTGACGGCGTTGACAATCCTTGAATTGCTATCGCAAGGACGGTGCCATCATGCTGGGGACAAGATAGCCTTTGATGCTTTGCAATAGCGCTTCATAAAGCATCAGAGCCATTATGAGACAGTTTAGTCTTGGAATTTTGTTTAGAAGATTCTATTTTTTTCCGATACTTAGGTCATGGATAAACTGATAGGCGCACTTTGCCTACTCGGACTTTTTGCTTGTAAGAATACGACGGTTGAACTTGGGTCGACGTCGTTTGGAAATTCGATTCAGGCGCCGCCAATTTTAACTGTAAGCAGCGGACCTGCTTTTGCGTTTACTCGGTTAACGGGAATTCCTTCAGTAGATTTTGATAATAGCGGGGGTCTCATTGATGAATGCACCGTATCGCCTTCAACTCTTCCTGCGGGTTTAAGCCTAAGTTCAACCACCTGCCAAATAACCGGAACACCTTCGGCAGTTCTTAGCACGGCATCTTCTTTTCAAATTAAAGCTACTAATGCATTCGGAGATTCGAATATTGTCACGATTACGATTCAAATATATGAGGCACCAATTGCTGCTATTGACTTGGGAGACTACGCTGGATCGGGAACTTTAAATGCAAGTGGTGACCACTCTGTGACCTTGGTTAATGCTTTAATCAACGGAGCCGGAGTCATAAATTACGAAGCAAAAATTTTAGTGGGTACTAATGATTGCACCCAGCCTGGGACAATTCCGTCAGCGGGAGATAGTTTAGCTGGATTACGTTATATCAAAGATATCAGCGACAAAAATGTTTTTCCTGAAGGCAGCTTAATAAAACTTTGTGTCATCGGTAAAAATTTTATAGGAGCATCACAATCTTGGGCTCGTGCCACTACGAAAACTTGGCGCAAGAGTTTTGAAACACAGGATTTATTAAGTCTTACTTTTCCGAATATTGCGATGCATAGCCAACCTGCAAGTACGTTTGTGAAATCTAGAAAGTTCTATTTGAGTGATTTTGCATCTGGCGATACTTCATTGAATTGTGTGGGTTGCCTTATCTATAAAAATGGATCGACCACAGGTACGTCTTTATCGACAGCTCAAAGCTTGTCTGATTTTTTCGAATTTGGAACTACGAGCAGTAGCGTTGCCTTTACTGACGTCTCAAAAACAATCAACGTTACGATCGGATCAGGGGTGACAAGAGGTTTTCAGTTTTTAGTTCGAACTGAAGATGTAGTAATTCCTATTATTTTAGCCACAAACAAAGTTTTCTTATCGAAACGAACAATGGTTGGGAATTTCAACCCGAACTCGGCATTTGCAAGCGGTCGCGCGGCCGCCGATGAATTTTGCCGACAGGAAGCAATAAGTAGTGGTTTAAGTACAGACTACCCTTGGATCGCATTGATTTCAGGTTCATCCGCTGACGATGGTATACTTGGACTTGATCGAATCGGCACGGGGTCTTACTACGACACCAGGACAGGGATAAAAATGATTGATAACAGATTTTTTGTGAATTCATTTACACGTTTCGTTGATAATAGTCTAACCAATGGCGGCGGCACGACAGAGTGGAGATATTTAAAGGATGCACCGCGAGTCCTAGCGGCCACGCAATTCTGGTATGGTGATAATACATGTAACTGCACTGACTGGTCTTCAACTGCCGCGCCTGGCGGCGGCTGTTCAACGATTCGTGGCGGGGTACTATCGCACGATTCCCAGGACCTCAACTATCTGCAAACGTTACCACAAAGTCCAACTAGTGCTGGTAGCATTTTACATGGGTATTGTGGAACTCCCAAACATGTAGTTTGTTCGCAATCACCGCCATAACAAAGGCCAGTTAAAGACCCGGACCTTCCTCGGGTCTACGTTAAGTAATTAAACAATTTACCGATAAATCCTGAAGGAGAATTCAGGATTGAGTTCAAATTTAAAACGTATTTTAATTACATTGCTTATTTCAGTTGTTGGATTGTATTCAACTTCTTTCTATTTTACGAAGTTCTATCCTTCGTTACATTTTCGCATTGATGAAAAACCATTAGCTAAAGTTGAAGACTTAGAAAATACCTCACGTAAAAAATTGGCTGAGCATCGCACATGGCAAATTGTTGAATTTGGTGATTCGTTGTACTCGGGCGAGATGATTAAGACTTCGGCGGACTCTGATATGTCGATTCGTTTCTTGGATTCAGGTACGATCCTTAATCTTGAAGCTGATTCTTTGATTACAATTCGAAATAATAAGGGTGATATCTCTTTAAACTTGATCGAAGGTAATTTATTTGTCGATTCAAGTAATAGTACTGCGGCAAGTTCGCTAAAATTAGAGTCTAAAGAAGGGTTGATTGACCTTGCAAAGGCGACAGCCAATCTATCGAAACAAAAAAATTCTGAACTGAATGTTAACGTGATGAGTGGTCAAGCAAGCCTCGTCGATAAAAGCGGGCAACGGTCTGAGCTGAAAGTGAAAAAAGAAGTGATCTCTATTACTTCACCATTACAATTAAGTTCACTTGAATCTAAAACTGCGGAAATTAAGTTAGTATGGCTTTCGGGTGTTCCTACATTGCGCGAAAATATCACTTTTAAGGTTGGTACAAAACGTTCCGATTTGATTGAAGTTCAGCCGGTTTCGTTAAGTAATAACGAAGCAGTTATCCCGGCGAAGTTTGGTAAGAATTTTGTGCAGATTGAAGTGCGTTCGGTCAGTGAAACTGAAAGCCCGCAAATAGCGGCGGTACGGTTTGAATTAAAACCAATAATTGAAGCGGCGAAGCCAGTTGGCAACGCTTCAATTACGCAACCATTCGCACCTCCGACGCCAGTGGCCGAGAAGCCAGTTGTTGTAGCCGAGGTGCCAGAGATCATTTGGGCAGACGAAAGCGAAGAAAAGCAAACATACTTAGATATTCCAGAAATTGATTTAAAATGGAATATTAAAAATAGTGAATCTGTAAAAAAAGTTGTTATAAAAATTCGTGAAGGCGACAAGCTTTTGTTAAGCGAGCTTGTACCAGTTACGCAGACTAACTTTAAAACAAAAATGGCAAATCCAGGTCGGTACATCGCCAGTATCGAAGCTTTAGACCAGGCCGAAAAAACATTATCACAATCAAAACTGAAATCGATTGTTTCTGAACAATTGCCGCATTTAAATGAAGTAAAATGGGTTGATGGCAAGGGCAAAGCAGCCGCAGATTTGAACGGTTCATACTTAGCAAAGTGGCAACCGATGGAAAGTGTCGAGCATTATACCTTACAGCTTATCAATTCTAAGGGCGCAGTGGTTAAAACTTGGAATCAAAAAAAGAATTTCATTCAATTGAATAATTTGCTTCCCGGCGAGTACAAACTGACGGTTGCGACATTGGATGAAAACAAGCGGATAAGCCCTAACAAATCCACGAAGCTAATTGAAGTGACTGATGGAAGCGCGATTGTAGCGCCGAAACTGAAAAAGATGAGGTTTAAGTGATAAACCTTTTCGCCATCATTCTAACGTTAACTGCGTCGATCAGTACATTTGCGCGAACGCGAACCTTGGTTTTTGAATTCGAACCAGTCGTTGGTGCAACTAGATACGATATTGAATTTCGTCAGATGGGTAGCCAGACTGTCTTTAAAGAAATTAAAACGGCAGAACTTGAAATTGAAATTACGCTACCGTTTCATCATTATGAATATCGTCAGCGTACTTTAGATAAACGTAAGATCGCTGGCTCGTGGAGTCATTGGGAAAAGTTTGATGTGACGATCCCCGAATTAAAAATTGTTAGCCCAATGCCAGATACTTTGATCGATACGAATGAAGATAAAACTCAGAATGTAAAGTTCAATTGGTCGGGTGCTGAAGGAATTGAAGAATTTGAAATTAGCGTCATCGACTTAAATACACAAAAAGAAATTGAGAAAGTTCAAACTAAAAAGACGACGGTCGATGTTGAAGTTCCCGTTGCCTCGCAGTACGAGTTCACGGTCCGCACCGTGCTTCCGGAAGAAATTCCGGCCGATTTGAAAGTCGAACATAAAATTCAATTTGGACTTTTAGCTAAATCTTTAGAAAATCCCAAAATTGAACCGGTTAAAAACTTGTATTCGCAAAAGGTAAGCTGGAAACCCGTCGAGTGGGCGCAAAACTATCAAGTCACTTTACTTAGTTATTCGCCCGAGGCCAAAAAATGGGAAGCCTTGTACACTCAAAAAGATGTGACCGAAAATGAACTGCAGTTTGATCCAAAATGGCGGGGCGGCAAGTACCGCATTCGCGTGGCGGCGAACGGAAATTTACGCAAACCCAGCTCGGTCAGTACTGAGAGTTTTTCTTTGGCTTCTGTGCGAACGCCCGCGGCCGAATACAGTGCGCTTTTATTTAAAACAATTGATCGGGTTGACGGATATTTTACGCAAGTTAGTTGGATGATGACTGAATTGAATTTGCAGTCATTTTCTTTTGATACCAGTACATATGCATCGGCGCAACCAGTGGGCGGTGCGCTGTCTGCTTCATT
Source organism: Bdellovibrio sp. (assembly GCA_043760925.1). Classification (GTDB taxonomy): domain Bacteria; phylum Bdellovibrionota; class Bdellovibrionia; order Bdellovibrionales; family Bdellovibrionaceae; genus Pseudobdellovibrio. Next base: position 5,499 of record JAYUOK010000056.1, on the reverse strand, counting down.
GGGCTATTTTAAGTCGCGTCAGCCATGGGGTATGTTCGGAACGTTCAGCACAAGTCAAATGATGTTAAACAATGAAATAAAAGGTTTTTCAAAAATCGATATAAGTGGCATGTACCGACATAAATTTTTAGAAAGAGATGAGCTGCGCGCATCGGTGGGACTCAGCCAAAAAGAAATTCCGGTTATTGTTGGAAACTCGCAATCTAGAAATTTCTACGTTCACAACTCAGAAGTGAAAGGTCCTAAGTTTGCTTTCGAATATTGGTTTGCTCTGGGTCCGAAATGGGGACTTCAAGCAAACTACAATCAAAATCTTTACAATTTACTTTCAAATAGCTCGGCACCAAACGGCAATCGACTGTATTTTACGGAATCTTTTCAAGCGGGTTTTATGACAAGTTATCAGTTCTCGGAAAAAATCGCCGGTTTAATTGGATTGACCCATCAAGAAGATAATTACGTATACGAACCGAAGCAAACGGGAACAGGCATGTTGCCAAGTGGAGCAACGAATCGCGGAAAGCTAAAAGCAGACTACATCGGCCTTATGGTCGAGATCGGACTATAGAATGAAGTTCAGAATACCTATATGGATTAAACTTTTTTTGATGACCATTTTCATTTTACTTTCGGCAATGATTCCAACGGCCTATTCCAACTACACCCGAATTAGCACGGAAAGCGTCGACCGAGAATGGCAAATTGTCAGTCAACAAGCTGAATCCCGTGCACAAGAGACTCGCTTAGTGTTATCTCATTTAATTGAGAAATCACAGTTCATTGGAGCTCAGTTACTTAACTTACAAACAAAAAACGAAAAGCCGACTGAAAAAGATTTAACTAATTTTGCAACGGATCCTTTTTTATTGAATCTTGAGCTAGTGAACATGAATGATCTTAAAACGAACCTGGTTTTACGACAGACTCAATCCTCGGCATTTGCTGACTATAAATTGCATCCTTCTTATTTTCATTACCTGCATGAGCGGTCTAATTTTCCAGTCCACAAAGTGTTTGCGGGAAAAATTATTATTGAAAATGCGACCGGTTACATTGCGTCTACAGATCCGCAATTTGGGCTTTTCACGGTTGGAATACCTTTTTCGAAAGATGCCAAGGGTCAAATTGAAATGATTATGCTGGTTGATATTCATTTATCTGCTTTGCAAAAACCGTTCTTACAGAAAAGTGAAAGTCATACTTACTTAACTGACGACAAAGGTATATTGCTGGCGCATCCAAATTCTGAATTAGTTTTCAAAAAAACAAACGTTGCGAATGAGCCTTTAATTAAACATGCCGTGCAGAACGAAAAAAGTAACCAGTTTCAAAATAAATTTTTAAGTGCCGAAAGTCAGCAAGAGCAAATCGGTGTTTACGTAAAAACTGGTTTCGGTCCGGTTGTTGTATTTCAAACGCCACTGAGTGAAGTTTTAGCTCCGGCTGAATCTGTTAAGCGTGAATTTATTAAGAATCTAGCCTATGCGTTCTTTGCTTCGATTGTTTTGATTTCATTATTCTCGATTACTTTAACAAAGCCCATTGAGAAATTGGCGGGCTTAATCAAGCAGGTTTCAAAGGGTCAATTTGATCTAAACGCAAAAAAGTTAGTAAATTCAAATGATGAAGTGGGCGACTTAGCTTTAGCTTTTGATGAAATGACGGTTGGTTTAAAAGAGCGTGATAAAGTTAAAAGTTTATTCAATAAGTTTCATGGTTCGTCAGTTGCTAACGACCTTATTAATTCGGAAGTTGTGATCGGCGGAAAATCTAAAGAGGTGATCGTATTTTTTAGCGATATCCGTGGATTTACGGCGTTTTCAGAAAGTCGAAATCCCCAAGAAGTCGTAGAGATGCTGAACGAATACTTCGCAGTGATGGTGGATATTATCAACAAAAACGGAGGCGTCGTTGATAAGTTCATCGGAGACGCCATTATGGCCGTATGGGGAGCACCCGAGAGTTCTCCGACGGATGCATTCAAAGCAGTTACCGCTTGTCTGCAAATGCGCGAAGCTTTGAACGAATTAAATAAATTACGAATAGGCCGAAATGAAGACGCCATTAAAATAGGTATGGGATTACATGCCGGCGATGCGATTTCAGGAATTATTGGTTCAAGCGAACGTATGGAGTATACCGTTATCGGTAACACTGTAAATACCGCATCACGAGTTGAAGCATCAACAAAATCTTTCGGAACTGATTTATTAATCACTGACCAGGTGATCAAGAAGCTGGATCAATCGATTATGACTGAGCTTGCAGGTTCGGCCGAAGTGAAAGGCCGTAGCGAGCCGATACAAATGTTTAAGGTCAAAGGTTACATTGATAGTCAGGGACAGCAGGTTGTTGTATCGACGCCTTATTCTGATTATGAATCCGAAGGCGCAGAGAAAATAAAAATCGTTTCTTAGCCGCTTTCTTAATGCCATTAAAAAATTATAATATTGAATCAAGGTCATCTATTTGGCCTTGGCTTTGCTTAACTGCATTCTTAAAGCATGGATCGTTGCATTTCGTGGGAAAGTTGCCCCAAAGTGTTGCGTCGATGGAACCTAACTTTAAAGGCGGAAAACATGAAATCAAATAAATTCACACTCTATGCAGTTGTCACTTGGCTTCTTTCAATCGGGATCGCTTACTTTATTGGCTGGTGGAATGGTTTAAAAAGCGTTGCAAACGTGGCCGCCAGTGCGGTCGATTCTGGAATGTGGCTAGTGGTTGGTGTCTTGGCAATCGTTGCAGTCGCCACTGCCATCGCAGCATTCCGAGTGCGCGGTTACTTAGATTCAAAGAGCCATTCGACTTAGCAGTAAGGACAAATTCAGTTTGAAAATTTAAATTAGTAATAATCTTTATCCGCATGAGGATTGCTCAACTTAAAAGAATCAGCTCTGAAAGAGGTTAGTGCGAAGCTTGAAGAAATCAAATTAGAGCTATTGAAAACAGTTTTAAACTAAGGGCAGACAGCGTGATTTTGCATATGAGTTGGCAGTGACCGATGCAATTCCGCGATCGGCGGGAATGATCGGGGTGATTTCGATCGACGATGAATCGAATTTTGCTTTTTAACTTAAATGTGAGAATTGAATGCGGTGTAAAGAATTATAAACTGAGGATGTTATAAAGAATTAAGGGGAAAAGCTTTGGTAACATTATGTATTCATTGGGATAATTTTGGTATGATCGCTTCTTTAACAAGCGCCAGATCGTAAGACACCTCATTCTTACGATGCAAGCATCGTAAGAATTTGGCTCAAAGAATAATTTGAATTACGGAGTGATGGTGGCCGCGTTCAGAACAACGGCCGTGTGAGCAAAAGCTCGTCCTAGTAAAGTTGAACCGGTATTCATTGTGACCGAAGTATTAGACATAACTGTTCCAACAAACGTTGCTGTTGTCTGAATCGTTAAGCCATTGCCGATTTGCCAATAAATATTTTTCGCTTGGGCACCACCACTTAAGGTTATTGCAACTCCAGAGCTAATATTCACAAAACCTGCGACTTGGAAGATCCAAACATCGTTTGCTCCACCGCTTAAAGTAACTGCGGTAGGAATGATTACATCGGTTCCCCACTTATAAAGGCCTGGGGTTAACGTCATCCCGCCAATATTACCTGCGCCAGTCTCAGTGAAGTCAGGCGGAGTTCGTCCAGCAGCCGTAATGTAGGCTCGCTCCATGGTATTAATGGCCGTCGTTAAGTTTGTCGGCGTCGGTTCAGCATAGGTGGCTCCGTATACATTTCCGGTTACTTGCGAACGTGGGTTCGCGACTGAAAACTGATTCGATGCATCCATCGTTAATGCAAAACCAGTAATCGCCGTGGCCGCAATGGGGCTTGAAGCAATATGTCCGGTAATAGCAGTTACTCCGGTATTAGAAATTCCTGATTTAGATAAAACTGCATAAGCGCCGGCAGAGCTTAGGTCGGCCGGATCTGTAAATGGACTTCCGTTGGCAGCGAGTGATGGAGCCAGCGGGCCAGCACCGTACGGGTTTCTTGGATTTAAATCAGAATTAGAACCTGAGTTACAACTTGCGAAGAAAAGTATTGGTAACAACACGGTTGAAAAAGCCTTCGTGGCCTTTGTTAGTGAAAAATTCAATTTTTTCATAGAATCCTTTGGTGAACGAAGTCAGTGAAGCCTGACTTAGTGACTTAATCCTACGCTTTATAATTAGTAAAAGATAGGGGTCCGGCAAAAAATCGGGTAGCTGGCAGAGAAATTCGATTTTAAAAAAGCACCCAGAGGGGATTTGCTTAAGCGAGCTCATCTAAAACTTTACTCAAAGTAAATGATTATTAGCTAAGCAAATGGATATTAAAAAACAGAGCTAAGATAAATTCCAGTCATTGATGTGTTCGAATTAATATCGACGCCATCAAAGGATAAATTCCAATTGAACTGCCGAGCGAAAATTCCTAGCTTCGTTCGGGTCCAGCGATAACCTCCTGCAAAAGAAAAATTCGAAATAAATTTAGCATCCAAGTGAGCGGTTTTAACTTCTTCTTCCGGAACTTCGTATACGGCCGAACTTTTATTTATATTCGTCCCTAATCCGAAGGCGGCACCGGTAAACCAATGGCTCCAAAGCCAATTGTATCCGTAGCCAACTCGTAAACTTAAAGAATCAATTTTTGCATTTTGTAAACCAAAGTGATTTGGATCTAAGGGCTCCGGAATCAGGCGCCCTTTAATCTCGAAGCGGTCAATGCCCATCGAGCCAATCCAAGAGCCATGATCTTTTTCTTGTGACCAAGCAGCATCTTCAAGCATGGCCGTTGAAAATTCGGAATTAAATGCATAGATGAGTTGACCACCTAAATGCGAAAAACTTAAATCGCTATTTCGAAAGCCAATGTTTTCTTTTTCAACGTAATATCCCTGATAATTCTGATAATAGAATAACGTTCGCAAGTTTTTATTAATTTTGAAACCAAATTGGTAATCAGTTACTTTAGAATCCACACGTTCAGCCCGTGATTGCTCAGAATCTTTAAGCGGAAATTTAACTTGTGCTGAAAAATCATCAACATTCAAACTGACAAAAGAAAAACTTTGATTCGTCGATGAATAATTTAGATCAGAATTAACTGTCATATTCAGCGAGCTTGAGCCGGATCCCACGGCCGGAGTTAGTTGATAGCCTTTCCATGCATAGGCATGGCTAGCCGAGATGTAAATTAAAATTAGTAAAGCTGCTTGAATCACGCCGAATCCTTTGAAGTGGTAAGAATATACTTCAAAATTTAACGGACGGGTAAAATACTGACTTGAATGATATAAACTATAGGCTTGTATAGCTAATTGACGCCAGCATGAATTTAAAAAATAGACGGCTAAATCGAATATATGGGTTCTAAATAAAATATTTGAATTAATGAGTATAAAGTTTTGGAGTGACCCCCGATTTACTGGACACGGTTAAAGGTTCACAGATTCTTTGTACTCGACGGGGCTTCGCATGCCAAGGGCTGAGTGCGGAGCAAC
>JAYUOK010000055.1:0-4681 GCA_043760925.1 Bdellovibrio sp. | reverse complement strand
TTAGTGTAGCACTGGATATTTGCAGCTAATAGCTTCTTTTAAGAATGAGAAGGCAACATGTCGAGAATGAATTTTGGCAAAAGCGCGGAACCATTTGTGGGTCGGTGACATTTCTTCGATGTCAGCAAAAGTGGTTGGATAAGTTAATGATGTTAATTGGAAACTATTAATAGTGTTAATGAAACCGATTACCAAGCTTATAAGTGGGGCGGATAAGATCGTTAAGCTTCGCAAGAAGTGAGGATCTTTGGAGTAGAATTTCTTAAAGTCAAATTTAAGAAATTTGAGTGGTGGTGTTTTTCAGGTTTAATTAGCTGAATTGCACGAAGGATAGAGTCAACTTTGGTACGAACCGTGTATGCTCGTAGAATAGCTTAAACGGAATGAAATTAAAGGAATGCTTTATTTGAAACGCCAGCTTTTGAGCTGTTCTGGGGAAATCCCAATGGGCAGTTCTTCAAATTGGGTGGTGGAGCCGTTAGACAGGAATTTTTAATCGATTTCATGTCTAACGCGCCACTAGCTTTTTTAATATCAAGTTAAGAAATTATCACAACTACGCAAAGCCGACTTGAAATTTTAATTGTCACTTAAGTAAAAAAAGAAACAGGAGAAATTTTCGATATGGAAATTGAAAAAAATAATTCAAAAAAATTGTTCAACCCGATTAAGTTGCCCAGGGAAATCTGGCCCTCTTTTTTAAAGGGCGATTCAGGTTATTTTTCGAGCGCTTTTACCAAAATGCCAGAACTAATTGAATACAAAAAATCTTCTTCATCTAATCGTGAGCAAGAAAAAGACTTAAAGGAGTTAAAAAAATGAAAAGAAAAATCAAAGAAATAATGACGAGTGATGTTCACGTTATTAAACCTGAATGCAACCTCCAGGAGGCCGCTCAAAAAATGATGAACTTAAATGTGGGAGCGCTTCCAATTTGTGATGGCGAAAAGCTTCTGGGAATAGTGACCGACAGAGATATTACCCTTAGAGCTGTAGCTGCTGGGAGTGATATGTACAAAATAAAAGCTCGAGAGATCATGAGCTCACCGATAGTTTATTGTTTTGAAGATCAAGATATTGAAGAGGTATCTCGAATCATGGAAGTAAAGCAGATTCGTAGACTTGTCGTTCTAAATCAGAAAAAAACATTAGTCGGTATAGTTTCGTTAGGTGATGTTGCGGTTAAAACCGGCCGTGATGAACTGGCGGGTGAAATTTTAGAAAAAGTATCAATGACTTCAACTCACACGCATTTATGAAGCCAACGTTCGAAAATCGCCGACAAGCTGGAAGACTGCTCGCAGCTCAGGTCATTTTATCTGATAAGGAAAAAGAAAATTCAATTATTCTCGCTTTGCCACGAGGCGGAGTTCCAGTGGGATTTGAAATCGCTCAAGCTCTTAATATTCCTTTAGATGTGTTAATCGTTCGAAAAATTGGTCACCCACTTCAGTCAGAGTTAGCCGTGGGGGCTATTTGCGAAGATGAAGAACCTATTTGGAGCGATCAAATTCTTTCACGTGCGGGTCTTGAGCCTGACCACCTGATTCATACCTTAAAAAAAGAAAAAAATAAAATTATGCAACAAACTGAAACTTTCCGAGAAGGACGCCGTTTACCATCGCTGACAAAAAAAGTTGTTATTATCGTCGACGACGGACTGGCCACTGGGGCCACCATATTGGCTGCGGTTAAGTATTTGAAGAAAAAAGGAGTTGCAAAAATTATTGTTGCGGTTCCCGTTGGTGCGGAAAACTCGGCAAGACAATTGAGAGCTAAAATCGATGAATTAATTATTTTAGAAGAACGCGAAGACCTCATGTCTGTTGGTCAATGGTACGGCGACTTCTCTCAAGTCTCCGATCAAGAAGTCGTCAAACTTCTTAAAATGAATCAGAAAAAGAATTCAAATGTAAATTCAAATAAAACAATCAGTAATTTAAAAATTCCTGTTGATCAAGTCATATTAAATGGAGATCTGACCACATTTCCATCGATGAAAGCTTTAGTTATTTTTTCTCATGGCAGCGGAAGCAGTCGTAAAAGCCCCCGAAATCAAAACGTCGCCAAACAACTAAATAATGCGGGCTTTGGCACCTTGCTTTTTGATCTTCTCACAGATGATGAAGCTGTAAATCGAAAGAATGTTTTTGATATCGAGTTTTTGAGCAATCGATTAGTTGCTGTCACTCAATGGCTTAGAAAGCGGCCTGACATAAAAAATATAAGTGTTGGGTATTTTGGCGCAAGTACCGGAGCTGCTGCCGCTATTCAGGCCGCCGCTAAGTTGAATGATAAGTTGCCTGAATCGCATAGGGTGTATGCGATTGTCAGTCGCGGTGGTCGCCCTGATTTAGCAGGGTCTACGCTGAAAGTTGTTAACGCTCCAACTCTACTGTTGGTTGGAAGTAACGACGTGGAGGTGATTGACCTCAATCGTCAATCGCAGGGCCTGTTAAGCAATTCTAAATTATCAATCATTCCCGGAGCTACACACTTTTTTGAAGAACCTGGCACTCTGGATGAAGTTTCAAAGCAGGCAACAAATTGGTTTGAAGACCATCTTGAATCACCCAAGTTTAAATTTCACTCTCATCAGATGACTTTAGATGAGGTTATTGAAAAAGATATGATTGGAGTAAAAAGTGACAGCGATTTCGATCGCCTCATTGAATCGATCAAAGATACTCGTGTTGTGATGCTTGGAGAAGCCTCGCATGGGACGGAAGAGTTCTATAAAATAAGAAGTCTTATTTCTCAACGGTTAATTAAAGAACACGGATTTAAATTTATTGCTGTCGAGGGTGACTGGCCCGATGCGTATCGTCTTAACAAGTATATTCAAAAGGGTGAGGGCGAAAGTGCTCAGAGCGTATTGACGCATAATCATCGATGGCCGACTTGGATGTGGGCGAATGAACAAATCGTCAAACTAGCTGAGTGGATGAAAACTGAACGTGCCGGATTTTATGGTTTGGATGTTTATTCACTTTTTCAATCCATGGATGAAGTCGTCAATTATTTAAAGAAAAATAATATGCCCTTGGCTCAAGAAATTCAGCGTCGCTATGCTTGTTTTAATCCATTTGAAAGTGATGAAATCGCATATGCGCGCTCGCTATTAAAATTTCCTACTGGGTGCGAGAATGAAGTATTGTTAAATCTGCAAAAACTTCTTGAGCTTAGAGTGCAGGATGTAACACAAGATGGAGATGAGCTTTTTAGCTCTCAACAGAATGCTCATACTGTTGTAAATGCCGAGGGCTATTACCGTGCGATGCTTGCTGGTGATAGCACCTCATGGAATGTGCGAGACGGGCACATGATGGAAACACTAGATCGATTATTAGAAAGAACTGGAGAAGGCGCGAAGGCCATTGTTTGGGCGCACAATACTCACATCGGCGATTACCGAGCCACAGATATGAAAGATGCGGGCTTTGTGAATCTTGGAGGATTAGCTAGACAAAGTTACGGCGAAGAAAACGTAGCACTGATTGGTTTCGGCACCTATCAAGGACAAGTTCTTGCGGGCTCGGGTTGGGGGAGGCCCGAGCAAGCGATGCCTTTGCCGGAGGCGCGTGAAGATAGCTATGAGTATCACTTTCATCAGGCCGCAAAAAAACATAATCTAAATCAGTTTTATCTTTTACTTGAAGACAAAACTCACAGTCCATTTTCACATCGATTGGGGCATCGTGCTGTCGGTGTGGTTTATGATCCTCGCCAAGAAAGTAGGGGCAACTATGTGCCAACAGAACTTGCGAAACGGTATGATGCTTTTATTTTTGTTGATAAGACTCATGCTTTGAAATCATTGCACACAGTCTTTGTCCGCGGTGAATTTCCTGAAACTTGGCCTTCAGGTCTGTAGAAGGTGTATAATTTAAATTGTTTCCGCTGTCCGGCTTGGTTTCAAGTCGCCACTTTTTAACGGAAAATAAAATTTTTTCAAATGATCTGATATGCCTTCAACAGGAATATTTTGTAAATCCTTATTAACCCACTTTAAATCTAAATCTTTGATTTCTTTTTTTTTCCACAAGGCGTTTTAATTTTCCTAATAAATGGGCCTCGGCGATCAGAGTCAGGTGCTTTACTTTTTTCATCTCCAGCTCATAAAAAAGGTCGTCAACCAATTTTTTGGCAAATGCTTTAAGAGCATCTTCATGCGGAGAGTTTTCCTTTGCCATAGCATGAAGCCCAGATCCAGATAAGAATTTGCCACGATTCATGCCGGGCTTATCCGTAGTCATGGCTCGATTATGCACGCGTCCTAAGGGGTTATGAATAATTTTTATTTGATGCAATTTGTTTCCTGCCGTTTTTTCTAAAATTCTTGCTTTGCGTGCACTGGCTATTACGATCCACTCCATAGAAAACTCCTGTTACAAATCAATGTTGACGACTTTCTTAAGCTTCACGATTAGCAGTATCATTATTTTTATCATAATCATCTGGTTTCTCTTCCTTTGGATTCATTTGAATATCTGGCGGAAAATCACCTTCTTTTTCGCCGGCCTGAAATTCTTTTCCAGGTTCATCGCCATCAATTTTTTCAGCGATATCTGGAATTTTTGGCTTAGGAGCTCTATTGAGTTCTTTTTCGTCGAGTTTAGAAGTCTTAAAATTAACTGGTTTTTTTTCAATTGGCATGGTGTCTAGTTTTGATTTCATGGCA
>JAYUOK010000054.1:0-305064 GCA_043760925.1 Bdellovibrio sp. | reverse complement strand
TTCTTTTCCTGTGTAAAATGTTTTCGTCTGCTAGATACAGCTTCCATAAAGACTCCCTGGTTTGGGTGTCCAAATCAAATCGGGGTCACGAACAGTTTTAACAGTTCGAAACAAAGATTTATTTGCTTAGTGATTTACTTGAAATAAACTAATGAAATGAATAAAAATAAAATTTACGGCGCATTTTTTACGATCGCTGTAATTTGCATCATGGGAGTTTCCAAGCAGCTTCAGACATTAGATTCAGAAATTGATTTCAAAGTGGACGGAAAAAGTTATCTTCGATTCACCGCAAGCCAACTTGAAGCAACGAAAAACTGTAAAGAAGTGGTTAAACAAGTAAACGGGGTCCTGAGTGATCTTGCTATCGCAGTTGATAAGTGTATGGATGAGCGTAGTCAGATCAGTAACTATGCTCGCGAAGAGTGTATGGACCATTTTGAAAAACAAGATTGGCCTACAGTACGAGGCCCTGCACAGGATGCTCTTAAAAATAATAACTGTTTAAAAAACCAAGAGCCATTCGCCCAAGCAGAAACCAAATCAAATTGAATAAATTGTTCATTTCAATCGGGCCGTAAAAGTCTCATTTTAAGAAGGATCGTTCGTGCAAGTTTCATCAGTCCGATTTCAAATTTTGGCAAACCAACTTTATTTTCAATTAACCTCGAATACGTGCGTCCAGCGGGTCTTTGATTTGCTGTTTTAATAGAGTTCTATGAACGAATTTTTTAGCAAAGCTATTTTATCTATACTTCAAAAAGGGATGACATTACTCATTCCGATAGCTGCCATCGTTCTGTTACCTTCCCTTTCCTACTCGTCATCTGGTCAGACTTGCCGATCACATACCCGAATGGAGTGACGAAATACAGAATTAACTTCGGGTCTTCGTTACATCGAAGCGAACACCCCCGCTGAATTGTACATGCCAGGAATTCGTAAGGTATGTACGACCTGAGACATAGGTAACAAAACGTATCGGACACATAGGCTACACTTTTCTCCATATGGGAGGAATGGGTATGTGTGGTGCGCGAGGGGGGACTTGAACCCCCACGCTTGCGCATACGCCCCTCAAACGTACGTGTCTACCATTCCACCACTCGCGCGCACTCTTCATCTTGGTCATAGATTTTTGTCATATCCAATTAAAGTGGTCAAAACAATAAAAGGCCAGCCTAAGGTCCAAACGCGACTGCGCATAACAAAGGCTTATAGTTCACTTAGCTCGAACATTTCGCATTTTCTTTAACCCCAAGAGGCCTGCTGAGTTGTCTTACCTACAAGAGCACGGAGGCTCGAGTAAAGACGGAAAGTTTGGAAGCAATCAGGATGAATGTTTCAAGCCGTCTCCCCCAAATAACTTTTGAAGTCACGGAAGACTTCAGCAGCACAAAAGGAGTTGGCGATGAATGAGTTATACGAAGTTTATGTGTTTTGCGCGTTTTATGCTGGTGTGGTCATCTTCTCCCTTTGGATGACAGTTGCCGACAAGGTTCCCGTTGAACAAGTCGTCATTAATCGGAATAAAACGAAATATAATGGTTAGTGGTTCCCAAGTTAGAGTTACAAGATCTGTTTGTTGGGTTTTGGTGGTTCCCCTCAAACGGTCTTCGGCGGAAGCGATGAGCTTCCGCTTTTTTTTGCCTTTTGCTCGGTCGAAAATCTGTGTTACATAATCATTCTATGAAACTGGCTGATCTTAAATACGAGTATCCCGAAGAATTAATCGCGACCGAACCGGCGCGGCCAACGCGAGTCATGTGGGTCGAGAAAAATAAATCACCAGTTGAATTATCTTTAAGTGACGTGCTCGAAAAAATTCCCGCACGTGATGTACTCGTCATCAACAACACGAAAGTTTTAAAGCGCCGCGTTTTTACGGCTGAGGGAATCGAAGTTCTTTTTTTAGATTCCGTTGATCAAAATATCTGGAAAGTTTTATTTCCATCAAAAAAATATTCAGCAGGCGACGTCATTCAGTTGCCAAACGGCTTTAACATGAAGCTGATCGAAAAAGGTCGTCCGCAACTGGTGGAAGTAACTCCGCCAATTCAAGAATCCGATTTTGAAAAAATGGCCGAGCTTCCGCTACCGCCGTATATTCAAAAAGCGCGGGCCGAACGTCATAATGTGGTCGGAGATAAAGATTGGTACCAAACGGCGTGGGCCATCAAGCCGGGTAGCATGGCGGCCCCGACGGCCAGCCTTCATTTTTCTAACGATGATATTTCAAAACTTAAAGAAAAAGGCGTGCATGTGATTGAGCTTACGTTACACGTAGGCCTTGGAACATTTTTACCGGTCACGACCGATGATTTAGATCAACATCAAATGCACTCAGAAGAGTACGAAATATCAAACGATAATTGGGAGAAAATCAAACATGCGAAAGCCAATGGCCAAAAAATCTGGGCGCTGGGTACAACGGCAACGCGTGTTCTTGAATCAGTGGCAAGAACCGAGAGATTGACTGGCTCGACCGATATTCTTTTACAAGTGGGTAGTGAATTTAGAATAGTCGATCGCCTGATGACAAACTTTCATCAACCCGAATCAACTTTATTAGCATTGGTGGCCGGCTTTTTTGGATTAGACATCGTGAAAGAAAATTACCGCTGGGCCATCGCAAAAAAATTTAAATTATTTAGCTACGGAGATTTCTCGGTTTGGCTTAAATAATTTACGGCTGTTGCAGTGATTCGGTTTAAGCAGTAGAAAACGTTAGTTATTAGACATGTATTGAAGGGCATTTTAAGTTAAACATCTAAGATTAATAGACTATAAGGTATGTTGTCGAAATAGTAATCGGTGACTGATAGGCATATAGCAGTTTACGCTTCAGTTTAAGACACTTTTCAATTGTGAGTTCGAAGTTTTTCCGCTACTAGGGTGAGATGGAAAACCTTCTTGAAAAAATGAAGCTCGGCGAATTCAAACTTCATAAAAAATCGAATAAAGCGCGCAGGGCAACATTCATGACTTCGCATGGTTCATTTGAAACTCCCACATTTATGGCTGTGGGCACAAAGGCTACTGTAAAAGCGATGACGCCCGAAGAATTAAAAGATTGTGGCACCCAAGTTGTTTTAGGAAATACCTATCACTTGCATTTACGTCCGGGCGAAAAGCTTATAAAAAAAATGGGTGGCCTGCATAAATTTATGAATTGGCATGGGCCCATTCTTACGGACTCGGGCGGTTTTCAAGTTTTCTCGCTTTCAGGATTAAGAAAAATGTCTGAAGAAGGCGTTGAATTTAATTCGCACTTAGATGGAGCAAAACATTTTATCTCGCCTGAAAAAAGTATGGAAATTCAAATGGATTTAGGCTCTGACATCATCATGGCCTTTGATGAATGTTTGCAATACCCGGCGACGGACGAGCAAATCAAAAAATCGATGGATCTAACCTATCGTTGGTTGAAAAGATCGCATCAAGCCATGATTCGTCCCGAAAGTTTACTTTTTGGAATTGTGCAAGGTGGATTAAGTCTTGAGCACCGTAAGTATTCTTTAGATCAAGTCACGAGTGTTGATTTACCAGGCTACGCACTGGGCGGTTTTTCCGTGGGCGAACCGATTCATTTGATGCATGAATTGCTTCCACATATTGCTCCGCTGATGCCCGAGAATAAACCACGCTACTTGATGGGCGTAGGAACTCCGCTTGATTTAATCATTTCGATCGATGCGGGAATTGATATGTTTGATTGCGTTTTACCAACACGAGTTGCTCGCAACGGAACTTTGTATACTTGGCAAGGCAAGGTCAGTATCAAACGGCAAGAATACAAGGAAGACTCAGGACCACTTGATCCAGAATGTGATTGTTATACTTGCAAGAATTACTCGCGGGCTTACCTTCGCCATCTGTTTTTAAGTGGTGAAATTTTAGGCTCAAGATTAAATACAATTCATAATCTGCATTTTTATATGACCCTGATGCGAAAAGCACGCGAAGCGCTCGAGCAAAATCGGTGGGAAGAATACCGCGATGACTGCTTAACGCGATTTGTAAGGTCTGACAAAGGAAGCTAATCAAAGCTTGATCTCAAGAACGTTTAACTGTTCAATATTATTTACATTTTTAAATTTATATTAATTTATTACTTAAATGTATGCCCGTAAAAATTTTTGGAAAGAGGAATTAAATGTTTCAATTGTTTGAACTTCTAATGAAGTTATCTGTCAGTGGTTTAGTGTTCGCGCAAGAAGTGGCGGCACCCGTTAACGCGCCTCCGCCGCAAGCGGCCTGGATGCAGTTCGTTCCCTTCGCCGTAATCATCGGTGTGTTTTATTTTTTCCTCATCCGGCCGCAAGCTAAAAAGCAAAAAGAAACGCAAAGTTTTTTATCGGCGCTTAAAGTGGGCGAGCAAGTGATTACTCAGTCAGGTATTTTAGGGCGTATCACTGCTTTAACCGATCAGGTCGCGACCCTTGAGATCGCAAATAATGTTCAAGTTAAAATGATGCGAGCACAAATCGCGATGTCGCAATCCGTTTTACAAGCTAAGAAAGAGGTCAAGTAATTATGGAAGGACTACGCACACGTACCTGGCTTGCCATTGTCGGAATTGTGGCCGCCATTATTTTTATTACGCCTAACTTTTTAGATGTCAGTAAATTAGCTTGGTGGCCATCAACAAAACTAAATTATGGTCTTGATATTCAAGGCGGAATCCATCTTGTGATGGGTGTCGACGTTGATGGAGTGGTTTCGACAACGGTAACACGAGAAACCTTAGCGCTAAAATCAGAGCTCGTGAAAGAAAATATCGCGATTAAAGATTTTGGTATTTCAAATGCAAAAGCGGGTCAATTTGAAATCAATGCGACCTCGGCAGACGAAGCAAAAAAGGTAGAAGCTTACTTGCAAAGAATGCATGGAAATCGCTTACAAATTTTAGGTGTTCGAGGTGACGTTGTCGAAGTTAAATATTTCGATGCAACATTATCAGAACAAAAACAAAACGTCATCGGACAAGCGATTGAAACCCTTCGAAATCGTATTGATGAATTCGGCGTGGCCGAACCTTCAATCACTCAGCAAGGTGCAGATCGTATTTTAATTCAGTTGCCAGGAATGGCCGATGCAGAAAAAGCCAAACAGCTTATAAATACCACTGCTAAACTTGATTTCATGATCGTTTCTTTTGAAAAATCGGCAGAAGAATTACGCGCAATGATTACCGAAGCTGAAAAAGCTGGTAACTATTCGTTAGCTACAACAAAATACTCTGATTACGTTGTGCGATTGAATAAAGACCTTGAAGGGAAATTACCGGCGAAGACGACCGTTTATTTTGAAAAACTTGATAATGCAAAGACAATGGAAGCCGGATCAACGCCTTATTTGTTAAAAACTGATACAGATCTAGGTGGAGATTCACTTGATAGCGCCGGGGTTGGTTTCGACCAATACGGAGCACCGGAAGTTAAATTAAAATTTAGCTCAGTCGGGGCAACAAAGTTCGGTGATTTAACCGCAGCAAACATCAATCAACAAATGGCCGTCGTTCTTGACCGTGTTGTCAAAACCGCGCCAAGAATTAATGCAAAAATTCCGAATGGTGAAGCTGTTATCACATTAGGAAGCGCAACAAATCGTGAACAATCGATGGCCGAAGCGCAGTTGATTTCAACATCACTTCGTGCGGGAGCCTTACCGGCAACGCTTGAGCAACTTGAAGAGCGTCGGGTCGGTCCTTCGCTTGGTAAAGATGCGCTTGATAAAGCTAAACTTGGTTCATACATTGGATCGTTACTAGTTATTTTATTTATGATCGGTTACTACCGAGCAATGGGTTTGATCACGACCTTAACTTTAGCTATCAATATATTAGCAGTGTTCGCATTATTAGGATCCCTTGGTGCGACGTTAACTTTACCCGGAATTGCAGGTATGGCATTAACCGTCGGATTTGCGGTCGATGCGAACGTCTTGATTAATGAACGGATTAAAGAAGAGTTTGCCAAAGGCAGTTCGATCAAGTCCGCGATTCAAGAAGGCTACGATAAAGCGATGTCAGCCATCATCGATTCAAATATTACCGTTGCGGCCACCGCAATCGTTTTATTGTATTTCGGAACGGGCCCGGTTCGAGGTTTCGCCGTTACTTTATTAGTTGGTTTAGTTACGACTTTATTCGCAAACGTGTTTGTTTCTAAAGTTATTGTTGATAACCTTGTGCACCGTTTTGGTGTTCAGAAAATTTCGGTTTAGGAGCCATCATGTCTAAAGCAAAAAATATTACTGATTCTGAATCATTCGGACGTTTTGATTTCGTTGCAAACATCGGTCTATTCGGCGGAATCTCGGTTCTACTTGTCGTGCTTTCATTAGTTTATATTTCTGTTCGCGGAATCAATTACGGAATTGATTTCAAAGGCGGAACTGAAATGCAGGTTAAATTTAACCAAAATATTCATATCGACGAAATTCGAAAAGCCGTTGAAAATATGAACTTAGGTGAAGTGGGCGTGCAAGGTTTCGGCGAAGGCAATGAATATATCATCCGCTTTCAGGGTGAAAAAGGTGCTACCGATAAAGAGACAAATGAGAAGTTAGTGACTTCAATTGGCCAAGTTCGCGATAAAATTAATACACAGTTTGCTACTGCCGCACCCGATATTCGCCGGGTTGATACCGTCGGTCCCCAAGTTGGTGCCGAATTAAAACGTAACGGTTTTCTAGCGGTATTTTATTGCTTACTGGTGATCTTAATTTACGTATCGATTCGCTTCGATTACAAGTACTCTCCAGGAGCGGTCGCCTGTTTATTTCATGATGCCGTCATTACCTTAGCTATTTTTATCTTAGTCGGAAAAGAAGTAAACGTTCCCATTTTAGCGGCCATCTTAAGTTTAATCGGATTCTCGCTGAATGATACGATTGTCGTATTTGACCGTATTCGCGAAACCGAAGGTCTTTATAAAGATAAGGGCTCTAAGTTTATTATCAACCGCGCAATCAACGACATGTTAAGCCGAACTTTAATTACTTCAGGTACGGTTTTTGTGACTTCATTGTGCTTGTATCTATTTGCAAACGGCGTCGTATCTGATATCGCATTTGCAATCTGCATTGGTATCTTTTTCGGAAGTTATTCATCGATTTACGTGGCAGCCCCATCTATTTTATTGATGGAAAAATTAAATTTAGCCCCCAAGCGGGCTTAATTTAATTTACTGCACTCAAAGGAATTCACATGCCCGTTTGGAAAGAGCGACAAACTCAGTCCCCCAAATTGACGGGGCCATTTCCCGATCTAATTGCTCGGGTGCTGGCTTCACGCGGGCTTACGCAAGACAAGTTAGATGATTTGCTTAATCCAAAATTAAGCGGATTGAAAGAGCCGAATCTTATGCGCGGTATGAAGTCCGCGGTTGAAAGAATCGTAATAGCTTATAAGAATAATGAAAAAATTTGTATCTACGCGGATTTCGACTTAGACGGCGCCAGTGGTCTTGCTATTTTAAAAACGGGCTTAGAAAAAATCGGCTTTAAAGATGTGGCTTATTACCAGCCCCGCAGGCTTAGTGAAGGTTATGGATTTCACGCTGAAGCGGTGGAAGAACTTAAAAATCTTGGAATCAGTTTAATTATTACAGTTGATGTTGGGATCACCTCCCACAAAGCATTTGATAAAGCAAACCAACTTGGCGTGGACGTCATCTTAACCGATCATCATTTACCGGGCGAAACCTTACCGAAAGCATTCTCGGTCGTAAATCCTAATCAAAAAGAGTGCGACTCAGGATTGGGATATCTTTGCGGAGCCGGTGTTGCATTCTATTTACTGCGTGCCGTAAAGCGGGCTTTTTTTGAAGATCCAAGTCTGCCAAAAAATGATTGGGATTTAAAAGAAGTCTTAGAATTTTTTTGTATTGGAACGCTAACGGATATGGTCCCGCTAGTAGGCGACAACCGGGTGTTAGTAAAGCATGGCTTAGTTGCATTGGCGCAAACGCAAAAAGCCGGACTTAAAGCATTACTTGAAGCCCTTAGTTTAAGTGGCCGAGATTTAACTTCGCAAGACGTGGCCATTCGATTTTCACCCAAGCTCAATGCGCTATCTAGAATGGAATCTGACATTTTACCGGCGCAAATTTACTTAGAAACCGATCACCGTAAAGCCCAGCAAATGATTGCGCGGGTGCTAGAGAATAATCAAACACGTCAAACTTTACAAAGTGACGCCGAAGTTCGCGCGATGAAATTACTGGAAGTATGGACTGAACCTGACTTCGTTTTCGTAAGCTCGAAAGATTTTCACCGCGGTGTGATTGGCCTGATCGCAACGAAACTTTCACAAAATTTTAATCGGCCGGCCTTTGTGGGCTCTGAGAATTCCGAAGGAATGATCGTGGGTAGTTCAAGAACCCCGCCGGGATCTGAGATTAGTTTAGTGGAAGCTTTAAAAAGCAGTGAAGTAAATTTGAATCGCTTTGGTGGACATGCGGCTGCGGCAGGCTTTGAGCTTCATAGTTACAATCAAGAAAAAATGATCGGTTGTTTAAAAAACCATTTCCAAAACCTAAAAGCGAATCCGCAAAGTTTAGCGATTGATTTTGATACTTCCGCCGATCTTTCGGAAGTGAATCCAAACGTGATGAAATGGTATGACTTCATTGGTCCGTACGGGGTCGGTTTTCAAGTGCCATTAATCCGCTTTCACAGGATCGTGCTATCTTCTAAAAAGGAGCTGAAGGGCGGGCATTTCAAGCTTAGCTTTTCAGATGCAAACCAAAGCCAAGTGGATGGATTATTATTTTCGCCTAGTGAACAAATAAAAAGTAAAATTGAACTTGGACTGACTTACGAAGTCTTAGGCGAACTGCAGTGGAATTATTTTAATGGCCGAAAAACGATTCAGCTATTAATTAAGGATTTGAAGCCTTTATGAAAAAAACAAAATGCGTCATTCTTTTATCCGCCGGACTTGATTCTACGGTTAATTTTTACGCGGCTTTAAAAGATTCTGATGTGCAGTTGGCGATCACTTTTAACTATGGTCAGCGCGCTGTCGAAAAAGAAATTGAACGATCAAAAAAGCTTTGTGAACTGAATAAAGTAAAACATTTGGTGGTCGAAATACCCTGGCTTAAAGATCTTGGGCAGTCATCTTTAACTAAACCAAACGGTTTGATTCCCATGGGAAAAAACATTGCGATTGATAACCGTAAGGTTTCAGAAAAGACGGCTAAGAATGTCTGGGTCCCTAATCGAAATGGAATCTTTTTAAATATTGCCGCCGGATTTGCGGAAAGTATTCAAGCTGATACGATTGTGCCGGGTTTTAATGCGGAAGAAGCCATGTCGTTTCCGGACAATAGTTTTGATTTCATACGCGCCACTCGAAAAACTTTATTGTACTCAACTGCGAATCAAGTCGATGTGCAGTGTTATACAATCAGCATGTCGAAAGTAAATATCGTTGAGCTTGGAAAAAAATTGATTGTGCCGTTCGAGTTGACTTGGCCGTGTTATTTGAACGGGGCGAAGTGGTGCGGCGATTGCGAATCATGCCAACGCGCGAAGCGGGCGTTCAAGGTAGCCCACGTCGATGTTTTAGGAAATTTTGAAAAATGATGAAAACCTTTTTTGTAGAAAAAAATCTAAACTACGACGGTTCGCAGCTGAAACCTTTATTCGGCTACGTTCAACATCGTGTACATGGTGATTCGATCATTGCATTCATTGGAAATTGCAACGTCACGTTAGAACACATGGTCGACGCTGAAGATTTCGTCGTCGGAGCAAAAATTGAAGCCGATCAAATGCTTCACTTCATCGTTGAAGTATTTAACCAAAATCTTTTCACCGCCGTTAGTTTGCAGCGCCTGATGGTTTCGATTGCGCAAACGATTCTAAAAAATAACTTGCGCCGTTCGGGCGATGACCTTTATTTGGATCACGCCTCGGGAGAAAAGAAACTAAGCGTATCAATTGCTTCGATTTCAAGTGTATCGGCCATGATTCATTTGGGTATTAATATTGAAAATGCGGGCACACCGGTTCCCACTTGCGCCCTAAAAGATTTTAACGTTGAACCTAAAGCGTTCGCTTTAGAATTGATGAATCAATTTAAGTCTGAATACGAATCAATACTTGCAGCGACCCAAAAAGTAAAACCACTTTAAAAATTAAAATATACAATGTTAAATTTAAGACCGGTCTTCAGCAGGTGATCCGGCAGAGACCTTTATTTTTGTCGTTGCGTAGGCATGATTACACAGAAGGCTTGCAATTCTGCGGTATTCACTTAATAAATCTAAATGAATTGAACTTGTGTTAATCGTCTCGCGCAGTCCGCGGTTTAATCTTGATATATGATTTTCTCGGAACGAAATTTCAAGTTTTGCTAAATCTCGCTTTAGCTGAATGGCCAGTTCGCACATCTCTGGATTATCGTAAGCGTTGATTCCCATCGAAGCCACTTTAACCACTTGGGAATGCATCAGCCGAATCTCTTGTAGGCCTTCGACCGAAAATTCAAGTTTTAAGGCATTTTTTTTGGCCGCTAGGGCGCGAATATTAATATCGATTGAATCGGCCGCGCGCTCAAGATCACTAATGAACATGATTGTATTCATAATATTTTGGTGAACGACGGTGGTACTTTTATTGGCATGATCTAACAAAAACATTTTAATTTCTCGGTACAAGAAATCGACCTTATTGTCGCGCTCTTTAATTGATTGCACAAGGGCAGGGTCATCAGATTCGAATAGCTGAACTGAATCTTTAATCATGTTTAAAACGATATCTGCCATACGCATGATCTCTCTTTGCGCATACGAAATGGCTAAGGAAGAGTTTTGGTAAGTATCTAGAGTTAAAAATTCGGCACCGAATTCATCGCCGGCGGTTTTTGGAAATAGTTTTTCAATAATTTTCGTTCCGAAAGTAATGAACGGGATAAATAATAATGCCGATGCAATGTTGAAAAAGAAATGCGAATTCGCAATAGTTCTAGAGGCCGTGTTGGGAAAACTTAGAATGAAATTTAACAAAAAGCCGGTCATGGGGTAGAAAATAAGTACGCTGACGGTTTTATAGAAAAAGTGCGCCCACGCCACTTGTTTACCAATGTAATTACTTCCGGTCGCCGCCATCAACGCCGTGGCCGTGGTGCCAATATTTGCTCCGTAGACCCAAATGATCGCATCATGAATTGAAATAACTCCAGCGGTCGCTAAACTCATCGCAAGACCTATGGTCACCGAACTACTTTGTACAAGTCCACAGAAGATCATGGCTAATAAGAATGAATAAAATGAATGATCACGTAAGGCTTGAAAAATATCAGCTAAAAACTCTACCGTGGCGAAATGATGCGCGCTAATTGAAATCATTTTTAAGCCAACAAACAGTAAACCAAAACCCATAAAAACACTTGCGATGTTTCGAATGACTGGTTTTTTCGCGAAAAAATAAATAATGAAGGCAATTGTGAATATTGGCAAAGCGTAAGCGCCTAAATCAAATGAAATAAGTTGAACGGTGAGGGTCGAACCAATTGCGGTACCGACAATAATACCCATCACTTGCTTTAGGCGGATGACCCGTGCGTTACCAAGTCCGACCAGCATCGACGTCACCGCGCCCGAACTTTGTAGGATGGCGGTCAGCGCTACGCCCACGCTGATCGAAAGAAACTGCGAAGATGAAATCTTATTCATTAACGTCGTGATACGACTGGCCATCAGTTTTTGTAAGCTTGTGGAAGCTAATGAACTTCCATAAAGAAAGAACGAGACTCCGGCAATAAGTATAACGAAAAAGGAATTATGAAAATCAAGCATCGATTAGAAAATTTTCTTTTGAAGTTGCAAACATAGACTTATTTTAACAAAGTAATCGCATGTCATCCAGCACGAATCTTAAAAAAAGCAATTTAGATGAAAAAAATAGCCCTGCCCAGAAGGTTATTTCAGTTGTGGCCCTCGCCTTAAGGCGGTCTTTGGATGAGCGTTTTTTACTAACCCGCAGGGGCCCCGGCCAATCGGGAGCGGGCGAATGGGAATTTCCCGGCGGTAAGGTTGAAGCCGGCGAAACCCAGGTCGATGCGCTGAAGCGAGAGATCGAAGAAGAGTTGGGGTTTAGCGTGCAAGTCGATCAACTACAATTCGTTGCTGAAAACCTTCATTCTTATCCCACAAAACAAGTTCATCTTTTTCTGTGGACGATCCGCTTACAAGAAATTCCTAAGATCACTTTAACTGAACATGATGCAGTTCAGTGGTGCAATCCGGTCGAAATGCAGATGATTCATTTGAGTCAGGGCGATATACCGTTTATTGATTGCTTAACTTTAATCTAGGAAGTAGGCTTTTTCATCTTGAGTTGGTAAGCGGCAAGAATCATGTTTTCCAAAAAGACGATAACGGTTTTTTGCAATTTGATCATAGACTTTATCGCGTAAAAAAACTGGAATAACGGACAAGGTCAATGAAAGCATGGTCCACCCACCACCAAGCGCAAAAAATATTCTTAAGACCGCGGTTGATTTATAATAGGTCTTGTCATCTTCAGACAAGACCACCGAACCAAGGCCAAGGTCTTGCTTGTTCAGCTTCAATTTTGCATGTTCTCCCTGCAGGGAGGCAAACGAGAATAAATGTTTTTTATCGCGTTCCAAAATAAAATCAACAAAACCATTGCAGAGAGAGCAAACTCCATCAAAAAAGATGATTCTTTTCATAATATAAGACTACAATAAAATGAAGCAGGAGTCGAGCGTGTCCCTAATTCAAGAGCCTTACTTTATTTTCCCTTTAATGAATGTAAATCTATTTCCGCGGACCACAAAACCCCTGCAAATTTTTGAACCTCGCTATATTGAAATGGTTCAAAATTCGATCGATCAGCAAATTCCAATTGCCCTGTGTTTTATTCCAGAAGGTTCAAGCGAAATTCGGCCCGTTGCAGGTTACGCGGTACCGCAAATCATCGAAAAAAGACCAGATAATACCATGCTGATCTTTATGGGCGGAGTTGGCAAAGCCCGGATCGATATTGATAAAATTACCACATCGAATTCGATTCAAATGAGCGAAGGCATGACGATTGAAGAAGATCTGACAATTGACGAAAAGATGCGGCCAAAATACATGGCGCTCAGTGAAGCGCTCATTAGATGGATCAGAACTCACATCCCCGAGCCAAAACAGCGCGAAATTTTTATTCGCGGTTTAACGGGGCCACGTGAAGTGATCGGCGCATTTGCAGCCTATTTAATATTTGATTATGATTTGCAATACGAGATGATGGAAATATACTCGCTGAATGATCAGGTTCGTTTTCTTTATCGTTTACTTGAATCCGGTAAGCTCACCAACATCTGAAGTAGACGGGCCCACAGTAAGTGGGCCAGAAGTAAATGACTTAACTTCAGATACGTTGGTGATAACGTCAGTAACGTGATAAATCCCACCGTCAACGCAATCATAAATTCGAAGGCCAGGCGCTGATGACCTTTTTGCCAGCACCAAATAATAAATCCGCCGGAAATTAAAGTGGCCAAAAGGGGATGCAAGACACGAAGGCGGATGAAGGCATGCGTATTTTGTGAAAAATCATCAATAATTCCCTGCCAAACTGAAATGGCCGGAAATAACGTGGTTGAAAGTGCCGCCACGGCGCCGGTAATCGGTAAAACTAAAAATATAAATAAAAAATTCAATCGTGGGCGTTGCCGATCAATATTTTCACCGTTCATGTTGTTTAAATTTAAATAAAAAAGAAAAGTTACACCCGTTAAGAAAAAACTATTTAGCTGGTGAAAAATCATCACAAGCAAGCGCATAAAAGAATCGTTAACCGTGACAAGTTCTCCTTTAACCAAAACGGCACCAAGCAATGCTTCCGAAATCATGAGCGCTAAGAGGGCATAATTTAATTTTTTGATGATTGAGCTAACAGGGGCTGTCCGTAATTTAAAAAAAATGTAAATAACAATAAGGCCGTAGGTGCCGCTCATCAGACGATGGGCGTATTCGACCCAGGTTTTTGTTTTTTGAAATGAAGGGATCACCTCACCGTTACAAAGAGGCCAGTGATTTCCGCAACCGTCGCCAGAGTGAGAAATTCGCACCCAAGCTCCCCATAAGATGACCAGTAGGGTGTAGATCCATAATGCGTATAATATTCGGGACCATTTTTTAGCGTTAAAAACTTGGTTCATGTAGAGCTCTCCACCAAAGTTTTAAAGGTTCTCTGCGTTTCTCATTCTTCATAATACGCCAAAGAAGTTTTAGCATATCATACGAGTAGTAGGCCATGAATTGTAAATTGTGAAGCCCATGTTTTTTCATTAATTTACGCCGGTTTCTTTGAAATAAGTAAAGTGTGTAAAAGCGATCCTTATGACAAGTCTTTCCGATTTTATGGCGAAGTTTAAAATCTTCTAAAAATCCTACTTTAAATCCTAACTGGTGGGCACGAAGGCTCAGGTCAACATCTTCCCAGTACGTGTGAAAACTTTCATCAAAGCCAGCGAGGGCTGAAAAACATTTTTCAGTTATTCCGAAGGCGGTGCCCGGTATGTAAAGGCGTTCATATTTTTTTAAATTCTTGAGTTCGTAAAATGATTTAATATGTTTCAACTGCCCTGTTCGAACATTAAGGGCGCCCGCTACAGAATCGATCTGCTCGGTTTTTCGTTTAAGTATCAGTCCCGATACAAAAGAGTGATCTTCCGGAAATGCGGTTGGCAGCGCTATGGCTTCCGTATCATTAGTTAATAAAAACGCATGCGGAAAAATTTTAAAGACTTCGGAAAGTCCAAAATTACACCCACCGGTGTAACCTTTATTTTTATATTGAACGAGATGATTCACATTTTTAAAATTATTTTTGAGTTCGTCGACAAAATTAATCTGCGAACCATTATGAACCAGAAATATCTGCGACTCCGGAAATCCAATTTCAATAACAGATTGGACGGTTAATGATGTCAGAGCAGGGTGGTTGTAACTTAATATGACGACAGCGTAGTTGGGTTGCACACTTCTTTTTAAACTTGCGCTAAGTAAGGATCAATCACTTTTCTTGCGTTAATATCTGCCTTTAAAACAGATAAAAATATGAAAACTCCGCCCGTTTTTCGATCTAAAAAGAGTATTTCGCGCGGTGGGCTTCGTAGATCAAAGTTTTTAAACTGGATGGCCTTTTTAACCACACGGCCGGGTAGGTCTGATTCTTTCCAGCTGTAAGTTTCATACGTTTTGAAGGGTTCGACCGTTTCGAAGCAAAATTCTTCAAAGGCCTTCAGATATTCGGGTTTGTCGCTGTCGATGATAAACCCCAGCTTTTTAGCTGCGGCCCGGAAAAGTGTTTGATCCGTCAGAACCGAACCCTTAATCATGCGGCGGTAGGCTTGCATAAATTTTGTGTCAAATTCGCGGCACGCTCCAAAATCAAGTAAAACCAGCCGGTCGTTTCCGAGCGGATCAATTTGAATTTTGTAATTACCCAGGTGAGGGTCCGTTTGGATTAAATTCCATTCAAAAATTTCTTTGAAATAAAGGTCTAAAAAATTAATGGATAAGGCATTTCGTCTTTTTTGCGAAAGACTTTGGATTAACGGATGATCAGCACGTAGCCCCTCGAGGTACTCCGTAGTTAATACATTTGAGTTTGAATATCGAGAGTAAACTTTAGGAACCACAAAGCGCGAATCATCTTTGATGAGCTGTCGGTACTGCGTCGTAAGCCGTGCCTCGTTTTCGTAGTCGAGTTCTTGCTGAAGCATCGATTTAATTTCTTCAAAAACAGCTGTTAAATCAATGCTTGATGGAATAACCCGTGAAAATTTCAGTAATTTCTTGAGGGCGGAAATATCTGAATCAATGGCTTTTCCCACATCAGGATACTGAATTTTGATCGCAATCACATCGCCAGTCTTTTTGATAACTGCTTTGTGGACTTGCCCCATCGAGGCAGAACCAATCGCCACCGGGTCAATTTCAAGTTCTTCAAGCAATTCCTTGCTTAAGTATTTTTGTAAATACTTTTTCATCGTCGGCCATTCGATCGGAGGTGACTCCGACTGAAGGCTTTTTAATATCTCATTAGCTTGTGGCGGAAAAAAGTATTCCCCATACATTGAAAGCATTTGGCCCGCTTTCATTAGGCTTCCCTTGAGTTCGCCAAGCTCTTTCGTAAAGGTGAGCGCTTGCGAATTAAAAAACTCATCCAACGGAGAATTGCTTATTTTGGTGCCAGCGTATTTGAGGCCGGCACCAATACCAAGTTTGGCTACGCTGAAGCTGCGTGAAAGGAGTGAGCTTTTGATGCTTTTAAGTTCTTTTTTTTTGCCTGACATTTTATTACCTCATCTTACCAGGTCCTGCTAAGATAGCCAAGCATGCAGACGCAAAAACCCATCGCGACACTATTTTGGTTCAGACGCGATCTTCGCCTTGAAGATAACGCAGGCTTGTATCATGCGCTAAAAAATCACACGCACGTTCTGCCAATCTTTATTTTCGATATCAATATCTTGAAGCATTTACCTGAAGATGATTTTCGCGTTTTATTTATTTACCGAACGATTCAAGATCTAAAACTGAAGCTTCAGCAGATTGGTTCAGATCTGACCGTTAAGTACGGAGATCCGTTCACTATTATCCAAAGTCTAGCTGCGGAATATCGCCTGGACGCCATCTACACAAACCATGACTTCGAATCATACGGTATCGCGCGTGACGAACAAATTAAGAAATGGACCAATGAAAACGCCATTCAGTTTCTAGCCTATAAAGATCATGTCATCTTTGAAAAAAAAGAAATTGTGACCGATCAGCAAAAGCCCTACACGGTTTATACACCTTATAAGAAAAAGTGGTTGACGGCCCTGAGCCCTTTCTACTTGAAGCCTTACCCCAATCAAAAGTACGAGAAAAATTACTTTAAATTCAAAAAGCCCAGCCCACTCATCAGTTTAAAAGAAATGAAATTCAAAGAATCTAATTTTGTTTTTCCAACGACGAAGTTAACTAATAAGGTTTTACAAAACTATGCCGAGCAAAGAGATTTTCCGGCCCTCATGGCGACTTCAAAACTTGGACTTCATTTGCGCTTCGGCACTTTGAGCCCTCGCGCCTTAGTGAAGGCAAGTAAATCGATTTCTGCAGTCTGGCTTAGTGAAATCATTTGGCGCGACTTTTTCATACAAGTCTTAGCCAATTTTCCCCATACTGAATTTTCAAGTTTTAAACCGCAATTTGAAAAAGTGGCGTGGCGCACGAATGAAGAAGAGTTCAAAAAATGGAGCGAAGGTAAGACGGGATACCCCATGGTCGATGCCGGAATGCGAGAGCTTAATGCCACCGGCTTTATGCACAACCGTGTGCGAATGGTCACCGCCAGTTTTTTAACGAAACATTTACTGATGCATTGGAAGCTGGGCGAGCGATACTTCGCCCTCAAGCTGCTTGATTATGACTTGGCATCAAATAATGGAAACTGGCAATGGGCGGCCGGTACGGGTTGTGATGCCGCACCTTATTTTAGAATATTTAATCCCACATCACAGCTAGAGAAATTTGATAAGGGACTTGAGTACGTCAAAAAATGGGTGCCCGAGTACGGTACCGATGCGTATTGCGAACCAATGGTCGATCACACTTTTGCGCGGGAACGCGCATTAGCAGAATTTAAAAAGGCACTTAAATGAAAATTTTAATCACGGGCGCGACGGGATTTATTGGTAAAAAGCTTGGGTTGCTATTAACCGAAGCTGGACACGACTTGGTGATTATAACCCGCAATAAGACAAGCGTCAGCCGACTGAATTACAAAGCCGAAGTCATCGAGTTAGACTTACAAACATCGGCGCTCACCGCAAAAGATTTTGAAGGCGTACAAGCCGTTATTAATTTAATCGGAGAATCGATCGACGGACGTTGGACAACGGCAAAAAAGCAAAACATTTTAAATTCCCGTGTCATCAGTTCAAAAAACTTACTCGAAAACTGCCCCGCATCGGTTCATACGATTGTAACCGCATCCGCGCAAGGAATTTACGGTGACACCGGTGAAAAAGAAGTAAGTGAAAGTCACACCGCAGGCACAGATTTTCTTGCGAAAGTTTGTCAGCAATGGGAAGCGCCATTTAACGAATGGGCTCAAAAAAATTCGACCCGAGTCGTTGTATTAAGATTCGGTATGGTCTTAAGTCGTTCGGGTGGAGCGCTCGAAAAATTAATTACGCTGACTAAAAATAATTTGGGTGCCGCACTAGGTACCGGACAGCAGTGGATTAGTTTTATTAGTTTATCCGACCTTTGTCGGGTTGTTGCGACCGCAATTAGCGATAATCGATATTCTGGAGCGTTTAACGTGGTGACTCCAAATCCAATTCGAAATTCAGAATTCACTCAAAAGCTATGTGCAAAATTAAACGCGCATCAGTTACCGAAGGTACCCGGGTTTGTATTGAAGCTTCTACTAGGTGAAATGGCACAAATTGTCTTAGCATCAAACAAAGTGAAGCCTGCTCGACTGAATGATCTGGGATTCGAGTACCGGCATCCTTATTTACAAGACATTCTGGATGAAGAGCTTGGTACGGGTCAAAAGAAGTAAATCGAAACCAATTCTCGTTGCTTGTCGGTCAGCTAAAGAATTATTCTTAGTAGATGAAAGTTTTAGTAACCAGTATTTTTCATTCAGCCATCGAATATGACAGTGACAAAGTAAGTGTCGTAGGTCCGTTATCATTGTTGAATAAAATGAATGAACTCAAAAATTCCCAAGGGTCCGATCCCAAAAAGTGGAAGCAAATTGAAAACTTAAAGTCAGATGATGACATTTTAATTCACGATTTTATCTGCAAGGTTCATTCACAACCAAGCCTGCCATATCATCACGCAGAGCTTTGCCATTGCCGTATGGTGCCGACCGAAAAGGTTCATCAAGCGATCAAGCAGGGCTGCCGCGACGTTAAAGAAGTCGCAAGAACAACGCTAGCGGGGACGGGTTGCGGCGCGTGCCGTAAAGATACCGAGACCATTTTAACTTCCCTCGGTTTTATGACTGAAAAAACTACTGCGAGCTAGCCGTTTTCAATTCGTTATTGGCAATAAGCTGATCTAATCGGTGGATGATGTTGGCTTGTGAATCACGAACCCACGCGCCAGAAGAGTAAAGATGACCCCCGCCACTGAACGACTGGGCCCAAGTTAGAACCTCATGGCTGCGGCTTCGAAAACTGAGCTTGTAGTAATTGACGTCTTCTTCGCGAATAACGATCGCCACATCAAGACTTTGAATCGACATAAATAAATCAACAAAGTCACTGACGTCATCTGATTCAAGCTCATGTTCCACAAGCGTCTTCAGATCAATTTTGATGATGGCTAACCGTTGTTGATCTTTATAATCAGCGGTTTGTATCAACTGCGATAGACAATTCATTTTCCGAATCGTCCAGTTGTCGAAAATATTTTTTTGAATCTGTAATTGATTGGCGCCGCAGTCTAAAAGCTCGGCCGCCATTTTAAAGGGGCGCGAGGAGCCACGGATAAATTTAAAATTCTGGGTATCAAAAATCAGGCTTGCATAAAGTGGGGTCGCCATTTTTTCAGTAATTGGAATATTCATTTTCTTAATTAATTCATAGACCATTTCACCCGTGCAGCAGGCTGATTCATCGATGACGTATTCAACGTTCGCGAGGGCATTCCAGACGGGAACATGATGGTCCAAAAAAACGACCGGTACTGACTTATCCTGTAGAAAGTTAAATAGTGGAGAGCAAAGCAGTGGGTCATGTGTATCGAAAATGATGACTAAGTCTTTGGCTTGAATTTGCAGTTTACTTGTGTCAGTAGCCGAAAAAACTTCAATTTCTTTTGTTAAGAAATGGTAACGTTTTGGGGTGATATCATTGTGGATGAGCTGCACTTTTTTACCGATACTTTTAAGTGCGTAATAAAAAGCAACTTCACTTCCCAGCCCATCGCCGTCCGCGTTTTTGTGAGTTGAAAGCCACACCGTTTGAGAGCTCATAATTTTTTCGATAAGGTTCATCCGATTATTCTATTTTGACGCAGCATAGTCTGTCCTCATGTGATTGTGTAACATTGATAGATTAGGTATAAAATAGGGCCTTGGTAGAGCTAAACATAAGCTAGTTAAATAAGCAGGCTGTCGATTCAGAAAGGTAACCTTATGGCTACAGATATTCTTCCTATTACGTTACGTGGAAAACAAATGCTCGAAGCAGAGCTTAAGAAGTTAATTCATGAGGAAAGACCTAACATTATCAAAGCAATCGAAGAAGCGCGCGCGCATGGGGATATCAGCGAAAATGCTGAATACGATGCGGCAAAAGAACGGCAAGGCATGATTGAAGGACGCATCGGCGAGATTCAATATAAGCTAGGCGGCGTTGAAGCGATTGATCCTGCAACAATCAAATCAACGAATATCGTATTCGGTGCAACGGTCGAAATTCAAGATACTGAAACTGATGAAAAATCGATTTATCAAATCGTTGGAGTCGATGAGGCCGATGTTAAAAAAGGCATGATCTCAATTATTTCTCCATTGTCGCGGGCGATGATCGGAAAAAAGGTTGGCGACCTGGTGACGGTACAAAGTCCAAAAGGCGATAAAGAATACGAAATCATTTCATTTAAATTCGCGTAATTTATATGAGTCGGGCAGTTATTGATCAGCCGGGATCTCGCATCGCCATTGCCGGCCTCCTATTGGCGCTCGTACTCGGCTTTGCACTGCGATCACAAATAACGCCGGCCAAAGTTCAAGCCCAGCTGCAAAAAGCGGTTAGCCGACTTGAAAAAGATTTCATCGTTGATTTTGAAAATGCCCAAATTAATCTTTCAAATTGGGGCTTGCCATGGCCCAGGCTTGAGATCAACCGAATTCGCTTAAGCCCAAAGAAAAATCATTGCCAGTCTTCGCAAATATTTATTGATCAAATTGAAATTCCGCTTTCGTGGTCTGCACTTTTATTTTCAAGAGCCGTCGTTGATACCGTTCGCGCCCATCAGGTTGAGCTTCGAATTGCGGATTTAAAAAATTGTCTGGATCTTGCGGATGGTTCAGCGGTCCAAAATAAAAAATCTTCTTTCGCCGCTAAAGCTCTAGGCCGCGAAGAGTCTCAAGATAAAGTCAGCGATATTTTTCAGCGAAGAACGTCTTCCCAGTTAAAATATATACACATCGAACAACTCAAAGTTGTGGTGAAAAATCAGTATCAACAGCCACTTATCTTTAGACAACTGGCATTGAAGCTCGACTACAATCAAGAGGTCCTTTCACAAATCAATTACAAATCAAGAATCTTTGCAATTAACGATCAAAAGGCAGACGTTTTTTATTTAGTAGGTGACCTGAATGGGCACGTGAAAGCACTAGAAGAGAAACATATTGAAGCTCACCTAAATTTAAAAGGTCGAATGCTGGATGGTGATATTCAGCTGTATAGCCAATTTAATTCAGTCACGCAAAAAGTCAGTTATGAAATATCGACCGCGAAAGTTTCTGCCAAAGCATTCCTACCGCTTGTCAAATTGAAGGGGTATGAATCAATTTTTGAGAAGTGGCCAATTCACTTTACCTTTTCATTAACCGGGCAAACGAATCTGATCGGGCAGTCTTCACTGAGCCTAGTGAAGGTTCAAAGTTTTGAAGTGAACGGCGAGCGCACTCAAATTAAAGTTGAACCCGTCGACTTAGAACTGCGGGATGGCATTGTACAATTTAAGCCATTCAACATTGATGTTCAAAGGCTTCCCTTGAATCAATTTAAAAATTTGACCGCATTTAAAAATGAGCTTAACAGTTTTGAAGATCTAGGTGATATCCAAGCGCGTATTGAAATATATGATAAAAAGCATTGGAAGATGAATGGATCGCTTTTAAATACATATTTGATTTTTTCTAATCGCGGAACACGTGAATTACAAAAAATTGATTCGATCCAATTTAAATCCACCCATCAAAATGATGTTCACGAGTTGACCCTATCTGATTTTAAATTGAATAGTTTAGCGGTTGATGGATCCATGACGGCAAATTACAATAGCGCCAATCAAACGGCAGATGCGCAAATGAATATTTCAGGTCAACTGCTGCATCCAAAAATCTGGCGCCAGTTAACGAACGTTGAGCAGGCAGCCGAAATTCAGATGAATTGGACTTACCGAAAAACAGCCGACACCCGTCAACATGTAACCTTAACTGCGCCGAAGGTTGAGTTTGAAGGTTTTCAAATGAATGGAATCAATATTGATTTTATACAGGCCTATGCTAATGCCGATGACCATAGCTTAGTTTTAACCATGAAAGCTAAAGATGTCCAAGTGCAAGTCCCAGAACTCACTTATTCAACAGCGCAAAAATTATTCAGCGAATTGACCGGTTTGACGAGTCAACGATATGAAGCACGGCAATTGAATTTAAATTTAAAAGGCTCAGGCTGGAAGGCAATGTCGTTTGATTTCGATATGGGCCTTATTAATTTAGAAGACAAAAAAAGTTCGCAAGTCAAAGCGAAGGGTTATTGGAAAGACGATACGACCTTAGTGGCCGATTCGTCGGTTCAAAACGGCAATCAATTCTTACGCTTTGATATCACTAAATCAGAGCAAGACGAAATTATACTCACTCCGGTTAAGTAAACCTCGCTTGCGTCACCACAGTCATGTTAGGATTCTAATATGTTTTGGAAGTCTGATTCTAATTTTAGAAAATGGTTACCGAGGCTTCAGGCCCACCGGGGTTATTGGGTCGACGGGCTTGACCAAAATTCTTTAGCTGGAATTCAAAAAGCATTTCAAAAAAAATATCAGATGGTTGAAATTGATGTTCGATTAACTAAAGATCAACAAGTCATTTTATTTCACGATGCCGCTTATGAGCAATATTCAATACGACAAACCAGTCTTGAAAAATTAAAAAGTCTAAGGGCTGTTGATACACTGGAACAAATATTACAATGGTTCAGCCAGCAACCCGATAAAAATTTAAAATTAAATATCGAAATCAAATCATTACATATGTTTAATGGAATCTTAGAAAAGCGGGTTGTCGCGCTAGTTGAAAAGTACCGTTTAAAACCGCAAATACTGATTTCAAGTTTTAATCCTTTTTCATTGATGCGAATTCGTATTTTAGATCGAAGTATTTACCGCGCCCTGATTCAAACCTTTGAGGTGAGTCCGCTTAATAATTGGTTTATTCGAAATCGGGTACTTAATTTTTTATGTCGTCCAAATGCGCTTCACCTCAGACATGAAGATTGGAACGAAAAAGAATTTGCAAAAATATTTGCTAAAGTCCCAGTGGTGCTTTGGACTTTAAATGACTTGCAAAAGTATTTAGTGGTAAAAGAAAAAGTTGCGGGAGTTATCTCAGACACGATTACTCCCGAAGAATTGGCGCTTTAAAAGATTGAAAGACTAAGACTTATTCTGGTTGATTTTTTCAGCTGGCGTCTGTTTGGTTACATCTTGATTTTGATTAATCTGCGCTTGCGGGCCAACATCTTTTGCATCGGTATCAATTTCATTCAGGCCTTCTTTGAAGCCTTTAATAGCTTTTCCAAGTGATTGTCCAAATTGCGGAAGTTTGCTTGGACCAAAAAAGACCAACAATATAACTGCTAAAATAAGCATATGCGTAACACTAAACTGTCCCATGGAATCTCCTTTTTAAGACGGCCGCTATAACTAACCGGCTGTCTTAAAATTCTACTCTTGGATAGGCAGTTCGACAAGTTCCATGTCATTAGATCCGTCTTGGTCAGCTTTCAGGCGTGTTTCGGCTTGTAATGGCTCAATAGACTGGCCCTCGAATGAAGATTGATCGGTGACGGTGGGTGTTGAAAGGTCAATCGACTGCGATTTAACCGGACCTTTTTTGGGCGGTAAACTGCGGGCACCCGAAGGTCTGGTTGTTGAACGCGCTGACTTTTTGGATTCAGGTTTTACTTTTTCTGCACGGTTTGGCTCGGGTGTTACTGAATTTGAAGGTGCGGTATTACTTACGGCGCCGCCAGCACTGATTTTTTTAAGTTCGTTATCGTAGTGCGATTTAAGTTCGCTTAATTTTTCTTTATAATCTTTTCGAATTTGTTCAAGCTGCGTTTGCCGTTGATCCGTCATACATGTTCGGTAGGTATCGGCTGCGATTTCTTTAGCTTTTGCGCGACATGAAAATTCACCCGAACTTTGCGCGAATGTCCCGACAGCAAAGTTAAAGGTCATTAAAAAAACAGTTGTTGAACCAATTTGAGTTAACATTTTCATACAGATCTCCCCAGTATGACTATCTTCTTTCCAAATTAGGTGCCGTCTGAATACCGCTTAAAGGCGCCTTAAATTTGTTTCAACGGCGGCCAGTAGGAGAATTTTACAAGAGTGTTTAGTTTATCGTCGCATCGCTTTGGGGTCGATTGCATCTTGAAGACCATCACCCAAGTAGT
Organism: Bdellovibrio sp.; assembly: GCA_043760925.1. GTDB lineage: Bacteria > Bdellovibrionota > Bdellovibrionia > Bdellovibrionales > Bdellovibrionaceae > Pseudobdellovibrio. The sequence continues at coordinate 280,595 of JAYUOK010000054.1, read as the reverse complement.
TAAAGCTAATAACGACAAATAGAATCAAGAGGCCCGGAAGGATTGCTAAAAATGGAGCCTGGTAAATTAATTCTTGCGCGTTGAACAACATATTACCCCAACTTGGAGTTGGCGGCTGAACACCAAGTCCTAGAAAACTAAGCGCCGCTTCGAACAAGATCGATTCACCCACGCCCAAAGTAACTGATACGAGCATAGGGGCCAGAACATTCGGGAACATATGACGAGTTATCAAAGTGAAGTCAGTGGCGCCTAAAGTGCGCGATGCTAAAATAAATTCGCGCTCGCGGAGTGATAGAATACTGCCGCGAACTAACCGCGCAACACTCATCCACGAAAACAGACATAGAATAAAAATTAGCTTCAAAATACTTTCATTGCCGGTTGAAATAAGACTTCCAAGTACCGGAATTTTTTGAAGATCAATGGCTGAAACCACAATTAATACGGGTAGGAGCGGAAGCGATAAAAGCGCATCGGTCACGCGCATCAGCAGAGTATCAATAAACCCACCGTAAAATCCGGCCAAGGCTCCGATTAATAGACCAATCAATGCCGAAGCAAGAGCAACTAGAATACCGACACCCATCGAAACGCGTGTTCCATAAATAAGGCGCATCATCACATCACGGCCTAATTCATCCGTACCTAGAATATGAAAACTTTCAAATCGGTTTGCAATTTTTCGTAACTCTGATTTTTTCGAAGTATCGATGACGTTGATGGCATCAATGGCGCGACTTCGGTCAAGTTGGGCCCAATCGTAAAGGGCGTCTTCAGGGCGAATCGGTGAAACCAGTTTTTGGCTGATCAGTTGATTTTGAATAATAAGGACTTCTTCAGGGTTCTGATCAATGAAGCGTTGAATGGCGGTTTCACGCACGTCGGTGCCGGCTTTCACGCGGGTCATTGGCGGACGGTAGCGGTTAAAAACATTTTGTGAATCGGCATCAAGGCCCGTTACTTTTTCAATAAGCGGGGCGCACACGGCGACGGTGATAAATAAAAGAATCACGTAAGCACCAATGACGGCCGCTTTATGTTCTTTAAATTGACTATATACAATTTGCGTCAGTGATTGTGCTTTTTCAAGCTTGGCAATCTGGGCTTTATTTAGAGGGGCTTCCGCATTTAACATATTTTGATCCTCTATTTATATGAGATACGTGGATCAATCACGCCGTAAAGTATATCTGCAACCAAACTAAATAATAAAACCATACTGACCGAAATAACAAACGAGATCATCGCTACGTTATAATCATTGCCAATAATTGATGAATAAATAAGTCGACCGACACCTGGATACGCAAACAATGTTTCGGTGATCAATGCACCCGAAAAAATTGAAGAAAAACTAATTGCGACGATCGTCACAAGCGGCACCAGGGCATTTCTAAAACCATGTCTCCAGATGACGACTTGGTTTGCTAAACCCTTTGCGCGCGCCGTACGAATAAAATCGTTTCGCATGGCCTCAAGCATCGCTGACCGGGTGAATCGCGAAAATCGACCAATCGATTGAATCGATAATGATAGAACGGGTAAAATTAAATATTTTGATTTATCCATCAGCTCTGCAAAAAATGAAGAGTACTGCATACCGGTCGTCTGATAACCGCCGGCGGGTAACCAACCTAAATTAACTGAAAATATAATAATAAGAACGATACCCAGCCAAAAAGACGGTACCGAAATACCGGCGAAGCTAAATAAATTAACCGCGTAGTCTATTTTTGAATTGGGCTTCAGCGCGCTGATAATTCCCAGTGGAATCGCAACCGCTAGCGAAAAAATTAAAGAACAAATTGATAATACAAAAGTAGCGAAAAGGGCCGGCCCCATCATTTCCATGACGGGGATTCGGTAAGTTCTTGAGTATCCGATATCACCTTGGGCGATATCTTTAACCCAGTTAAAATATCTTTTATAGACCGGCTGATCCAGTCCGTAAAAATCACGCAAGCGAATCACATCTTCTTGCGTGATACGGGGATTAGCCGAAATCATCAACTCCACAGGGTCTCCGGGCATCAGAGTCATCAAACCAAAGCAAACGTATGATAAAATAATTATCACGACGATTGTTTGAAATAGCCTGCGTAGGATGAAAGTAAGCATATTATTCTACTGTCCATTTCTCGATTTCATCAGTTTCTGGAAACTGGTGACCCGTTAGACGGTAATTTTTTAATTGCGCCGGGATTACGGCCGTATCTGAACGATAATAAAGCGGTAATACCGGAACATCATCCGTGTAGTGCTTTAATACTTCGTGAACCATCTCGACACGTTTTTCGTGTTTAAATTCAGTATCCATTTTTAATAAGATATCATCGACTTTTGGATTTGCCCAACCCATGTAGTTCTGACCTGACCAACCATTTTTAGCGGTCGGAATATTTTTGATTGTAAATTGCGACTTCGGAGAATTTTCTGGAGACGATACCCACGCAAACAAAGCCATTGAATCAAACGCACGTTTTTTCGTTGTTTCACCGAAAAATACTCGAGCAGGTTCATTCTTAGAAACAACCTCAATACCAACTTGCTTCCACTTATTCTGTAAATACACTTGAACAAGTTCACGTGTTTTATTTCCGGCCGTTGTCATTAATGTAAATGATAACTTCTTGCCATCTTTCATTCGAACACCGTCCGGACCCATTTTCCAACCGGCTTCGTCTAACAAACGTTCTGCTTCACGCGCAGAGTACTTATAAATAGTTACTTTTGCTGGATCGTCAGTGAACCATGGATCTTTCGGCGTCACGCTGTGAATAGCTGGATTTTGCTTACCTTCGAATAATGAATTCACAAGTTCTTCACGATTAATCGAATAATTTAAAGCCTTACGAACGCGAATATCTTTAAGAATTGGATTATCTAAATTTAAATCGATGTGTTCATAAACCGCACTTGGCTGAAACAAAGTTTGGTAATTTAGATTTTCGCTTTTAACTTTCTTTTCGAAAGCTAAAGCTTGGTCTAAAGCTAAACCTAAAGGTGCAATCATATCGATGGTGCCTGATCGTAGATTGGCTTCAAGAGTCCCCGTGTTTGGAATTAATTTAACGATCACTTTTTTGATCTTAGTTGGCTCACCATAGAATTTCGGGTTTGGTGTAAATGTAACGTGGTCGCCAAGCTGAATTTCACTCATCAAATACGGACCATTGTAAAGGCCTGGGTTCGTTGGGTCTTTAGAGAATAATGAATTTTTCTCGTAGCCTTCTTTTTGTGAACCATACTTAATAAATACGGCTTCTTCCAAATGCTTTGGCATCGCATAGAAAGTACCTAACTGGTAGAAATCCCATTTTGCTTTTTCATAAGTGAAAGTACACTTCTTTGGGTTTTTCGCATCAGCAACGATTGATTCGACTTGCGTGTAAACTTCTTTTTCGCCAACGCTTACGTTTGGAGAAGCCGCGATTTTAACGGCCAGTGCGAAGTCTTCACAAATGACCGGCTTTCCGTCGCCCCAGTTTGCGTTATCTAAAATTTCCCAAACGGCCACTAATTTCTTCTTTCCACCCTTATCAACGATTTTAGCTCCACCGTTTTCTAAAGTTGGAATTTGCTTAGCTAAACGGGGCACCCATTTACCATCAGCATCGATTGTTGAAAGTGTTCTTGTAACCATGTGCTGCATATATGAAGTTGCAGCCATCGAAGCGATTAAAGGATTGAAGTTCTCAAATTCTTGAGAAATACCAATTTTTAATTCATTGTTGGTTAGTTTAGAAGATGAAGTTGATGCGTTCGATTGACCCGCAGTTGATTCAGCCCCTTCTTTTTTGGTGCAGCCCGTGACCATTAAAACAGTCACAAGTAGCAAACTTAAATTTTTCATAACAACTCCTTTGGTGTTGTTGAATTTGTTTTCTTTATTAAATCTACATAAGCATTATTATATAGATGACAGGCCTTCACGTGCTCAGTCGGCCCATCAAGCGCGGGGATTACTTTCGAGCAAGGTTCAAAACTGTGCGGGCAACGCGGGTGAAACGTACAACCACTTGGCGGGTTAATCGGCGATGGTATTTCTCCGGTCAAAACTTTTGCCATTTTCTTCTTACCAGTCCCGATCTGCGGAATCGAAGAAAGTAAGGCTTGCGTATAGGGATGCTGCGGATTTGCGAAAAGTTCTTCACGCGTTGTAAGCTCCACAATGCGGCCTAAGTACATGACGGCAATTCGATCGCAAACGTGCTCAATCACTGATAAATCGTGCGAGATAAAAATATAAGTTAAGTTTAGACGTTTTTGTAAATCTTTAAGTAGATTCAAAATTTGCGCTTGAATCGAAACATCCAGGGCGCTAACGGGCTCGTCACAAATAATCAACTTCGGATCAAGTGAAATCGCTCTGGCAATGGCAATCCGCTGTCGTTGGCCGCCCGAAAATTCATGCGGGTAGCGATTGATGTGCGATGATTTTAATCCCACCATTTCGAGCAGTTGCTTCACGCGTAATTCGCGTTCTTTTTTAGCTAATAATCCGTGAATTAAAAATGGCTGCTCGATAATTTGACCAACGGTCATTCGCGGATCTAACGAAGAGTAAGGATCTTGAAAGATCATCTGTAAATCACGGCGTTTCTGTCGAAGTTCAGAGCCACCTAATTTTAAAAAATCTTTCCCATCAAATTTAATTTCACCCGCCGTCGGCTCGTAAAGTCTAATTAAGGTGCGACCTAAAGTTGATTTTCCGCAGCCTGATTCTCCGACAAGGCCTAAAGTTTCACCTCGACGAACAACAAAATCGACGTCTTCGACAGCCTTCACCTGACCGACTTCGCGCATGAAGAAACCCTTTTTAATCGGGAAGTACTTTTTAATATTTTTGGCTTCTAAGATGATATCACTCATTTTTTTTCGAGGCCTTATAGGGGGTTAAAGCAAGCCAGCTTTCGTGCTGGGTTGCCAAGTAAAGGTTCAAGCGGCGGTTTGATCGTCCAGCATTCTGCTAATACATTTGGACAACGATTTGCGAACGGGCAGCCCTTCGGTAATTCATGCGGCGCCGGTACCGAGCCTTCAATTGTTTTTAAGCGATCAACTCGGTGACCATGTTGCGGCCGAGACTGAATCAATGCGCCGGTGTAAGGGTGCTTCGGGGAATTAATAATATCTTGAGTCGGGCCGGTCTCGCACGTTTGGCCTCCGTACATGACCATGACTTTATCTGACACTTCAGAAATTACGCCAAGATCATGCGTAATAAATTGCACCGTCATGTTCATTTTTTCTTGAAGGCTTTGGAATAATTCTAAAATTTGCGCTTGAATCGTTACATCAAGGGCCGTGGTGGGTTCGTCGGCAATTAAAAATTTTGGATTACACGATAACGCCATCGCAATCATCGCACGTTGGCGCATACCGCCCGAAAGGTGGTGAGGGTAAGCGGCATAGCGGTCTTTAGCTGAAGGAATACCTACAAGCTGTAGCATTTCGATTGCGCGATCACGAGAATCTTTATCATTAAGGCGCATATGTTTTTTGATTTGTTCATCCATCTGATAACCAATGGTCAAAACCGGATTTAACGCCGTCATGGGCTCTTGAAAAATCATGGCCATTTGACCGCCGCGAACTTCTTCAATTTCGTTTTCTTTAAGTTGTAGAATATTTTGACCGTTCAGATAGAACTCACCATTTGTGATTTTTCCGGGCTTTTCAATTAAGCGCATCAATGAAAAAGATGTGACCGATTTACCACAGCCTGACTCGCCGACAATACCCATCGTTTCACCCTGATAGATGTCGTAAGAGATTCGGTTCACGGCTTTAAAAGGCCCTGACTTCAAAAAGAATGTGGTTTCTAAATCTTTTACCTGAACAACTGGATTCAAAGTGAGCACTCCTTACAGACAGCAAGATGTACAAGACTGCGCGCGAAAAATAAAGGAAGCCGGAGGGTTAGCTATAAGCGTCACATTCTTTTTGTGACGCTATTTTGCTCAATTAATTTATTCAGGGTCAGAGTGACCGCTTTTGTTACGATGCCTGATATCTTATCCGATAAAGTAGGCTTTTGTTCGAACGAAATCTTCACGATCTGGTGCTCTTTTGACTTCTTCAACAAGTATTCATCACTGGTCATGATTTCATCGACAAGGTTCAGTTGAAGGGCGATTTCGCCGTACCAGAATTCGCCGGTTGCGACTTGTTCGATGTTGAGCTTCGGACGGTACCTAGATACAAAAGACTTAAAAAGCGCGTGAGTTAATTCTAACTGCTCTTTAAATTTTGCTTCGCCACGCTCAGTGATTTCGCCGAAAATACTGACGGTTCTTTTGTAGTCTCCCGCGGTGTATTCTTTGTATTCCACATTATGTTTTTTAAGTAGCTTATTGAAATTAGGCACCTGTGCGACAACACCGATCGATCCAACCAGTGCAAAAGGCGCCGCTAAAATTTTATTCGCCGTACAGGCCATCAAGTAACCACCACTGGCCGCAACCTGATCCACGCAAATCGTTAAAGGGATGTTTGCATCACGTAATCTAATCAGCTGCGCGGCTGCAAATCCATACCCGTGCACTAGGCCGCCTGGGCTTTCGACTCGAACAATAACTTCGTCGCGAATCGATGCCACACCAAGAATGGTCGAAATCTCTTCGCGCAGATTTTCACTTTCAGATGCTTTAATGTCGCCTTTCAGAAAGTCGATCACAAAAACTCGATTTTTATGCTCAGGAAAACCCGATTTTTCTTTTAATTTTTCTTCTTTTTTAATGCGCTTACGTTCTTTTTTAGCTTCGCTATCGGATAGCATGGCCTCTTTTAGCGCCTGTGTTTGATCTTCATATTTTTCGTTTAATAGCTCGATTTCAAAGGTCTTTTGATTTCTCGCTTTAAAGGCAAGTGTTGCAATCGTTAAGATGATGGCAATAATTGCGAGTACGATTATAAATGTCTGTGCAAAAAAGGTCAGAATGTTTTGTAGGATTTCCATAGGCAAGAACGCTAGCCTAATTCAGCGCCAAGGTAAAGACAAAGGTCGAGAACATCCTACATTAAATAGAATCAAATGGGCTGGGACCTTCTGCCGAATATATACTGAATGAAAATATGCAAAGTCTTTTACTGTCGGTCATGACAGCTTTCATTCTATTCTCAAATTCAACGCTTGCGCAAAATCGTGAGCCTGCGGCCGAAGTTGTCGACCAAGAACTTCTGCAGTCGCTCAAACTTCAAGCAAACCACGATTTAGTGCGTTTAAAAAGCCTCAAAGGTGAAAAAAGTAATCAAAAAGTTTTCGACAGCCAAAGAGAAAAAGGGCTCGGAAACTTTTTAGAAGAACAAGAAAAGTGGGATCTTCTGCGCGAGCGCGGTGCGGCCGAATACCGTAAACAAAAAAAACAAATATCGCCGCAAGATTTTGGACCTGAACACCAGGCCGATATAAAAGAGAAACAACGTCGCGCAGAAAGCATGGAGCGCAGCCGTCAAATACAAGTTCGAACCCGCAACAAGGTTTTTAGCGAAAATAAAGAACTTATTTCTAAACTTGAAAGTGAAGAATTAGGGCTTAACCAAAATCGGCCCCGTTATGATCTAAGAAAGCGTGGACAAAATCGCTGGGTGAAAAATGCATCGCCTTCTTCAAAAGCGGGTAGCTCTCCGAATTATTCTGCGCCTCCGCCGCCGGTTTTTGATGATTTCCCACCGCCGGCCGTCGAGTACCAACCAATCCCGCAACCGATGGAAGGCTTCGAAGAAATTCCGCCACCACCGCCACCTGTATTTGAAAGCTACGGATCGCCGGGTGGTTTTGATACGGGCTTTGGCGAGGTTCCGCCACCACCACCACCACCACCACCTGATTATGATTTCTAGAATAAACACACAGTATTCAGTATTCAGAATTCCGTATTCAGAATACTGAATTCAGAATACCGAATTCAGAATACCGAATTCAGTAGTGAAGTTAACTTTTTAGTAAAAGATCATCAGCGCTAAGGCCCGTTAGGCGATTGATCTTTTTAAATGTGTAATACAATAGCGCGCCTAAAAAAATCATCGAAGGTAATAAGATGACCCCTAAAGAATAAAGCGTCATGTGGCTTAACTGTTCATTGATTAGTTCTTGCTTCTGCGTTTCGGTCAGCGAATCAGGAAGCGGAGTAAAAATGCGAATCGCTAAAACAAAATTTAAAAATGCGCTCATTAAAAATGAAAGTGAAAGCCAGCGAGTGGTTTGGCGCATCAGATGTAGGAATTCTTCTTTTTTCTGGTCGGTCTCTAAATTCTGCTGAACTTTATCAACATCGAACGTCGCCGGATTCATAAATAAAGTTTGAAAGAAAGGCTTAGCTGTCCAACTTGAGCCAAGAACAAAAGCGCCAATCAGCAGCGGGAAAGCGGCCTCTTTAATTGCAAACCAAATTCCGCCCAAAGCAAGCAATGTTAAAGTTCCCGAAACCACGACATTAAGTAAGCCCAGTAATGAAACAAAATTAATTTTTTTCGAGAAGAACCATGTTTTCAAGGTAAAAAATAACGGAAAGCTCAGCGCGATCAAAACGGCCGCGCGCGGATCTAAGCCATATTTATGGCCCTTATTCAAAATAAAGACGGGTAATAAGATATTGAAAAAAATGTTCCAGAAACTATTTTCTTTTGGTTGCATGAATCAAGATTAGAGGACGACCCCTAAATTGACAACTAACCTTTCAGAATATCGACGTATGTAATGCCTTTAGCTAAAGCAGACGAAGGCTTAGCGCGTTGACCTTTTATTTGAATTTTCCCGGTCGTAAAAAGTTCTTTGAGGGCCGATCTAGAAATATTTTTAAAGTTGATGTCATCATTTTGATTTTTTAAAGCTTCAAGTAATTTTGTGTCCATGCGGCTGGCTCGAGTATTGAGCTCAATGATTATGCGAAAAGAATTGCTTGGTTGCGCGGGAATATTATCAGTCATCGTTATCTCCAGCGGGGACCTTAGCGAATAATCTCGAATTTGGCGCGTCTTTTCTTAGATCAGGTAATCGCTACAAAAATAAACAATTTAAAGCATATGGCTCCTATTAGAATGCGGAATTTAGCTACGATTTTTTTTCATCATCATCATATCTTGTTCCCCCTTCAGCCTAACAACAAATTCATTAAGTTCGACGGTACAGATAATTCCAATAAATGGATTTAAGAAAGCTTTACTCGACGTTGAGCGCTTCTAGCGAATTTATTACAGCCTGATTGACTGAGATCTTGCTTAAAGCTAAAAATCACCTCGAATTGCGATCTAATCGAAATTGATCGAAGTGGAGACTTAAATGCGAAATATGATACTTGTTTTAATTTCTTTGATGGTTTGTTCTAGCATCTTTGCAAGAAGTACTCAAAACGACGGTACAAATACGCCCTTCGCCGAATACCAAGTTGATCTTTGGAATCATTATAGAAATGAAATCAGAAATCTTTCCAACGAAGAAATTCAAGCTAGCAATCTAAGTCTGATCAATCAGCTGCATAACTACCGCCCTGCTAAAACCGGAAAGCGAGCTAGCCAACTCAGATATTCAGAGGCTCAGCGCCTGTGGAAGGTCATACAAACGCATACGGTCGTGGGCACTGAGCATATCAGCAAATATGAACCCGCGAATGTTCGAATTGGTTACTGTTTTGGTCGCGCGATGTATGGACATTTAATGCTTTTAAAAATGGGTCTGCAAAAAGAATCGATATTAAAAGTATGGGCGATTGGAAAAGCAGTTACTTCTGAGGGGACTTGGGATTTTCACGTGGCAACTCTTGCGTATACCCCTGACCAAGGATGGGTTTCAATCGATCCGTTTTTTGGCAAGCCGATGCCCGCGGCCGAGTGGATTCAGAACTTCAATAAGTTCAGCTCAGATAAACGCATGCGTTTTTACGTGACCTCACCACAAAAGTTTTCAATGGGTATTGGCCGGTATAATCCGCAAAACCTGGGTCTAGAGCTTAATGAACACAAGGATTGGTACAAAAATTATTTCGTATACCTGCTAGAAAGCGTTCGTGAGCGAACACTTTCTGAATTGGGTCTAGCTTCACTCAACAAAACTCGCTAGTCGTGCATACCTAGTTTTTTACTTTCGAAAGGTTAAGTGCCGCTTGCCTGAATTCACACGCTAGCCTTCGATTATCATTCGATTACCTTGCAGTAACGGTGACAGGGGAAGACCAAGTTGAATTTCCGGTGGCATCATAAGCCTTAGCTTGAAGTTTATAAGATGCGCCAATGACTCTAGGTACATACCAAGAGCAAGAAAAATTCGCTACAGAAGCCGTGCATGTTATACTATTGTTTACGTAAAATTCAACTTTAACTACTGCAACATTATCGCTAGCCGAAGCTTGTATAGTTACATATGTTCTTCGGTTGACCGTAGCGCCGTCCGTGGGACTGGTGATCGAAACTGCGGGCACAGTTGTATCCCCCGTGCTTGTATTACTAAACTTAGAATAAAGCTGATGATTGTTTGCCGTGTTTGCAGACGCAATTATACTTTTAGTCGTTTGTGAAAAAAGAAATTCACGAACCGCGGTTGGCGTAGCGGTGGGATTATTTTCTAAGTAGAGCGCGGCCGTTCCAGCAACATGCGGTGCGGCCATAGAGGTACCACTCATGACTGAACTTCCCGTGGGGCTAGAGCTCGACGCTGACGTGATACTAGCGCCGGGAGCAAACCAATCCACGCAATTTCCCCAGTTCGAAAATGAAGCTTTCGTATCATTGCTGTTGCTTGCCGCGACGGTAATAGCGGCCGACGCACGAGCCGGTGAGTAAAGACATGCATCCGCATTATCATTTCCTGCGGCCACGATCGCAGTCACGCCTGACGCAATTAAGTTTTTCACGGATGTATCAAGCGCGCTCGAAGTTCCACCGCCTAATGAAAGGTTAGCAACCGAAGCGCCGACACGGTTGCTTGCAATCCAATCGACTCCGGCAATAACGGAACTGTTTGATCCTGAGCCAGCACAATCAAGGACTCGAACTGAAATAAGTTGCACATTCTTGGCGACGCCAAAAGTTCTACCACCGACGGTTCCCGCAACGTGAGTTCCGTGTCCGTGACAGTCGGAACCGTTTCCGCCAAAAGCGTCGAAACCAAAAACAGCTCGCCCCGAAAACTCTTGATGATCATATCTAATTCCTGAATCGATAATGTAGGCTTTAATTCCGGTTCCTCTAGCAAAAAAAGTGTAAATTCCATCGAAAGGTAATTGTCTTTGGTCGATTCGATCCAAACTCCAAATGGGGTTGGACTGGCTTTCATGTGCGGTAATGATTCGATCTTGCTCGATTCGGATAATTCTTGAATCCCTCAGTAGCCCCGCACGAGCCGCTTCGGAGATCGAGCCCGCAAATCCATGAAAAGCTTTAGAGTAAATAAAATCAGGACGAATTCCGTGTTCGGCGGCTAAGGCAGAAGGGTTATGCTGTTCTTGCACCGAAATAATAAATCGTCCGGGAATGATCGCTCCGCCACGCGCTAAAGCGATTGTCATGCTGAAGAGCACAGAAAAAAAAGTGATCATTGATTTCATAAAATTCTCCTTGGGATTGCAGATAAAATAAATAGCTATAGAAATAGAGGTGCGTTTATTTTGTTAAGATGTTTTGCTGATCTAGAGTTTTAGGATAGCGCTTTTTGATTTTAAAGATAGGATTGAATCAAATGCTTCCGGAGAATATAGAAAAATCAAACCTAAGGTCATACTGATCTCGATGAACGACCAGTATAAGATCGTCATCAAAGTTGAACTTCGTTTAGGAAATAATATTAACGATTTTGCAGGTACGAACTAGGGAAGAAAACAAGCCGCTTTTTACGGCGGCATTGTGCGTAATTCAAAATTTTTCAAATTGAAGGAGTTGTGTTTGTCCTTAAAGATCAGAAATAAAATCGGCGACACTTTGTCGATCTTGAAATTCGAATTTAGCTCCCCTAAAATCTGCATATAATTTGGAATGGCCTTTCAAAGAACGAGAATTTTCTCTTCGCGTATATGCTTCCGCCCAAATCAAGAGTTCTTGAAAGCTATTTTCCGCTGAAACAAGATCAAGTTGTTTAGAGGATTCAGAACCGCGCTCAAGTAAAGCGGCTCTGCATTCGTCCCAACTCTTGTTCAAAAAAATTAAGGTTGTAGCATTCTGCAGAGCTGTCGCTGCCAAATCCCCGAAAACCCCCTCCATAATCCATTCTTCTTTCAGCGAATGCTGTTTGATCTCGGAATGAACGACTTCTGCTGGACGCTTTTTATTAAAACCGCCAGGTTCCCAAAAATATATGTCGAAATAAAAAATTTCATAGCCAAGTTTGGAGGAAAGTTGCAAAGCCAAGTAAGACTTTCCTGAACCAGAATTGCCAAGAATTACAATTCGTTGAGGCTTTTTATTTGCGAGATTCATGTAGAAATGAAAACACGACAATCTATCCATGTCCACTAAAGTAATGATTTTGTCAGACGTGTTTGCTGTAAACAATAAAGCCCGAATGCTTCGCCAACTCATCAGCAAAAAGATCTAAAAAACTTGATAGAAATTGTCTGAAGTCTTAAAGCGACTTAAAATGAACCAGCGCTTTAGTATTCCATTAGCATTCTGGACTAAGGGCTACTTTAGTCACTGTCTTAGAAACCGATGTTACCTCATGATGAATTTTGCGTGCTGGTGGAGCATAGAATGACGAAAGAACAAATAGACAATTTTAACCGAATTTCTTATGCCATCGAAGAATGCATTAGTCAGTATGTGACCGAACTGCGAAAAAAAATTCCTAAGTTTGTTGCGGGCCATTTTTCACTTGCCGAGACGATTGAAATTCAGAAACGATCCTTCTTGCGCGATGTGCTGGCTAATCCACTGAATAGTTTATGGTCGATACCCTATTTGACTTTGAAAAAAATTGTTGAAGCGTTTGATAAGCAGGGCTTTAAGCAGTTGACATTCTTCTTTCAAAAAATTCCGGCAAGTATAAAAACTGGATATCAGAACGAAATTGAACAATTGGTTGCCAAAGAATTTCTGCAATGGCGTTCGAGTTCGTCAACACAGGAAAATCAGTTATTAAAACTGATGCATCAACATCCGGATCTAACTGAAACAATTTTTATAAACCAAAAAATTTGCGTATCTTACGCGGCAGAATTTCGTGAAGTGCTTGAAAATTATTCGGCTACGCGTGCGTCAGTGGCAGATTTGGCGGGTTCGCTGTTAACGGTGTTCGTCGGCTGGATTTATTTTGGTGATAAAACCTTGGGCGTCTTAGGTATCGGGGATCGAATTGCCAAGCGAATGGCCAAAGATAAAGCGGCTTCGCAGTTTTTTTTAGGTGATGGCCTAGGTACAACTTTCTATACAATTTTCCCACCTCAGCCGACGGTTTTCCAGCTCTTTGTAAGTACTCTATCGGTAGGAATACTTTTAACCTTTATCACGCTTGTTGCCAGTGCATTTTCAGATCCCTTGCGGAAAAAGTTGGGCCTGCAAGAAAAAAAATTACATTCAATGCTTGATGAGTTAGAAAGTAATTTGTTGGTGCAGTTTAAAAGACGACTTAAATTTCACTACAGTACGCAATCGGCCAACGAGCGAGCAAATAATCGGAAGCGGCGATCGGTATAGTCCTTTAATTTTCAGATCTCACATAATCACATATTGCATTTGAAGCCTGGTAAACGGGGACAAATGATGGGACGACTTAGCAAATTTAAAGCTGTGACTTTTACAGATGGATCGATACAGTCGTTAAAGCCTTAAATAAAATGCATATTCTATTAAAATAAAGCAGAGACGGTGAAAGCCATAAGTTAAATGTGGTATTCTTACGGACATTGAGCAAAGAAAATCTTTAAGGGGTGCTGAGTACTATTTTTGTACAGCAAAGTGCGACAAGCGTTTTGAGCATGCCCCGGAAAACTTTCTTAAATTTTTACATTGAAGGAACGGAAGTATGGAATTTAGAATTTTCAAAGACGCATTAAAAAACTTAACGGCGCGTTCCAATAAATGGAAAAAAAGCGCGGAGCTAGCTGAGCGAGACATTTTTGGTGGCCTGGTAACTCCTCGAAGTTACCAGGCTGCAATCCCGCTTCAACGTGAGCATGTGCAAAATTGTAAGCTTCTGGAAAATCGGAAAGCCCATTTAGAGTATCTCCCCAAGAAGGCAGTTTGCGCTGAAATCGGAATTTTGCACGGTGACTTCTCGGTAGACATTGTCGAAATCACAGATCCGATCGAATTTCACCTGATCGATATGAGACAGGTGTGTTTAGACGAAGCAAAAACGAAACTTTCAGGCCGGACCAATGGGATAAAAGTCGTTTACCATGAGGGATATTCTTGGGACATGCTCAAAGGTTTTGTCGACGAAACTTTTGATTGGCTTTACATAGATGCTGATCATACTTATGCTTCAGCGAAGCTGGATGCTGAGGTCGCAATTCGTAAAATAAAAAAAGACGGACTTTTAGTTTTCAATGATTATTCGTTCTTTGATCATATTCGAGATTACAAGATGGGCGTTGTTGAGGTCGTCAATGAACTTTGGGTTCATCATGGCTTCGAAATGATTTACTTCGCGCTCCACGAACAAATGTACTGCGATGTGGTTCTCAAAAGGCGATAGGTTAATTAGGCCCCGTTTCTGTATAGTCAGATCAACTGGCGCCAAACCTTCAATGTTTTCAAAAGTATAAGTGCCCTATACCAGAACTACCCGATGCGCAAAAAGCAAAAACAAATACGTAAATAATAACAAACGGTTATAAAAAATAATTCGTGATTTCAGAGGGTTCCGACTAAAATTGAATCTCATTTCTATTCACGATAGTTCACGTCTTTTCGTTCGACTTTTAATTGCAAGATTGGGACTGCTGAAGCCGAGCTAAATAATATTGAGATTGTTAGGCTGTCTTAGAAGTATGCTAATTCTACCGACCTAACAATTTTTTATTTTGAAATTGAAGAAATTAGGGATCAAAATAAAACCGCTTTTCACGGCAGTTTTGCGCTAGCTCATGTTTTTCGGAATGAAAGATTTTAATCACAGGAGAGCCCTTGCGCTAGAGTAGTCCTCTCAGGCTGTTATTAACCGCACGTCTCATAGATTTCGTAAATCCACAATCTTCCTTTACAGTACGCTGCAAACGCCTTCAAGTTCTTCTTGAAGAGCCGCACGCTCTTCATCATTTAATCTCGCAGTTTCAAGTTTATATGAAATTAATGCCGACAAGATTTGAGCCGCTTTTTGTTCTGTAAGCTGGCCCTTTTTTGATTTTGAAATAATAGTTTGGCGCAACATCTCTCGAGTGGTTGAAATGGCTTCGTCAACGCTGCCGCAGGTGTCTGCTTGTGCCATTGAACCGACTGCCAAGATCAAGCTTAAAGTTATTAATAATATTTTCATACAAACCTGCATTCTTTATTTTTTTGTTTAGATTGAATTCAAACTTTTCAAAGTATAGCGGTCTTTCAAAATGTTTTCATCTGTAATGATTCTGACACTGTGACGTTTTGTGTTCCAAAATCAAATTTCAGTGGATGTGTAAGGTGACCGTCAGCGGCTTGTTGTAAATTGCTTAGTCACAGGTTTACTTCCAAATCAAATGAATTTGGCTGTAGATCTGGAACGCTTCTAGCTAGATAGCTTAATGGAAGATTGCTTTGGTTTGAATCATGGGCTATCAAGCGCACAGTCATTAAAACAGAATAAACGTGGGTGTGAGATGTCTTTGAAAATCAATTTATTTCTTTTAATTTCGGCTATTGGGTTGTCGTTGAACGCGCAGCAGTTGCAAGTAGTTGATTTAGTCGGCAAGTACACGCTTGTTCAGAAAATCAATGGAAGTTGCGGCCAAAGCATTGAAATTGTCCAAGAGAATTTTTTAAACTCGGATGGTCAGTCTATGGCTATTTATAATCTGGATAAAGATACAACCAATCTTATTATCTATCAATTTTTCAGTCTGAATGCAGGTCACAAAATTCAGCGTAAAGAAAATATGTTCGGCGATTACGATGGCTTGTACACTTCAGAACACGAATTAATTGGCACCTCGCTAAAGGGATCGGTGAAATCGATCAATCGTTTTGGGTTGATTGTACGCGCTGACGCAATCACGGCTCGCGTAACAAAAGATTCAATCAATTACATCAGGTCCCATTTCAACACGTTGTCGGGTATAGTTTGGACTAAAGATCATTGCAGTTATGAAAGAATTAACTAGTTATTGATTTTTTGTAATACAAAAGCGTCATACTGATCCGCTTTTTTCTATGCAATTTGCTAACTTAATATCTAGGTCGCTCGGTGCTTTTTAGCCACTTTGTGATAGACACGTTTATGGCTTCGATAAGTTTTCAACTAAGAAACTTTCCAACTTTAGAATTTTAATGAGTTGTCAATTGAGCTGATCTAAGTGAAGCTATGTGCCGATATATTGTGGATATATTAAAATTACAAAGTGGGAGAATCGAATGACAATGAATCAAGTTCCAGGGATATGTCAGAATCCAGACGTAGAAACTCAAAAGTACGTCTTTAATCACACCATGCTAAGAATTAAAGATCCAGAAGCTACGCTAGACTTTTACACGCGAATTCTTGGCATGAAGCTTTTGCGAAAGCTTGATTTTGCGGAATGGAAATTTTCGCTGTACTTTTTGGCCTATGTTCCGGAAGGATTTAGTATTCCTGCGGACAATAACGCCAACGCAAATTACACATTTGGTCGCGAATCAGTTTTAGAGCTTACGCATAACTGGGGCACTGAAAAAAGTACTGAAAATCCCTATCACAACGGGAACACAGACCCCCGTGGTTTTGGTCATATTTGTATTTCGGTACCTGATGTCACGGCCGCGTGCTCGCGGTTTGAAAAATTAGGCGTCAATTTTCAAAAACGCTTAAACGAAGGCGCAATGAAATCGATCGCGTTCATTAAAGACCCTGATCAGTATTGGATCGAGATCGTGCAAGCCGGGCTCATGTGAACTTTTTCCGAAAAAAAACTTCAAAAATTTCAAAAGGATAAGTACCCATGCCAGAACTACCTGAAGTGGAAATTGTTTGTCGCAATTTAAATGAAATATTACAGCCCCCATTTCAAATTATAAGCTGGTCGTTTTATCGCAAAGATCTGCGTTTTGCGATCCCGCAAATGAAATTAAAGAAATTGGTGAATCAGAATATTCACCGAATCTTTCGAAGAGCAAAATTCATCGTGTTTGAACTTGATGAGGTTTATTTTATTTCGCACTTAGGAATGACCGGTTCTTGGCGGGTCGAAGAGCATGGCTGGCTGCGAAGAAAGCACGATCACTTAGCTTTCGAATTTAAACCTAATGTTTTTTTAATCTACGAAGATGCCCGGCGTTTTGGGTTTATCGAATGCTTCAATAAAAAAGACTTTGAAAAACGATTCACCGGCTTCGGAGCTGAGCCTCTTTCTAACCATACAAACTTTGAAGAACTCACTGAAACTTTTAAAAAATTGCAGAGTCCGATCAAAACGGCATTAATGAGTCAAAAACTTTTAGTTGGCGTGGGTAATATCTATGCAAGTGAGATTCTGTATCAAGCCCATGTTTCGCCGCTTAAAAACTGTTCAAGAGTAAGTAAAGAGAGTTATAGTTTGATTTGGAAATGGACGCAAAAAATTTTGCAAGCCGCGATTGAAAAGGGTGGTTCTACCATCGATAATTACCGAGATAGTTTCGGAAATAGTGGACAGTTTCAAGATGAGTTTTTTGTTTATGGAAAGGCCGATGAATTGTGCAGAAATTGCGACAGTAAAATTAAATCGATCGTACAATCGGGACGTACAACTTTCTGGTGCTCACGATGTCAAAAGTGATTGGACAAAGGCGACCATCTGTGAGAATTTCGTCAAGCTTTGATGAATAACAATAACAACCGAAAGGAAATCATCATGAAAAAAATCACGATCGCCGCAATATTTGCTTTGTCTTTTGCAACAGGTTTCACATGTTCAAAAAACACTCCAGAGTCGACTTCAACAACTGCAACTACAACTTCTGAGACTGCAACAACTGCAACTCAAGAACAAATGGCTGCTGCTCCATCTGCTGATGCAACGATGGCTCAACCTGCTACAACAGCACCGGCAACTACAGACACGAAGTAATTTCGTAGTTTAGTACAATCATCTATTAAGAACGCTCTACACTAAGTAGGGCGTTTTTTTTGTCGAAAAATTAAAAAACCTCTCTGAAACTAGAGTTTTAGCTCGACTTGCCAGGTCTAATAACCCGTGCTCCAATAGTAATGAATCAGCTATTTACTATAAAAGGAGCATCTTTGTGGAATCATTCAGTGGATATCTCGGTTACTTCCTAAATAATGGGCCACTTTGGGCTTGGATTCTAGGTTCAATTTTTGCCTTATTAATCATCGGCTACTTAGGGTCTCCACTGATTGTGTGGGCGATCGCGGGCCTTGTTATTCTGGCCGGTTTCGGTGCTTCGTTTGATGTCATCGCGATTTATGCTGTGATCATGCTACTTTTCTTAATCAAACCCATTCGAACAATCCTCATCTCAAGCTTTGTGATGAAGATCATGCATAAGTTAGGTGTCGTTCCCCAAATTTCGGCAACGGAGCGAACTGCGCTTGAAGCCGGAGTCGTGTGGATCGAAAAAGATCTTTTCTCAGGTAAGCCTGATTTTCAAAAAATACTCGATGAGCCTTATGGTCAACTGACGCAAGAAGAAGAAGCGTTTGTGAATGGCCCGGTTGAAGAGCTTTGTAAACTTTGTGATCCATGGAAAATTTGGAAAAACCGTGATATGCCTGAAAATGTTTGGGATTTCGTTAAGCAGAAAGGATTCTTAGGAATGATCATTCCGAAAGAATACGGCGGCTTAGGTTTCTCGAACATGGCGCACTCGGAAGTCGTCATGAAAGTGGCGTCTCGTTCATTGCCATTGTCGATCACAATCATGGTTCCAAATTCATTAGGCCCGGCTGAATTACTGATTCACTACGGGACCGAAAAGCAGAAAAAATATTGGCTTCCGCGATTAGCAAAAGGCGAAGAAGTTCCGTGTTTTGGTTTAACTGAACCACTAGCCGGTTCTGATGCCGGTTCAATCTCAGCATCGGGAGTTGTCTTCCGCGGTGAAGACGGAAAATTATATATCCGTCTTAATTGGAATAAACGCTGGATTACTTTGGCGGCTATTTCTACGGTGATAGGTTTAGCATTTCGTTTAAGAGATCCTGAAAATTTATTAGGCCGCGGTGAAGATATTGGTATCACGTGCGGACTGATCCCTGCGAATACGCCGGGGGTTGTGCTAGGTCGACGTCATGATCCATTAACAATTCCATTTCAAAACTGTCCCACTCAAGGAGAAAATGTCGTTGTTAGTCTTGAAGACGCCGTTGTCGGCGGTGCGGGTGGTTGTGGCCAAGGTTGGTCAATGTTGATGGAATGTCTAGCGGCAGGCCGCGGAGTTTCTTTACCGGCGCAATCGACCGGTGGATGTAAATTAGCTTTCCGAACGGCTTCGTCGCATGCGCTCGTACGAAAACAATTTGGTGTGAGTATTGGTAAATTTGAGGGCGTTGAAGAACCCTTGGGACGAATCGGTGCAAGCACTTACGCAATCGAAGCCATGCGACGTTTTACATTGGGTGCACTTGATAAAGGTTTAAAACCACCCGTTGTAACGGCCATGATGAAGTATCAAGCGACCGAAATGGGTCGTAAGGTCGTGAACGATGCAATGGATATCATGGGTGGCGCGGGGATTTCACTGGGTAAGCGAAATTTAATTGCGGAAGGATATATTGCAACACCAATCGGAATCACCGTTGAAGGTGCAAATATCATGACTCGAACGCTGATTGTTTTTGGTCAGGGTGCGCTTCGCTGCCATCCGTATGCGTTTGATGAAGTCGCGGCGATTGAAGCCAAAGATGTAAAACGGTTTGATACGGCTTTTTGGGGCCACATCGGACACGTCGTTCGAAATATGTGTCGTTCAATTCTATTATCGCTTTCGCGTGGGTATATCACCGCAACTCCGTCGGGAATTCATCCGAAGATTCGAATTCACTATCGCCGCTTAAATTGGGCGTCAGCAACTTTCGCAATTTTAGCCGATATTGCCATGGGTTCCTTAGGTGGACAGCTGAAGATGAAAGAAAAAATCACGGGACGTTTCGCAGATATTTTTTCGAACATGTATATGTCGATGTGTGTGTTAAGACGGTTTAAAGAAGACGGGCAGCGTGAAGAAGATCTTCCGTATGTGCAGTTCTTTATGAAAGATTCAATGGCCGACATCCAAAGTGGTTTTGATGGGTTATTCGATAATCTTAAAATTCCCGGCTTACGCTGGTTCTTTAAAGGTGTTTTAGGAGCGTGGTCTAGGATTAATTCAATTGGCTCGCAGGCGACCGATGGTTGGTCACATCTGATATCAACTTCAATGATGACAGCTGGACCTCAGCGAGACCGCATGACTTCAGGAATATACTGGGTCGGCGAGAAGTCGCACGGAATTGATAAAGTGAAAGCCAGGGCCGATATTGATCAAACGGCACGTTTAGAAAACGCGTTCACTATCGTAACTAAAGCAGAGGCTGCAGAACGTAAGATTCGTTCAGCCATCAAAGCGGGCTCAATCCCTAAGAAAAAAGGCAAAGCGTCTTGGGATGATGCTTTAGGTAGAAAAATTATTTCGGAAGACGAATACAGACTTTTATCAGAGGCGGACCGGGTTCGTTACGATGCGATCCTAGTTGATGACTTTAGCGAGCAAGAATACCAAGATAAAATCTAAACAATTCTTTATAACTTCATCCTAGATCGAGACGTAAAAGTCTCGATCTTTGCTGGAAGAATAAATTACCTTGCGAGCTGATTAACCCCCCCCGTTTATTCTAATATAATTAGGGGATTCATCTGTTAAAACGTAAAAAAGCATCTCATTTTGATAAAGCATTAGAATCTCAATCCGGCTTTGGACTTGTCGAAGTTTTAGTTGCGGCAGGCTTAGTGGGTATTATCGCACTGGGAATTACGAACTTACTTGTAAACATGCAGTACGAGCAAAAGCGAGTTCAGATACGAAGTGTACTGAACGAATTAAAAAACCGACACATGTCTTTGATCACGGATAATAAATCTTGGACGGCGACTCTTAGTGAAAATAACACAATGAATTGTATTACCCAGAGTCCGGGGTATTGTAACAGTGGTGTCCAACGTCTTTGGTTATACTACCCGTAAAATGGTATAAATGTTCGATTCCCAGCCGCGGGCATGACCGGGTTCACTGAAAGTGGAGCTGAATGTTCGAATTTCCAGCAGCCTGGAGTAAACGCAAATACTGGGACTGGTGTTGATGAATGCCCGATTGGTTTTAGTACGGTGTGGGAACCTTTAAATCCAGGCAGTCCCAATACGATGATTAAGATCACCGTTCGTTTGGCCTATAATGGTTCGTCGCAGAATAAATATCAAAATTCAATGGAGACAAGTTATAGGCAGGTGGCAAGTCCCACCTGGCCGCTTTATACAACATGAACGCCACCGGCTAAGTACGATATTCAAATTATTAGAAATTCAACTTCCGTCGGGCGACAATTTGGTATTTTTCATGAAGGTGCAAGCGGCGCAACCAGCGCAGCGGCCGGAGGAACTTGTGGGAACAATACAATACGACCACTGAACTTGGTTGACGATGATACGAGTTTAATAACTTCCGCTGGGCAGGGGTTTAGGTTTGCTCAGGCCGGTTGATATAAATGCGCGATCTCGGCCGTAGGATTTGCAGTTGATTCATTTAAAGTTAAATTAAGAAAAGGTGGAACTGAAATCGGAATTGGAAGTGCGTTCGCCGGTAAGTGGTCGCAAGTTTCAGCTAACTTTGAGACAAGCATTACGGTCTTAAGCGGTGAATTGAATGCCATTTATACCTTAGTTCAAGATTGTCAAACCCAGCCAAGCAATGGCGGCCATGTCACGTTGCCGCCCAATCCGACTAATACAGCTTTAGATAATTTTGCCATGGAGATGCCGACCGCTCCATATTCACAACCATCCCGCTATGCTTCAATCACTTGCGTAAAGATGGACGACTAATTTAATTAATAAATGATGGCGCAAATACAATCACCGGAGGCGGCCAATTTAGATCAGCCGGGCTTTGTCGACTTTTTATATTTTCCACTAAAGAATTCTTAATAAAAAAGTTCGGTCCGATTTCGGTGTAACCCGCTTCCAGTAGAAGCGAAGGCTCGAAATTTAAACTCATTAATCGATTGGTCATGATCACTGAATCCGGGATCGAGCGTTTGATTTGCGTAACGCAGGCTTCGTTCGACTGAAAATCATCCGGGGAAACAAAGCAGCCCGTATTAATTTGACGGGGCAGGGCACCCATTCCATCTAAATAAGAAAAATGGGATCCTTGCAGAACGTGAGCGATTTTTTTAATTGTGACCAGCTGGCTTGAATTCGTTGTAAAAAGCGGGAAAAAATTTGCTGCGTAAAATAAGAGTCCGACTTGAATCGCAATCACTGCGGGGAAAAAAAATTTAAAAAGTCGTGCCCTTTTCTCCATGACAAATATTAAGAAAAAAGCGCCAGATAAATAGAAAATCGGTGTCAAGCTTGCGATAAAAAAATTAAATTTTTGCGGATGTATTAGAACGATGATGATAACCAGCAATTGCATCCACGACCATTTTTTTAGATGATTTCTTCTAAGAAATTCACGAAAGTCAGCACTCAGAAAACAAAGGCTAGATAAAAGTAAAAATAAAAATTCAATCTGTGCCAGCTGAATAATTTCAAAACTTGAAGATTTAAAACTTTGAAAGCTTGAAAGAAAATAACCGAATGACTTGATAGCTAAATTCGCCACCCAGATGACGACACCGGCCAACAGTAAAAATAAGTAAAATTTTTCGTTTTTAGTTGAAACAAGAAAAAATGAAAACGTTTTTCGGTATTGGATCAATACTAAGGCTAGCGCTGAAAAATAAATATGTTTAAAGCCGATCATCGGAAATAAAATGATAATCAGTATGTTCCACGCCGAGCTAAATTTGTACGTGGTTATATTAACAAAGATAAAATACAAGAAAACCGTCAAAGCAAGCTGGTCACTTCGCACACTGAAATAGTGAGTTAAGTAGTACGGGGTTAGTAACAACAGCCAGGTCAGCGGTAGTGCGATCCAATCCTTATCCGCAATGACCCGGTCCAATATTTTGTATAAAATAACGAACTGTAAAGCGCCGTTGATGGCAAAGAATAATTTAACCAATTGGATATGGCTTGCGTCAGAGAGCGGTACCAAATGAAACGTAAATAAGAGGGTATTGAACAGAGGCTTCATAAACAAAGAAACCCAGTCACTGTTAAAGTAGATCAGGTTCTTTGATGCGTAAATCAGCCAAAATTCAGATGAGGTAATGAACGACTGCCATCCGACAGCGAGCAAGCACAACGCAGATATAATCAAAAAAAAGCGGTTAAATTTCATCAAATATAAGCATTTCACTAATATTTTTTTCTTTCAATTTAATTTTATTTCAAACTAAATCAACATTTAGGGCTTTTCTTCCAGTTGATTGTTGATAATATACAAGCCGTGAATCAAAATAAGCTTTTTTATTCTGACCTTAAACCGGCACCTAGCAGCACGGGGCTACTGCATGCGCGTGAAGTCTTCGCCTATTCTGAATTTACACAAACCAGCGAACAAGAAATTTCAATAACTACGAATAAATTTGGCAAACAATTGCGGCGAAATTTGCAATTTGCAATGGGTGTCGAGAAAACTTTGCAGCAGCCCGAACAGACTGATCAGCTCTGCGGTTACTTAGTTCACAAGTATGTATCGATAGAAGAAGAAAACTACATCAAATCTTGCGTTGAGCAGAATTTAAATTTTAAGGTTTTTGTGCTGGCGCATCGATTGTTCGATTTCGCGCTTGTGCTGGAAAAACTTAGCCAACTAGGAATTCCGTCAGAACGATTTACACTGGTTTGTCTAGAGACACGTTCGAAATCGCTTATCTACAGTGAACCCGAGCTGAAGCGTCAGTTGTTTTTATCGAGTACAAACTATGAAAAATTAGTTCTTTCTAGGCCATTTAAAAAACATGCGCGAGTGGTGGAAAGTATGGAAAGCACGGAAATCACCATTTTACCCTTTTTTATAATTAATTTTTTCACGGCTTTACTAAATCCACTTGAGCAATTTAAAAATTCACATTTTCTATGGCTAAATCGGCTTTATGAATTATTTGCATTTTTAGGATTTCAAAAAACAATATTTAAACCTGCGTTATTTAGATTACGACATTCTTCGCTGATGACGGGTTACAAATCATACGGCTTCTTCGTGGATTCTTTCAATTTTATATTAAGTACGAAAGTAGTTTTCATTAAAACTTATTATTTTATGAGGCATATTTTGCTAATGAGTGTGTTTAAAAGTTACGGACTAGCTGTTGACTTGTTTTATGCGGTTGATCGCATCATCAGGGCAAGCTATTATCCGGTACGGCATGCCATTCTCATGTCTATCTTCAAAAGTTACGGTTTTATCTTGGACGTTATTTATTTTATTCGAAGATTCGTACTTAGTTATCTTCTGTATCCATTTTTTAAAATCTACTGGTTCAGCCAGTTTCAATATCAACAACGGATTCTAAAAAAGCTATGATGAATGGTCTATCAATCATTATTCCAACTAGGGGCTATTCATTTAATCTTCAGTATTTGCTTCATTCAATCAAGTCTCAGCAGGGCGATTTCGCACGAGAAGTGATATTAATCGTTAATGCAGAATCTTCGCTGCCGTATGAACAATTAAAAGAAAAGTTATCTCAAACAAGTGATGAATGGGCACAGCTGCAAATGAAACTGATCTACATTGACCGCCCGGGGGTGAATCGGGCTCGCAATGCAGGAATTCTGGCTGCTCAGTTTGAATTGCTAGTCTTTTTAGATGACGACTGTGAGCTATCTTCAAAAAATCTATTACAGCTGCACTTTCAGCATCATCTAAAAAATCTGGCCCTTTTTGCGCTGGGTGGTCTTTACCATTTAGAAAGTCATGCAAAGTATTTTGATCGGCTGTATAACGTACTACAGATGCGCTGGCTGTATGAAGGCGTGAAACACGAAGAAGGTTTTCGCTCGCATTATCTTATTGGCGTGCATTTTTCAGTTAAAGCATCCTTCTTGGAAGAATATAAAATTACCTTTAATGACACTATCATCTACGGCGGAAGCGAGCTTGAGTTTTTTTACAAGCCAATCAGCATGACCTAAGAATCGAGTTATCAGAATTAAGCGTTTTACACCGAACGAATGAAACGCTGATCAGCTTATCCAAGAAACTGCTCAAGCAAGGCGAAGGCAAAGCAATTTCTGAAATTCATTATCCTAATCAGGATGATCTGATGCAGAATAAGCAAGCGGAATGGACTGAATCGAAATTAATGCATTTTTTTGCAATTTATCTTAATTACATTTTCTGGTTTGGGTATTACCGCCAGAAAAAACAAACACATCAATTCTGGTCGCATTTATTTCAAAGTCTTACCGGCGCGATTAAAAACAAAAGATTTATGCTGCTGAAGCAATTAGATTCTCAGACCATTAAAAAAAATCAACGCGGCGATCGCGTTTAAGAAATCAGATCCCGAATTGAATGGCGGATCGGTTTTTCAAAGCTATAGAAGTTTCCGAAGGCGTGATATATTTCTGGATTTAAATGTTGCAGATAAAATAAACCAGCCGTTTTTCTTAATAGTTGAAGGCGTTTTATTTTTGAATTTTTGTACTGCATTTGATCGTAGGCCGTCAAATGCAACAACGGAGTCTGTATAAGAAATGATTTTTTCTTACGTAAAGAAAATTCATATCCTAAGTCGGTATCTTCAAAGCCGTAAGAAGTATAATACTTTTTAAATCGTCCCATTTCATAAAAATCCCCTTTTCGAACTCCTAAGGCGTAGGTGCACGTGTACTTTCAATGATTCTCAAGGCTCATCCAATCGGGACTACTGAATAACCGCGACCAGTAATTTACTTCTTCGATATAAGTATCTGAGTTCATTTTTATACTTTGGAATTGCGGATTAAGTGAACTCAAATCTTGCTTTATATGGTGACGTTCAAATTGAATGACATCGAATTTTTCTAAATGCTTAATGCAAAGACGGGCAAAATCGGGCGGAGTCAGCATGTCAGAATCTAGAAAAAATAAAAAATCGCCTTCGGCATATTGGTTAGCTAGGTTTCGGGCCAAGCCCGCGCGGAAGAAATCTTGTTTTCCTTTAACCGGGTGAATTTTGCTCCAGTAAATCATTTTCAAATTTATTTTGTGTTCAAATATTTTAAATAAATCAAAAAGTATCGAACAGGTAGAATCCGTGCCACCGTCTTCGACCACAATGATTTCATAATTTTCAGCGGGTAAATCTTGTTTGATCAGATGCGCGATCACATTGGTTAGAAAGGTGATGTTATTAAATGATGGAATGATGATGCTGAGTAAAACTTGACGGTTCGGCGTTCTAAACTGCCAAGACGGTTGAGCGATCGGTTCTAATTCGTAATTCTCAGGGATCGAGCTATTCCAAAGTTCAAGTCCTGGCAAACGGCGGAACGCGAACTTTGTTGAAACGATATCTTTGATGGTCAGGCTGTTCTTTATAGTTGGTTGGTAAGGTTTAAAGTCCCAGAAAATTGATGATTCATTCATTTCGCTTGGCAGGCTCTGTGCGAAGTGAATTAAAACATTCAGATCGCGAGTCGTCGTTGGCGCTAATAACAAGGTTGAACCAGATTGCAAAATTGAAGAATGTTCGGCGAAAATTTGAGCGTCTTTTTCATTTCTTAGACCGATAATAAGCGAACTAATAGAGCAACCTAAAAGTTGCTTTGCCTGTTCGATTTGATCGGGTCGAATAAGATAATGGTTCATAAAAGTATGATTTAGAATAAAGCCCGGTAATTGTGGCCAGATGGCTAACTCGGTGAAATCAAATAACAATGTTGAAGTTGTATTCTGTTTGGCTTTTTGCAAGCGCCGTTCGTGATCTGACGCACTTAAAGTTTCATTCGGTAAAAATTTATACCGGTAATAATAGTGGGTATTCATTTGAAGGTTTTTTGCCTTTAAAATGTCAATGGACACATCTTTCATTTGCCACTATCTTAGGTGTTCATGTCTGATAAATCCAGTTTTGTTTTGGTTATACCGTGCTATAATGAAGAGAAAGCCATTCCGCTTATTTTTAGCGAACTATGCGAATTTTCCGCCCAATTTTTGCAGCTTTACCTGGAATCAGCCCTGCATATCATCATCGTTGATAACAATTCAAACGATGGATCATGGGAATCTTTAAAAACATTGGCAACGAAGATACAAACTAAAAATAGTTATAGCCAGGCCAAAAAATCCTGGATTCAAAAGGCCCATAATTGTGATGCTAAATACGCTTAAGATAAAAAACTGAACTGAATAGAAACTGGCGATAACAAAAACGCAAAGGGCTAGTAATGGTATAAGACGGTAAGGTCTTAACCCATGTTTTAATTTTTTTTTCTGAGTCAAGATTTGAACCCGCCCATAAGTAAAAATCTTTTTAACCCAACCCATTAGGGTCATATTTTGCCAGTGAATCACTCGAGAGCCAGGCAAATAGATAAACCGAAATTGATGGCCGCTGGCCCGGTGGGTAAAATCAAGATATTCACCGCAACGATCGAATGAAGACGAGAAGCCCCCAATTTTTACGGCTTCTGATTTTTTCAAAAGTAAATGGCATGTTGGAATATGATCTACCCATTTTTCAAGCGCATGATTTTGCGTTTGGAAAGCAAATGGCAAGAATCGGGATAGCTTCGCTAATAAAGTAAATGTCGACTGTAAAATTTTATTTTCCGATTGATGTAAAACTTGACCACCGTAACCCATAATAAATTCATGTTTTAGTTTAGCAACATCCTGATCGCTGGAGCCCGCAGCCACCAATAGCGCTCGAACGCTTCCGGTGGAAGTTTCAATATCTGGGTCTGTCATGTAAATAAATTCGTTGGTGGCGGAAGTTAGAATAAGCTGGCGGGCCGTCCCTAAGTTGTTTGCCGGATTCTCGATAATAATTGCGGATGGCAAGTGGGTGTTAAGCCATTTTTTTATCGGCTGACGAATGTCAATTTGTTCGTGGTTTAAAATGAATATCCATTCGATTTCATATTCGGAAAGTTCAAGCTGTAATCGGGGGATTAATTTCTGAATCTCACTTGCTTCATCAAATATGACAATTCCACAAGTAAGCCGTGAAATCATCGATCGAATTTGCCTTTGCTGGCCGTGCTTTCTGAAACAACAGTCTCGCGCACAACGACCACTTTAATTTGGCCTGGGTACTGCATTTCATCTTCAATCGTTTTCGCGATCAGCTGTGAAATTTTCAATGCGCCAAGGTCATCGACCATTTTAGAATTCACGAGCACGCGGCATTCGCGACCACCATTTAAAACGAACACATCGGTCACTCCGTTATGGCGCTTTGAAATTTCCTGCAGACCAGTGACTTTTTGATTGTAAGTCTCCATCGTACTTCGGCGCGCGCCGGGACGACCGCCCGAGATCGCATCAGCCGCAATCACTAAGAAATCCATATCAAATTCGGGTTGCACGTCATAATGATGGGCCCGGACCGCATGAATGACTTCTTCAATTTCATTTCGAGGCGTAATAAAATCGGCACCAATAACCGCGTGACTGCCGTCCAGTTCGTGATCAAGGGCTTTACCTAAATCGTGTAACATGCCGGATCTGCGCGATTTTTTAATATCGACACCAAGTTCGCTGGCTAGCAAACCTGCAAACCAACCGACTTCAGCACAGTGAAAATATTGATTTTGAGTATAAGAGTACCGGTACCGTAGCGAGCCCATCACTTGTCGAATCTCAGGATGCACATTCTGCATTCCTAATTCTTTACAGATGGCGTCTCCGTCGCGCTTAATTTGATTCAAAAGCTCGGCTTTTAAATTCTCGCTGGTTTTCTGTAGTTCATTGGCCGTAATAACTTTACGTGATCGTTCAAGGTCGCGAAAAAGTCTTTCAAAAATCCGTCGCGTTAATTCACGTCGAACGGGATCGTATCCGATAATTTGAATTTGATGCCAGCGTTCGGGGTCTGGATTTTCATCAACATAGATATCGCAACCACTCACTTTTTGGATGGCCTCGATATATTCTTTTTGATGGACACAGAAAGCGGTCCGAATTTCTGGAGTTGGAAAATGACTGGCTAAAATCCCGCGCTCAACACTCATTTCTTTTTGAAAGCGATCGATACACAAGCTTAAAAGCCTTTTAGCTTTTTGCTCGGCAAATTCTTTAGTTTCCGCTTCAAGCGCTTCCGCAATTTGCGCGTAATCCGCTTGGGCTTGATTCGTCATTTGCTGACCCAGTTGGCTTAAAATTTCTTCTTCGATCAAACTTGTCTTATCGGTTAATGACTTTTTATAAGTTTCTTCGGTCAGCTGCCGGCTTTCGACAAGCTTTTGTAAGCTAGCTTGGCGGTCTGACATTTTTAACGACTGATCTCGAAGTGAATTTTCTTTTTGTAAAAGAAGTGATCTGGCGTTTTTCGTTTTCTCTTCAAAACCGATCTTTTTTTGCTGGATCAAGGCTTCGATATCTTCACACTTTTGCTCGACTAAAAGATTTGCTTCTTCAACAACCGCCCAAGCTTCTAGTTCGATCTCTTGTATACGTTCTTTTCGTTCGAGTTCGTCGGCATCGAATAAATCTTGAGCTTCTTTAACAAGTTCAGCCGCTTCTTCGCGAGCATCCCGAATAATTTGCTTACGGATGACGAAAAATAAAATCGCAACGACGGCCGCGCCGGTTACTACGCCAATTAATAAATAGGTCAATGTCTGTATCCAATCCATAAGGATCAGTATGGAATGGTTTGATGGATTCGCATACAATAACCGTATATGTATAGGGCGCGTTATGATGAGAATAGATCGTGATTTTTAGTACTCAATTAGAGATAAATTCTAACTATGAATAATTATGCGCCGTTATTAAAAAAGTGGGCTTTGATTTTGGGTCTGGGTTTTCTATTTATATGGTTATTTGTATTCAACTGGTCATTTGTATTTAAGAAAAAAGTGGTCGGCGAAGTCGTCGCGGTCGAACGCGTGACGGGTACCATGACTATTATTACGGATGGGCGAGGCGAAATAAATCCGCAGGCCTTTTCGTTTTCGGTCGCAATTAAAGATATGGAAACCGGTGAAATTCATATGGCTTCCAGCGAAGATCGGCAGTGGGCCGCCGTCACCAAAGGTAACTGCGTGATCGCAGCCTACTTTCCTTATGGTCCGACACGAATGTTTGAAAAGGGCAGTACCAGTCATAATGCACGGCTTTTAAGAAATTTCACAAGTTGCGCCGAAGTGCCCAAAGCAGATTCGTTTTTTGATTCACTTAAATTTTTCTTCTTGATGACCTAGACGGTGAGTTTATGGATTCGCCATTAATGACTTAGTTATATAATACGGAATAATTAGGTAAATGATCGAGTCTCTAATCAAGTAGTAAAAAAAGAACCCGATGAAAAGTTTAATACCGTAGCGTTTGTATAGACCTTTAAAACCTGACTCTTTCCAAGTCGCTTTCATGGTTAAAAGTAGCAGTCTTAGTTCAAAAAAACCTTTTTTTATTAAAGTCATAAGTTACTTTGAAACTACCTCAAAATAGATAACGGGGAAAGCGAAGAGCGAAAGGCCATACGATTATTTAACTGGGTCCGCTGCTGCAAAAGATAGACAATTGTGAGCATTAAAAAAACTAATAACCAATTCTTCATCTGCATATAAAATAGCATTCCGTACCCCAATGAAAATAGAATCGTTAATTAGCAGCTCGGGTCTGTTTCAATCCATAATAATAAGCGGCACAATAATCATAACCACTCTTCACACTTAATAATACACTGAGCCATAAAAGTCCATATCCGATTTTGGTGTTCGGAAAATGAGGATGAATTTCATTCAATATCAAAAGTGGGATTGCGATCATTTGCATAGCCGCTTTCCACTTGCCGGTGGTTTGGGCAGCGATAACCACGCCGTCGGCCGCGGCGGCGGCTCGAACTCCGCCAACGATCGTATCTCGGGCGACGAATAAAATAACCATCCAAGGGTCAACCATTCTTTGTTGAAGTAAAATTATAAGAATACTTGAAACCAAAATCTTATCAGCGACCGGATCTAAAAATTTACCTAAGTTTGATACCGCATTTAATTTTCGTGCGTAGTATCCGTCGTAATAATCTGTAATTGAAGCAATGATGAAACAAATTGCGGCACAAAAACGGCCCCACTCATTCGGCCATACTAAGAAGAGCGAAGTGGGAATCACTAAGAAAATTCGCGAAGTAGTAAGGTAAAGGGGTATTCTGCTCATGCGTCCCGTAAAGTGTTGTTTGAGTTCAGCGCCTCTGTCAAGATAACTCCAAGCATGATGAAATACGCCTCACGATACGCAAGAAAAATTCACGTCTATGAAACAGATTTAATGGGAATTGTTCACCATTCGAATTATTTACGTATTTTCGAAGAAGCGCGTGTCGAATGGTGTGTAATAAATGGATTACTGAGCACATCAAAAGAATCCGTGTTCGGTTTAACCGTTGTCGAAACCCGGGTTCGTCATTTGAAGCCAGCCCGCTACGGCGATGAAGTTGTTGTTTTCACACAAGTTAAAAGTAAGGGCGCCCGACTTATTTTTCAGTACCGCATGCAATTAGGTGAAACAATATTATGTACCGCCGAGACGATTCACTGCGGTTTAGATTTAGATATGAAAGTTAAGCGTCTTGATGATCGGATCAAAAAATTATTGGAGAAAGAAATATGGACAGAAACCTGGCTTTAGAATTCGTACGTATTACGGAG
Source organism: Bdellovibrio sp. (assembly GCA_043760925.1). GTDB lineage: Bacteria > Bdellovibrionota > Bdellovibrionia > Bdellovibrionales > Bdellovibrionaceae > Pseudobdellovibrio. Next base: position 248,604 of record JAYUOK010000054.1, on the reverse strand, counting down.
GCCGCAGCGCTATCATCGGCAAAATGGATGGGTCGTGGAGACGAAAAAGCAGCTGATCAAGCCGCGGTTGATGCCATGAGAAAAGCTTTCGATTCGGTCCGAATTGATGGAACAGTTGTGATCGGAGAAGGCGAGCGTGATGAAGCACCGATGTTATTTATTGGCGAAAAAGTAGGTCTCAAAACCGATGACAGCCCGGCCATCGATATAGCCTTGGATCCCCTTGAAGGTACCACGATTTGCGCAAAAGGCGGAGTGGGTGCGATCGCGGTGATTGCTTGCGCTGAACACGGCGGATTTTTACATGCTCCAGATACCTACATGGATAAAATCGCAACCGGCCCGGCGGCGAAAGGTTTGATTGATTTAGATTTATCAGCGACTGAAAATATTCACCGCGTAGCCGAAGCTAATCGAAAACCGGTTGGTGATGTGACCGTCGTCATACTTGATCGTGATCGACACTCTGATTTAATTGCCGAGGTTCGAAAAACTGGAGCCCGCATTCAATTAATTGGTGACGGTGATGTGTCAGCCGCGGTCGCCGCCGCATGGACAGATTCTGGAATTGATTTACTGATGGGAATTGGTGGCGCGCCCGAGGGGGTCATTTCTGCAGCCGCCATGCGCTGCTTAGGTGGTGATTTTCAAGGTCGACTTAAATTTAGAAATGAAAACGAGAAAGAGCGCGCATTAAAAATGGGAGTCAAAGATTTAAATCAAAAATTTAAATTAGAAGATCTGGCTCGTGGCCATGTAATGTTTTGCGCGACCGGAATTACCGATGGTCCGCTTTTAAAAGGGGTGAAACTTTTTGCTGGTGGTCGTGCGAAGACCCAGTCGATCGTCATGCGTTCACAGACAGGAACGATCCGCAATGTTGAAACTCATCATAATTTTTCATTAAAAAAAGGACTGTAATTTTATAATGGATTTATATTGTGCAAGTTGCAAAAAAGTGAATACTTACCCAGACAAGGTCGGCTTCCGAGAAGAATGTCTGCACTGTGGGGCTGACATGCACATATGTAAAAACTGTGAATTTCACGATATGAAAGTTTACAATGAATGCCGCGAGACCAGTGCCGATGTCGTTAAAGAAAAAGAGCGGGCAAATTTTTGCGATCATTTTTCTCCGCGCCAGGGCTCGGGTTCAGGGGATGATCATAAAGCAAAACTTCGGGCGGCGGCCGAAGCATTATTTAAGAAAAAATAGCTGTAATAAAGAATTAACAAAGAGGTTTAAATGGCAAGCGCGCAAGCATCCGAAGTTTTTAATTGCACCAAAGAAGAATTATTCAAAATTATTTCTGATTACGAAAAATATTCAGATTTTTTACCTGAAGTCAAAGCGGTAAAAGTCACCAAAAATAGCGGTAACAATAAAGAAATGGAATACAGTGTTTCATTAATTAAAACTTTTAAATATAAACTAAAAGTAACAGAGAAGCCGAACGAAGCGGTCGATTTCGTTTTTACCGAGGGTGATGTATTTAAAACAATGAAGGGCTCTTGGCGCCTGAAAGACAGTACTGCGGGTAAATGCTCAGTCGACTACAATGTCGAGGCCACATTTGGAATGTTCGTGCCCGGTCCGATGGCTAAAACTCTAGTTAGCGTCAATCTTCCAATCATGATGGCAAACTTCAAAAAACGCGTAAAGGAAGTTTATGGGAAATAGTGAAAAAAAAGATTCAAAACCAAGTGATGTTCACTCTTCACTTTCTGAAACTTTAAAAAAGATCATCTCTTCTGGTTCACCGACGGAAATTTCTAAAGAAATTATTAGTACTGTCGTTGGCCAAGCGCTAAAGGCCAAAGACGATGTGGCCGTGCGGGTATCAACCGAAATGATTTCGTTAATTAAAAAAATAGACTTCGTACAAGAATTTTCGAAGTTTGCTGAAAATCATAAATTTAAAATAACCGCTGAAATCGAAATTAATAAAAAAGATTCGACCCCAAAGGCCGTCGTCAAAAAAGAGGACTAGGTATGACGTTTGACACGATCAATCCAGCCACCGGAGAAAAACTACGTACGGCGCACTATGCGACTCCAGCCCAGATCGATGCTTCCATATCAACGTTACATAAGTCTTTTTCTGGCTGGCGTAATATATCGTACCGCGAGCGGCAACTCATCGTAAAAAAAATTGCCCTCAATCTTCAAGAACGAAGCGAAGAATTTGCCGTACTTATGTCGACTGAAATGGGTAAGCCCATCCGTGAAGCTAAATTAGAAGTAAAAAAGTGTATTGTGGCGATTGAAGCCTTGTCCGAAAAAGACCTCGGGTTTCTCGAACCTAAATTGGTCAGTGGGGCTTATAAAAATAGCCGTATTATCAACGAACCTCTTGGCGTTATTTATTCGGTTATGCCCTGGAATTTTCCATTATGGCAAGTTGTGCGGATGGTGATTCCGGCCTTACTGGCAGGAAATACAATTCTTCTTAAACACTCAACAATTACTTCACAAACCGGGGATGAGTTTGAAAAAATCTTGAAAGACATCTGGAGTGAACCGTTATTGCTACATCAACTGGTTCAGCATGATAACACCGAAAAAATTTTGAAAGACCCGCGTATTCAGGGCGTCAGTTTGACGGGCTCGACAGGTGCCGGTTTAAGCGTGGCCCAAGCGGCCGGCGCGGCGCTTAAAAAATATGTTTTAGAGCTCGGCGGTAGTGACCCGTATATTGTTTTAGAAGACGCGCCATTAGAGGCGGCGGCAAAAATGATCAGCCGAAGTCGGCTGATGAATACGGGGCAAAGCTGCATCTGCGCCAAAAGATTATTAGTTCATACCAGTAAAAAAGATCAGCTGATTGATTTAGTTAAAAAAGAGTTCGACAGCTTCCAATTTGGTTCACCGCTCGATGCGAAAACGGATTTAGGCCCATTGGCTCATCCGCGCTTTAAGGCGGATTTAGCCAAACAAATTTCAGAGTTAAAATTATCAACCGAGGCTAAGAACATTTATCATCGGTCCCATTTACAAAACGACCACGGCGCCTATGTTGATTTAAATATTTTTCTTTTACCAAAAAATTCTGATTGGCTTTACGAACAAGAGTTTTTTTCGCCAACATTAATCGTAATACCTTTCTTGAGTGACCAGGAAGCCATTCAAATTGCGAACTCGACGGCCTATGGACTTGGCGGCGGAGTATGGTCAACAGATTTGACACGGGCAACAAGAATGGCTAGCCAGATGACCGCAGGGCAAGTCGCCATTAACGATATGATTAAGTCAGATGTTTCCTTGCCGTTTGGTGGATTCAAAAAGTCAGGTGTGGGCCGTGAACTGGGTGATGCCGGATTATATGAATTTACTCAAACAAAAGTGATTTCAAGTTCGCTATGAAGCTCAGTCAGAACTTAGAACACCAAATTTGGCAAAAATTGAAAGACCATCACCTTGAGCACGCGTCGAGCTATCTTCTGGCGGTATCGGGAGGCTTAGACTCGATTGTCCTACTTGAAGTGATGGCAAAAGTGAGGCCCCAAGCATTATTGCGAGTCGCCCATTACCATCACGGAACTGATGACGGGTCTGGCGTTCAAAATTTCTACCGAGACGAAGCGCTCGCCTTCGTAAAAGAAAAAACATTCAGTTTAAAAAATACTGAGCTCATTTTCGAAAAAAGTTCGGTCTGCTTGCAAACAGAAGATGAAATGAGGACTGCACGCTGGGAGTTTTTACGTCGAAACAAAGGCGTCGGTGAAGCAATACTCACGGCTCATCATCAGGATGATTGGATCGAAACGGTTACTTTAAAACTACTACGTGGGGTTTCTGAAAAGGGCCTTTTATCTTTTCAAGTCTGGAATAACGAAATCTTTCGACCATTTTTAGAGCTATCAAAGCAGGATCTCGTCCAGTATGCTGGGGCGCGAAAAATCGATTGGCTCATAGACCCTAGCAATCAAGCCACCGAATTTCAGCGCAACTGGCTGCGCGAAGTTTGGTTTAAAGACCTCGAAAATAAATTTCCGGGAGCGTATCATAATCTTTCTAAATCGCTTCAGTATTTGATCGCGGAATTATCGCACAATTCTGCCATGAAATTGCAATTTTACCTCGAGAATGAGGACAATGGTCTGGATCGAAATTGGTACCTTGGTTTATCTGAAAGAGATCAGCTTAAAGCATTAGCTCTTTTCGTAAAATCCACCGGTCACTTTGATATCACAAGAGGTCAGCTGGAAGAAATTCAGAAGCGTATCAATACCAACCAAAAAAATATCAGTTTTGAAATAATAAGAAAATGGGTTATTAACGCAACGCAAATTATGCTAGCATAATCCATGAGATAACAAGCACGTTATCATGAGTTGATTCAAGATGTCCTACGAAAGGGGCTGAAAAGATGAAAGCCAATCAAAAAACATTCGCACTCTGGTTCTTTTTATTTATCATGGCGATCTTTATGTTTCGCGCATGGGATATGAAAAGTCAAAAAACGATTGCGGACTTTACTTATTCAAAACTTCTTCTTGCGGCCGAAAGTAAAGAACTCGTTGATAACCGAGTTATTTTCATTCAAGATCGCGGCGAAATTAAGGGACAAGTCAAACCTGAATTTGAAGCGAAATACAAGGGAACACAATTTCAAATTCCTGGAAATATTTCAAGCGATGGCGAAAAGAAAATGGAAGTTTTAGGAGCGAAAGTCGATTATGAATCTTCGCAGTCTGACGGAATTCTTTCTTCGTTACTGATTAATTGGCTACCATTGATTTTAATTGTCGGAATGTTTATTTTTATCATGCGCCAAATTCAGGCCGGCGGCGGAAAAGCGATGTCGTTTGGAAAATCTCGAGCGCGCTTAGTGGAAAATAAAAATCGCGTCGTTTTTAAAGACGTCGCGGGTGTTGATGAAGCTAAAGATGATTTACAAGAGATCGTGCACTTTCTAAAAGATCCGAAAAAATTCACCAAATTAGGCGGACGAATTCCTAAAGGCGTTTTACTGGTCGGTCCTCCGGGAACTGGTAAAACTTTATTAGCACGGGCCGTTGCCGGTGAAGCCGGTGTTCCGTTTTTCACAATTTCTGGATCTGATTTCGTTGAAATGTTTGTGGGCGTTGGAGCCAGCCGAGTTCGTGATTTATTTGAACAAGGTAAAAAAAGCGCGCCATGTATTATCTTTATCGATGAGATCGATGCGGTTGGACGTCACCGTGGTGCCGGCATGGGCGGCGGTCACGACGAGCGCGAGCAGACCCTGAATCAATTATTAGTTGAGATGGACGGCTTTGAATCTTCAGAAGGCGTCATCATGATTGCCGCCACGAACAGACCCGATGTACTTGATCCCGCGTTACTTCGCCCGGGTCGTTTCGACCGACGAGTTGTTGTTGGTAAGCCAGATGTTCGAGGCCGAGAACAAATATTAGATGTTCATATGAAGAAAACTCCACTCGGTCCTGATGTTGAACCTTCTAAAATTGCACGTGGTACGCCAGGTTTTTCTGGAGCTGACTTAGCCAATTTAGTGAATGAAGCAGCACTCGTAGCGGCTCGTTCTGATAAAAAATATTTAGAGATGGATGACTTTGAAAAAGCAAAAGATAAAGTCATCATGGGTAGCGAGCGCCGTTCAATGGTGATCAGCGATGAAGATAAGCGAATCACGGCCTACCACGAAGCGGGTCACACATTAGTTGGTAAAAAACTAGCCGGCCTTGATCCAATTCACAAGGTGACGATTATTCCTCGAGGGATGGCCTTGGGCGTGACGCAAACATTGCCTGAAAAAGACATGCTTAATTTATCAAAGTCTAAAGCTGAAAATATGATTGCATTTTTATTTGGTGGACGAGCAGCCGAAGAAGTTGTCTTTACAGATTTCACAACGGGTGCCGGTAATGACATTGAGCGCGCAACGGCGATTGCTCGAAGTATGGTAACCGAATGGGGTATGAGCGTACGATTAGGACCACAGGCTTATGAAAAAGGCGACAGTCCGGTTTTTCAAGGAATGAGTCAGGGCGGAAAATCGAAGGATTATTCGGACGCAAAAGCGCAAGAAATTGATGAAGAGGTTTCAAGAATTATTTCTGAAGGCTATAAAAAAGCCGTTGATATTGTTGGAACTCACAAAGATGCACTTGAGCGTTTGACAGCAGCTTTACTAGAGTTTGAAACGATTGATAGCAATGAAGTTGAGATGCTCGTTAACGGCGCTCAGCTCAGTGAAATTTCTAAAATTCGCTCAAATAAATCAAGCGGCGGTGGGCTTAGCCAGAACGTAACACCGGATGGTGAAAATAAATCCGTGCCGGCTGGAACTAAAACAGCAACTGCTACATGATTGTTGTTTCCAATTTTTTCGAGAACATTTTATTCATCCTGTCACACTTAAGGTGGCAGGATTTAATCGATATATTTTTAGTATGGCTTGTCGTTTACCGCGTTTTAAATTTAATTCGCAGGACCGGCACCATTCAAATGCTATCAGGCTTAGGCGTTTTAGCGATCGCTTACGTGGGCAGTCAGTGGTTTGAACTTTACACTTTGAACTGGCTGTTAGAAAAGTTTTTTTCAAACCTCTTCGTTATTATTGTCGTCTTATTCCAAGGTGAGATTCGTCGTGCGCTGGCGCACATCGGAAGTCATCCGCTGTTCACCGATGTTTCCTCTGCAATGGAAACCCATATTATTGAAGAAATCGCTAAGGGTGTTATCTCGGCCGCGCAAAAAGGTTACGGCGCTCTCATTGTGATTGAAAAAGATATTCTCGTCGACTACCACCTAGAAATGGGAACTTCGCTTGAATCAAATATTTCTTCTGAAGTCATCCAATCGATTTTTCACCCGCAAGCGCCTATGCATGACGGAGCCCTCTTGATTCGTGGTGGTAAAATTGTATCGGCTGGGTGCTTTCTTCCACTTAGTAAGAATCCTGCCTTAGATAAAAATTTAGGAACCCGCCACCGGGCCGCAATTGGCCTGACGGAAGAAACAGATGCACTGGTTTTAGTGGTGTCTGAAGAGACACGGTCCATCAGTTTGGTAACAGGTGGTCATTTGCATCCTAACGTAGAGCTTTCCGAAGTAAGAAAAGCACTTTATGAAGTTTACGGATTCAAATACAAAAGTCTTTCGGCTGAAGGAAATCTATGAAGGCCTTGTCTTCTTCAAACGAAAAAGCGCGCATCATTAAAGAAAGCTTATTCGCCAACGCATCCTATAAGCTCGTCGCATTTTTTATTACTCTGATCTTATGGCTATCAATTTTAGGACGACGTGATTTTGTGGTGACAAAAGATGTTGAAGTTGATTTCGTCGCAGCCGCTGGTTACTCGCTGGCGGGGCAATCGACCGATAAAATTCGCATTAAAGTATCCGGACCGCAGCCGATGCTGAAGAAATTTAAAGAGAAAAGTCAGCTTTTATCATTTGATTTAGCCGACAAAACAAGCGGAATGTTTGAAGTCGAGATGACGCCCTCTAAAATTGAGGTCCCTAAAGGCATAAAAATACTAGGAATTCGGCCCAATACTGTGCGGGTTGAAATTGTTGAACAAACAAAATAGCATACAAATAATAGCATACCCATAATAGCAAAAAGTAAAAGAGAGTTTATATCATGAGTACAAAACTTTTCGGTACCGACGGAATACGCGGAACTTCGAATCAATATCCAATGACTCCTGAAGTTGTGGTGAAAATTGGCCAAGCGATTGGTCATCTCATTCGAAAAAAAGTCATCTCTTCCCCGTCGCAGGCAAATAAAGTTGTCATCGGAAAAGACACCCGGCTTTCTGGTTACATGATCGAGCAAGCCTTATCCAGCGGTCTTAATTCGATGGGAATTTATGTTCAGTTGGTGGGTCCTTTACCTACTCCAGGAATTGGTTATTTAACTAGAACGATGCGGGCCGCGGCCGGAATTGTAATCTCGGCCTCGCATAATGCTTATCAAGATAACGGTATCAAAATTTTCGGACCGGATGGTTTTAAATTAGACGACAAGTTAGAAAAAGAAATTGAAGCTTTAGTGGCCAATAACGATTTATCGAAAATGCTACCGCCTTCAAAAGAAGTAGGGCGAACGAAGCGTATTGAAGATGCGCAGGGAAGATATATTGTTTATGCGAAGAGTGCGTTTCCGCTGGAGTATACTTTGGACGGGCTTCGAATTGTTTTGGATACGGCGCACGGGGCCGCCTATAAAGTGGCACCAGCTATTTTCGAAGAACTAGGGGCTGAAGTCATTCACGTCGGTAATCAACCCAACGGAACGAACATCAATGACAAAGTGGGAGCCCTTCATCCTAGCTTGATCTCGCAAGCGGTGGTTCAGTACCGCGCGGATGTGGGAATCGGTCTAGACGGTGATGCCGACCGGGTCATCATGGTCGATGAAAAAGGTAAAATGGTCAATGGTGACCACATTCTTGCGATCTGCGCAGTTCACATGAAACAAAAAAAATTACTTAAAGAAAACACTTTAGTTGTTACGCAAATGAGTAACTTCGGTCTCGAAAAGAAAATGAATGAACTTGGAATTAAAGTGATCAAGACAAATGTTGGCGATAAATACGTGGTCGAAGAAATGCGTAAAGGCGGCTATAATTTAGGTGGCGAACAGTCGGGCCACGTCATCTTTTTAGACCATTCAACGACCGGTGACGGAACCGTTGCCGCGTTGAATGTACTTTCGGTTATGCGCGAGACCGGCCGTAAAATCAGCGACTTATCCGATGTGTTTGAAGATGTTCCGCAAGTGCTGATCAACTGCCGAGTGAAAAGCCGGGTCGAACTTGATCAAATCAAAGGATACGACAAAATTCTTAAAGAAAAAGAGAAAGAATTAAACGGCGAGGGGCGCATTTTTATTCGTTATTCAGGAACAGAGCCGTTAATTCGAATATTAGTGGAAGGGCCCGATAAGAAAAAAATCTCTGGCATTGCTGAGCAATTAGCTTCGTTTTTAGAGAAAGAGATTTCGTAGTGAAAAGTAAAGCGAAGAAAAAAATTAGCCTTGGAGTTAATATTGATCATGCGGCAACTTTGCGTCAGGTTCGGGGTGGCACGACCGAATATCCGAATCTGAAACAATTGGTCAAAAAAGTGAAGGCAAGCGGCGGATCGCAAATTACGATTCATCTACGTGAAGACCGGCGACATATCCAAGATCATGACGTTGTTACGCTTTGTAAAAAACCAATTCTTCCTATTAATTTAGAAATGGCTGTAACAAAAGAGATGCTTAAGATTGCTTTGAAGAATAATCCAGCTTGGGTCTGCTTCGTGCCTGAAAAACGCGAAGAATTGACCACGGAAGGTGGACTTAACATCATTAAGGTTTATACCCAAATTGAAGAGATGACCCAATTGTTGCGTTCGAGGGGAATTAAGGTCTCATACTTCATTGAACCCAATTTAGCATTGGTCAGTGCATCAGCGCAGGCCAACGCAAATGCAATTGAATTTCATACAGGACATTGGGTCTCAGCTCATGGTCAGAAAAAAAAGAAATATTGGGGACAGCTTGTTGAAGCAGCTCGACATGCGCACAGCTTAGGTTTACGAGTGCATGCAGGCCATGGACTTGATTATAAACATGCAAAAAAAATTAGAAAGTTACCTTTTTTAGTTGAGGTTAATATTGGGCATTCGTTAATATGCTATTCTTTAGAGACCGGTCTAGAAAAAGCGGTCAGAAGAATGCGAGATCAGCTTAAACTATGAATCAGGAAAAATTACTTTTCGACTTCACGGCTAAAGAAGAAAGTTCGCTTCATCAACTTGTCGAACTTATAAAGAAAAATTTAAAACCAAGTTCAGTTCTTTTACTGTCGGGCGAGCTTGCGGCCGGTAAGACCACCTTGACCCGATTACTAGGCGAGTCTTTGGGTTTAACAATGATTCAATCTCCGACGTATGCCATTCACCAGCGATATAAAAATGAAGTTGTGACCGTTGATCACTTTGATCTTTATCGTTTGGAAAGCGACGAAGAAATCGAAACAGCGGGTATTTGGGATATTTTAGCTGAAAAAAACAATTTGGTTATTATCGAGTGGAGCGAGCGGATGCAAAGCGACTGGTATCTTCCGGATCGAACTGTTTTCAAATTAAATATTTCGCGGCAAGCCGATGATGCAAGATTGTATAAATTTTTTGCGGTAATCTAGGCGGACTCTTTCGCAAGGTCTTCAAGTAAAACTTGATCTTTTTCAGAAAGATTTTGGTTTTTAAATCCAAGTAAAAATCCCATGACTTGATCGCCGCGTTGAAGTGCCGTGATACAGGCATACTTATAATTTTTTATTGTAATACCTAATTGAGTTAAACTAAATGATTCAGATTGACCTGAATTAAAAACTTTTTGAAATGGATTTTCTTCGTTTAAGTTGTATTCAAAAATTGATGAATTAACTCCATCTTTTTCTAGGTCAGAATCCATTTTAAATACTTTCGTTTTTTTGTTAACAACTTTTAAAACCATATAGGCACTAAAGTGTTTTTTGGCTTCGAAACTGTATTCATCGTGGCGTTCGGAAATAAAATCCCATATATTTGTTTTAGAATCGCTGTTTTCTGCACCACTATTAAAGTTAATTTTAGGCGCGGGAATATCAAAATCAATTCCCTCTAAAATAGATTCTGCAGAAACACTGACTTCTTCCATCGGGGCATCTTTCTGCCCAGACAAGGCCTCTGCGAAAAATGCTAAAACGCGAGGCGGAGTTAAAATAAAAACGTGATTTTCAATACCCATTAGCTTGGGGGGATAGCTCAGGCCCATGACAAAGACTTGATTATCCCAAACGAGTAATGGCTGAAGGGTTGAATTCCAAATTTCGTGATTCGAATAAATCTCGGTTGCGGCTTTGGCGCCCGCGATCAGGGATTCCAATTGATGATTGATTGTTTTGACTTTAAAACTGGCGCAACCTGTTTCCGAGCAGAACCAAGCTTCATATTTTTCCCAACTTAAAATCTCGCTTTCTAAAGCAATCAGAAGTTTTGGCTTGTTCAAAGAGTCATGATCAAAATTTTTCATTTTTTCTTCAAGCTCAAGAGCTTCCTGAATGAAAAACTCTTCCCAGTTTACGTTTGTACTTAAATAGTTCATCACCTTTTATATCGGTCGGAATGGCCTCACTCTTGATAAACTATCGAAAAGGTCTTGAAAAATCTGCACAGTTTTCATAGTTTTCGATGATGCTTTTTAACCTCAACCGGACGGTCCAGACTCTAATAAGGAAGAATAGGGGGATGTGATGACAAATCTGGTTAAACTACTGATATTTCAGGTTATTTTACTTTCATTACAGGGCAAAGATTTAAAAAATTTATCGGCGCAAGATCATCATTTCATCCCAGATACATTTAAGGCCCCGACGAAGGGCCCGGTACTTCATCCATTACGGCCAAAACCTTTTCAACGTCGAGACTACTTAGTGTGAGCTAACTACTTAAAACTTTTCAAATATTTCAATTTCGTGTAGATAGAAACCCATGCAATTACAGTCTGGGTCTTTGAACAAATCGCGCATTTATTTAGATCATAATGCGACCACTCCGCATTCTTTGAAGTTGAAGCAAAGATGGGCCGAACTTTTTGAAGTTTCAGGAAACCCATCGTCGATTCATCAAGACAGCCGTATCCCAAAAACTTGGCTTCGCGAAACTCGACAAAAGTTAGCCGATTATTTAAATTGTTCGCCGCTTGAAATTATTTTCAACTCGGGCGCAAGCGAAGGTAATAGCTCAATTCTAAAATCTGTGTGGAATCAAAAGCAACATGACAAACCAGAATTTCTAATTAGTTCGGTTGAACATCCAAGCGTTGTAAAGACGGCTGAATATTTAAAAACCCTTGGCGCGATTATTCACTGGATACCGGTGGATCGAACCGGGGTGATTGATTTAGAATTTATAAAAAGTAAACTTTCAAATCGCACGGCGCTTGTTTCGGTGATGTTTGCTAATAACGAAACCGGGACTGTATTTCCGATAAAGCATATAGCAAGGCTTGCGCATGCCGCCGGATCGCTGATGCATTCGGATTGCGTGCAGCTGTTAGGAAAATTCGACCTTGAGCAATTTGAACTGAAATTAAAAGAATTTGATTTAGATTACGCAACGTTTTCAGCGCATAAGTTTTATGCCCTGGCCGGCACCGGTGTGGTCTACGTTAAGAAGAATTCCCCATGGGTATCGTTAATTCACGGAGGCGGCCAAGAGCGCAGCCGGCGCGGTGGAACTGAAAATGTTTTAGGCGTAGCCAGTCTTGGTGTCGTGTTCGATGAGATCAATATCGTGAAGCAAAAAGTTGAAGAGATGACTCGTCTACGAAACTTGATGGAAAATCGTATTTTAGCAGAAATACAAAATTGCCGGATCACTGCGCATGAAGGCGTTCGACTTTCAAATACTTCAAGTTTAGTCATCGATGGTATCGACGGTGAAACTTTATTGATGAGTTTAGATTTAAAGGGTTTCTCGGTCAGTACCGGCGCTGCGTGCAGCAGTGGTAATCCTGAACCAAGCCCGGTGCTTTTAGCCATGGGATTATCAAAGGAAGAAGCGCAAAGTTCACTCCGTTTAAGTCTAGGATGGGAATCAACAGAGCCGCAAATTTTAACCTTTATCGAAGCGCTCAAAGAAGTCGTCGCCAAGCTTCGTGATATTAATTTAAAATCGAAGGATCATCATGTCGGATAAACAATCAATGAAGCACGCTGAAAATAAAAAAGGCCGCGTACTTGTCGCGATGAGCGGCGGCGTTGACAGTTCGGTAGCGGCCGCCCTTTTAGTTGAACAAGGGTACGAAGTGGTCGGGGCTACCATGCAAGTTTGGGATTACACAAGTTGCGATATCACGGAAGGCAGCGGAACTTGCTGCTCAAGTATCGATGTTGATGATGCACGTAGCGTAGCTGATAAGTTAAATATTCCATTCTATGTTTTAAATTGCGAAGCAAAGTTTAAAGCAGCCGTGATTGATCCTTTTATAAAAGCCTATTTAAATGCGCAGACACCACTACCGTGTGTGAACTGCAATACTTACTTAAAATTCGATCATTTGGTTAAAAAAATGAACGAGCTTGATTGCGACTATTTGGCGACCGGTCACTACGCGCAAATTATTGCTGACCAAAATAATCAGCCGCAAATTAAGACTTCAACAGATGATTGGAAAGACCAAACTTATTTTCTTTTCACCATCGATCCAGCTATTGTACCAAAATTATTATTTCCGATTGGGCATCTGAAAAAACCACAAGTACGCGAAATTGCGGAAGCTAAAGGACTGGTCGTTGCAAAAAAGAAAGACTCAACCGGTATCTGCTTCGTGGGCTCAAAGGGTTATGATCAATTTATAAAAGAAAATGTAAGTTCGGCCGTGCTGGATACAAAGCGCGGGGTCATCAAAAGATTTCCGGGTGGCGAAATCATGGCAGAACATGCCGGCATCCACCTTTACACGATTGGCCAGGGTAAGGGACTTGGTATGACTTACCATGAAAAGCTTTTCGTCATAAAAATCGATGCGACCGATAACACCGTCTGGGTGGGTGAAGAAAAATATTTGTTGCACGACGAAGTTCATATTATTGAGGCGCAATGGCTTTCAGAGATTGAAGATGGGGCCGAATATCAAGTAAAAATTCGGTACCAACATGCGGGCTCAGCCGCACGGATATATAAAACGGACGATGGTTATAAATTAAAATTCACAGAAGCTCAGCGTGCAGTGACTCCAGGGCAAGCCGCGGTACTTTATAAAAATCAACAACTTGTAGGCGGCGGATGGATCACGTTGAACTAAGCGCCGCGACGGCGCCCCCAAAAGCGAATCCAAGACTAAATTCAGGGTATGAATTTTTAGTGCATACGTTTGGTTGCAAAGTAAATACTTACGACACCGGCCTTATTCAAAAAAATCTAACCACGCATGGCTTCTCAAGCCAGTCGGTTCAAAAATCTGAAACGCAGGTTCACATTCTTAATACCTGTGCCGTTACCGCTGAAGCCACGCAGCAAGCGGTACGTATGATTCGTAAAATTAAATCGAAGCAGCCATTTGCAACAGTTGTTGTAACGGGATGCGCGGCCCAAGTTGATACGGGGGCCTTTGAAAATTTACCCGGCGCAAACTTGGTGGTAGCCAATTCCCACAAGGGTTTATTGCCACAGCTATTAGATCAGTATTTTAAAGGTGAGTTAAAAGAAAAAGTATTTAAATCAAATATTTTCAAAAAAGAAGATTTAGAAATCGGCGGAGGGGAAGAATTACTTCACACGCGTAGTTTTTTAAAAATTCAAGACGGATGCAACAGCTTTTGCACTTTCTGTATTATTCCGTATGCGCGGGGTAAAAGCCGCTCAATTCCAATTTCGTTACTAGTAGAAAAAATCAATCAACTGGCTGATCAAGGAATGAAAGAAGTCGTACTGACCGGCGTCCACATCGGAGACTACGAAGACGTGATCGCCGGGCAAAAACGATCCATTGAAGATCTTTGCGAAATGGTTTTAGCAAAAACAAAAATTCCACGTATTCGGCTTTCTTCGCTAGAGCCGATTGAGCTGAGCACGCGATTACTTTCGCTTTACCAAAACGATCGCATGTGCCCGCATTTTCACATGAGCATCCAAAGTGGAGACACTGAAGTTCTAGCTGACATGAAACGCAAATATACAGAAGAAACCGTTCGAAGTGCGCTTGGTGAAATTCAATCAAAAGTTCCTAACGCCTATGTTGGCATGGATGTGATTGCCGGGTTTCCGACGGAAACGGATGAACAGTTCGAAAATACTTATAAAATACTGGCCGAGACCCCGTGGACCCGCTTGCACGTATTCCCGTATAGCGAGCGTCAGGGAACCCGCGCGGGCATTCTACCGCAATTACCAATGGCGAAGCGGAAAGAGCGGGCCAGTCGGTTACGTGAGCTTAGCTTGCACCGTAACCAAGCCGAGGCACTTAAGCAAATCGGAACAATTAAAAAAACTTTAATCCTGAATAAGTTGCAAGCCTCTGCGCAAAGTATTTCACGGGATTATTGGACAATTGATTTGGACTTAACGGAAGCCGAACATGAGCTCATTAAAAATACCGAAGTCGATGTGCAAATTGAGTCAGTTCAGGTTGATAGGATGGATGTTATACTGAAAGCAAAAAGAGTGCAAACATGAGCCCTGAAGTAAAAGAACTTCAAAAAATAACCCGATATGAATTTAAAAATGAAAAGTTTTTACTTGAGGCATTGACGCATAAAAGTTTTTCGATTGAAGAAAATAAAGCAAAGCCCAACAACGAGCGTTTAGAATTTCTTGGGGATTCTATTTTAAATTTTGTTATTGCAGCCGATCTAATTAAGCAATTCCCATATGAGGCTGAAGGTGTGCTTTCGAAAAAGCGCGCCGGTCTGGTTAATCAAACAACGCTAGCCGAGATTGCAAAAAACTTGAAATTATCCACTCTCATTCGATTTGGTCCTGGCGAAATTAAACAGGGTAGTCCAAGTAATCCGCGAATTTTAGCTTCGACAGTTGAAGCATTGATTGGTGCCGTTTATCTAGATTCAGATTTTAAAACGGTGGAAACTTACGTTCTTGATTTGTTTAAATCAATTACTCTAGAACAAACCGAAAACGGTAGCCAAGCGTTCGACTATAAAACACGCTTACAAGAGCTAACCCAGAAGCATAAGCTAGGAACGCCGACTTACGATATCGTGCTGACTTCGGGTCCTTCACACAAGCCGCACTTTTTGGTTTCCCTGCGTTTAAATCAAGTCGAAAAGTCGCGGGCCGAAGGTGCTAGCAAAAAAGCGGCCGAACAGTCGGCGGCCGAAATTTATTTAAAAGAATTATTAAAGTCATTGCCTGACGCACTTACCGTCCCTCTTAAAGGAGAAAAAAATGTCATTTAAAGCAGGCTTCCTGGGCCTCATTGGTCAACCTAACGCCGGAAAAAGTTCTTTGATGAACTATCTGATTGATCAGAAGGTATCAATCGTTACGCCAAAACCACAAACCACCCGTCGGCGAATCCTGGGAATTAACACCGATAAAAATTCGCAAATTATTTTTATTGATGCACCAGGCGTTTTAAAAGCTGACAAAGGTCTTAACGCATTTTTAGAAAGAGAAGCCATGGATGTGATCAGCGAAAGCGACGCATTGCTTGCCGTTCTTAGCGTGGACGAAAAAGATGCTGAAGCGACTTTAAAAATAATTGAGCTCGTTAAGACTTCAAAAAAACCTTGGCTGGCCGTTATTACAAAAACTGATATTACGGAAAAAGCGCACCGAATTTTAATTATTCAAAGCATGGTCGAAAAAGAAGGTGGCCAGTGTGTTCAGGTCTCAATTCTAAAGGATGGTAAAGAGGGTCGTGAGGCTTTAATTTCTAGACTTTCTGAATTACTACCCGAAGCGAAAGCACCGCTGTACGATGACGATCTTTACACAACTGAAAATGTAAAAGACTTAGTCGCCGAAATCGTGCGTGAAAAATGTTTCGAAAACTTATCGCAAGAACTTCCGTACCAGATGGCGATCCAAGTTAGAAAATTTGAAGAGAATTCGAAACCATGCCCAAAAATCTACGTCGACGTGATCGTGGGTAAAGAAAGCCATAAACCGATTGTGGTTGGACAGGGTGCATCCGTTATTAAAAAGATCAGTCAAGAAAGCCGGGCCGAAGTTGAAAAGCTGATGGACCAAAAAGTATTTCTTGAGCTCAATGTGGTCGTTAAAGAGAATTGGTATGAGCACCAACAAACAATGAAAGAGTTGGGTTATGTCATCGAACGAAAGTAATGGATTAATTGGGTTATTAGCTTCTAAAGTTGCAATTATTGGTAGACCTAACGTGGGTAAATCAACGTTATTTAACATTCTAACTGATTCACGTAAGTCAGTTGTTAAAGACCGCGCGGGAGTCACCCGCGATATCATTATTGAACCCGCAGATGTCTGGGGTAAAAATATTGATCTGATTGATACGGGGGGTTTAACCGAATCGCAGGACCTTTTTTCTAAGCTGATCAAAGAACAAGTTTCAGACTTTTTACATACGGTGGATTTCATTATCGCCGTGATGGATGGTCGAATCGGTTTGGTTCCTGAAGATCGCGATATCATTAAAATTGCGAAGCAGACGGGTCGTCCCATGTTACTGGTCATTAATAAAGTTGATCAGCACCATGAAGATGATATTGCGAAAGCTGACTTTCATGAATTCGGACTGGATGTCGTCGCTGCTTCATTCGAGCAGCGACGCGGAGTCGCTGAAATCATGGAATGGATTCAAAAAGTTGTACCTGATAATCAAGAGCATATTAAAGAAGGCCTGCAAATCGCGATGGTCGGTAAACCAAACGTCGGTAAAAGCTCGATCTGCAACTGTCTTTTAGGTGCGAACCGACATTTAGTTTCTGATGTGGCCGGAACGACTGTCGATTCGGTTGATTCGCCGTTTATTTTTAATGACCGAAAGTATATATTGGTCGATACCGCCGGTCTTCGCCGGCAGTCGCGCCGTGAGGACGATATTGAAATCATCTCGGCTTTTAAATCAAAAGAATCAATACGACGTTCTGATATAGTATTGTTAATGATTGATGGAACCGAAGGCCCTACAGAGCAAGATGCTAAGATCATGCAGCAAATTCTTGAAGATCATAAGGGTGTTATTCTCGTTGCGAACAAATCTGATTTAGCGACCAAAGAAGTGGATAATTACCGCGAAAAATTCCGCGAGCAGGTTGCGCGAAACTTTCATTTCTTTATCGATGTTCCGGTTGTCTTTACCTCGGCAAAGACGGGGGCAGGCTTAGATGATTTATTTAAAGCGATTGAAGATGTCAGCAATAAGTTATTAAAGCGCATATCGACAGCTGATCTCAATAATTTTTTCTTTGAAACAATTCGAAAAGCTCCGGCGCCAGTTTACGGAGTTAAAAACGTTAAGTTTTATTATTTAACTCAGACAAACCAAGTTCCACCCGCATTTATTGCTTTTGCGAATGCACCAGACGGGGTTACGCCGTCTTACCGACGATTTTTGATTAAGCATTTGAAGGAAGAATTTAATTTACACGGAATACCTATTCGTATTTTTTGTATGAAATCACGCAGTGGCGGCGAGAAGAATGCCTAAACGCTCTTCTTTTCGTAACCGCTTTTCATTTTATCTTTTAGCCATCGGCAGCGCTTGTGGACTGGGTAATCTGTGGCGATTTCCGTATATCGTGGGAGAAAACGGCGGCGGGGCATTTCTGCTTCTTTACGTTTTTTTAGCGCTGACGATCGGGATGACTTTACTGATTGGCGAACTGATGATTGGCCATTACACAGGTGTCAGCGTTCTGGCCGCCTCTAGAAAAGTCTCGGCGCAAACCCGAAAACCTATTTTTTTATTCGGCTGGCTCAGCGTCATTATCAGCATTGTGACCCTGGCCTATTACTCAGTAATCTGTGGCTGGGTCTTACACTACTTAACTCAATTTATCATGAGCTTGTTCCAGCCTGATTCAAGTCTGTACCTGACTCATATGTCCGTAACAATGCTTCAGCAGAATGGCTGGCTGCAGTTTATGCTAGCTAGTGTGCATTTGTTGATCTCGGTTGTTATTGTCGTTAAGGGACTGGGGGACGGGGTCGAACGGTGGATCACTTCGTTACTTCCGGTGTTTGGCTTATTGGTTGTTGTTTTACTGATTGGTTCACTGTCGCTTGATTCGACCTCGGAAGTTTTACGATTTCTATTTTATCCAGATTTTTCTAAATTAAATTTTAACTCGTTAGGGCACGCAGTAGGGCATGTGTTTTTCACATTGTCGCTAGGCTTCGGCACAATGGTCACCTTCGGTAGCTACTTTAAAAAAGATGAAGAGCATTTGCCGACGATGGGCCTACGGGTGACTTTAATCGATACATTAATTTCGATTATTGCCGTGCTACTTATTTTTCCGATTGCCTTTTCGTCTTCGAAGCTGCCACTGACAGATCCAAGTCTTCTATTCGAAGTACTGCCTCGATACTTGTCGAACTATAAAGGCGGCGTGATTTTTGGACTTACATTTTTTCTATGTCTATGGCTTGCCGCTTTGAACGCAAGTCTTGGCTTGCTTGAAACAATTACCGCAAATTTAGTTGAAAAACGCCCTGACCTGAAGCGGCCTATGGCGGCCACAATTTCGGGAATCGCAATTTTACTTGTAACAGTGTTCCCGGCATTTTCGGGCACACTTTTCAAAGACTTTAGGCTTTATGGTCACGGGCTGATTGAAATATTTGATTCGTTTTTAATTAATGGAATGTTACCGATTGCGGGCCTTGGCATGGTCATCATCGCGCTGCTGGGCTTGTCTGAAAACGACCGAAAAAAATTATTTGTTAGTGAAAAAAGTGTGACCAGCCAGGCGATGTATTCGCATTGGAAGTACGTGTTAATGTGGGTTTTGCCGGCGATCATTATCTTAGGATTGTTATTGCAAATTATTGGTATATTTTTTCTATAAGTGTCTTTATCTGAGACATAATTTTACAATAAGCTCTTTTGTTTTTTAATTAACCGGCCGAAAAGCCTGTTATGAGTAAGAATAGCCCGGTCGAAGTCAAAAACGCCAATAAGAATTCACAGATGGAAAAAATCCCGTCGGCCGCACCAACCATTCGTGATGTCCGACCATTAGATACGTTACGTGACGAGAATTCATCGTCGGTCATTGCGGTCTACAAAGATTTGAACGAAGCATCTAAGCCAATGAGTCTCAACTCAACTCAACATTTATTTATCGCATTTGCCGTTTTCGTCATGCTCGGAGTCGGAATTTTAATGGGCACGCAAATGAATCAACGTCGTCAAATTGCTTCAACTTTTGGAGCTAGCGTACCCGCAGGGGCTGTGGTTCAAGAAGAGCATTATCATTACGATAAAACTTGCCACAAGAACGAAAAGGGCGAAAAAGTTTGCCTGACTCGTACAAGCCAAAAATAACTAAAAATTCACACCAATAATAAAAGTAAGATCAAAAATATCACCATTGAGCGTGGGGCTGATAGGACTTGGATCCGGTGAACCGGGTTTATTTTCTTGAATACCATTTTTATTTTCATCCGGAAACTGCACAAGGTGATAAGTTCCTTGAATGCCTAAATAGGCGCGGTGCCGAAGCAATGGGATTTCAATACCAGATCCTAGTTTAAACCCGATGACTTGATCCGGTGTAATCTCAAGTTGTGCATCTAAATTATAAGTTCGAATATACTGGCCGGCTCCAATGAAGATATAAGGATTTAAGTCGGCAAGTCCGCGCGTGACATTTTCAGTATTAAAATAGTATTTCACGCTTAAATCAATATTTTGAATATTAACTGCGCCTGAATAGGTATTTGAAACATTTGTCAGCGCAATATCATTGTAACTTCTGAAGGTGACATTATTATCACTGATCGAATAAGTGAGTGCTCCAGCAATTTGTAAATCGAAAAAATATGTAAATTGCGCACCGTAATGGGCGGCGCCAGTGTAAGCTTGCGAAAATCCATCGGTGTAGCCGCGGTAGCCGAGTAGAAAACCTAAGGTTAAATAACGGCCGTTTCGAAAAAAGTTAATATCGGCTTCTTCATCCGCATCTTGTTCAAATTCATTATAGTCTGAAAATGGATCGAAGGCTTCGTCGACATCTTCTTGCGCGATCGCGTGCTGCTGAAATAAGCTTGAAAGCATCAGAGTTAAAATAAAAATTTTTTTAAAAGGTAGAATCTGCACAAATTTCATTGTGAATTGAAGTGCTCGTCAGGTGTAGAAAAATCCGCAAAAAAACGCTGCTTTAGTCGGGAAGCGTTAATTAAAATTTACCTATTCGAGCCCCTCTAGAGCTGGTAATTTCTTATTAACTCTGGGGGCGCATTGATCGACTACAAAAAAAGTGGTGTCGACATTCAAGCAGGTGATGATCTTGTTTCATGGCTTCAACAACCACTGAAAAATCCCCTTAAAAACTCTTCCATCAACGCCCATTCTGAAAAACTTAAAGTAAAATCTGACGTTCCAGATATAAATACACGTGTTATATCGGGTATCGGCGGATTCGCGGCCCTTTTCGATGGGCGATTTCAAAACATGGAAAAACCGCTATTAGTATCATGCACCGACGGTGTCGGAACAAAAGTAAAGCTAGCCAGTTACTTCAACGATTTCTCAACCGTCGGACAAGATTTAGTTGGTATGTGTGCCAACGATTTAATTTGCACGGGCGGCACACCTTTATTTTTTTTAGATTATTATGCCGTCGGTAAACTTGATCTAACGGCCGCGCAAAGTTTTTTAACCAGCGTGCGCAGTGCATGCGCCGATTCGCACTTAGTATTAATTGGTGGCGAAACGGCCGAAATGCCAGGGGTCTACCAAGTTGGTGATTTTGATTGTGCAGGTTTTTCTGTTGGGGTCGTTGATCAAGATAAAATGTGGGGCGCGCACCGAGTTCAAGAAAACGATATCATCATTGGTCTTGAAAGTTCTGGGTACCACAGTAACGGTTATTCACTCATCCGCAAAGTCTTCGAGGGAGAGTATGATAAATACCGGCACTGGCTCATGGAACCCACGCGGCTTTATGTCAATGCAGCTCTGCAATTGAAAAACGAATTCACGATTCATGCGGCCGCACATATGACCGGTGGCGGAATTGAAAACTTACCAAGGATTTTGCCTGAGCAGTTAAAAGCGCAGGTTAAAAAATGGCCACTACCTGAGTGTTTTTTGGAAGTGCAAAAACGTTCAGGTCTATCAGACCTTGAAATGCGTGAAACTTTTAACTGCGGCATTGGCCTCAGTCTGATTGTGCCGCCTGGTCAAGAGACTGAAATCATTCAAAAATTAGCACAGTGGGGATATCCCGCACAAATTTTAGGAAAAATTTTAAAACGGGATTCCCAGGAGTCACATGTCACTTGGGAATAGAAAACCCTCTCGCGTGGCGGTTTTCATTTCGGGCGGCGGCTCGACCTTGCAAGCGCTGCTCGAGATGCAGCATCAGTTTAATATTTGTCTAGTTGTAACGAATCGTAAAAAAGCGTTGGGTCAATTGAAAGCCAAACGTTTCGGAAAAAATATTTATTATCAATCGCCTCAGGCAACTTTTGAAGATTTGCAGGTGGTTTTATCGAGTTTTCAGATCGATAAGATTGTGTTGGCTGGCTATATGAAAATTCTACCGCCAAGGTTTGTTCAGTTTTGGAAAGAAAAGATCATCAATATTCATCCCAGTTTGCTTCCGGCTTTTCCAGGTTTAAATTCGGCCGAACGTAGCTGGGAACAAAAAGTTGATATGGGCGTTACGCTGCACCAAGTGAATGAACATATGGACGACGGCGCCACCGTATTAAAATGTAAGAGTTCGAAGTCTGAAGAAAAATTTGATCTTGATGAGGCGCTTATATTTTTGCGCCGGACCGAGCAGCATCTTTTGCGCGAACTTACCTTAAGGTGGTCTTAAATGAAGTTGGCATATATTGGCTATGATTTAAATTCACTTAAATCAATAACGGCTTTATCAAGGTATTTTGATGAAGTTGAGTTCTTTCTAGTTGAGCCTATGCGGGAAGTTTTTGATTTTAATTTCGAGCTGATCCCTCTATTAGCTGATACGCACTGTATCCCACCTGATGACGCATTAAAGACGGGTGCACATGTGGACACCTTTAAAAAAATTCGGGCGCAGTATCATCAGTTCAGGCATGAACTTTTTAATCATTTGAAAATTAGAATGGCTCCGGCCGTTCAGTCGCTGCAACCAAAGAATCTCACCGCGTCGGGAATCAAGAAATCTCAATTTTCTGAAATTCAAGATGTTTTTTTTGATGCTAAAAAACAAAAAGTTTACGTTGAAAAAAAACAGGCTGGTATTGATGAATACGATTTCATTATCGTCGAAGACCATCAGTTGGTTTCAGAAACAGTCGCCGCAATGACAAAAAATATTTTAAGTGGCAAAGCTCAAAATAGCCATATATGGTTTTCAAGCCAGTTTGAATATGAATTGAAAATGCCTCGCAGCGGAGTTTTAAATTCAAAAAATTTTTTAATTGTAAAAGATAGTTTGAATGAATCGCTAATAGATAACTGGTATTTTTGTTATCTTCACCACAGCAAGCTAACCGTGCAGCAATGGGTACCGTATAATCAACATCAAAATTTAGACTACCGAAAATTCATGATTGAACGGACTCGGGCCGCTTTGATGCAAAAATTTGAGTTCATCCATTTAAAAGAATCCGGCGAGGCAAGCGTGCACACCACGTCTGGATTTTTTAAAAACCGCGTGTCGCTTAAAAATAACCGTTTGTCCGCGGCAGTTCCTTCATTTGAATTTTGGCCGCCGGATCGAATTGAAGGCTTTTTGGTTCAAACACTAGCGATTAAAATAAAAAAACTTCTTAAACCTGAAACCACCCGAGGTATGAATTGATCAGCCGCTATTCGACCGAAAAGATGAATCAGCTATTTGCTCCTGAGAACCGTTTTGAATTTATGAAGTTTGTCGAAATTGAATGCGCACTTGTGCAAGCCGATATGGGTATCATCCCGAAAAAAGCAGCTAGTGATATAAAATCTAAAGCAAAATTTCAAATCGAAAGAATTCTTGAAATAGAAAAAACGACCAAACATGATGTCATCGCGTTTGTTTCAAACATGGCAGAAAATGTTGGACCCAGCGGAAGATATATTCATTACGGCTTAACCAGCTCGGATGTATTAGATACTGCACTCAGCATGCAAATGAACGCCGGAGTGCAAATTATTTTAGACGAAGTTAAAACGTTACATAATACTTTGAGCAAAAAGATTCTCGAGCACAAGGCAACAATCTGTGCCGGTCGGACGCACGGAATTTATGCCGAGATCACAACTTTTGGTTTTAAACTTGCGGGTCATTTAGAAGAATTGAAGCGTAACACTCAGCGATTAAAGAACGCGCAAAAAGCGATTCAAATATGTAAACTCAGTGGCGCGGTCGGAACTTCTTCGGCATTACCGATCGAGTTTGAAGCAAGTGTAGCAAAACGTTTAAAACTTGAGGTCGAGCCCTTTGCGACCCAAGTGATTCCGCGCGATCGGCATGCCGAAGTCATCCTCTCGTTGACTATGCTTACGACGGGTTTTGAGAGATTAGCCATCGAACTTCGTCATCTGCAAAGAAGCGAAGTGTCTGAAGTCGTTGAAGGTTTTACCCCAGGGCAAAAGGGTTCTTCGGCGATGCCACACAAAAAAAATCCGATCAGTGCAGAGAATCTTTCAGGCTTAGCTAGAATGATGCGAAGTTATGCGCAAGCGGCGTTAGAGAATATTCCCCTGTGGCATGAACGGGATATTAGCCATTCCTCGGTTGAAAGAATTATGATGCCCGACGCTTTTCAATTAGCGCACTACATGACCGTGCGTTTGAAAGACCTGGTTCAGGGGCTTTATGTCGACAAAGAACGTATGCTTTCGAACACCCAACTACTGGGCGGAGTGCTTTACTCATCGCACTTGTTGCTTCACTTAGTCGAAAAAAAGAATAAATCCCGAGAAGAAGCTTACACGATGATTCAACGGCTTTCGCATGGTCTAAAACCTGGCGAGCATTTAAAAGATTCAATTTTGAAAGATAAAGAAACAAAAAAGCATTTTACTTCGAAAGAACTCGATGAAATTTTTTCAGGAAAAAAACATTTAAAATCGATTCAAAGTCGATTGAATAAATTTTTGGTTTAAGGAAGCGCATGTTAAAAAAAGATCTCATTTATGAAGGTAAAGCCAAAAAGATTTTTTCTACTGAAAATGTTCAGCAAGTATTAATGGAATATAAAGATAGTTTAACGGCCTTCAATGCCCTTAAAAAAGGTGAGTTTGCCGGTAAAGGCGAACTCAATTGCCAGATTTCGACATTAATATTTAAGGTACTTAGCCAAAATCATATTAAGCATCATTGGATAGAAACATTATACGGCAATCAGATGCTCGTACAAAAAACGACCATTATTCCACTTGAAGTTGTGGTTCGCAATGTGATCGCGGGGTCCCTTGCTAAAAAGCTTGGTCGCACCGAGGGCGAAGTTTTAAAAAATCCGATCGTGGAGTTTTATTACAAAGACGATGCGCTCGGAGATCCATTTGTCAGTGACGAACAAATCATGGCCCTGGGCTGGGCCGACCAAAAAACTTTAGATGTTTTAAAGAAGGAAGCACGAGCGATTAATCAAGTGCTTCAATCTGTTTTTCTAAAAGCGGGAATGAAGTTAGTTGATTTTAAAACTGAGTTCGGACGAAATAGCGCAGGCGAAATTTTACTGTCGGATGAGATTAGCCCCGATTGTATGCGGCTTTGGGATGTTGATACCAATAAGAAAATGGATAAGGACCGCTTTCGGCAAGATCTTGGCGAAGTCGAGCAAACTTATTTAGAAGTCTTTCAAAGATTGCAAAAAGGAGTCAATTTATGACTGGTAGAATGAATATCGGAGTTAAAATTATGCCTCGAGAGGTCATCTTAGATACGCAAGGTCGCGCGGTTGAAAACTCGATGAAATCAAACGGCTTCAATTTATTATCGTGCCGAGTTGGTAAATATTTAGAATTAAGCGTTGAGGCAAATGACCAGACGTCTGCGCAGACTCAAGTCGAAAAGATGCTCAAAGAGGGCGGCCTTTATAATCCGCTGATTGAAAAATTTGAAATTCAAATGATGTAACATCGGAGCCTGTATGCCTTTAAAAATTGGAATCACAAGGTTTCTCGGAACAAATTGCGATGAAGATGTCCGTAAGTGGGTGTTATCGAAAGATGCCGTAGCCACCTACCTTTGGTACGAAGATCAGTTTAATACAAATGATTACGATATGGTTATTATTCCTGGCGGATTTAGTTACGGCGATTATTTGCGCTGTGGAGCCTTAGCGGCCCAAACCCCGGTGATGAAATCAGTCAAAGAATTTGCGAAAAAAGAAAAACCAATTCTTGGAATATGTAATGGCTTTCAAATTTTGTGCGAAGCGGGGCTTTTGCCTGGTGCGCTTTTGCGCAACAAAGATCTTCGCTTCAAGGACCAGTGGGTCACGCTTAAGACAGAGCAAACGGCCAATCCCTTTTCGACGCAATTAACGTCCGGGCAATCTTTAAAGTTACCAATCGCGCACGGTGAAGGTAATTATTATGCCGATAGCGACACGCTGAAAAGACTCAATGATCAGAATCAGATTTGGCTAACGTATAACGAAAATCCGAACGGAGCTTTGTTAAATATTGCTGGCATAACAAGTGAGAAACATAATATTTGTGGTTTGATGCCGCATCCGGAACGCGCACAAGCGGCGTGGATGGGTTCAAGCGATGGAGCTTTATTTTTATGATGAATGAATTTGAACAAAAATTAAAAACTTACCGCATCAGCGCGGACGAATATAAAATGATGACGACACTTCTAGGTCGTGACCCTCAAGCGATCGAGTGGGCTTTATTTTCGGCGTTGTGGAGTGAACACTGTAGTTATAAATCCTCTAAGATCCATTTACGAAAATTTTCTTTTCGCAATGAGCGAACGCCTGATATGGAAGGCGAAAATGCTGGCGTCGTCGACCTTGGTTTCGGTGAACGTATCGCCTTTAAAATGGAAAGCCATAATCATCCAAGTTTTATCGAGCCTGTTCAAGGCGCGGCGACGGGCGTCGGCGGCATTTTAAGAGATATTTTTACGATGGGCGCGCGCCCCATTATGACGGCCAATTATCTTTGTTTTGGCGAAGTCGAAGCGCCGCGAATGAAAGACTTAATGAAAGGTGTCGTTAAGGGAATTTCCTCTTATGGAAATTGCGTTGGCGTTCCGACCGTTACGGGCCAAACGAATATTCACCGCAAGTATAATAAAAATATTTTAGTGAACGCGCTCAACGTTGGTTACTTCGGACCTGAACAAAAGATGGCCTTATCTAATGCTTCCGGCCCAGGAAATTTAGTCGTCTACGTGGGTGCTAAAACCGGTCGAGACGGTGTGCACGGAGCTTCAATGGCTTCGGAGTCTTTCGACACCGATTCTGAATCTAAAAGACCTAATGTACAAATTGGCGATCCCTTTTTTGAAAAATTACTGATCGAAGCGTGTCTAGAAGTTCTTGAAAATAATTACGTCGTTGCCATGCAAGACATGGGGGCTGCGGGATTAACCAGTTCTAGTTTTGAAATGGCTGCAAAGGGGCAAGTAGGACTTATCATCGATCTGAAAAAAGTGCCACTTCGTGACTCTTCGATGACAGCTGAAGATATTTTATTGTCTGAAAGCCAAGAGCGCATGTTACTTATTTGTGAACCCAAAAATTTCGAAAATTTGCAAAAAACCTTTAAAAAGTGGGGCTTAGACGCAGCCATTTTGGGTGAAGTGCAAAAAACGAAAAAAGTAAAACTCATGTGGGGAGTAGAAACTTTAACTGACATCGATCCAGATTTGATCGTTGAAAAAGCGCCTAAATACGAACGGCCATTTAAGAAATGGGATTATCCACGAAAAACAGATCAGCTTGAAGTGCAAAAGGATTTCAATCCGAATCAATTTATTCAGAAATCATTAAACACATCAAAATTAAATCAGTTCCACTGGATTCATAATCAGTACGATCAGCGTGTTGGTGCGCGAACAGCGAAGGCTTGCGAAAGTGCGGTCGCGTTTTGCCGCCTGGATCATTCAGGCCGGGGCCTTTCTTTAGCGGTGGGTTGTCGACCGGAAGTGATGATGATGGATGCCGAGATTGGCGCATTGGATGCCGTTTATTATCCGGCATTTCAAATGGCCATTAAAGGTGCCGAAACTTTAGCGGTTACGGATTGTCTTAATTTTGGAAATCCACAAAAAATAGAAGTCATGAGCGAATTCGTCGCAAGTGTTGATGCAATTGCAAAGGCCAGTCGCGAGTTAAATGCGCCTGTTATTAGTGGTAATGTCAGTTTTTACAATGAGACTCTTGACGAAAATATTATTTCAACACCTGCAACTGGAGTTGTGGGATTGCGGGAATCGGTCGAAGATTTATTACCCGATCAGTTTGCTGCTCCTTTTGAAAGTTTACTAAGCGTTCAACTGAACTGGGTAGAATCTTGGGTGCATGTGCGGGCTCAAGACGGTAAAATTTCCCAGTTCAAACAAAATTCAACTTACGATGTGCCGCAATTTATCAAGAAGTGTGTGCAGTTAGATCATGAATTTATAAAAAATGACTTAGCTGTCTCGGCCATTAAGGCCGTGGGTCTGGGCGGAATTGCCACCACGTGTTTGAAAATGACAACAGATGAAATTGGCTTTGATTTAAGTTATGATCAAAGCTCGTTCGGTGAGTCTGAACTTTTTAAAGATATCTTTTATAGTTTTATTGCCTCGACCTCAGATTTAGAAAAGACAACTGAATTTTTAAAAAAACATTTTCAAGGTCTAATGGTGGAAGTGAAAAAAATTGGCGAAACCACACAAGGGGCGATCACTTTAAGCCCATCCACAACAATTGATTTAATTGAATTTCGGCATCATTATTTGAAGGGACTGTAAATGAGTTTTAAAAGTTCGTGGAAAGATGAGTGCGGAGTATTTGGAATCTGGAATAATCCAGAGGCGGCGCGCTTAGCTTATTTAGGACTTTATGCCATTCAGCATCGCGGGCAAGAGTCCGCGGGAATTGTGACTCTAGATACTTCGGATTCGGTACGAACGCATCGTGTACATAAGGGCTTGGGCTTAGTTCCGGATGTTTTCAATGAAACAATCTTGGCAAATCTAACGGGCAGTGCAGCGATCGGTCATGTTCGTTATGCGACGACTGGTGGAAATCTGATTGCGAATGCTCAACCGCTGACTTCAAATTTATTAAGTGGTCCAGTAGCGATCGCTCATAACGGAAATATTGTAAATAGTATTACATTGCGCGAAGCACTTCAGCGCGAAGGCGCTATTTTTCAAGGAACCAATGATACAGAAATTCTACTACATCTGATTGCAAAACATCCTTCAAATCATTTAGTTACCGCTTTAAGTGAAAGTTTAAAAGACATTAACGGAGCCTATAGCTTAGTGGTGCTTGCGCACGATCGCTTGATTGCCGCGCGTGACCCATTGGGATTTAGACCGCTCGTCTTAGGTCAGATTAAGTCTTCAATGAGTCATAGTTATGTCGTAGTCAGCGAAACCTGCGCGCTTGATTTGATTGGTGCGCAGTTTGTTAGAGAAATTGAACCCGGAGAAATTTTAGAGATCTCATCAGAGGGTTTGGTCAGTCAAAAAATGCCTACAATGATTTCAGAGACCGGCCGAAAAAGTGCCCAATGCGTTTTTGAACATGTGTACTTTTCAAGACCCGATTCTGTCGTATTCGGAACTTCTGTTTATAACTCTAGAAAAAGATTTGGCGAGGAGTTAGCCATAGAATCTCCGGTCGAGGCCGATATCGTGATTCCGGTGCCAGATAGCGGAGTTCCGTCGGCGATCGGCTATTCGCAAAAAAGTGGAATACCGTTTGAGTTTGGAATTATTAGAAACCATTACATCGGGCGAACTTTTATTCAGCCCGGACAATCGGTCCGTGATATCGGAGTTAAGATTAAGTTAAACCCGCAACCTGAAGTTTTAAAAGGTAAAAGAGTCATCGTCATCGATGATTCATTAGTCCGGGGTACGACTAGCCAGAAAATTATAAATTTGATTCGACAGGCGGGTGCGAAAGAAGTTCATCTACGGATTGCTTCACCGCCAACAACCGGACCCTGCTACTACGGCGTTGATACGCCACAGAAAAGTCAGTTGATTGCTTCCCACCAAAGTTTAGAAAATATTCGCCAGTTTATAGGTGCCGACACATTAGCCTACTTGAGTGACAGCGGAATGTGGAAAGCGATGCAAAGTGGTCCTGAAACTTTTTGCGCCGCTTGTTTTAACGGTGATTATCCGACAAGCTTAAAAGGTGTTGAAACAAGAAAAAACAAAGAAATCCCGACCACAAAAATCTTCTAAATCATCAAAGTTTTTTCCTTTGCAAAAAGGTGATTTGATTGAAATTATCGCGCCTGGTTCAGCCGCACCACGCGAGAATTTAGAAATGGGTGCCGAGACTTTACGAGGCTGGGGTTACCGTGTGCAGTTCAGTGAAGACCTGCTGAAGCCAGATATGTATTTATCTAATGGCGATACCTACCGGTTTGATTCTTTTAAAAAAGCGATGAGCAATAAAGAATCGAAAGCTATTTGGTGTTTACGCGGAGGTTATGGTTCGATCCGAATTTTGCCACAAATTGAAAAGATGGCGATTCCAAAAAATAAAAAATTGCTGATCGGATACAGCGATATTTGTTCAATTCATACGGTCATCAACCAAAAATGGAAATGGCCTAGTTTGCATGCTCCGCTGATTGATCGACTAGGTGGAAATAAATTAAGCGCTGAGAATTTAAAAGAATTAAAAGAAAGTATTTCACTGGTTGAATTTTCCGCGGCATTTACCGGATTAAAACCGCTGAACTCGGCGGCGCACAAAAACAAAAAGCTGATCTCAAAAGTAGTGGGCGGAAATCTTGTGGTCATTAACTCGACCTTAGGCACGCCGTCGCAAATTAATACCAAAAATAAAATTATTTTCTTAGAGGAAATAGGCGAGCGCGGTTACAGAGTTGATCGTTGTTTGCAGCAGCTTAAACAAGCTGGAATTTTTGAAAAAGCAGCGGCTGTGGTTTTAGGTGACTTCCTAGATGGTCTAGAGGCCGGTGGCAAAGATCTCGTTAGCGATACGTTAAAAAACTTTTTTAAAGATTTAAAAATTCCTGCTTTCAGTGGAATTCAAGCCGGCCATGGCGAGATTCAAAGGCCTTTGTTTTTCAACACGCGCGCGATTCTGTCTTGTGGTCAAAACCCGCAAATGCTAGTCTATTCAGATTATGAAATACACAAGCCAAGAAAATAAATTGATCGAAAAAATCACCGCGGCAATCCATGATGTGACCCCCGGGGTTACGGCACGGGCATACTACATGGGTCGCTTGGTTTGTGACATCAACGTAGGGCAAACCTATCCATATTACGACTTAGCCTCAATGACTAAAGTCATTTTTGCTCAGCAGGCAATGATGGAAGCTTTTGATCAAGGTAAATGGCACTTAGACACAAAAGTTAAAGATATTCTTGCAGATTTTAAACACGATCAAATGCGCATCACTGAATTGATGACTCACGCTTCGGGTCTTGAATGGTGGCAACCGTTTTACAAATCAATCGATATATCTAAAACTTGGCTTGAAAAACGCAGTTGGATCTATGATCAAATTAATAACTCGACGATTAATAAAACGGGTCAATCGGTGTATTCAGACTTGGGTGCGATTCTACTTAGTTTTATTCTAGAAAAAATGTATGGCTGTAGTATCCATGATGTTTGGTTAAAAGTTAAAGAGAAGCATTACCCGACGACGACGCTGGGATTTAATTTAGAAAATAAGCCGCAGCTTCCGGTGAACCAGTATGCACCAACGGAAGATTGTCCATGGAGAAAAAGAATTTTGCGCGGTGAAGTTCACGACGAAAATACTTTTAGCTTCGGTGGTATTTCTACGCATTCAGGATTATTCGGAAGCATTGAAGATGTTTCAGCTTTTGGTTTAAATGTGCGCTCGCAGCTTCAAGGAATTGCCCGTTATAACGTCCGTCAAAAAACTGCGCAACTTTTCGCTAGCCGCGCTTTACCCACTGAATCGGGCGATTGGGCCTTGGGGTATATGATGCCGTCGGTAGAAAATCCAAGTTGCGGTCCTCATTTTTCAGTTTTATCAATTGGTCATACGGGATTTACCGGAACATCTTTCTGGTACGATCCACGTAATGATTTATTAGTTCTTATCCTCAGTAATCGGGTTCACTACGGACGCGACAATAAAGGTTTTATTGCGCTTCGTCCAAAAATTCACAGCTGGATTTTTGAAACTTTAAAAAGGACAGTTTAATGCCGCAAGCTTCAATTATAAATTTAAAACCGGGCGGTCACGTTCATTTAATGGGAATTTGCGGAACGGCCATGGCTTCGCTTGCCGGATTACTAAAAGATCGCGGCTTTAAAGTGACGGGTAGCGACTCAAACCCCTACCCGCCGATGTCGACGCAGTTAGAAGGCCTTGGCATTCAAATACAAAAACCCTACCAAAAAGAAAATTTAAATCCCGCGCCCGATTTTATTATCGTCGGTAATGTGATATCAGCTAGCAATGCCGAAGCGGAAGAAATGGTAAGACTCAATCTTCCATTTTGTTCACTGCCGCAAGCGATGGGTGAAGTCATCATCGGCGAACGTGATTCGTTTGTTGTTGCGGGCACGCATGGAAAAACCACAACCACTTCGATGATGAGTTGGGTTGCTGAGGAATGCGGACTTAAGCCTGGTTTTTTAATTGGAGGGATTCCAAAAAATTTCTCGCAAAGTTTTCGTAATCCAGCGGCAAATACATTTGTTATCGAAGGTGATGAATACGATACCGCGTATTTTGATAAAGTTCCGAAGTTCATTCATTACAAACCTAAAAACGTGGTTCTTACTTCAGTTGAATTTGATCATGCTGATATTTATAAAGACTTCGACGCCGTCAAAGCCGCCTTCTACCGTTTGATGACATTAATTCCCACAAACGGTTCATTGGTTTATTGGGGTGATGATGAAAATGTGAAAGAAATTGCAAGCACTTGTAAAATCGCAAATAAATTTTCTTATGGTTTAAAACCAGAAAATGATTTTCACACGCAAATGCAAGAGACCGAAAAGGGAATGACCCGATTTAGTGTTTATTTTAAAAAAGAAAAAATTGCAGATTTTAAAACCCAGATGACTGGCACCTACAACATCATGAACGCAACTGCGGTCATCGCTCAATCTGTTATTCAAAAGTGGAGCCTAGATTCTGTAACCAAAGCTTTAGAAAGCTTCACGGGCGTGAAGCGCCGACAAGAAATTCTAGGAGAGCCCGGTGGCGTTTTGCTGATTGAAGACTTCGCGCATCACCCAACAGCAGTGAAAGAAACAATCAAAGCCATCCAAGCGAAATACAAAGATAAGAAAGTATTCTCTGTTTTCGAACCACGCTCGGCAACTTCACGCCGCAAAGTTTTTCAAAAAGATTACGTTGAAGCTTTTAAAGACGCGCACGAAGTTCTGATTGCGCAGGCTTTTGATCAAGGTAAAATCACCGAAGAGAATCGGTTTTCGTCTGATGAATTGATACAAGATTTAGTTGATTTAAAAACTTCTGCAAAGCTCTTCTCTGGCGCTGATGAAATCGTTACCGATCTGACGAAGCGGACAAAAAAAGGTGATGTCGTTCTGATCATGAGTAACGGGGGTTTTGACGGAATTTACCAAAAATTGATCAAAAGCCTCGAGGCTCGCAGCTAGCTAGGCAATGGTAGAACGCGATTGCATTCGATCTGAGCAATTCAGAATAAGAGCAACGTGTTAAATTGTTCAATCAGTTTAAAATATTTGATACCCACGGCGACTAAAAATACAACAGAGCATGGCAAAAAAAGCGGGCGAACTGACGCCACTCATGAAGCAGTACTGGGATATCAAAACCCTTCATCAAGATAAAATATTACTTTTTCGCATGGGCGATTTTTATGAGTTATTTTATGATGATGCCGTTAAAGCGTCTCCGCTATTAGGAATTACTCTTACCCAGCGCAATAAAAAATCAGATGATCAAACTCCGATGTGTGGGTTTCCGCACCATGCTGTCGCGGGTCCTATTAACAAATTACTGGCGGCTGGTCTTAAAGTTGCCATCTGTGATCAGATCGAAGATCCCGCATTGGCTAAAGGCTTAGTGAAGCGCGCAGTGACCCGGGTGTTGACGCCGGGAATGGTTTACGACAGCGAAACTCTTGATCAAACGAAAGCACATTACTTGTGTAGTTTGGACGAAAAAACAATCAGCTTTGTGGACACCACAACAGGTGAGTGTTTTTATTTCAAAACAGATATTCTAGCGGACAAGTTAAATTTACTCGATGTTTTACCGATTGTAGAAATCGTCGTTCGTGATCTGAATACAAGTTGGGTGAAACAGCTTGCCGCAACTTCACGTTTTGTGATTTCTCATTTAGAAACAACACAAAATTTATCTGCAAGCGAAGTCTTACATACCTACATCAAAGAATTATCGAATAAAGAGTTACTACAAATTTTAAGACCTTTTGAAGAGCGCGAGTTTGAGCACCGTCTACACCTTTCGCAAACAACTCTTCGGCACCTTGAAGTTTTTACGAACAATAGAGGCGACATCAATGGATCTCTTTACCAGGCCATCAACCGAACTAAAACTTCGTCGGGTGCGCGTCTGTTAAGAAGTTGGATGAGTTTTCCGTTAAGAAACAAAAAGCAAATTGAACAGCGCTATAATCAAATTCATGAATTTCGCGAGCACATGTTTGAACTTAAAAAGGTTCGTGAATCGCTAGCCCTTATGGGCGATATCGAACGACGGCTGGGTAAAATTTCTCAGCCCCAGTGTCACGGACGTGATTTGACTGCGTTAGCCGATGCCGTCACGGCCGGATTAGGCGCGCTGAAGTGGAGCGCAGCATTTTTTAAAATCGATCAACCTGAAGCTATGGACCGTTCGAAGGCCTTAGCTGACAAAATTCAAGCGCGTATTTCAGACGAGGCTCCGCTGAGTGTTAAGCAAGGTCATGTCATCAAGAAAGGTTTCTCGCATGAGCTTGATGAGCTGATCGATCTTTCGACGAACGCGCATTCTCTGGTTGCAGCGCTCGAGCAACGTGAAAAAGAGGCGACGGGTATTTCTTCGCTGAAAGTCAGATACAATAATGTATTTGGCTACTACATCGAAATCACCAATAGCCATAAAGAAAAAGCCCCTACCCATTACCAACGAAAACAAACGTTGGCGAATGCAGAGCGGTTTTGTACTGAAGAGCTCATCGAGCTTGAGAAAAAAGTTTTATCCGCACAAGTTAAGCGTTTTGATTTAGAATTTTCTCTTTTTGATGAACTCAGAAAAGATCTTCTTTCGGACGCCGCTTGTTTGTTGGGTTTAGCTTCAATTTGCAGCGAGCTTGATGTGATTTCATCATTAGCATGGCTGAGTTTAGAAGAAAGTTACTGTCGCCCCGAGATCTCCGATCAGCGGTGTTTAATTTTACAATCTTCACGGCATCCGGTTGTTGAGCAATTCGTACGCGGAAACTTTACGTCAAACACAGTCACCCTAAATGAAAAAGAATGTTTACTTATTACGGGTCCCAACATGGCCGGAAAATCAACTTTGATGCGCCAGTCGGCTTTAATTGTGCTTCTTGCGCAAATGGGAAGTTATGTTCCAGCGACAAAAGCGGTGTTACCAATCTATGATGCGATTTTCACTCGCATCGGAGCCAGTGATCAATTGTCTGAAGGCCTTTCGACGTTCATGGTCGAGATGACCGAGACTGCACAAATGCTCAAGTCAGCAACGGAAGAAAGCCTTTTGATCTTAGATGAAGTCGGGCGAGGTACGGCGACGTTTGATGGAATGTGTTTAGCACAATCAATTCTAGAATATATTCTTCAGACATTAGGAAACCATGTTTTCTTCGCGACTCATTATCATGAATTAACTGTGATGGATCAAAATTTTAAGCAGATTAAAAATACCCATATGAAAGTCATCGATCATGAAAATGGCCAGATCGAATTTCTACATATACTCACGGAAGGCTCAGCCGGGCAAAGTTACGGAGTGAAAGTCGCTGAACTTGCCGGATTACCCGCAGCAGTCACAAAGCGCGCAGAAGCGCTTCTACATCAATTAGAAAAGACAAAAAAAGAAGAAATGACATTGTCTTCACATACGATTCAGGTGCAAACCCAAGCGGCTACACAACAGATGTCTTTATTCGATCAAGAAGACTCTAAGCGAAGAGAAAGTTTAATTCTTGAATTAAAGAAATTTCCACTTCAGAAATCTTCTCCACTTCAAGCGCTCAACCAAATCGCACAGTGGCAAGAAAAACTGAATTAATTATCTGCGAATATTCATCTTTTCTCAAATGCACTGAGCCGAGTGCATTTAAGATAAAACATAGATAAAATCGAACTGAAAGCCCATTGAAATGAGCTCGCAATAATTTATTGAAATCAGTGTACTTGATTATATGGGTACGAATATTTCGAAGTATGATTTGAAATCATAAGATCAAAATAGATGTCATACCTTGGTTGTTCTAATGAGCGATTATATAATTAGCGTTTTTGTGGAGGATTTGCAGCCGGGGCTGCGGGAGTTTGCGGATGGAGTCCCGCTTGGTGGCCGGTGTGTTCGCGCCAGTTGTACTCGGCACCTTTAACGATCCGGTTGTGCCAGTCATCCCATTTTCTTTTGGGAAGCTTGTGAAGAACGCACCCTTTATCATCGAAAATATCAGGGTCTTTGCCGAAAAAGAATTGTCCAACTTTTTTAAGTAGAGTCATCTGTAAATAGTAACTACATTTTTGGATTAGCGCAAATATCAATGATATCCATGCCTTTTTCTTCACCTGGGTACTGTCCACCGGTTAATTGGTTGAAGCAAACCTTTGCAGCTAGCTTAAAAGCTTCTTCTTTAGTCGATGCTGTCGCGCGAATCGGCGTTTTGATGGATTTGAAAGTAAAAGTATAAGATTTTGGGGCGGCCCATACTTGAACTGACATTAAAACCGATAGAACTAAAGTAGCTGATTTCATAAAACCCTCCATTGTTACTTAGATCTATTGCAAGAAAAATGGAGGCCCGTGCCAAAAGTCTTTAAATGAGACACGCTAAGTATATGAAATTCTTAATGTTAGTTTGTATTATTTTGAGTCGCAGCATAAGATCAAAAATTGTTAGTCACTTTGATCGTTAACATCTAACATGTGAATCAATTTGAAGCATTGTGTTAGTAAAACAGGGGAGATTAAATGCAACGTCTATTAGCTTCGGTTTCGATCCTATTTGCGGTTATTTTTTCATCAGTTTCAGCCTTCGCACTCGATCAGCACAAAACACTTTTGATCAGCGATATCGACGACACGATCAAAGTTTCGCATATATTAAGCTACCGCGGTAAAGTCAGTCGCGCGGCCGATATCACAACTCCGTTTGCCGGAATGTCGCAAATGTATCATTTGCTTCAGAAGATGAACCCAAACCAAACCGAGATCGTCTATCTGTCGAATGCGCCAGAAGAGATTGCCGGAGTTCCAGCGCTCAAAGTTTCGCATGAAAATTTTTTGAAGTATAACGATTTTCCAAAAGGTGACCTGGTTTTACGAGAAGATCTAGGTAATGCAAACCACAAACTTAATTACATTCGCAAGCTCATCAATGAAAAAAAACCTTCAGTGGTCGTTTTAATCGGCGATAACGGTGAACTCGACAACGAAGTTTATCATCAAATATTTGAAGAGTACAAATCCACCGGAATTAAAATAATGACGTTCATTCATCTGTTGTATTCGTCGAAAGCTGAAAGCGTAAGATTTTGGTCTGAGGTCGGAAAAAGTATTTATCCAGAACAAATTGGGTATGTGACCCCGATCGAAATTTCTGTTGAGTTACAGCAGCAAGGAATATTAAATCAAGAAGCGCTTTCATGGATGATTGAAAATGTCAGCCCTTATATTGTTAACGAAAAATTAAACCGCGTTGACGCTTTTAAACCGATTACATTCCCATATTTTTCGAGCTGTGTTGATTTTCAATGGCGCTGGACTGAGACGCCAGCGCTTACCCCGCTGGTTCAAAGACTTAAGAAACAATGCAACTTAATTTAATTCTACCTGTTATCTACAAGAACTTTCTAAATTCATCTGTACTTAAATTAAACGTGGTCGAGACTAAAGCGACCTGTGACAATTGCCTCAGGTCACGTGATAAAAGATTTTCATATACCTACCAGGCGCATTTAAAGTGCTGCACGTTTCATCCGTACTTACCGAATTATGCAGTGGGTGCTCTGCTGCAAGAAAATTTGCAAAGTCCTGGGCTTGAACGTTTGAAAGAAAAAATTAGTTCCCGTGAATTCGCTTTTCCAGTGGGGGTGATGGCCCCGTTTGAGTATCAATTTCGTTTTTTGTCTAAAGAAGAAAACCATTTCGGTAATGATGAAAAGCTACTTTGCCCTTACTATGATACCGGAAAAAACAAATGCTCAGTGTGGCAGTACCGCGGCGTCGTTTGCACCTCGTTTTATTGTCGAAGTGATTACGGGCAAGATGGATTGAAGTTTTGGGCGGTTTTAAGTGATTACTTAAGTTATGTTGAAATGGCGCTAGCCGAAGAGTGTTTAGTGCAACTTGATTTTTCCCCGCGCGATTTATCGAATCAATTAGCCTATCTAAATAAACGTGAATTTGAATCTGATGAAGCCGTGCAGACCCGTCTATCACCTGAGGTCGATAAAAGTTTGTGGATTGGTTATGCGGATAAATTTGAATTCTATAAAAAATGTTTTGCAATTATTCAGAAATTAGATAGAAATCAATTCAAAGAAATCATCGGACGCCAAGGCCTCGAGCTAGAAAAAGAAGTTATTGATTATGCCAATCGAAGATAAAATTAATCATTTTAAAAAAGAATTCGACATCGGCACCGATTGGGAAAAAAAGTACGAAAAAATTATTGAACTGGGGAAGCAGTGGCCCGGCTTAACCGATGCAGAAAAAGTAGAAGATCTTAAAGTAAAAGGTTGTCAGTCACAGGTGTGGATTAAAGCCGAACTATCGCCGGAAAAGAAAATCATATTCAAAGGCGACAGCGACGCTCTACTGGTTAAAGGTTTAGTCGCACTGGCGCTCACAATTTATTCGAATGAAACTCCAGATACGATATTGAAAACAGAACCAAATTTTCTTAAAGAAATTGGTTTTGATTCAGGCTTAAGCCCAAGTCGCTCTAATGGGCTATACTCGATGATCAAACAAATTAAATACTACGCGACCGCATTTCAGTATTTACTTTCTAAATAAAGTGTCGGTATCATTATAAAATGAAATTGATGTTTGTTGTCTTAATGATCATTTCTTGTTTTGATCATGCTGAGGCTCGTATTCGAATGCGTAAGGTTAAAGAAGCAGCCAAGACTTGCGACTTTATGATGGAAGACAAACTTTTAAGCCGGCCTACAAAACGCGTTTATTCTACCGAGCGACACAGCTTGATCGTTGAAGAAACCGTCACCTTAATTAAGGATAAAGGCGAAAAAATTTGTGAATGGTCACTTGCTGAATGGTCAACAAATGTTCCCGGTGCAAATTTCAATTTTTATATTGATGAGTTTAAAGGAATTCTTTACCCTTACGCAAAAAAATCAGACGGCTTCGTTGCAACGATGCAAGTGGCTTTATCAGACTGCCAACTGACTCTAAAAAATAATGTTGAAAAGTTCGAAAAACCGGCCTGCGAAAGACCTAAAAAAGTGTCTCGAAAAAAGAAATCTAAGAAGGCTAAAACTACGAAAGCCACCAAAGCCACTAAAAAGAAATAAGCAGACTTGTCAAATCGGCTTTAATCAATCATAGCAGTTTAGCCAATAAACAAAGTACAATTTTTTGTTTAAGTTTTGGTGATTGTTTTACGATAAGTGAGCTATGAACTCACAACCTAAAAGATATCTTTTTACCGTTACCTTGATCTTGACCGGCCTCATGATCATGGGTGCATTTCAGAATTGTGTAACCCTTAATAACCATAAAGATAAATACAGCGTGATGCAGATGTTTCCATCCAGTGATCGCTTTCCGGCTAGTGAGATAAAGCGTCGTAACAGCGATCTGAATCAAATGCTTCAATCTTCAAACAATGAAATTAATCAAACGCGCGGGCAGTTGGATCGACACTTACAAAACGAAGGTGGCTTCGATGCTCGAAATCGTAAGCTGGCAAATAGCTACGAGCTTGAGTCCGAGTACGAAATGCCCAAAGCCAAAGATAAAATGAAACTGAAATTAAAAAAGAAGCGAAAAAAATAATTAGATCGTCGCAAAAACCTTCGAAGTATCATCCATGTCATCAAGTGCATTTAGAAATTCTTCAACATCTTTTCGCTGAGCATCTGAGATGTCTGTGATATTCGTCGCTTTGTAAGACGGGGAAGAGGCTGTGATCTTCCAGCCGCGCGATTGTAATGCTTTGGCAACGCTATCAAGACTTTCTAGCGCACAATAAAATTGATAACTTCCGTCCTCATTTTTATGGACGTCGTCAGCCCCGGCTTCAATGGCTTCTTCATCGATATCGAAATCTCCGGTCTTCTTGGTTGCTTCAATTTCTCCGACCCGGGTAAACATCCAGGCGACACTATTTGTTTCACCTAAATTGCCATCGTGTTTTTTAAATATACTGCGCATTTCAGGAGCGGTCCGGTGCTTGTTATCAGTTTGGCATTCGACAATGACGCCGACGCCGTGCGGACCGTAGCCCTCGTACGAAAGTTCTTCAATGACTTTGCCGTCGTCCAGTAAGCCTGCACCCTTTTTCACGGCGCGTTCAATAGTGTCGTTCGGACAAGAGATTTTTTTCGCCGCATCGATCGCCATACGAAGTCGGGCATTACTGCCAGGATCGGGGCCGCCTAACTTAGACGCGACTGCGATCTCACGAGCGACCTTCGTAAACATCATCCCTTTTTTTTGTGCGTTCTCGGTTTTACCCGCCGCTTTCCAACCTTTTCCCATAGGTTATGAGGCTAGCGATTTAAGGTTTGTTTGTCTAGGTCCAGCTGACCGTGGTATACAATATTAATGTGGGCCTTTAACGTCGAAAATATTTTTGAAAAAATCGAAGTCATTCGCAATAGTTCGGACGATGTCTTCAATTTAAAATCGAAGGTTGTTGTGCCTGAAATTCCAGCGCGGGATGCTTTGATATTAGAGTTTAAAGCTCATCCCGAGAAAAAAGGTTTTTCATCGAAAGAAGGCCAAGCTCGAATGCTTCATGATTTAGCAAGTATCGAGCTGCAGGCCATGGAACTTGGCTTACGTACTTTAGTCGAATTTCCGGAAGCCCCGTTGCAATTTAAAGAAGAGCTTTGGGCCGTCACAAAATCAGAATCAGAACATTTAGAAATGTGTTTAACCGAGATCGATCGCTTGGGATACAAATGGGGGCATTGGCCTATTAATTGTGGATTATGGGCGGCGGTCAGTCCTTCTGATTCATTGCTGGATCGAATCCTCATTGTACATCGATATCTTGAAGGCAGCGGCCTTGATGCGGGCGACACGCTGATTAAGCGCTTGGCTGGAGTTGATGCAAGCCCGGTTCAGAAAGCGGTACAAATTATTAATGATGAAGAAGTGGGGCACGTTCTTTTTGGCAGTCGCTGGTATGAAAAACTTTGTTTAGAAAATAAATTGAGTCCGGCGGATGACTTTATCATTCGTATGGACCGCTTGCGTGGAATACTTCCGAAGCGCGTTGGAAAAGTAAATCACGAATTACGAAAAAAAGCCGGATTTACCAGCCAAGAGATCAAGTATCTTGAAAATTTAAGAGAGTCTTTTCTGGTTAAAGACAGCATTTGGAATAAGAATCTATAGACTAATACGATTTGATTTATGATCATATTCACATGATCAAATTGTTTTTAATGATGCTCTTTCATTCTGCGTTGGTTTTTGCCGTTCCGGTTGAAAATAATAAAGTTATGAAAGCACCAAAAAGCCAGGGTTATTCCGAAAGCGGACTGCGCGAAATGCGCTCGAAGCATCATCTTTTTTATTTTGGACTTGATGCTTATTCAAGGGCTCTCAATAAAACCACCAGTAGCGATACCGCTAAAAAAGATTTGTTTTCTCCATTTCATTACCCGTTTTCATTTAGTTACGCGCAGAAGTTAAGTGGCGGGCAGGCGCGCTTTTGGACGCAAATTGGATATACAATTTTTCCAAAACATGGGTCCGACGGTGGGACTGAGGAAAGTCATTTTTTCTTTAAGCTTCCGTATTCGAAAAAATTCTCGGGTTCAAATTTTGAATGGAAAGCAGGGTTCGCCTTTCATCAAACTCGGATCGCTGGAAACGGTCGTTCTGTCGAATTAAATAACGGCGGTGGGACGGCGGTTTTTGGACTTCCAAATGAAACGCGTACGATGAGCACGCTGGCTCCCGAATTCGGTATCAATTATGAGGTTAATCGCACGCTGTTGAATGGAAGTGTCATGATCGAAGCGCCATTCAATTACAAGCGCCGTACAGTTTCTTTACTTTTCGGTATCAGTTATAATTTTGGAGGTATCTAGTGAGATTGATGATACTTTGTATTTTCTTGTTCACATCCCACTTCGCAATAGCATGGACGCTCGTAAATTATCCCAATATGAAGGGGTGGAAGGATCGTACGTTAGTGCTTCATTTAAACCCTGCGAACTGCCCGAGTAACATTGGTACGTTATTAGGCTCTGCGATCCAATTATGGGGCTCGGTTTCGTCTTCGGCCTTAAAATTGGATTACGTGACTGATTCAACTGCAACCACGGCACAAGCGCTGGCGGGCACTGCAGCCGATCGTTTCGTAGTCATTTGCGAGCCCGCATACGGAATCGCATTAGGGAGAGATGCCAATCTCTCTTTAGGGGTAGGCAGTGTGCTACTGGATTTCTATTTACAAATTGAAAGAGGATTTTTAATTCTTAATGTTCAACCCGGCGCTTTAGGTGATTTAAATATTCAAGACGAGAATACGGCTAAGATGGTCGTGGCTCATGAAATTGGCCACGCCTTAGGAATTGGGCATTCATCGCATGAGTCGGCACTCATGTATTACTCGGTTGGTAATAAAACAAACTTCGTTCTTTCGGAGGATGATGAAAATGCGATGGCTTACCTTTACGGTCGTAAAGAGATAACTGGGGCGGATGAACTGATGGGCGGTTGTGCCTTGGTGAAAACAGTTATCGATAACGATCGCGGAGGCCCCATGAGCAAGGTGCTTATACTGATGTTACTGATGAGTATTCCGCTATTTCTTGCTCGCAGGTATAGAAGACTTGTTCACGTTTAAGAAAATGCGGCCCGCAAATAATCTTTTCCGCCGGACGTAACGGGTGTCCCATGAGTCAATAAGACTTGTTCAAAATCAAATTTTAAAACTTGCTCAATGCTAGAATGAAATTCTTTTTTATTGCGAATGAAAAGTAATTTTTCAAACTTTGACCAACCAAATTTTTTATAAGATCCCATCAATGAAAATGCAAATCGCGTCAGCCAAGAGTCACTCTCGCAAATGTGCAGTGCGAGATCAGTCACCAGTAATGATTTTGTCTGAGCATCAAAGAAAACGACTTCATTGAATTCAGGGCATCCATCGATAATCAAATGCTGTAATCTTTTATTCCAGGGAAAATTTTGTCCTGGCTTAATCACGGCGTTGAATAAAAAATCGGATTTTTTAACCTCAAGACCTGGGGCACAGTAAAATTGCGCGTTCGGGTATTCATTTTTAAAATTTTGTATAAAAAGATGATGCCATTTATTCGGGGCGACCACGTACTTCACTTCGCCAATTTTTTGAAGCTCTTCTTTGATGTTTTGATTTAAGCGAATCGGGGAGTGCACGAATAAATTTCCGCGGCCATCGATATCAATAATTGTCATTCGAGTACCAACTTCAATGCCAAACATTTTCATTTCTGAATCACAAGTCCAAATGCCTTCGGCGAATTGATGTAGTGCCATGAACTCCTTTAGGTTGAAATTCTTTAAGATTAAACTTCTTCACTTGAATCTACAAAGCGCCAACGGCCTTCGGGTAAATCACCTAAAACTAATTTTCCGACCCGCACGCGTTTGAGTCCGGTGATGGTTAGTCCCACTAATTCGCACATCCGGCGAATTTGTCGTTTTTTTCCTTCACGAAGTACGAAACGAAGTTGATCTTCATTGATCCAATCAACTTTTGCGGGCCTTAATTTTTCCCCGTCAAGTTCAAGGCCGTGATTTAATAATCGTAAGCTATCTTCAGGAAGTCTTCCCTGAACCCGCACGATGTATTCCTTTTCTATATTTGAATTTTCACCGATAACTTTTTTGGCTAAACGTCCATCTTGCGAAAAAATAAGTAAACCTTGTGAATCAATATCAAGACGTCCGACCGGTGCGATTCCAACTAAATCTCCGCGCTGAAGG
Organism: Bdellovibrio sp.; assembly: GCA_043760925.1. Classification (GTDB taxonomy): domain Bacteria; phylum Bdellovibrionota; class Bdellovibrionia; order Bdellovibrionales; family Bdellovibrionaceae; genus Pseudobdellovibrio. The sequence continues at coordinate 204,427 of JAYUOK010000054.1, read as the reverse complement.
ATTCGTTGCTGCCCGAACTGATTTCGGTCATTGACTAAGCGAATGGCCGGATCGTAGCCGGGCTCGGGTTGACCCGATACATAGCCGATTGGTTTATTTAAAATGATTGTTACTAAGCTTTTCTGATTTCGCATCGCCTCGGCTTCAAGCGTGATACTCACTGTGGGTAAAACTTTCGTGCCAAGCTCGGTGATGATGACGCCGTCGACTCGCACAAGTCCTTGTGAAATATATTCGTCAGCTTCACGTCGTGAACAAATTCCGCGTTCAGACATCAGCTTTGAAAGTCGTAAAAGGTTTGCTGGTGTTTGTTCACTCATTTGATATGAATCCCGCCATCGATGTGAAAAATTGATCCCGTCGTCCACTTCGATAAATCAGAACCTAAAAAGTAGGCGGCTTCGGCGACATCATTTGGCTGACCCAAAGTTTTTAGTAATTGCATTTCTATCAACGGAGCTGTTTTTTGCAACTTTTCTTCGGCGTTTAACCGATGAAATGCATGAATTGGCGTGTCGACAATACCCGGACAAATGCAATTGGCGCGAATCTGGTGCTCTCCACCTTCTTGCGCTAAATTGAGTGTCCAATTAACCATGGCGGCTTTAATACTTGAATAGGCTGAAGTATTTGGAGCGGGTTTTACTCCGAGGGTGGACGAGATATTAATAATACTTCCACGTTTGTTTTTTTTAAAATGAGGCCAAGCGATTTTTGTTAATTGTACGGCTGAAAGCAAGTTTACTTGAAATTGTTCTTCCCAAACTTCATCCGGCGTATCGGCAAAAGATTGCCAATGATAAATCCCGGCATTGTTAATGAGGACCGTCAGTGGAGATAAAGATTTTAACTTCTCTTCAATTTTTTCGGTATTTTTTTTGATCGTCTTTAAATCGAAGGCCAAAACTTCGGTTTGGCCGAGACACTTTTCTTGCACTAATTTTAATTTCTTTTCGTCCCGACCAAATAAAAGAACGTCGTAACCTTCAAGCGAATATTTAAGGGCAATCGCTGCACCGATCCCAGAGCTAGCCCCGGTAATGACGGCGGTCTCGTTCTTTTTTGGCATTAGTTCAACCGGTCCATTTCGATTTTAGCAATTGTTTGCAACTGCATGTTTGAAGTACCCTCGTAAATTTGTCCGATCTTTGCATCACGCCAAAACTTTTCGACGGGGTATTCACGGGTGAATCCGTTACCGCCAAATAAGTCGATCGCCATAGAAGTAATTTTTTCGGCCACCTTTGATGAATAGTACTTCGCCATAGCGGCTGACTCGATAAAGTCTTGTCCGGCATCTTTCAGTCGTGCGGCATTGTAAACCATCAGGCGGGCCGCTTCTAATTCAATTCGCATTTCGGCAATTTGAAACTGCACTCCTTGAAATTGTCCAATTGCTTTTCCAAATTGCTCACGAGATTTTATATAATTTAAAGTTGCCTCAAAAGCCCCTTGTGCGATTCCGACCATTTGGGCCCCGATGCCGATTCGACCTTCGTTAAGTGTCTCGATGGCAATTTTATAACCTTTACCAACTTCGCCAAGTACATTCATTTCGGGAACTTCGCAATTTTCAAAAATCAGTTCGCAAGTTGAACTGGCGCGAATACCCAATTTGTCTTCTTTCTTTCCAACGGTGAAACCTTTAAAGTCTTTTTCTACGATAAAAGCCGTGATGCCTTTGTAACCTTTTGCCAGATCCATGTTTGCAAATACGATAAAAAAGCTAGCTTCTTTACCATTCGTAATCCAAAGCTTGTTGCCATTTAAAATCCATTTACCATCTTTTTTTTCGGCGCGACATTTTAGTGCGAAAGCATCTGAACCTGAAGATGATTCTGAAAGGCAGTAGGCTCCGACCCATTCACGAGCCAGTTTTGGCAAATATTTTTCTTTAAGTCCATCACTTCCGTAGCGGATGACGGCATTGGTGACTAAAGTATTTTGCACGTCACATAAAACGGATACAGAACCGTCGACTCGGCCCAATTCTTCAACGGCGATACACGCCATCGTAAAAGTTGTGCCGGCCCCGCCAAAATTTTCCGGCGATTCAATTCCCATCAAACCCATTTCAAATAATTTCGATACGATCTCGGGCCGCATCTGAGCTTGTTCATCCATCTCGTTTACGTGCGGTTTTATTTCTGCTTCGGCGAACGTGCGAACGGCGTCACGAAAAGCGATTTCATCTTCTGACCACATCGTTAAAGCAGGGCGATTTGTCTCAATAGACATAGGTTTTCTCCTTAAATTATTTTGCTACCGTTCAACGTAATCTTGATGTGATCTGAATTCAAGTGACCGAATGCGTTAACTTGGCCTCTTAAAAAGCTACTTTTCCGATAGCAACTTAAAAGTTTTTCTCGACATGGGTCGGTATTTTGTTAGCCTATTCATATGGATATAGTAGAAGTTGGCGGCAAATTAGCATTGTTTTTTGTACCGTTTTTATTCGCACTTTGTTTTCACGAGTACGCGCATGGCCTTGTGGCAAAATGGCGAGGGGATAACACCGCCGAAAGATTAGGTCGACTGACTTTGAATCCGATGGCGCATGCTGATTTAGTAGGAACATTTATTCTGCCAATCAGTGCGATTGTTTTTGGAATACCCATTTTTTTCGGTTGGGCAAAGCCTGTTCCGGTCGACACCAGAAATCTTAAAAATGTGCGCTCGGACATGTTCTGGATCGCCATTGCAGGCCCGATGTCGAATGTTTTTCTTGCGCTGGTATCGACTGGATTTATGTTCATGGCGTACCGCTTTGGCTTCCTAGGGCAGTATCAACGGCCTGTGCACACGCTCTTAGAAATGTTCGTGCTTACGAATTTATTTCTAGCAATTTTCAACATGATCCCTCTGCATCCGCTTGACGGCGGAAAAGTGCTTGCACGATTTTTACCTGCATCAATCAATTACAAATTAGAGCAGAACGAACAAATGACTAGTTTGATTTTACTAGGACTTGTAATGACCGGGGTATTGAGTGTTTTAAGAATTCCGGTTTACTATTTATTTAATCATCTGATGACGTTTGCAGGTGGCGTTCTTTGAGCGCACAAATTGTAAGCAAGGAATCAATTAATGTTGAATAACCAAAGTTCACTTGCTTCAATCACTTCATGTTGTGGCGACCCACTAACTGTGACGACACCCTAAGAATGACTAGAGGATTACAAATATGAGTATTCGTATTCAGTTACAACAATTTGAAGGCCCTCTTGATTTGCTTCTTTATTTAATTCGTAAAGAAGAGATGGATATCTTCAATATTAATATTGTCGAGATTACCAAGCAGTACTTTGATTATATCAAATTGATGAAAGAATTTGATCTTGAAGTGGCCGGCGATTTTATTGCGATGGCTTCAACGTTAATTCACATCAAGTCAAAAATGTTACTTCCTCAGTATGATGAAAACGGCGAAGTGGTCGAACAAGAAGATCCGCGCAAAGAACTTGTTCAAAAATTACTTGAGTATGAAAAATACAAAGAAGCGGCTAAATCACTTTACGAGCGACCACTTTTAAATCGCGATGTTTGGGCGCGTGGCCTACGTGAAAGACTTGAAGTGGCCAATGATGACATCGAGCTTGAAGATAATGCGCTGTTTTCTTTGATTGGAAGTTATCGAAAAGCCATGAAGTCTCTGCATAAAAAAATTCATAAAGTCACTGTTAAACTTCAGTCGATTTCAAGTCGAATTGTTGAAATGAGCGCCTTACTAAAACCGGGTCATAGCATCCGCATGGTTGAGTTGTTTACGAATCAAGTGACGACCCAAATTGAAAAGTCACGTCACGCATTGATCACATTTTTATCTTTGTTAGAGTTAGGTAAGCTTGGGTTTGTTTCTTTATATCAAACTGACTTATACGGCGATATTCATGTTCAAACGAACAAAGTAATCGATGGCGATGTTCTATCAAGAGTTGAAGAGTACGGACATATTAATGCCGATGAAGTGGCGCAAAAACTTTTTAGTAGCGTGACCCCTTCAACGGCCGATGATTTTTTAGCAGATGAAGCCGAAGCAAGTGCTGCGATTGTCAGCGACCAGCTTGCAAACGGCCAGCTTGAAATGATGGAAGCTGAAGAAAATTTCACTGTCGATATGGCAAGTGATGAAGAGATTCTTGCCGAAGAATTGAATTTAAATATCCGCGAAGATGTAAACCCTCCTGAGGAGCAAGTATAATGGCTAAAAATAAAAAAGTGTCGCAATTAATGAGCGAAGTTCAAATGGAAGCTTCTTTATTTTTAAATGAGGAACCAGAATCAATTGGTTTTTTGCCCGAAGTCGTCGAAGAAATTGTTGAAGAAAATGCGAATGAAGAGTTCGAAGCCGAAATGGACGCCGCTGCTGAACTTGAAGGTTCTGAACTAGATGCTTTTGAATCAGCTCAAATCGAAGAATTAGAATTTGTTGAAGATGAACAAATTGAAAGTATCGTTGAGAGTATTTTATTTGCCTCAGACCGACCGGTCAGCCTTGCGGCGATCCAGTTAGTGTTTAAAGGGACCAATGTTAAAAAAGAAAAAATCAAACGCACGATCGAAGCCCTTGCCGTTGAATACGCTGGTGGACGACGCGGAGTCGTGCTTGAGGAAGTAACGGGCGGATACCAGATTCGAACGAAGGTTGATAACATGAATTTTTTAAAGCGCACGATTAAAACTCGCGCCTTTAAATTATCAGGCCCGGCGCTTGAGACTCTGGCCATTGTTGCCTACAAACAACCGGTGGTGAAAATTGAAATCGATCAGATCAGAGGCGTTGAATCAGGTCATTTGCTACGTGCTTTAATGGAAAAGGGGCTTGTGAATTTTGAAGGTAAAGCTGAAAATTTACCCGGAAAGCCAATGCAATACGGAACGACCCGAAGATTTTTAGAAATATTTGGCTTACGAAATTTAAAAGAACTTCCGACTCTTTCACAAATTGACGAGCTTTTACCTGAAGGTATCGGAGAAGAGGAAGAAGAAAAACCAACTTTAGCAATGGTGACGGATTCAATGACTGCAGATGTGCGTATAGAGAGCTATTCTCAAGGTGAAGAAGAACTTGGATTGATCGAAGATCAACTAACGGCGATCTCAACCTCATCGGAATTTTTCGAGCAAGAAAAACAACGGCAAAAGCAAAAGCGAGATGAAGAAAAAGCGCAGAATATTCGCGAAGCTTTAGCAGTGGGTGAAGAAGTTCCGCGCCGTGATCAAAACTGGTTAAAGAAATTCGATGAAGCTTTGACCATGTCAACAGCAGCTACCACAGCGGCAGTCACTGATGGCTCTACGGGTGCTGGTCTTGCGACTGAAGGTGTTAGTCTGGATGTATCAAGCGCAGAAGTAAGTGAGTTTTCTGAAGACGCAGACGAATCGGATGACGAAGACGCCGCACACATCGAAGATGAAATTCCGTTCTACACGGAAGCCGATGATGACGAATCTTCTGAAGAAGGTCTTGTCTAGCTAAAGGACTTTAAGACTTATGTCTAAATTACTTTTGCGGTGTCTCAGTTTGGGGCATCTTCTGCTTTATAAAAATCTAATTTAAACCGATAAAATAGCTGAAGATGAATGTGAAATTACTCAGCTATTTAATTATATTATTCTTAGCCGGTTGCGGAAAACCGATGTCGAGTAATCTTTTAACTTCACTAAATCCGGGGCCATGCACTGGTTTTGATTGCGATACTGAAACGGGCGGCGTTGGCGCGGCCGGCGTACTTTCTATTTCTCCAGATTCAACGGGCGGCATCACTTCTTTGGTAGAAGCCGGTGATATCGTTGAGGTTGCCGGAAGCTGTGTAGATTTAGACCGAAGAAACAACCGAATTCTTGTAGAAGTTTTTGCCGGCACGGATGAGTCGGTAAATCCGTATATCAACAATGATATTAGTAATGAATGTCAGCAGACAAACAACGCCGTTACGGCCGGTGTTGAGCCGAGCGATTTAAGAATGCCCAGCAATGTGAGTATGGGGCATTCGCAAGTTTACACTTTTGCAGCTTCGGGCGGAACGCCTCCTTACATCTACGGTTTATTTTCTGGGGTCGGGATGGTTAATGCCGGATCAGGCGCATTTACTTCTCCTGCAGCAAATGGCGAAGCAATTATTTCAGTTACCGATGGTATCGGCCGCGTTTTTTATTCGACCGCGCAAATTGATAATACCGTGATGATGCCAGTCGCGACCGCCGTTTCAAACAAATGTTTTTGGGTTACACACGGAATTGGTTTGAATTTAACTGAAGCGGGTAGCCCGGTCGAAAAGATTCTACCGCAATGTCATAATGGACGTTTTGGTTTTAGTTTTAAAGCAGGTAAAGCCCAGCAATATAAAGTGCGTTTTAAGATTCGCACGATCGATGGCATGATCCAAGATTCACCGCGCGGTGATGTCACGGTAACCCGAACGCTTTCACCACCACTTATCAATACAATTTCCTCGGATGTATCACTAGGAAAAATTAATTTGCTTAGCAGTCCGTCTCGATTTAATTTCAACGTCCTTTATTCACTTTCACGAACAGCGACTGACATTGTTGCGACAACAGGCGCCGCAGAATTGTTTACCAATACATATATGACTACAAATATTTTGGATGCGGGGTCTTCAGTATTTAACTTCGATCATGTTGGTGTGGTTGACGGAGTCACTTATAATTATACGTTAACAGCCCGGGATATTAGTGTCGCAGGAGCTCCTGCGCTAACGACGGCTAGTTCAGCAGTTAAAAGTCTAATGGTGCCAGCATCGGTCATCGAAAGCGGTGGAAGTTCTGTTATGAACACATGTTTCGTAAGGATTCTATCAGGTGCACCTGCGAATCCATACGTAAACTATACGTGGGGATACAGTTCAACGTCAGCAGCATGGACCGGAGTTAATTTAAATGGGGCGATGTTTATACCCGCTACCTGTGGTAACACAAGCGCCTGTACGCAGCCGTTGCTAACGGCGGGCACCACGTACTATTTTGCGGTACGTTCGACCGGTGGCGGACTCACCGGAAAATGGTCTAATACAATCGCCTGCCGTGCAAATTAATTAAAACGATTCATCAAAGCTAACTTGACCCGAGATTCCCGTTTGGTAGGCGGTCACGCGCTTCTCAAAAAAGTTTGCAAGCTCTTGCATGTCTTGAAGTTCCATAAAGGTAAACGGATTTTTTGTATTGTAGCGGGGAGCAATGTTCAAAGCCTCAAGTCGTTGATCAGCAATAAACTCTAAGTATTGTCGCATATCATTTAATGATAATCCGGCAATTCCGTTTGAAACTAAATCTTCCGCAAAAGTCATTTCACAATCGATCGCATCTTCAAGCATTTGCACGACCATGTCTTGCATTTGCTCATTGAAAAGCTCGGGTTCTTCTTTGCGAACTGTTTCGATCACTTGCGAAGCAAAAGCGATATGCATACTTTCATCTCGGAAAACCCAATTCGTTCCCGCGGCTAGACCAGAAAGCATTCCTTTTGAACGTAGAAAATAAACATAAGCAAATGCGCCGAAGAAAAATAACCCTTCAATGCAAGAGGCAAAACAAATCAAATTCATTAAAAACTTACGGCGGTCTTCAATTGTTTCTAAAGTTTCTAACTTGTTGATCGAGTCCATCCACTTAAAGCAAAAGTCAGCTTTTTTCTTGATAGATGGAATATTATCAACCGCCGAAAAAGCCAATGTGCGGTCATCCGGATTTGGAATATAAGTGTCAAGCAAGGTTAAGTAGAATTGTACGTGTAACGCTTCTTCGTAAAGTTGGCGGCTTAAATAAAGACGCGCTTCCGGAGAATTAATATGTTTGTATAAATTAATAACCAGATTATTTCCAACGATCGAATCACCTGTCGCAAAAAAAGCGACTAGACGGTGAATCAAATGTTTTTCTGAATCAGTCATCTTTGAATTTAGATCAACTAAATCAGTTGAAAAATCAACTTCGTCGACGGTCCAAGTGTTCTTAATTCCATTTTTATACATTTCGTAAAAAATAGGATATTTCATCGGACGTAATGTTAAATCAAAACCTGGATCTAAAATCATAAATTCTCCTTCAAGTGGTTCACGTCAGTATGACTGACAAGCTTCTCGCAAGCTTGCCTTTTACCAGCAAGCTCACAAGCTTGCCATTTACTGACATGCTTCGCAGGACTCTGGGTTATCAAGACTGCAAGTGATCGCTTCTTCGTCACTGTATTCTTTTGCAACTGGAGCAATCACTTCTTGAACGGGAGTTTTCTTCACGTTCACTTTTGCGATTGAAGTCGCGGGTCTTGAGCGAAGGTAATAAGTCGTCTTAAGCCCTTGCTTCCAAGCATACATATACATTGATGAAACTTTACCGATCGTCGGTGCTTCCATAAATAAATTTAAAGATTGCGATTGATCAATGTAAGCGCCGCGCGCGGCTCCCATTTCAATCAAAGCCTTCATGGGAACTTCCCAAACGGTGCGGTACAAATTCTTAATATCGGCTGGGATGGTTGCAATATCTTGGATTGAACCTTCGTGCATTTTAATTTCGTTACGCGTGTCTTCGTTCCACAGGCCCTTCGCCTTCAGATCGGTTACAAGATAACGATTAATTTGCATAAATTCGCCCGACAAAGTTTCGCGTTTAAATAAATTTGAAATTTGCGGCTCAGTCGCCTCGTAAGACCCAACGATTGATGCAATTGTTGCGGTCGGTGCAATCGCGATCATCAGTGAATTTCGAAGACCAACTGTTTTCATTCGCTCACGTAAAGCATTCCAGCGAGTTTCGTCAGTCGGTTTAACACCCCACAAATCAAACTGAAAAAATCCCTGCGCCGCGCGAGTTTCTTGAAAGCTTTGGTGTGGTCCATGTTTTTCGGCTAGATCAATACTGGTCACGATGGCGTTGTAATAAATCTCTTCCTGTATTTTAGCTGACAGGGCTTGCGCTTCGGCTGAATCAAACGGCATCTTTAATTGAAAAAATGCGTCTTGTAAACCCATCACGCCAAGACCGACCGGGCGCCATCGATTGTTCGAGCTAGCCGCCGTATCAATCGGGTAGAAGTTAATATCGACAACGCGATCTAAAAACTTAACCGCGGTGCGAACGGTGCGTGCTAATTTCTCAAAATCAAACTGACCATTTAGAATATGTCGGCCTAAATTCACGGAACCTAAGTTACAAACCGCGGTTTCGTCTTTCGAAGTCACTTCCAGAATCTCAGTGCAAAGATTTGATAAGTGAATCACATTCTGCGGCTGACCCGTTTGGTTCGCCTTCGAATTTGAAGCGTCCTTAAATGTCATCCAACCATTACCGGTTTGGGCAAGGGTCTTCATCATTCGAGAGTAAAGTTCACGCGCTTTAATTTGCTTGTGGTAAATTTTATTTTCTTCGGCTTCAACATACGCTTTTTCAAATTCTTCGCCGTAAATGTCGCAGAAGTTTTGCACGCGATTTGGATCAAATAAAGACCACATTCCGTCAGCCTCAACACGTTTCATAAATAAATCAGGAACCCAATTCGCTAAGTTAATATTGTGCGTTCGCTTGGCCTCATCGCCGGTGTTATCACGAAGTTCTAGAAATTCTTCGATGTCTGCATGCCAAGTTTCAAGATACACGCAGGCGGCACCTTTACGTTTTCCACCCTGGTTCACGGCTGAAACGGAAGAATCTAAAGTTTTCAACCAAGGAATAATTCCGTTTGAGTGACCGTTCGTCCCTTTAATTAAAGAACCACGAGATCTTACGCGGTGATAAGCTAAGCCAATACCGCCCGCAAATTTTGATAGAAGCGCAATATCCGTGTAACGATCATAAATTGATTTCAAATCATCCTGCGGAGAATCCAATAAATAACATGAACTCATTTGCGGGCGTAGAGTTCCCGAATTAAATAAAGTGGGCGTCGAAGGCATGTAATCATGTGACGAAGTAATTTTATAAAGTTCAATAGCTTCCGCTGGATTTTGCGCAAGACCACAAGCCACGCGCATAAAGAAGTATTGCGGAGTTTCGAAAACCTGACGTGAAGTCGGGTTTTTCAATAAGTAGCGGTCATAAACGGTGCGCAGGCCAAAGTATTCAAAACGGTCTGTTTTGTAATGTTCAATCGAAGCGCAAAGTTCAGTTTTATTAGTCATCACAAAATCATAAAGGCTTTGTGAAAGTAGACCATTTTTAAAACCCGCTTGCACCGAGTCTGCAAACGAACCGATTTTTTGTGATTTAACTTCTTCATCAATGTAAGTCGAAAGAAGGCGGGCCGCTAAGCGCGAGTACTCAGGATCTTCACCAATTAATAAAGAAGCCGTTTGAATGCATAGATTATCAAGTTCTTTTGTCGAGGCGCCATCATAAAGGCCGCTAATGGCTTTCGTCGCCACACGAAGCGGATCGACCTGTTGCAAGCCCTGCGAAAGGCGACTTACGCGTTCAACGATCTTAGTGACATCCACTGGCTCAAGTGAACCATCGCGTTTTTTCACGCGCATCACGTGCGGTGAGGCCAGATTTTGTGAAGATGAATAGGTCGGCGACGCAGTCGTTGATCCCGAAGTTGTGCCGCTCGAGTTAGAACTTTTAGCTGATATTGGTGAAATTATTCCGTTTTCCATTTTCATTCCTTTTTTTATGTGGCCAAAAGCTTTTTAGGCAAAAGAATCCACAAAGCTCCCCCTCAGAAGCTTTTACGACTTTGTGTTCGAACCGTACTCGAAGATGCTCGAAAGGTTAATGAACGGTTTTAAGCATTCAAACCTGCGAATCGATCACAAAGTCTTAAGTCTAGTTATCTGTTTATCAAGAAAAATATGTTGACCGTCCTGGTCTTCACTTATTAGGCGGGATTTTCGGGCTTACAGCCTCTAGACACTAGATCTAGTGGTGTAATCTTCAAACCTTATCAATAAGGAGTGCTTTTCTTAAAATCAGTTTTCATCGATTTGTTAGAACTTGCAAACGAAAAAAATAAAAAAATTAGCAATTGCCTCTAACATACGCAAACGCTGTGCAGAAAAATGAAATTTGCCAGCCGAACGTCCAGCTGCCAATCTCACTCGAGAATGCAGAGCCCGACCAAAGAATTAGCCATTTGAATTTCACTTTTTTATTGTAGCTCAATGCAAATGCAGAGCTTTCTTAAATTTTCTGTAAATTGCTGTCCGTTCGTTCAACCCGAAGACTCATCTGGTGAAATAAGCTGCGATCAGACTCGGATTGAGGGATCAATTGGCAGCCCTGATAGGTTTTCGTTAGGCGTAGAAAATCAATAATTTCTTGATGTGGTTTCATCTTATCCGCCGTCCATGCAGGTGCCACTAATTCTTCCCACCGCGAGGCATAGGCGGCTAGACGATGAATCGCAATGCGTGGATGCAGATAGCTTAAGAATAATTGCACCTTACGGGTATAGTCTTCTTGAGAGATCGGAACGTATTCGCCGGCGTGATACCACTTCTCAAGCTGGGTGTTTTTCAAAACGTGCATGTTATGAAGTTTGATATTTGTGATTGGTAAATCATTACAGATCTTAGCTGTCTCAATAATTTGTTCTTCACTTTCGTTTGGTGAGCCAAAGATCAAATGAATTCCCAGATCAACGGTGGTGCGGTCAGAGATTTTATGAATCGCCTTGATAGAATCTTCCGCCGTATGCCCCCGCTGCATGAATTCTAGATGCGGATTAAAAAAACTTTGTACGCCCAGCTCAACGGCGACAAAAGTCTTTTGGCAGTATTCTTGCCACAGTTGTAGAACAGATTCTGAAAGGCAATCGGGACGGGTTCCCAATACAAACCCGGCAACAAACGGGTAACTCAGTGCTAAATCAAAATTCGACCGTAAGACGGGGATTTTTGTGAAAGTGTTCGTGTAAGCTTGAAAATAGACTAAGAATTTTTCAGCATGATATTTTTTTGAAATCAGCTCGTGATATTTTATAATTTGAGCATCAAGAGATAACTCAAAAGATTCAGATCGGGCGGCTGATCCCCAGACATCACAAAAGCTGCATGTCTTCATGCCTTTTAAACCCATGCGATTCGGACAGTCGTCGACCACGCTGACGGGAATTTTATATACTTTTTCATTAAAAATTCGCTTAAAGTGTTCCGAGATCGACTGATACGGAAGCCCTGACCAACCTTTTTCCATAAATAAGGTATAGAGTGAAACAACCATTTGAGCAAATTGGATTTTTCTTAGAACTCACAAAAGACGGAAGCCCTACGCTTCGTTTAGGAAAAGATATTCAGTCGGGCGAAAGCATGCACCATTCTTTCGGAGCCGCCGCCGAGACGAACTATATATATAAATCTGTCATCAGCGAAGCCCTACAGTCCAAGCTGCGCCAAGCAAGCCTGGATGAGTTTAAAACGGCCATCGTGGGCCTTGGCTTAGGCTATATAGAAATCAGCTGGGCGCAAAGTTTGATACTCAATCAGCAATCGCCATCAGACCTTGTTTGTTTCGAATCATTTGAAGTGGTGCCTGAACTTCGATCTTCTTTTAGAAGCTGGGTTGAAGAAGCGGAAAACAACCCTCTTTACGACCAGATCAGTGAAAAACTTCAGCCGCAGATTGAAGTCAGTCTTGTAAAAAAAGTTTTGCAGCAGGCACTGGCCAGGCAAAGTCAGCTACGGGGCGATATTCTGAACGAGCCTTTGCAACAAAAATGGAACGTGATTTGTTACGATGCTTTTAGCCAGAAGACGAGCAGCCCCTTGTGGGAAGAATCTTTTTTAAATCGTTTGTTATTAGAAAATGCGCACACCGACTGTGTTTTCACCACCTATGCGTGCACAAGCTTGTTAAAAAAAGTTCTGATTGAACACAATTTTCTGTTCATTAAGCGTCCGGGTTTTGCGGGTAAGCGTGATTCAACAATCGCACTACGTGGCGCCTTTAAGGATGATGCGACGATTTTCCGAACTTTTTAATGTATTCAATGATCGTTGCTTTGGCCTCATCAGTGACGTGCGAGAATTTCAATCCCACGTAGCCGTCTTGGCCCGAGTAAATTACTTCGGCCTTGATGCTAATTGGCTGAAAGAAATGCGGACTGGTGATATTTCCTTCAATCGTGTCGGCAATTTGAAGCTCGTGCATATCAGTGAAGCCGACACCTCCTTCACTGATTGAAATAATTCGAGCGTCGAATTTTGGATTTTTATTTGATGATCCTGCGAACTGCGCAAGAATAGGAACCCGCTGGTGGCTGCGGCGGGTTAAGCCTAATCTTTCAACCAGATCCGGAAATGCGTAGACTTCTTTCCACTCTTTTGTTTTCGGATCATGAATTGAAATCGTCGCGACATCACCTTGCTTGCCGATCAGCGCCAATAACTCGGCGCGGGTCATCAGCGGTTGATCGATAAAATTAAGTTGCACGCGGTAAAAAGCATTTTCTGTCATCGTGTGGGCAAAAGTTTTTTCAGATATATCGTTTGCATAAACCGGAGCTGAGCCCGAAGCCGCGCTGACATTTGTGATTTCTTCATTTGGATTCCATTTTGAAGCTCGCATCCATTCGGTCAGGCCCCGGCGCCAAATAAAAATACGGTCTAATTGCGAATCGCCGATCGCGTGCAGGGTTTGTTCAAGTTTTGTTGCGTTGTAAGGGCCCTCAACCTTGCCTTGAAATTGTAAAAACCAATTCGACTGGTTACTTGTCTGGTCAATTACCTGACTCATGAAGCTCCTTCGCTGAAAAACTTCTTAATTTGGGATTTTGAATCCATTGCATCTTGATAGCCCATATCAATTAATTCTCGACAAAAATGGGGCTCAAATAAAAGGTAACTTAAAATCTCACTTGCGTCGTCTAAAGATCCGAAGGCCGAGATCGTCATTCTCAGTAAGCGGGGCAGCCGGTGCGCATGCGCCCTGGCAATTTCACCAATGTCTTGCGATGGCGATATACATAGCGCCGGAATTTCTTTCAGGCCCGATGCCATTTTCTTTTTTGAATCAACAAACTGAGTCAGCTGATTAATTCTTTGTATTCGCATTACGTCTTGTTCGACTGAATCAAGTAAAACGGCGTTCAGTAGAGTATTCAGAATTCGTATCATAGAAGGAGATTTTTCTTTATCTTGATCGTACTTGGTGGCGCCTGATTCGGCGCCAAGTTGTTGCCTTACGCCGATAACGAAAAGTTTCTCGGCACCCATACGAATGGCCGGCGAACACGGCGTATTGTTTCGGACGCATCCATCGCCAAAGTAATGATCTCCGATTTTTATCGGCGGAAACAGCATCGGAATTGCTGAAGAAGCTAAAATATGATCTGCATTGATTTCGGTTAATTTAGCCTGTCTTCGGCTTTCTTTCCAAATTGGGCTTTTCTCGCGCGTTTGTACAAAGCTAATGGCCGAACTGTGCTCGTAGTTATTTGCGGTAATAATAACGGATTCGATAATTTCTTGATCAAGATTTTTTTTGATTTTGGAAAAGTCGCAGTTTTCAATAATAAGCTCTCGAAGTGGTCCAGTCTCTAAAACAGAATTTAATTTCTTTTCGCCGAACAACCCAAGCGAGAACTTATTAAGCGAAAGAAAGTCTGTCTTAAATACCTTGTCTGAAGAAATCTGTGACCAAAGGTAAACGCATTTTTCAACTGCATTCGAGAAGTGTTCAATTTCAGAGGCTAATTTGGCGCAGTTAATAGCCCCCGCACTGACGCCAGAAAGAATTTGAAAGGGACTTTCTTTTTTTTCGGGTAATATTTCGGCTAGACCTTTAAGAACTCCGACTTGATAAGCGCCGCGCGCGCCACCACCAGATAAAATAAGAGCAGTTTTTAGACCCATTCATACAGTTTAAAAATGCCCATCCACCCTGTCAATTGATCTTAGGCGTGGGTGACAATTTGGTCTGGGTTCCCAGACTGATACGAACGCAGAAATTCTTAATTTGAGAACACTTGTGAAATGATTAAAGAATTCGGTTTCTTCTAGAGGCTCAGTCTGGCTTAGGTTTTGTAATAAGTTAAAGTAGATGATTTTTAGCAGACGAATTTAGTGGTTTAATTAAACGGAGGTCTATATGTCTCAAAATAAGATGAACAAAAACTTTTTAATCCTTGGATTCATTAGTTTAATCACAGTTGCTTTTTCATGTTCACCAAAAGCATCTGGAGTTCGTGCGGCAGTTAAGACCGGGCAACAGAATCTAAGCCCCGCCGTTTCAGCGCAGTCTGAGCAACAAGCCTTGAATCAAGGTCTGCTATATAAAATTCGTTCTGTTTCAACACCGAATCCAATTAACGGCGGGCACGAAGTAAGTGTTGAGATAGAAACTCCTTCAAAACAATTTTTACCTTTGAAGACGCAGCATTCAGACGGGCAACTTGAAACAAACGGCACTTATGATGAGGCACGTGGGATTCAGTTAAATGTGCAAGCGCGCTGTACAGCAGAAGGTTGTGCAAAGTATGCAATTCTTTTAACGGTGTTAGAGAACGGACAACGTAAATTCCAAACGGGCGCGATTTCTTTTGCTTCAGATTGTAAGTTTAGTGTGATTTCGATTGGTTCAAACGTAGCTACTTTATTTTCTAATTTGAACGCGTTCGAATATCATTACAACAGCGTTCAACCTGTGAACGACCAAGGCTCTTGCCAATAAAAAAGATTTTGCCAGTAACGGATAACCTGGGCCCGTCAGTAGGGCCCTTTTAACTACTTTATCTTGTTTCTAGATATATTTCGCGAAATCGGTCTCATTGTGACTCCGTTTCTGCCGGGTGTTTCGTTTTTATTGACGTCGGTACAATTGCTTCCACAAGTCAGTTTTTAGACATATCTTTGCTTCTACCTTTACGCAAGTTGGCCGCAATTCTTGGGTGATTGGCTTAAGTTTTTTGTTGGTGAAAAATGGGAAGAAGACTTTTTCTATTGCGTATGTGCTTAACGAAAACAGAAAAATTTTACATACCTCGTGCTGGTTATCATTTTGTTTTCACTTACCCTATTGATTTTATCCGCTTTGAAACCACACATCTTAAATAAACTTAAATCATAGATGCGGGCATTGCTTCGTTTTTAATTGTATGGCACTTTGGTTGCAAAATACGGAATAACGGCCCAATTTGGCGCCAAAACGTAACCATTATGGGGGAATACAATGAAATCGATTTTATCACTAGCTATCGTATTGGCGTCTACAGCGGCTTTCGCGCAGACTTCATCAACTACAACGTCTACGACTCCAGCAGCAAATACGCCGTCGGCATCTGCGACAAAAGCTCCGGCTTCACCAACTGCAGTTGTTGGAACTTCAACGGCTTCATCTGAAGTAAAGCCTGTTGAAGCAAAAAAATGGAGTGTGGCTTTAGTTTCTCAAGCATCAGCAACAAATGAAGCGGTTCAAAGAATTGGTGAATCACCAGTAAGTACAATCAATTATGTGGGTGCTGGATACAAAGTAACTCCTGATACAAAATTAGGTGTGCGTCAGTATGTTGCTTACAATCACACTCCGGGCGAATCTAATAAAGGTTCTCTTTCTTGGGCTGCGGTTACCGCGGGAACAAAAGTTTCAGGATTATTAGGATCTGAGGCAATTGCTCCAATGTTTTGGTATTATGTACCAACGGCTTCTACACTAAAAAACATTTTAAATACGGACGAGACGGTTGCCCATAACGGTATCTTACGTATGGATGCGGAAATTGCTTGGAATTTAAATCCAAAGTGGACAGTTTCTTACTACTTGAATCCACGTCAGTCGATCATTGCGAACAACGTTTCGTACACGGACCGTAAGGGCAAGAAGACAGATTTAGAATCAACAACAACGTTACTTCATTTCGGATATTTGTATTATAACGTAAGTGATGCAATCCAGCCTTACGCAAGTATCGGTATGGATCACCGCGCAACGACGGCTGATATGCGTTCAATCAAAGACCACGCAATGCTGGCAGTTGGTGCGAACTTTACTATGTTGGAAGGTAAGTTTATCTTAAATCCAGAGATTTCAAATATAGTTCCGCTTAAAACAGATGGTGTTTACGCTTCTGCTCCACGATGGTTACAATCAGAAGATTTAGCCTATGAGTTAACTGCTGCTGTATCTTTCTAATCATTTCAATTTTAATAGTTATTGAAAAGGCCTGCACTTAAACTGCAGGCCTTTTTTTATTGCTAAACCCAACTTTCGTCTAAAGTCTGGCTCAATTTGAGACTTTTCTAATGTTTCCTTTATTTTATGTCGATACTAACAACAGTAGTCAATTGACTTGTTTCAAGGAGCGGAACGTATGCGAAGCATTTATATATTAGTATCTAAATTATTACTGGCGTCTTTCGTCGTCTTTTCTTGTTCGGGGCCCGGTGGCGGATTTGCTCCATCATTGCCAGGCGCAAATGTCGTTTCTGAAGTGGCGATTTCGCCCACCGTACTTACTTTGGCGGTCTCGAATTTATTTACTTTCACGGCCAGTGGGGGAACAGCACCTTACATTTATTCAATCCAAAGTGGCGGTGGCTCGATTTTATCAACAACCGGTGCGTTCACAGCACCTGGTGTCGCAGGAACCACAGTTGTTCGTGTGACCGATGCGGGTGGTAAATTTTCAGAATCAGTCGTTACAACGAATCCTGCTTTAACAATTTCACCGACCAGCCAAAGTTTGTCATTAAACGCAACGCAAACTTTTACCGGATCAGGTGGAGTTCCCCCATTAGTTTTTTCTTTAGCCAGTGGTGCCGGAACTGTTAATGCATCGACGGGTGTGTACACGGCACCGAATTCTGCGGGATCAGCAACAGTCCGCGTAACTGATGGAGTTGGTAATACAGCTTCAGCGACCGTGAGTGTATTTTCAGTTTTGGGAATTTCTCCGGCGTCTGCAACTTTAGCCGCTAATAACCAGTTAACTTTAAGCGCCGCGGGTGGCACTGGCCCTTACACTTTCTCAGTGTTCAGTGGCACGGGAGTTATTAATGCATCGACTGGAGTTTACACAGCGCCCGTTTCGGCGGGCATTGCCACAGTTAGAGTGACGGATAGTGTTGGCGCAGTAGCTGATGCTTCAATTACAATTAATAATGCATTACAAATTTCTCCGGCCTCACAAACGACTTTAATTAATTCCACAATTACGTTTTCAGAAACTGGTGGCGTGGCACCATTTACCTATTCAATCGTAACCGGTACCGGAGTAGTTAATGCATCAACGGGCGTGTATACAGCTCCGGCTAGTAACGGTACAGCCACTGTTCGAGTCACTGATTCAATAGGAAATACTTCGAACGCTTCGGTGACTGTAACAACCACGATGTCGATTTCTCCGACTTCAAGCACAATCGCCGTAAATAACACCCAAACATTTTCAGTAACCGGTGGTACGGGACCTTATACTTTTTCTCGGGTTGTTGGTACCGGCACTATCAACGCGTCGACGGGGGTTTATACCGCTCCAGTGACCTCTGGAAGTGCGACCGTTCGTGTGACAGATAGTTTAGGCGCTACGGCTGATGCAACGGTCACGGTCAATGCAGCACTTGCGATAACTCCCACATCACAAACCATGGGAATTAACGGAACATTAAACTTTTCAGCTTCAGGCGGCGTTGTTCCTTACACTTATTCTATCGCGAGCGGAACGGGTTCAATCAATTCTGCAACTGGAGCATTTACCGCTCCGGCTAGTCCGGATACAGCGGTTGTACGCGTGACGGATAGCTACGGTAACTTTGTAAATGCAACGGTGACCATCAACGCGGGGTTAAGTATCTCTCCGGCCAGTACGACTTTGGCGGTGAATAATACGGCTACTTTTACGGCTTCAAGTGGAACAAGTCCTTATACTTTTTCAGTATTTAGTGGCGGTGGTTCTATCAATGCCTCGACTGGTGTGTATACAGCGCCAGTCACTGCGGGCACGGCAGTAGTTCGTGTGACAGATAACTTAGGTGCGACGACAGATGCATCTGTTACAATTAACGCAGCCCTAGCAATCGTGCCAGCCACAAAAACTCTAGCGGTTAATAACGTTTTCACTTTTTCTGCAACCGGCGGGGTTTCACCTTACACTTATTCAGTTGCAGTTGGCGGTGGTGTCATCAATGCTTCAACCGGAGCGTACACCGCACCGGCTGCCGCGGGCACAGCTACCGTTCGCGTAACAGATGGAAAAGGAAACGTTTCTGATAGTGCGGTGACGATCAATGCGGCTTTAGCAATATCTCCACTCAACGCAATTATTTCTTCAACGGGATCTCAAACTTACTCCGCCACGGGCGGAGTAAGTCCATACACTTTTTCAATTGTAAGTGGACCTGGAGCCATCAATGCATCGACCGGTGTTTACACTGCATCGTCTGCTGGATCAGTTACGATTCGAGTCACTGATTCGCTGAGTAACACAAGTTCAACTTCATTAACAGTGAACGGTCCTTTAGCGGTTTCACCAACGACGGCCTATGTGGTGACTAATTCTGATTTAGTGCTAAGTCCTTCGGGTGGCGTAGCGCCTTATACATTTTCACAAGTAAGCGGTGTGGGGGTCATTGACATCGTTACTGGTGTGTATACCGCACCGGCAACGACGGGATCGGCAGTTGTGCGCACGACTGATTCCGCAACGCCAACCGCAGCTACTGTTGATACGTCAATTACGGTTTACAATCCGCTAACGTTATCGCCATTAACACTAACAATTGCTATCAACTCTAATCATACCTTCACCGCTTCGGGCGGCGTTGGTGCATTAACGTTTTCAAGATTTAGTGGAACGGGCGTTATCAATGCAAGCACCGGGGTTTACACTTCGGGTGCTGTGGCCGGAACTGATATCATCCAAGTCAAGGATACAATCGGTAACGTGGTTGAAGCTACGGTGACAGTGGTTAGTCAATTAACGATTTCTCCGCCAACATTAAAGTTACCAGTTTTTTCAACGGTGACTTTTACTTCAGTACTAGGAAGTTCGCCGTATACCTATTCAATTTTTGCTGGAACTGGTACAATCAACTCTTCAACGGGCCTTTATACGGCTCCTTCAGTTGTTGGTACCGGCACGGCGCGTGTAACTGATAGCATTACGAATACTTCCGACGCGATGATCACGCATATCGAACCCGTACAGATTAAGACAGGTGCGAATCATTCTTGTATTCGATATAATGATGGCTCTGTAAAGTGTTTCGGAGACGGAGCATTCGGTCAATTAGGTCATGGTGAAACGACGGATCTTGCGGATGTCACGACTGAGCTTGGCGGAAATTTGCCATTCGTTAAACTAGGAACCGGTCGGACGGCGACCGACATACGTGTTGGTTACGCTCATTCCTGCGCATTACTTGATAATGCTACGATAAAATGCTGGGGACAGAATACCTACGGGCAATTAGGAATTGGAAGTACCGCAAATGCGGGTGATGGCGCAAATGAAATGGGTGATAACTTGCCGGCTGTTAATCTTGGTGCGGGACGTACAGCGACACAACTTTTTGCATTCGGCTATGTGACTTGCGCGAAATTAGATAATGGAGTCACTAAATGTTTTGGACGAAATTCTTCTGGTCAGCTTGGATTAGAAGATACCGTGAATCGTGGTACGACCGCAGCCCAAATGGGTGATTCATTACCAGCACCAATGCTTGGCGCGGGACGTTCCGTGATTGAAATGAGTGGGGGCCTGGATTTTACTTGCGCACTTTTAGATAACAGTACGGTGAAGTGCTACGGAGCAAATCGCTACGGACAGCTGGGCCAAGAAAATACACTTACTTTGGGAGATAGCTCGGGTGAGATGACGTCTTTAGCTGCCGTCAACTTAGGTACTGGTTTAACTGCTACAGACATCGGAGCGGGCTATAGTCATGTCTGTGCCGTTTTGAATAACGGAACGGCTAAATGCTGGGGTCGGAATTTCCGCGGGCAGCTGGGCCACAATAGCACCGCCAATTTACACGGAAATGCCGTTGGAGATATGGGTGACAACTTACCTGCGATCCCTTTTACAACATTTACTCCAGTGAAAATTTACGGTGGTAACCAAATGTCGTGCGCAATTAATGCCACAGGTGGAACACGTTGTTGGGGTCAAAATTCGGCGGGTCAATTGTTAATAGGTTCCATTGCAAACATGGGCGATGGTAATAACGAAATGCAATCACTTGCGAACGTCAATTTCGGAACTGGTGTAACGGCAAGTGCAATTAGCGTTGGCTACTTCAATGGTTGTGCTCTGATGACCAACAAGCGAATTAAATGTTGGGGCGGAGCCGCCAACGGTTCACTTGGTAATGGAACGATTACTCCGAATTTAGGTGATATCGCGGGTGAAACCGGTGATGGATTACCATTCGTGAATCACTAATTTATTCATACTCAGTCAATTGGCTCTGACGAAGAGCCAATTACTCAGCTGAAGATCCGTCATCGACATCATTGGTTAAAGCATCACCGGCTGGAAGCAACGGAAGCGGATCGACGGGTCCATTTAATTGTCGAATTTCAAAATGCAAATGCGGACCGGAAGAGCGTCCCGTATTTCCTAAAGCACCGATCACTTCACCTTGGCGGATTTTTTTTCCTTCGTAGACGACAATTTTATCAAGGTGACCGTAAAGCGTTGCCCAGCCGTCGTTACTTTCAATCATAATCATTTTTCCGTAGCCCTTAAAACCAGAGCCCGTGTAAATAATTGTACCATCATGCGCCGACATCACCGCGGAACCACGCGGCGCCGCTAAATCGATTCCTTTATGTGGACGTTTACGTCGCCCTTTACCACGCGGTAAATAACCACGTGTCATACGTGCTTCCCACACGGGCCAGTCAAACTGAGGTTTTTTTCGTTCTTTTTTTACACTCTGTTCAGTAGCCCCATCGGCGGGATTCACGCGAATTGAATTTTGTTGTTTGTCGACTTGAATGGCATCGCCTGTTTCGTTCGAAACAACGACAGAAGGCGGGTGATACTCGTGCGCACAACCAAGAGTAAGAGATAAGGCAAAAATTAAAGTAGAAGAAATTAGTAAATTGGAAAACTTTGACATAATTCTTTCACTTGGTTTTTTATTTTTTGTTTCACATTAGCGTTGGTTGGATTTTTCAAAACATGGCTGATCCACTTGGCGATAAGCTTCATTTCGGATTCTTTCATTCCACGCGTAGTAAGCGCCGGAGTACCAATACGAATTCCACTCGTAACGAATGGTGAGCGTTTCTCATTCGGCACCGTATTTTTATTCACGGTAATGCCGGCTTCATCCAAAGAGTGTTCAGCTACTTTTCCGGTGAGTTCAGCCATATCTTTACTTTGGCTTAGATCTAGAAGCATCAGGTGATTATCAGTTCCGCCGGTGACAAGATTAAATCCTTCAGTCGTTAATTCGGTCGCAAGAACCTTGGCATTTTTCAACACTTGATCGATATAAGATTTAAATTCAGGTTTGAGTGCTTCCCCGAATGCAACAGCCTTTGCTGCAATGATGTGTTCTAAAGGTCCGCCTTGAATTCCCGGAAAAATTCTTGAGTTAACTATTTTTGATTTTTCTTCGGTGTTCGTTAAAATAATTCCGCCACGTGGACCGCGTAAAGTTTTATGTGTGGTTGAAGTGATGTAATCAGCAAAAGGCACCGGAGACTGATGATGTCCAGAGGCGACAAGCCCCGCAAAATGCGCCATATCAACTAATAGTTCTGCCCCAACTTCAGTTGCGATTTCACGAAACTTTGCGAAATCAAGGTGACGGGGATAGGCACTATATCCAGCGATAATTAATTTTGGTTTTACTTCACGCGCGGTCGCACGAATTGTATCGTAATTAAGTAAACCCGTTTCAGAATCTAATTTATAAGAAGCCGCTTTAAATAAAAGTCCGCTGAAATTAACGGGACTACCGTGGGTTAAGTGCCCGCCGTTTGATAGATCCATCCCTAAAATAGTTTCCCCGGGTTTCATGCTGGCTAAGTACACGGCCATGTTCGCCGGCGAACCTGCGTGTGGTTGAACGTTAGCAAAAGCCACGTTAAAAAGTTTTTTTGCACGCTCGATCGCTAAGGTTTCAATCCCATCGATGAATTCGCAGCCCCCGTAGTATCGCTTACCCGGATAACCCTCAGCATATTTATTTGTAAGAATAGAACCTTGTGCTTCCATGACCGCTTTTGACGCGTAATTTTCGGAAGCAATCATTTCAAGACCGTCTTGCTGGCGCACGGATTCTTTTTGAATAAGTTGAACAATTTCTTGATCGCTCGATAAAGTATTTTGAGTTGTATTGATCATGTCCCTTATTATGGGACGGAAGAGCTAATTTTAGCAACTCTCGTTTGATGGCGACCACCTGCAAAAGGGGTTGATTTAAAAATTTGAACCCACTTGTAAGCGCTCTCGAAGTTGGTAAATCGCGAGCCAATGCAGATTATGTTTGCATTATTGTGCTCACGCGCAAGCTGAGCGATATCGTCATTGTAAACTAAGGCCGCTCTAACGAACGGAAATTTATTTGCACGTAAAGCCATGCCTTGCCCCGAACCGCAGATAAGGACCCCTAAAGTTTGTAACTCACTGTTTGAATCAGCCGGTAATATTTTACGGCAAACTTGATCGGCAAAGTCAGGGTAGTCGACTGATGCATTCGTGAATGGACCCAAGTCTTCCACGTCATCTGTTTTTCGTAAAGCATCAGCAATTTGATTTTTAAGTTCGAGGCCCGCATGATCTGAAGCAATTAAGATTTTCATTTATCAACAATCCTTAATGGGTTAACCCTCGAATTTTGAAAAGATAAGACAAGAATTCGTCCCACCGAAACCAAAAGAATTATTCAACACGTGTTTGATTTGACCATCGCGCGCCATTTTCGGAACGTAATCAAGATCACAATCTTCGCTTGGATAATTTAAATTAATAGTTGGTGCGACCTTTTGATCGACAATCGACATCACACAAAATGCAGATTCAATCGCTCCGGCTGCGCCCAACAAATGACCCGTCATTGATTTCGTCGAAGAAATCCAAACTTTTTTAGCGTCTGACTTCATAATTTTTTTAACGGCCATAGACTCCAGTGGGTCTCCCATCGGCGTACTCGTACCGTGCGCATTGATGTACTGAATTTCTTCTGGTCGTAGACCGGCATCATTCATCGCCCCTTGCATGGCAGAAACAAAACCCTCTCCATCGGGATGCGGAGACGTAATATGGTAAGCATCCGAAGAAGCACCGTAACCTGAAACTTCGCAAAGAATATTCGCGTTTCGTTTGGTTGCAGCTTCTAAAGATTCAAGAATAAAAGTCGCAGCCCCTTCGCCTAATACAAACCCATCACGATCTTTATCCCAAGGTCTTGAGGCCTCGGTTGGAGTTTCGTTCCGAGTTGATAAAGCTTTCATATTTCCAAATCCAGCAATAGCCATCGGGCTAACCGCTGATTCAGTACCGCCCGCAACCATTTGATCAACCAAACCAAAGCGAATGTAATTGAAAGCTTCACCCAGCGAGTGCACGCCTGAGGCGCAGGCCGAAGTAATGGTAAAGTTAGGTCCTTTAATTCCGTACTGCATAGAAACCCAGCCCGGAGCTAAATTTGTAATAACTGAAGGAATAAAAAACGGCGATACACGGCCCGGACCTTTTTCCATCAGACGGGTATGCTGCTCTTCAATAAATGGAAGACCGCCCATGCCTGATCCGATAAAAACGCCGGTGCGATTCGAATTTTCCGGAGTAATTTTTAATCCAGATTGATCAAAAGCCATCTTTGCCGTGGCTAATGCATACTGAATAAAAAGATCCATTTTCTTTTGTTCTTTTTTTTCAACGTATAAATCCGGGGTAAAGTTTTTTACCTCACCCGCAAATGTGACGTCGTACTTGCTGGCATCAAAGTGCGTTATTCGCGCAATGCCAGACTTCCCGTTAAGGGCCGCCTGCCATGATTCAGTCAGCGAATTCCCCAATGGAGAAACCGCTCCGATTCCTGTGATGACAACTCGTTTTTGACCGTTCGGTCGAACAAAAGAAATAGCCAAGCGAAACTACGCTTTGCCTTTTGAAGTTAAATAAGATTGAACATCATTTACTGTCTTCAATTTTTCTGCATCTTCATCAGGAATTTCAAGATCAAATTCCTCTTCCATTGCCATCACAAGCTCAACGATATCAAGGCTGTCGGCGCCTAGATCATCGATAAAAGAAGCTTCTGACTTTACTTTTTCTGGATCTACACCAAGTTGTTCAACGATAATATCTTTTACTTTTTGATTTACTGACATTTCAATGTCTCCTTTTTGTTAAAAACACGACTAAATAATTACTTCTCTAACCTATAATTTAATTTAAATACATTCCACCATTAACATGAAGTGTTTGGCCGGTGATATAAGATGCGGCATCGCTTAGTAAAAAGGCAACCGCGCTGGCAACTTCAGAGCCTTCACCCGCACGTGAAAGCGGAATTTTATCCGTAAAGCTTTTAAGCTGATCTGCGCTCAAGGCGTCCGTCATATCGCTTTTGATGTAACCAGGGGCTACGCAATTGGCGCGGATTCCGCGTGACGCAAATTCTAATGCAACAGACTTTGTAAAAGCCTCAAGGCCGCCTTTACTAGCTGCATAATTTGACTGACCGGCATTTCCGACCGCACCGATGACGGAAGAAATATTCACAAAACTTCCTTTTCGAGCCTTCAGCATTTGTTTGCTGAATGATTTTGTTACTGAAAAAACGCCCGTTAAATTGGTCGCTATCACTTGATTAAAATCTTCTGGCTTCATTCTTAAAATAAGCTGGTCGCGCGTGATGCCTGCATTATTAACGACACCGTCAACATCGCCCCATTTTTCGTAAAGACTTGCGACGACTTGATCAACAGAGGCCGTATCAGCGACATCAAGTTGGAAGCTAAGATGATTTGAACCGGGCAAAGATTTTAATAAATCTTCGGCCTTCGCCTGATTCGTCGAATAAGTAAATGCGACTTGAGCGCCGGCATCAGCAAGGCTTTTAACGATGGCCGAACCAATACCGCGGCTTCCGCCAGTAACAAAGAATTTTTTATGAGATAAATCTACTATTTTCACAACTGAAACACCTTGACCGAACTAGAGTACGAGCTCAAGTTTTTTCTTAAACGAAGCGCGTTGTATTATTGGATGCTTAAACTTTCAATGGATTTTAAGTCTTCGACAGATGAAGTTGAAAACACCTTGAAGAATTCTCCATCAATTTTTTTTAATAGACCTTTTAGGACACTTCCGTGACCTGTTTCAATCGCAATTGAAATGTTTTTTGATTTTAAATGTTTCATGCTTTGAGTCCATTTTACCGGAGCTGAAACTTGTTTCACCAGATTTGATTTGAGTGTCTCGGCGTTTGTTTCGCTTTCGGCATGAACGTTTTGAATAATCGGAATTTTCGAATTTGTAAAAGGAATGGAAGCCAAAAATAATTTCATTTTCTCTTCGGCCGGTTTCATTAATTCGCAGTGAAACGGTGCTGACACTTGTAGAGGGATTAATTTCGCGCGTTTAGTTTCTCCGGGTAAGACTTCAGGCTTAAAGTTTGCTTTAAGCCAGTTTAAAGCTTTGAGGTCACCGCTAATAACGATTTGCCCTTCGCAATTATAGTTCGCGGGCGAAAGCGGCGAGAAGCCTGAATTCTCAACCGTCCAGCGACATAAAAATTGAACCTGCTCATCTGAAAGCCCTAATGTAGCCGTCATTCCGCCAACGCCCACGGGAACGGCTGATTGCATCGCTTGCCCTCGCACGCGAACTGATTTAACCGCATCCTGAAACTTGAATACGCCGCCTAACACAAAGCTTGCGTACTCGCCAATCGAGTGGCCCGCTGTGATGCTAGGGTTAGCACCAAATTGACTGGTTAAAACCCGCGATGTGGCGGTAGAGACGGTTAATAGCGCTGGCTGAGTGTTCTCGGTTAAAGATAAAACTTCTAAAGATTCTGTGAAACATAATTTTTTTAAATCGACGGCAATGGCATCCGAAGCCTCTTCAAAAGTTTCGCGTGCAATTTTAAATTCGTCATAAAGAAATTTTCCCATTCCGGGTGCTTGACTACCTTGTCCAGGAAATAAAAATGCCATCATATAAAACCTCTAAGTATATAAAATATTGGATAAAATAAATGTCGTTAAAGAAAATTTAAAAGCGAAGTAAGGCAGAGCCTGACGTCAGTCCGGCGCCGAACGCCGTTAATAAAATCAATTGCCCGCGCTTGATGCGCCCATCTCGGTAAGCCGTATCAAAGGCAATGGGAATTGAAGCGGCCGAAGTGTTTCCTGTTTCGTGAACAGTCGATACAATTCGGTCCATCGGAAAATCAAATTGATTAGCAACAGCTTCCGTAATTCGCATATTTGCTTGGTGAGGAACGATCCAATCTACTTGATCAGGCTTTGTATTTGTCGCGTTTAAAGCTTCCATGCAAGCCGTGGCCATTGTGCGGGTTGCATTCTTGAAGATCTCTTTACCCTTCATTTGCATAAAGTGAGAACCTTCATCCAAAACTTCTTGCGAGAACGGGTAGCGAGTGCCGCCACCTTTAGCCCAAAGTAATTCGGCTAGCGAACCTTCAGCATGCGCATGCGCCGTCATTAAGTAATTTTGATCAGTTTCATCCGTGCGGCTCATAATAAAGCAGCCAGCACCGTCACCGAATAAAATGCAGGTATCGCGGTCTTTATAATTTAAAAGTCGAGTTAAAGCTTCAGCACCGATGACCATCACGTTTTTATAAACGCCCGTTTTAATAAACTGATCGGCAATGAAAATTCCGTAGACGAAGCCAGAGCAGGCCGCATTAATGTCGAAAGACATAATGTTTTTAGCCCCAAGTTTGGCTTGAACCAGACAGGCGGCCGCAGGCATTTTATAGTCAGGAGTTAATGTGCAGACGATTAAAAGATCAATTTGATCGATCGTCATTTTTGCATCGGCCAGAGCGCGTTGACCCGCTCGAACGCAAAGATCAGAGCAGCCTTCATTTTCATCGACGACGTGTCGACGTTCAATCCCCGTACGCTGAACAATCCAGTCGTGCGAGGTTTCAACCATTTTCTCTAAATCGTAATTCGTAATCACTTTTTCGGGTAAAAAAGATCCAACGCCCGCGACTCTTGAACGAAACATATTATATTACTTTTTAGCTTTTGCGGCGCTGATTTGTTTGCCTTTGTAGTAAAGGGCTCCGTCAGCGGCCTTAAATGCACGGTGAGGGCGAACTAATTCACCTGATTTTTTATCAACAGCAAGGCCTGGGATCGATAAAGCATCATGTGAACGTCTCATATCGCGTCGCGATTTCGAGGTTTTTTTCTTTGGTGTAGGCATCTTATCCTCCGGGAATAACTTATTTTAAAAAGATCTAAAACTATGCTTCAGTCTGAAATGAAAATCAACTCTAAAAACGTGTAAGACTTACG
This sequence comes from Bdellovibrio sp., assembly GCA_043760925.1. Classification (GTDB taxonomy): domain Bacteria; phylum Bdellovibrionota; class Bdellovibrionia; order Bdellovibrionales; family Bdellovibrionaceae; genus Pseudobdellovibrio. The sequence goes on along the minus strand of JAYUOK010000054.1, from coordinate 176,020 downwards.
TGATTTTCAGATCCTTTAAAGCTTTAAATGGGTTCGGTTTTTCATCTTCGCTCATTTTCTCATCATAAATGAAGGGCTTTTGCTGAACCGGCTGGTTGCAGACCATACAGTCGCCCTTCCCATTGCAAGGTGGAGCCGGGTTGAAGGGAACTTCGATCGCGATGGCTTCGTGAACATATTCGCCCAGATCAATCTGACTTGAGCGGTAGTTAATCACAGACATGGCCGCCGATTCTTCGCTGATCGGAGTCGACGAGCGCGCGTACTTGCTGGTGCGGTCTTCTTCTTGAAAAGGGATTAAAATTTCATGAATCTTCTTGTCGACGTTAAAACTGAAGTCTTCACCACATCGTGAGCAATCTTCATCAGTTGTGGCTTTGATTGTACCTGTCATTTCGAAGTCTTTTGAATTGATTGGTTTAATTAAGATTTTCACGTCGTAAGGCGTATTTAAAACGAGGTCTTGCAAGACGGTATTTAGTTCCCCGGTGTTACGGTTTAAAATGTATTCTCGGCCGTCTTCAGGGATTTCGTTCAGTTTGATTTTCATAGTGAAGAAGGTTTAGCAACAGAGTAAAAAATGGTCAAAGAGAATTCCCGCAAAACCCCCATTTACTAGAGGTTTTGAAAAAGTTCTTGGGTGGGTTCAGATTTCTTAATGAGTTTTAAATCAAGCATTTGTTTTTGCAGTTTGTCCCAGCGTTCTTTCCTCATTTGTCCAAGTAACAAGGGCTCGAATTTCATAAGGGGCTGCATTCGTTCAAGGCTTAACCGCATCATTTCCGCGCTCATGGCCGGGTTCTTTAAACTCATCAAGGTGTTCATTTCAGATGGGCTTTTCAAATAGCCAAGCCAGCCTTGTCGGGTCGCCTCAACCATTTTTTTTATTTGCTCTGGATTATTTTTAAGATCGGCCTCGCGCACGGCCAAAACTGTTAAATACGGGTTAAAACCTTCTTCAGAGACCAGCCATGTTTTCGTTTTGATTTCTTTCTGTTCGGCGATGAGGGCCTCTGAAGTGATGAAGCCTTGTTGAGCCATATTCTTGTTGGTTTGAAACGCCCCGATGCCGCCCTGGTAAGGGACAAGTTTTGCTTGAACCGGAGCATACTTCTTTATCAAAAATTCAACGTACGGAAGGCCTTTTTGCAGACTGATCGTTTGTGTTTTATCTTTAAATAAATCCGCTAGCTTTTTATTTTGAAATTTCTCGTGAGCCATAATTATGTACGGAGATGATTCAAAAACAGCGAAGACTGCGACGATTCTGCGTTTTGGATCGCGCTCTGCGCTGAGTAGTATTTCTTCGGCGCTGACGATCGCATAGTCAACAGTGCCGTTCATCAGCATTTGGGTTGTCGGAGTTCCTGAACCACCTTCTAGAATTTCGATATCAAGTTTTTGATTCTTATAGTGACCTTTAATTTGTGCCTCATAAAAGCCGCCGAATTCTGATTCAGCTTTCCAGTTCAAAGCTAATTTGCTCTGCGATTTGTTTTGTGAATAAGATTGAAGGCCGAACATGATGACGAATAAAACGGCGCTGATATTTATTTTCATATTATGACCTTATTAAGTATTTTTTTAAAAGTAACCGAAAAAAGATGTCGACGAGCTTCATAAGGCACAGTCCTAAAACTGATAAAAGTATTAAACTTGCGAAAACTAAATCAATCCGTTGTTGTAGCCGCGCCGAATCGATCAGGGCGCCTAATCCACCGCCAACTACGAACTCGCCAGAGACAACTCCAATGACTGACAAGCCGGCGCCCGTTCTTAAGCCAGAATAAAGGGTAGGGACTGAAGACGGAATTTCGAGCGATATTAGTTTTTGAATTCGCGATGCTCTTAAAAATTGAAGCAAATCTTTTTGCTGTTGTTTCACTTGGCTGAGGCCAACTAATGTTGCCATAAATACCGGGAAAAATGAAACGATCAGCGCGGCCGTTATCGTTGTAACTGAACTGAATCCAAAATAAATAACTAAAAGAGGGGCAAGTGCAATAATTGGAACCGTTTGCAGAAAAACGGTGAATGGCATCAGGCTTTTTTGCAAAAAGCGCGATTGATGCAGCAAAATCCCTAGAATAAATGCAAAGATCGACGAGATAGCAAAAGCACGAAATGAGGTAAGTCCTGTTTCAATCGATGCAGATAATAAGAGAGCGTATTCGGTTTTAAATAACTGCATCAGTTCACTAGGTAAAGGCAAGATGGCACTCGAAATAATTCCGCTTCGAATCATAGCTTCAAGACCCAGCAAAAGGGCCAAATACAAAAATAAAATTAAAGTAAAGTCTCGCTTAAGCATTTGGGGTCGCTCGTTTGAAAACTTCTGAAATTTCAAATACCTTATCTTGATAGGCGCTTTCAAAACGAGATGAAAATGTTTTCAAATTGGATTCATCATAAACGATGCGCACCGGTTTTTCTTGCGATAACACGACAATTCGATCCGCGATTGATACGGCTTCATAAAAAGAATGGGTTACAAATAAAACCGTCATCTTGAACTGTCGCTGCCACAGACGTAGGTCGTCTTGCAACTGCAGGCGGGTAGGCTCATCCAGTGCCGAGAAGGGTTCATCCATATAAATGATATTCGGACGGGTGACTAATGCCCTAGCAACCGATACGCGCATCTTCTGCCCGCCTGAAAGTTGATGGGGAAAGCGATCCAATAAGCTACTTATTCTAAGTGTTTCAACGATTTGATCAAAGTGGTTTCGATTCAACTCAGATTTAGAAATCTTAAGAGGTAACATAATATTTTGTAACCCAGTTTTCCATTCTAATAAACTTGGCTCTTGGAAAACAAAAGACTCTGTTAAATCACTTTTGATAACGGCTTGATTTTCATGAGGAGCTTTCAGTAAGCCAGCAAAGATTCTTAATAACGTCGACTTGCCGCAACCAGAGGCGCCTAGTAGGCAGGTTATTTCTTCGAGTTTAATCCTTAAATTAAAATTTTCGAAAAGTTTTTTTTCGCTATTTTGAATTTTTTCGACGTATGAAAAATGAAGCTCTTTTAATTCCATCCGTAATTGAAACTCACACTGATTCGAGGCTTTTTAGAAGTATTCGGCGGAACTTCGTGCTTCAGCCAGCTTTCAAAAAGGATCACGTCGCCTGCTTTTGGGCTGATCGAGAAAAAGCGCTGATTTTCTTTTCGCGAAGCTTCTTTTACGATGGGCGCATTCATAAATAATCCCAGTCGCGGATCTTCAAATTTGATACTGCTGGCTTGTTTTGGGACATCCACATAAAAGGTCCCGCTAATGACTGAATGGGGGTGTAAATGCGATGAATGTTGAGCCCCTGCGGGCATCATATTCACCCAGCAAGAATCCATTTTTAATGATTTTGCTTTTAGATCGAACTCTAAGCTTTTGATATAGCTTTGAACGTGCCGGTCAATTTTCTTTTCAAGCTGCCTAAAGGTGGAAGACATTTTATGAAGTTGGTCCCACGATCCATATGAAGTGTAGCCGTTCACGTAGTTATTTTTCGACCAAAGCTGACCTTTTAGATCGGCTTTTCGAGTCTGTTCGATCTCTTGAACGAGGTCCGGTAAATCGAAGCTGATATTCTTTTGGTAGATTTGCGTCGTAAATAGATGGTGCATAGGCCATAGAACTTAGCCAGAAGACGGGGCAAAGTCACTAATTGTCTAATAGTTTGTCAGCGCTGACGGATAAAGGGCATTCATATCACTCTGAGACATGCCCGTCTGTAAAATCGAATCCATTGATTTTAACGAAGTGGAAATTGGCATTGGGGTTGCTCTTTAATCTATATGAAAAGCATTGAAAAATTTAAAGAAACAGGAGTATTTATGAAAACGATTACACTTTTAGCGGTTTTAATCTCATTAAACGTTCAAGCCAAAGTGGCTGATTTTCACAATCTAATTGTTGAAAATAATAAAGCGCAAGAGAGCTTACATTCAAATTTAAAAGACAATATGGACATCACTCGTCTTGCGGTTCTTCAAGGCCAAGGTAAGTACATCGTTGACCATGCACAAGAGTCTGTGAATGTACCGACGAATAAGTCGATGCTTACTTTTGCAAAAGAGAAATCTTTTTTCCGCCCGAACGAAAAAGTTCAGCAAAAAAGACTTGCCGAAGAGCTTTCAAACGCTCAATAATCAGTCTTAATGATCATACGTTTTTTTACGCAAGGGCTTACGAATGTAAGTCCTTTTTTTATATTTATTCTTCTTATTTCTGACCCAACTTTTGGTAAGGAATCTCAAAAGCCACCTCGTTCGAGCGCGCAAACCATTTCACTGAAAATGACATTCGAAGGTGATCTAAATGAGTCGTATCAGTTTAGCGGTCGCCTGGGTGAATATCTGCTTGGCGTGCCTGAAAAGGCAAGTTCCGCATGCGAAAATAAATCCTTATTTAGGCAGGTTATTTACCGTGAGAAAAAATCTTTAGAGCTTTGGATCGACCTGCTATGTACGATCCAAGGGCAAAAAGTGCAGCTTAAACCGGACCGAATATTTGTCGATATCAAAACCGACCCTCAAACGACCCAGCTTGCTGCCTTCACGGAAGTTGCTAAAAAAATTCAACTTAGAATAGAAGATGTTCTGATCAAGCCACCAAAGCTCAAATAGCAGCTCAAATAACAAACCAACCTCTAGCGCGAAGTGTAACTGCTGGTCTTTTATGGCAAATGTGACAACACTTTACCTCTATCGATAATGAGAAATATGAAGGAGTTAAGATGGGTCCATTCGAGATGATCACAAAGCATGGCGAGCACGAACAGGTTGTTTTTTGCCACGATAAAAACGTTGGATTAAAGGCGATCATCGCGATCCATAATACGTCCCTGGGCCCCGCTTTGGGCGGAACTCGCATGTGGAATTATAAATCTGAAGAAGATGCTCTGACGGATGTTTTAAGATTATCAAAAGGCATGACGTACAAGGCTTCTGCTGCCGGACTTAATTTAGGTGGTGGTAAGGCCGTTATTATCGGTGATCCCAAAGTAAATAAATCGGAAGGTCTATTTAGAGCTTTCGGACAGTATATTAATTCTTTAAATGGCAAATACATCACGGCTGAAGATGTTGGAACGAGTGTCACGGACATGGAACAAGTTTACATGGAAACTCCGTGGGTGACTGGTATTCCGAAAGCTTTCGGAGGCTCGGGCGATCCATCTCCGTACACAGCACACGGTGTTTTGATGGGAATCAAAGCGGCCGCTCATGAAAAACTAGGAACTGATACTTTAAAAGGAATGCGCATTGCCGTCCAAGGTTTAGGAAATGTTGGCTCTAATTTAGTGAAGTACTTAGTTGAAGAAGGCTGCAAAGTGATCGTTTCCGATATTGATCAGGGCCGCGTGAAGTTTCATCATGATTCTTACAACGTTGAAATCGTTGCTCCAGACCAAATTTTAGGCGTGGAATGTGAAATTCAGGCCCCGTGCGCGATGGGCGCGATCGTTAATGATCAGACGATTACAAAATTTAAATGTAAGGCGATTGCTGGCGGCGCGAATAATCAATTAGCCGAAGCACGGCACGGCGATCAGTTGCGTGAATTGGGAATTCTGTATGCTCCTGATTACGTGGTGAATGCGGGCGGTTTAATGAACGTGTTTGTTGAACTTGAAGGATATTCTCCGGAACGTGCTTTTGATAAAACTAAAAAAGTATATGATAACGTAAAGAACGTCTTTGAAATTGCAAAGCGCGACAATATCGGCACGCACACGGCCGCTGATCGATTAGCCGAAGAGCGAATTAAAACGATTGGAACCCTGAAGCAAAAGCATCCAGGAAAAACCAGCCGATCATTTACAACATTAAAAGAAGTTTTTAACCGCTAAGCCGAACCAGCCCAAGGGCTCAACAAGGAAGAGATATTTATGAGTGTTATGTCTGTGATTGAAAAACAATGGAAGTTAATCATCGGTCTTTTCATTGCCGTGATGGTCGTTGGTGGAGTGATATCTGCTTTAGCCGTGCAAAAAACGAATAAAGAACATAAAGCCCAAGAAAATTATTTTATGGCTGAGAAGAAATATCTTGAGATCAAAAATAAAAAAGCCAATCCCGAGACCGCGGCTAAAGAAAAAACGCCAGATACTCCGGCTGATTATATGACGGTAAAAACAGATTTCGATAAAATCATTCAAGACTATCCAAAATCAACCGCGGCACAGATGTCAGCTCTTTATCTAACTGATATTTTACTGAACGAAAAAAATACGGACCAAGCTTTAGCGACACTACAAAAAGTTGAATCAAAAGATGACGGCCTAGTGAATACGCTTGTGCAACAACAGATCGGTCGGTTGCAGGCCGATAAAGACAAATGCCAAGACGCCGTTGATACTTGGCAAAAAATCGTCAAACGTAAAGAAGCTAGCTTTTTACATAACGAAGTCAAAATTCAGCAAGCACTTTGCTATCAAAAAATGAATGATAACAAAAAAGCGGAAGAACTTTTAACCAACATTGCGAACCAGAAAACTGATAAAGCGAATGAACCTTCGACCATTAATAAAGACGCTGAAAAATATCTACGTCTGATTCAATACAAAAAAGTAAGCGGGACTTAATCTATGAACACTCAAAAGTTTTTAACTTTTCTTTTCGCATTGATGCTTTTGAGTGGCTGCGCTTCGACAATGGCAAAACGAAAAAACTCGTCAAAAAAAGCGCATTTAGTTTTAACCCCATTTTGGGCGCAAGATACTTTGGCCCGTCCAAATATCGGTTTTCGCAAAGTGAACCGCATGTCTCCGATTCTTTATAAAGATCAAATTATTGTCGGTAATTCTTTAGATGGACTTGTTTCTTATGATATTCAAACGAAGAACGAAGTTTGGCGAATAGATATCCCGTTTGGGGTTGAAGCCAGCGGTACACTTATTCGTGATCGATTATTCGTCGGAAGTAACAACGGTAAAATGTATTCGATCGATTTAACAAAAGGTGAAGTCCTTTGGAATTTCGATACTAAATCTGAACTAGTTGCCGAACCACTGTTACACGAAGGAGTTCTTTATTTCTTATCGGGTAGTCAGTCGGTATTCGCGTTAGATGCCGTTAGCGGTAAGCAACTTTGGACCTACAACCGACAAGACACTTCAAATTTAATGACGATCCGGGGCGGTTCGAAACCAGCCATTTCAAATGGCTTTATCTTTATTGGCTTTAGCGATGGATCTGTCGTTTCATTAAATGCCCGAACGGGTACTCCTCAATGGGAAATTACCTTAAACCGTAATACCCGGTTCAAAGATATCGATGCAAGCCCCGTCATTGATGGCGATCTTTTGTACGTGAATAGTTATGATGATCGCATGTATTGCTTATCAAAAGATCGCGGCGAAATATTATGGAAAAGCCCGATCGGTGGCTTTAGCACTCCATTGATATTCGGTGATAAAATTGCAACCACGTCTTCAGTCGGGGATCTAGCCGTATTATCTAAAAAAGATGGCACTTTAATTTGGAAAACAAAATCGCAAGATGGCGTTTTCGTTGATCCTGTTATGCTAAAAGGTTTATTGGTTACCGGGGAATCTCAGGGTAGCTTGAAGTTTTTCGATAGTTTAAATGGAGAACTTAAAGGTTCATTTGAACCAGGTCGAGGCGTGTTTTCTAAGCCTAGTATTTCAAATGACAAAGCACATGTTTATTTCATTTCGGGTGAAGGAAATGTTTACGGAGTAAAAGCGCAATTTAATACGAAATCATCAGTTTATTACCTTAGATAGGAACCAAAATGCGTCAGATTCTTAGTCTTTTATCGATCGTATCGTTGATTTGTTTCATGTTCAGTTGCTCGACAAAACCCTGCAAAATTGAAGAAAGGACCGAAAAAACCGTGACTGGCCAAGAAAAACTTTCTTCAAGCATCAAAGATTTAACGAAGCGTATTTTCATCTATAAACCTGATGGATCCCTTCAATGCGGAATGGGTAAGAAGATCGAGCCTAACGAGATGAAAAAAGAACTAGGCGGCATCGAAGTGTTTTCCGTTGATAAAAAAAGCGATGGATTGATGAGAATCCAAGTTTGTGGTCAGCCAACAGGTCAAAATAATATCTTTGAAATCTCTGAAAAAGACCTAGATCAAGCGCTGAAGCTTGGCTTTAAAAAGTGGATTCGTAATTAATAGATAAGATGACTAAACCCATGTAAAAGGCTGATTTAAGGGTCTAATCGATCTAGGCCATACACCGTATGTAACATAATGTAACTTATCAGATAAAGTGTTCGTTTAGATTAAACAACTAGACCTAACTGCAACCACTGTCTTGAAGACCTTTTTAATAGTAACTTTGATCCTATTTCAGTAAACCGACCAATTCTTCTTTGGTTTTTAAATACTGAATCTTTGTTACTTTTAATTGATCTAAGTAGATTGCGGCGATTTGACCTTTTTCTTTGGGCCAAGTTTTGGTTTCATCCCCAGTCGAATCAAGGGCGATTTTGAATTTGTATTTTTTCATCGCAGGAATAGCAAACATGCTTGTTATCAGCGACGGCATTTTTGAAATATCAGATACGATCACAATATTCTTTGCGGCTAAATCAAGGTTTGCTTCAGTTACATAGTCAGTTAATAGACTTGCCGGTTTTTTTTCGGTTACAAACAGCACTAATTTCGTATCGTTTGTGATTTGCAGGGGCTTTTCAAATTGATCGCTCAAGCTGACCGGAGCAATTGGCGCATTTAATTCGAGTGCCTGGATCTGAAGTCCGATGATGGTGATGGCGATGATGTTTAAAAATAATTTCATTATTTAACCTCTGTGTTTAGGTCGGTCATCCAACCAAGCTTATCTTCTCGGTGTCCGTATTGGACACCGGTCAATTCATCATAAATTTGCTGTGAGAGTTCGCCTTGTTTTCCGTCTTGAGTTAGTTGGATTTTCCAAGACTCAGAGGCCAAAGTTCCGATCGGACTTATCACTGCGGCGGTCCCCGTTCCGAAGGCTTCTTTCAACGTTCCATTTCTGCTGGCAGTAAGTACTTCGGATAATTTTAGTTTTCGCTCTTTGATCGGTAAATCCCATGATTTTAACAATTGAATGACGCTATCGCGGATTCCGCCGCCAAGAATCGTACCCTCTAAAGATGGAGTAACGATTTCGTTTTCGAAAACAAAAAATACATTCATGGTACCAACTTCATCGATATGCTCACGCAAGTAATCAAGCCATAAAACTTGGGCGTAACCTTTTTTCTTTGCTTCCAAGGCCGCCTTTAAACTTCCGGCATAATTGGCAGCAGCTTTTGTAGCACCTAAACCGCCCGGAGCAGCACGCAGATATTTTGTTTCAACCCAAATATTAATCGGTGCGCTGCCTTCCGCATAATACGAAGAAACCGGAGACAAAATTGCGAAGAATAAAATTTCATTTGAAGGCCTGACCCCAAGAAAGGCTTCAGTTCCGATTAACGTTGGTCGAATATAAAGAGATCCGGGTTGGTTCGGAATCCACTCTTGATCAATTTTTACGAGTTCTTTTATTCCCTGCATAAATAGATCTTTAGGCGGAGCTTCCATGCAAAGTCGATCGGCCCCGGCGACCATTCTTTTCCAATTAAATTCAGGCCTGAATAATACAATTTTTCCGCTCTTCTGCCGGAACGCCTTCATTCCTTCAAATAAGGCTTGTCCGTAGTGAAGAACACTTGCGCCTGGATCTAATTCAAACGCTTTATATTCACCGATGTGAGCTGAATGCCAGCCCTTTTCGCTTGAATACTTTGCGGTAAACATGTGGTCGGTAAAGTACTTTCCGAAACCCAAACTATTCGGGTCTGGTTTTACCTTCGATTTTTCGATTTTATCAATAGAAATGGGTGTACTTTTCATCGGTAAATAAAAGCATATGTTCCCGCAAAAAACGAGGCTTTTCAGTAGCATAAGGGTTGTAAATATTTATTTTGAAAGACATTTGTGATTTTCAAAGCGTTTTAATTAGTGCATGTAAGTCAGATAAGCTGAACTTGTCGCAGATGCATATAAGATCACCAACTTACAGGAGTCAAAAACGAAAAGGGGAGAAGGCCTAAGTCCCCTCCCCTTTTTGACTAGATATTCTCTATGGGTTGTTTACGAATTTCAGTACGGCTTTTTGAACTTCCGAACTTTTTTGATCAGCCATTAGCTTCTGAACCACACCAAAGTGGGTTTCTTTTTCTAACTGGAGCAACTGTGCTGGTATTTCGCTTTTTAATAAATGCTTGTTAAAATCTATAGTCTGGTTGATATCGACCAATTCATCTTTCTTTGAGTGAACTAAAAGCCAAGGGCTTTTTGAATTCAGCTTTAACTGATTCGGTGAAGCTGAAGACCACATTTTTTCTTCTGTGAAAGTTGGTTTTATAAACCAATCAACGTAACTAGGCCAAGTTTTGGCTAATTGGTTTAAATCATAAATTCCTTCAAGCCCGATGAAACCCTTTATACTCGGATGATTGAACTCACTGGCCCAAAAGGCGATCATGTGTGCTCCGGCCGAATGCCCCACTAAGAATATTTTCTGAGAGTTACAATTTTTCTGCTTTAATTTTGTCGTGGCAATGATTTGTTCATGTAGCTCTTTGATTTGAGCGGGATGCTTGAAGGCAGGCGCAAGGCTGTACTTTGCTAGCACAACACACAGCCCACGCTTACTGAGCGATTTTGCTAACGGAATATAATCTTCGGGACGACCACTGACCCAGGCGCCACCATGAACGTAGATTACAATTGCAGAATCTTTTTTTTCTGATTCAATAAATAGATCGCTGGGTTGAGCACTTGCAACCGAAAAAGTTTTTAGAAAAAATAATATAATTTTATTCAATTTTTAAAATCCATTCTGCCATCTACAGCCAGACAAAAGGGTATTCTAATAAATAGCGGGCCGTAACAAATTATAGCCAATTAAAGCATCGTTGATGTGTTCAAAGATCGTATTTTCGCTTCCCAGATGATTCGTGCGGACATCTTTTGAAACGTAAATGAAATCGCATCCGCGAACGCCTTTACACTTGAGCATCGTACCTAAATCATACGGGAAATATTCGGTTTGAGTCGCGTAAGATTCTTTTACTTTTTTAACGCAGTCCTTTTGTTTTGCGGCCGAAATATGCGATGAACAGATGGACTGATAAACCATTGATTTAAATACGTTGATATCTTTTAACATACCCAGTTTTGAAATCGAGCCCGTGCTGGCAATGATTGATTCAGCTAATGCTTTTTGGCAACGCTCAGTCGGGATTGCATCATCGCAAATGGTTTTTGAAATTGGAAGCCAGGCCGCTTCTGGAGTTTTATGTTGAAAGAAATGATACGGAGCTGGATCTGGCTGCAACGTGATACAAAGTTTTCCGGGGCAGGGATCACCTTCAGATTGATCAATATCGTCAACGAACGACCATGAATCGACCAAAGCAGGCCGCACGGCTTTCGTTGTGCGAACTTTCTCATCGATCGAACTATATAATTCGTAATCACCGTCAACGTTCAGGTAATAAAATGAGGTCGACGTAAAGCTAGCTTGCACAGGGATTTTCCAGAAAAAACTTAAATGAGTGGCGACGTACCAACCTGAATTGCAGCCTTGAATCTTTGCCCAGGCGTCTTCGGTAAATAAGGGCTGAAGCTGCGTCATCATTTCTAAATTATCATAATCGAATCGCGCGTAGTGATCGCCTTGCAGCCAAGGTCCCAGAAGAACGCCATTATGACTTATGATTGTAAGGGTTTTAATTTTAGCCGTCATCGCTAGTAATTTAGTTACAATTAATTGTGAATCAAGTTTTTCACTGTTTTCTTCAGCAATGGAAAAACCTAATTTTAATAAATGTTTTTGTTTCGTATTTACGTAGGTGGGATTCGTTGGCAAATTTGTAATAAATAAGATCTGATCTTCAGGGTATAGTTTTGTCATAATCTGCGCCTGCTTATAACCGGCCGCCGAAAACATCAGTCCTTGCCCCGCAATGATAACGTGGGTTTTATTATTCGAGTCCCAACCAATTTGATCTCGCAAGGTCGCGGGCGAATCACCCGGAATATACGTTGCTAAAATGGCGCTTTGAGCATTCAAGCTAAAAAAACTTGATAAAAGAATAGCAGTAGATAGTAGTTTCATAAGGCCTCGCTGTTTTAACTATTATCAGCGGAAATCAAGCCCTCGAGCAATCAACAAAGTTTTGATACTGGATCAGACGTCTTCGAATATCTTCTTTTCAAATTGAGCGATGTAATCCCCGACCGATTCTTTTGGCCGGATATCCAAATATTTTCCCGTCGTTGATATTGATTCATGACCTAAAGATCTTTGCACGACGTGAATCGGTGCGCCGGCTTCAATCGCATGAGTCGCACTGGTATGTCGTAACCAATGCGGTGACGGTGCCACACTTAAATTCGCTTTTAAAGCGGCACTCTTAACAATGCGAAATACTTGCGAATTACTAATTGATCTGCGTTGATAATCACCGATTCCAAAATCAAGCAATCGATCGTTTGTAAAAAGACAATCCGTTGAATCAAGGTTAAACGCATACTTCAAGATTTCATCCGACAAATGTCTGGGTAAGTGAATCGATCTAATTTTGCGGCCTTTACCTTCGACCATCATGATCATGCCGTTCTCGGATGGATGAAACGATGATTTTTTTAAGTGACTGACTTCATCAACCCGCACGCCCGTAAAATACAGAATTTTTAGAATCAGCTGGTTACGTGGGTTTTCTTCCAGCAGAATCATTCTTTCAACCTGCTCCCGCGATAAAACCTTCGAGTATATCTTGTCTGGCGTCTTTAAATTATCTAACGCTAAAGCCGGGTTTCTTTCGATGTAACCTGTCTTTGTGGCGAAGGTAAAAAGTGAAGATAGGGCGTTTTTATAGGTGTTTCGAGTCGCATCTGAATAATCACTGAAAGTCTTTAAGAACAGCGCCAGGTGCGTGATTTGCGTCGTACGCAATGTCAGCGCCGGATAAAAATTAAAAAATTCTTTTACGATTCGACGATAGTATATTTGGGTTTTTTTACCCTTCTGAAAGAGCCACGATCCGATAATCGCGATGTCTTCTTTATTGTTAATAATGACCATTTCTTGCATTTTTTTATGAAAATTTTGTTCCATTATTTAATGGTATGCGTTGAACGCAAGAATAGTTATCTAATATTGCATTTGATTAATGGCATTATTTTTATAGATTTTCGTGTCAGATTTGGAAGAATTTAGCTATCATTTTTTCATGAAGAAATTAAATCAAAAAACATTCGACTACCCTATTGTGATCCGAAGGGTTGCCAATGACCTTGTATTTTCGATCCCCGACCTTGGATATTTCAAACATACACCGATCAAAGCAGAAAAACTTTCGTCTAAATCTGCCAAATCTGACAACTGCGTTTTATCCGAAGATTTACTGCATGAATCGATGGAACAACTTGAAGCGGCCTGGCTGCATATTGATAAACATCTCGAGAATAAAAAGTGGCTTCCCGACGCTTCAACCTTTAAACAGAGTTTACAAAAAGCCGAAGAAGATTATTCACTTCCGGAATTTGTAACGAAATTAAATGAATTTATGAGTGTGTCCGAAAATACAATTCGGCGCGAAATAAAACGCGGTCAAATTCAATGTTACCAAACCGAAGGCGGTCATCGCCGCATTCCAAGTTCAGAGCTCAATCAATATTTAGAAAAATGTAAGTCGAAAAAGGCCGAAGTTAATTTTTAAATAAATAAATTAATTAATTTTTTTCGGCGATGATATTAATAACCGTTGGAGCGATGAAATAAGCACCCGGGGTCGTCTTCGCGGATTCCCATTCAATGAAAAAGTTCTTAACCTGTTCGGCAGATAAAAAACCACCCTTTTCAAGGCGCGGTAGAAAGCTTTTATAAAAACTTTCTGGCCATGCCCACAAAGGCTCATTTGGCCGAGAAAATTTAGCAATCGGCTCTAGGTGAGTTACTTTAAAGCCGGCTTTTTCAAGCCACTGCGGTAATTGTTTTCCGCGATTAGGGTCTCCGCCCTGGGCCTTCCAACTTTTAAAAATAGCATCAACGATTGGCTTCATTTCTTTAAAATTGGGAACTAAATCCATACTGTCGTAACTGACATACTCTTGCAGTATGAACTGTGATTTTGGTTTTAAATGCTGATATATTTTTTGAATCGCCTTGGGTGGGTCTTGAACAAAAATCATGAGCCATCGGCAAAAAGCGGCATCAAAATTTTTCTCTGGCAGCTCAAGCTCTTCAATATACGACTTCTGAGTCTGTATTTTTTGATCTGGACGTAGGTTTTTTGCCTGAAATTTCAGGTAGTTAAGAAAGTCTTCAGATATATCAATTGATGTGATGTCGCATGCTTGATCCAAATACTTCGTCATGTCCATCGTTGTATAGCCGGGCCCGCAGCCAAGATCTAAAATTTTAGAAGCTTGTTTTATATGCGACAAACCCCAAAGCTTTGTCAGCTCGGGTTTCCAAAGATCGTGCTGCAGTTTAAGTCGAGCGAGCTCTTCTTCGTCATTTCCAAGAACATAATCTGCAGACATCGGGTTATCCTACTTAATCAAATGGTTTATCTTTGCTTCAATCTTTTGAACTTTACCATACAATAATCCCATCGAAAGAAGTATCGCAAAAAAGAAGCTTGCTTGCAGCGAAATCGAAATACCAAGGCGGCTGGTCATCGATAAGAATGTGGGTATAAAAAGCCCTAAAAAGATGATCAGGCAGGTAAAGTAGGCTTTTTGCTTTTCTAATTTTTTTTGTGTTTCAATTTTTTCCATCAGAGAATCAAGCTACAGACGATGCGCCGCCATAGTCGAATTTTATTCCCAATTGACGGACCAAAACTAGACCTGAGTCCCTTCCCATGCCTGTTATTTCAAGTGAAAATGATTTAATGAAAACATCAAACTACATTTTAACAGCATTATTTCTTTCGATCTCGACACTGGCTTCGAAGTCCGAAGCGGCTTTCACGAATGCGAAGTGCGATTACGTGCTCACCGGATCGGGTGAAATTCAAATCAGTCGCCAGTGGGATTCCGAAAAGCGCGTTTGCTATTTATCTATCGGGCCCCGCAATGTTGTTGAGATGAAGTACCGAGATTACTTATTTGATAACTCGGGCCAGTTCATGATTTTCAACTCTTACGGCGAAGGCCCATCCTCTTCATACACGGGAAGTAGAACTTTTTATTTATTCCCGATCAAATTCGAATATCCAGATTATTCGGTTGAAGAAAACGGCGATGTCATCGTCAGAATGGTTTCCGGTCACGAGATGCGAATCTCTGCTGCGAACTACACAGTTGTAAGCTTCACCCCAGGCTCATTCAAAGAATCAGTTGTTTCACCGAAAAATAAAGGTGGCCTCGAGATTATGCCAACGGCTGGATTTTGGGTCGACGGAGGATTCAAGTTAGGTGGCACTGGCTTTGATAACCGAAACGCAAAGTCTAAATTTGCCTCAGCAAGTTCAAAAGAAATTTGCACTTTAGCAAATAAAGAATTCTTAGGCTACGCAAGTGATGGCAATTACGGAATGAAATACCAAAAGGAAGAATTGAAAAACTTTTTGGCGAAAAAATGTCCGCAATTAGCACTCTAATTGCGAAATACTGAAAGAGTAAAAAAAGCCTTATTCTTTTATATTATTCCTTCAAGACTGGAAGAATCTCAAGATCGATTTTTTTACCATCGCGCATGATCACCATATTCGTAACCACATCAGGCTTCACGGATTGCAAAGTGTAAACATAGTCGTACAAATTTTCGATCTTTGTCTTAGAAAATTCAACGATCACATCGCCCGTCTTCACGCCCGCCTTTTCTGCCGGCGAATTTTTTGACGAGCCTGAGATGCGCACACCTTTAACCCCTTCCTGACTGTAGTCAGGTATCGTTCCTAAATAAATACGAAAACTGCGGCCTTCCATTCTTTGGCCTGAGTTACCTTCAACTTTTTCATACTTAACCACTTCACTTGAAACCGTTGAAAGTTTCTCAGTCAATTTTTGGACGACGCCAATCGTCCGGACTAGACCCGGGTAATTTAAAGTTTCCGCTGTGTCGCGTGGAGAATGGTATTCGGCATGTGAACCAGTGAAAAAAGTAATCGACGGAACATTCGCAAGATATATGCTCATTGAATCTGTAGGCAGATAAGGGTCCATGGTCACCGCTAACGGTACGCCAGTGATCAAAGCAACTTCTTCGTTAAGGCCGGGCCACTGTTTAGCGGAAGCCACGCCTTGCACCTGCAGTTGATCACGCAGTCGACCGATCATGTCCATGTTAAGTCCAGCTTCAAAACTTTGGTTGAAGTCTTTTTTCTTTAAAGTTTTCCATGACTTCACGAAATGATTTGAACCTAATACTCCGACCTCTTCCCCGGACCAGATCGCAAAGTAAATTGGCTTCTTTACTTGAGTCGGTAACTGAACAGATTGGTCTGAAAAATAGTGCGCAAGTTCAAGAACTCCGGCGACTCCTGATGCGTTATCATCTGCTCCAAAGTGAATTTTTGTTTTTTCATCTTTTCGCGCAAGTGAAGAACCCGTTCGTTCACCCAGGCCTAAGTGATCACCGTGGGCTCCGATTAAAATGCCTTTGCTATTCGATTTTTTCGCTTTGGGATTTAACACCCCAACAACGTTACGACCCGTAGCCTTCTCTAAAACAAGATCAATGTTTGCGGCTAAGTACTGTGAATCAAAAGTGAAACCCGTGTTTTGTTTTAAAGTTTCAAACTGCTTTTTTAATTCAGCATAGTTTTTGAATTCAGATTTACCAGCATTTTTAAGCAGTTGATCAATTACTTTTGCAGATACCTTCAAAACCGGCAGGTTACTTTCTGAAAGGCTTCCTTCAAACTTCAAATCTTTTAGTGAAGACTCAGTTATGAATACAACCCCCGCAACGCCACGGTTTTTAGCGACCGTAATTTTGTGCTGAGGTCGGGAATAATTTAAAAGATGATGCTTCATTTCTTGCGATGGAAATTCAGGAATATGATCTAAGACGACAATCCACTTACCAGCAACGTCTAGGTCTTTGAAAGAGTCATACGCCGGTAGCTTATCATTCGCTGCAGCGACAACTCCGTATCCCGCGAATACCAAGGGCGCCGCCGGAAAATTACCGACTTTTGAATAAGATAAAACTTGATAATTTTCACCACGGTTTAATTTGAGTTCGGTCCGCCCTTTGAGTTCTGCACTATTTTTCTCAGTCGCCTTGACCCCAGAAGTAAATTCGAATGTTTGCACGAAATCAGTTCCGACGGCAGGCTGCAGGCCCCACGCTTTAAATAGTCTTGAAATTTCGTCGGTGTATATTTTTTCTTCCGGTGAACCAGTACCACGTCCTTGCATCTTTTCAGAAGCTAAGTACTGCACGATTGAGCGCGTATCACTTTCACTGATGACCGAGCTTAAGTGCATTTGTGAACCTACGGACGGCGCTAAATTCAAAAGTTTTAACGCTTCTTCGTGATTCCACTGAGCCAGATAAATTTGGCTTTCGCCTTTTTGATTTCGGTGAGACCAAGTCATGGTCTTACCATCCGGAGAAAAACTAGCCAAGCCATCGAAGCCATCCGTCATTGTAACGCGAACTGGTTTTTGCTTACCTTCTACATCAACAATAAATAATTCAAAATTTGCATAGCCCAGAATTGATGACCCAAATATAATGTATTGCCCTGACGGATGATAAAAAGGTGCCCAAGACATCGAACCTAGCTGGGTGATTTGTTTTTGTTCTGTTCCGTCGGTGTTCATCGTGTAAATTTCGGCTTTCGAACCATCGGCGTTAAATCGACGCCACGTGATCTTTTTTCCGTCGGCGCTAAAGAACGGGCCGCCATCGTAACCCGGCGAAGTCGTTAGACGCTTCACCTGAGTGCCATCAGCTTTCATGATATAGATTTCCATTGAATATGATGGATCACGATCAAGAATTTTTTTATCTTCTGCGCTGAAAGAATCAGAATACGTTGAACGGTTCGAAGCGAATGCGATCCATTTTCCATCCGGAGAATAAGAACCTTCGGCATCGTAGCCAAGTTCTTTAGTCAATCTCTTTACTGCTTTACCTTGAAGATTCGATTCAAAAATATCGAACTGGTCATCAAAACTCCAAGAGTAACGACCTTTCACTGGCTTCGCTCTTTCCGCGAACTCAGACTTCACTTTTTCTTTATTCTTTGGATCTAAGTGCGTTGAAGACCACATCACTTTTTTTAAATCCGGATGAACCCAACCGCAGGTCGTTTTACCTTCTCCGGGTGACACGCGTGAAGTTTGGCCCGTTTTTAAGTCAACGATATACATTTGATAGAATGGGTTTCCGGGTTCACGCTCGCTTTGAAAAATTATTTTTTTTCCATCCGCACTGAAATAACCTTCGCCCGAGCGTGGGCCGACGAAAGTAATTTGCCGCTGTTCAGTTAGCAGTGAGTTCTTCTGATCAATGATGGCCGTCGACTGCGAGACCACGTCGGCGGCTTGAGCCATTGAATTAAGTTTGAAAGTGACGAATACCACAAAAAGAGTTACTAATATTTGAATGTTTTTCATTCTTATTTTTTAATTTGGAGACTTCGTGAAGTCAACTGTAACTGACCTTAAATGCCAGTATTTTCCAATTTGCCGAGGATGCAGTCACTGGCATATTCCTTATCAAGATCAGAAAGAATTAAAGATCCAAGTACTGAAAGACCTCTTTCAGCTGTCAGGAATGATCGCACCACAAATTGGATTTATTAGCTGCGGAGAAAACGCACTTCGTCACAGAGTCGATTTTACAATACAAAATGGCGACACACAACAGATGGGATTTTACGATGAGGATCGAAATCTTCTAGATATTAAAACCTGCCTTCAGTTAAGCCCTGAACTGCAATCATTCTTCACTGAATTTCAAAAATTTCAAATTCCGATCAAAAAAGGTTCGGTGCGCTTAAGAGTCGGTCCATCGGGTTTAAAAGGTGCGTGGCTTGATTTTTCAAATCTTGATATTAAAAAATTACTTGAGGAAAAAACAATTCTTACGGCAATTCTTGAAAAAAATATTCATGTTGAAATTGGTCAAAAGGGTAAAAAGTTATCTGAAGTAGATGGAACATTGAAGTTAACTGATCCCGAACCACGGCCATGGTTTCAAACTTACGATCATCGATTAAAAGCGATACCGTTACTTGGATTAATTTCAGACTTTACCCAACCCTCGTGGCATTCAGCTAAAAAAATGATTGAGATTGTTCTTAGTTGGATACCCAATGTATCTTCAGTCGCGCGGGCGATCGAATTTGGCCCTGGCTTAGGCAGTTTTACGTTACCACTTTTAGCAAAAGGATTTTCGGTATCCGTTTACGAATCAAATGCTTCTGCAGTTGAATATTTAAAAATGAACGCAGATCGAAATCAGTTGTCGAAAAAGCTTACGATCCACCTAGGAGATTTTCAGAACAAGCAAATTGGAAGCAGCGAGAACATAAGCTTTGCACTCGTCAATCCACCGCGATCTGGGTTAAAA
This sequence comes from Bdellovibrio sp., assembly GCA_043760925.1. Taxonomy (GTDB): domain Bacteria; phylum Bdellovibrionota; class Bdellovibrionia; order Bdellovibrionales; family Bdellovibrionaceae; genus Pseudobdellovibrio. The sequence goes on along the minus strand of JAYUOK010000054.1, from coordinate 156,460 downwards.
CAATTCACTCAAGAATTAATTAAAACAAAAGCGCAAAAATGTATCTACATCTCATGTTTTCCTGAATCATTGGTTTACGATGTAAAAGCATTGATCAGTGAAGGCTATGTTATAAAGGAAGTTGTCATCGTCGATCAATTCCCGCAAACCTCGCATTTTGAAACTTGCGTTTTAATTGAGAAGACGACTTGAAAAGCCTACTTCAAAGAATAAATCTTGATTCCGATGATATCTCCGACAAGGTCACGTTTGAACAGCAACGATAACATTGGCAATACGATCACTCCGGTGAATAATACTAAGGTTGTACGCGCAATCACTTTAAATACGTAACTGATTCGCGATCTTTGCGCCGGTTGTCCCAGGCGAAGTTGACAAGTCCATTCTCCTAGTGAGGCTCCCATAAATAGACGCATGCTAATAAGGTAAAGCCAAAAGCAAATTAAAAATGATCCGACAAATAAATTCGCTAATTCAGGTTGTCGTATAAAACTAGAAACGACGTTGCGCGCCGGGCTTTGCATCAGAATCGAAAATATCATCATAAAAAAACAGCTCATCGAAACTAATACCAAAGTATCAATTCCAGCCGACAACCAAGTCCAAAGCGCTAATTTTAAACCAGATCTTTTTTGCGGCCCGCTGTGAAAACCGATTCCGGCTTCAACGAATTCTAAACTAGGAAAGCTACTTGTGGCCTGAGGCTTAACCGGAGCCCGCTCAATGGGGACTTCGGTCGCAGGCTCAGTTGTAGAATTTTTCTCTGTATCCTCGATCATCTCGTTTTTCCTGGCGTACCTGGATTTGCCCGTGGCGCCGATTGACTTGATGATGTCGGACAGTTCGACGGGTTCTGATAGCTTGTTGGAGGAGTTGTCGTGTTACAAGCATAGTATGGACATTGTGAAATATCAGGCTTCGATGTTATTCCATCCGGACATACAAACATCACGGCCGTTCCGGTTCCGGTGCTGCTGCAGTTGCAACTATTTGCCTTATCAGCCGCTTGACCCGGCGGGCACTGCGCGCAATCACAAACGCCACTCGACTGCATCGATAAAGGCGCTTTACAGACTGGAGTACACGGCGGAGCTTGACCCGGCGTCGGGCATCCATCGCCTGGATTTGTCAAAGGTGGTTTTTTCACGGCGAAAACTTTTTCCATCACTTTATAAAGTACGACAGAGCCAAGTATTGCTAAACCGATCATTGGTAGGTTTTTTGTAAAACTGCACATGAATCCGCATGGGCCTTTGTCTATAATGATTTCGATTCCGTCTTGTTGTGGATTACAGCTAAAAGACTTTTGATTTCCGTTCGACGCAACTTGCACGGGCGTGCTGCCACCAAGACATTTACAATCCGCAGTCAGCTCTCCGGCATCTGGAAATTCTGCCGAGCAATTTCTTTTTGATTCACGCGGTGGCGGTTCTGGCTTTGAAACCTCAGGCGGCGGAATAACCGGTGCAGGAGCTGGAACCATACACTGTGCGCCAGGAATAATTTTAGCGCCCGGCGGATTTGTACAAATACATCTTAAAGTAGGTTGGTCAAAGTTACTTCCCGGAGCACATTTCGATGCGAATAGCGCTTCAACCATCAGAAATCGGCGATGAAGCTGATCACACGCTTTGTAGTAATTCACTTCGTGCTTTTTACCAGATTCAGCACGGCAGCCATCAGTGGCTTGTTGAATTTCTGTATCAAATAAATCCTTATCAATTAAGATTTGATCTAATATTTGATCGTTTAATACTCCAGCCTCGAAAATCGTCGTTGCATCTGATTTAATTGATTTTCTGAACTTTAAAATTCCTAATAAGTAATTTTCGGTTAACTGAACATTTTCTTTACCATCTGCGCCGACAAGTTTAGATTTTCGCGCAGAAGCAGAATCAATTAGATTCGTCTCATCGTAACGGCCCGCTTTTAATTTATCATTCTTTAAAAGCTTTAATTCGCTTTCAGAAGTTTGTAACCGACTTGCGCGATCACAAGGCCCGTCGAAGTGAGTCGCTTCTTGGAAATCTTTTGCCCTACTTGGAGTTACGCAAGTTGGCGATCCATTAGGTGTACCAAAAATATAAGGGTTACATGCAATTCGACCAGTGGTCGCGCAGGCCTCTTTTGCATTTACATAAAGACTGTTATCTTTTTTATTATAATTCTGATCAATCAGTTCATGACTACAAACTTCACGACCGCCCTTACTATATTTGGCTACGTAACCCGCGACGATACATGAATCACCAGTAAAAACACCACTTGATTGAGGGCTGGAACCAGAGCTTTTAACAACTTTTTGCTTTTCTCTTTTCGCTTGAGCTTCAACATCTTGACCAAAAATAAGTTCAAAATACTTTTCATTTTTTTCAAAGAAGTTTTTCGAAGTCTTTTTAGTTTTCGAATCGGATTTCTTTTTTTCGCTAATGACTTTACGGGCATCTAACCAAAGTAATCTTAAATTAACGACGTATGCGGCCCGATCAAACTCAGACATCCCGGCCCAATCACGTTTGGTCATGTCAGGATATTTGCCAAAATTAAAGTTTCGCACAGGCGCCTTAGCCGCCTCGTTAGATATCAATGGCTTCACGTTTTTACGTAACTTTTCGTCACCGGCTAATACGCGCACCACCATGTCGTTAAAATTAATTAAATCAATTTTCGATAGCTCGGTATTTTGCATTTTCAGATATTTATTATCTTCGCCAAACCACTGAAGGTTCACCAGCTCGCCGCGCTGTGAAACGCGGATCGTTGGCACCGTTAGACCGTCCGAACCTTTTGTCTCCGTCAGCTCAAACTTTGGCATTTTTTGATTCTTAAATTTAACAACGACTGGTTCGATTTCAAGTTGTAAACGATTTGATAATAATGATTTATTTTTTTCGTAGAATTCACCAAGCGTTATTGATTTATTCAAACCAGATTCTTGAAGAGCTGCTTCCATCATTTGCATCGAAATATTTTCAGACTCTTTTCCAAGGGCCACAGGTGACATCACCATTGTAGCCGTTGCTAGCCAAGCCGAAGTCCATCTTGATATTCTAAAAGCTGAAATACTTAAAGCACTCTTCATCATCTTTTTTATCCTCATTAATACAATTATTTACCCGGCGGGTAGTACAATTATTTACCCGTCGGAACGCTGCCTGGAGCACTACAGCCTGGCTGGCCCGGAGTACAATTGTTGCCCGTTCCACCTTCGCTTGGCGGTGCCGTCGGTGTTGTCGGGCAACCATCTGGGCGCGACATTGAAGGCACAGTTCGGAATGAACCGTCCGAACATTTCGGGCACATCGCTGCATTATTATTTGGAGCCGTCGATAAATTAGCGCAAATGATCGGAGTTGGTGGCGTACAAACGCAAGTCGCTTGATTGTAAACGCCCTGTCCTTGCGTACAACTTGCTGACGCCGTTGATGGGCAAGCACAATTCGGCGGAGCACCAACCTTTGGCGGAGCACAAACTCCCACCACGGGTGGTGTAGTCGGCGGCGTTGTTGGTGGCGGAATCACGACCTCCGGAGTCTCTGGAGATTTCTTTTTCTTTTTAAAAAGTAAGAAAGCAAGTAAAGCCGCACCCACTAAAAGGAATGGCCAAAGTTTTGTATTACTTTGCTCACATGTATATGTTGTCGCTTGCGCTTCGTTGAATGGATAATTTTCTCCGTTTTGTGTTGAAGATTGAGCTTTTGCGACCGGGGCTTGACTTGTATTCGCACACATACAATCTTCCTTCATTCCGGAAGCTCCAGGGTACTGCGATTGACAATCGACGATTCGACCCGGAATCGGGCAAAGTAATGCGGCACCCATTGGCCCGCTCACATCCGGGTAGTCGCGACAAATACAAGACTTGTTGTCAGGCGATAACACAGCATCTTTTCCGCACGCAGGAGGCGCTTCAATTTCTGAAACCGGCCCTCTGATCTGACACTTTTCTCCGAATGCAACTTTTTTTCCAGGTGGCACTTTACATTCGCAAAGTCCGGCCCCATTGTTTTCAACTTTTTTCTTATTTAAATCAGTTTTAACTTTTGCAGCTTCGACCGAGTCTTTGTCATCGTATTTACCGATGTACTGGGCTTGCGGGTCACAGGCTTTATCACGCAATTTTGCAATTGATCTCTCGGTAAATAACCAACGTCGGTGCAACTGATCACAGGCGCCTTTTTGACGCGGATCTGGCTGTGCGATACCGGCTCTAGCCTTACAAATTTCCATCGAAGAATTAATATCTCGTTCAAATTCAGACTGAATGTCAACTAATGTATCATCAAGATTTTTAGACCATTGATCTTTTCCGAAAGCCGCTGCTAAATCTTGATCTTTCGATTTTAAAACTCCGTTTAAAAAGTTTTTCGTTAAAGCGTAATTTTCAGCCTTCTGATCAAGTTCGATCGCATCAAGCTGTTTTTCACGAGGCATAATTTTAGAATAGTCTTTACCCGGAAATTTAACGACATCAGGATTTGAATTTAAACGGCTTTTTCCGTCGCACGTATCGCTATTTGTTTGGCTGCTACTCCAGTGAGTTGCATCCACGAATTCAGCTGAGCTTTTTGATAAACAGGCAGGCTCGCCTCCGGGATAGCCGTAAATAACTGGATTACAGGCAACGAATGTGGCACCTTTAGCTGATTTACAGGCTGAATCTGCTTTTTTAACTGATTCTGATTGAGTTAATTCAATCGCGCGGTCCACCGAACAAGCGCGGCTATTATTTTTTGTAAATGTTTTTAAACCCGAAACGTACTCACCAATGTAACCGGCAACCACACATCGATTATCGCCATCACCCTCGCTTTGAGCTGCGCTTGAAGATTGCGATTTTTTTGAGGCCGGTACAGAAGCCGGCGATTTAGCTGAAACTTTTTTAGCCCAAGCGTACTCGCCCGTAACTAAATTGTGTATTTTTTCAAAAAAGTTCATAGCCGAGCCTTTTTTAGACGCCGGATTTAAAACTTTTTGTGCTGATTGCCACATTAAACGCATCGTTACGATGTAATTAGCGCGCTCTTCTTTGCTCATCGACTTCCATAATTGCGGAGTCACACGCGGGAAACCTTCGAATCGCTCGAAGTCTTTGGTCATTTCAGATTTTGTTGTCTGACCAACGGCTTTACGAAACTGGGCCGCCTTGTATGCGGCCGTTTCCTTTTGTAATTTTACATCACTGGCTTGATAACGTAAGAACATATCGTAAACGCGCTCAACATCTTGTTGAGTGAAAATGATTTTATCAAGCTTTGCCATTTTGTCTTTTTCACCAAAAATTTGCATACTTTTTATTTTACCATCCGAATTGGTTTGAAGGACGGGAACCATTGTTCCATCAGTCGCTTTTGAACTTTTAACGGTTACTTCTGGCATCACCAAATTTTTATTTTCAGCGATGTAGCCCGCAAAATCTTCTTGCACAGAGGCCGGAAAAAGATTTTTTGATTTTTCCCAAAATTCACCTAAGGTAATTTTTTTGTTTAAGCCTAATTCATTAACTGAATTTTGCACCATTTGTTGCGATATTTTTTCAGCCTCTTTACCCATTGCGACGGGCGAAAAGGCCATCGTCATCCAGGCAACGTGGGCCGCCGACCAGCTTAGACATTTTGTAATCGATCCTATTTTCATCGCAAACCTCTTTAAGTGCTGAAGTTACTTGAGATAAATCTCAGTATTGTCACATTATCTTTTTGTTACACATTCACATCAACTAAAATCATTATGTTACATACAATTTGGACCCAGACTTAAGTTCGATCGGGCTCATTTTTTCGGCGATCCGCTTTTTCTTCACGACCAGCATTTCGGCGATCATCACTTGGTGAAGACGAAATCCATTTTGTTCGGCGATCTAAATATGGAAATCGAAAATACGCAGAAATAACTAAAATACTTAGCGTGCAGACAATCGCTAAAATTGAAAACACTTTTAAAAAAGTTGGATCAATTGAATTTGAATCAGCTTGATAAAGGCGATATGCATTGATGACAAGAACAATACATAAAGTGAATAGCGCTAATGACCAGGTGGTTTTGTGAGGGCGAAACAGTAAAATTCCGGTTAGAACAAGAAGTCCTAACCAAACCCAATCAATCAACGGAATTGTTTGCATGAATGGAATTAAAACGCCGGTGTCATACCAGTTTTGAACACCAGAGCCTGCGAAGCTAATTAAAATATTTCCAATGGGTGCAAGCAAGAATAAAATTGCGATCAAATAAACGCCGGTCGGTTTCTTAAGAGCCGTCTCTGTCATGAATAATTTCTCCTCAACTTATTCAGTCTAAGAGACTTCTGACTAAATGACTACAAGACGCCCGATAAAGGTCTAGTTCTCAAGCGAACAAATCTCAAGTGGCACCTGAGCGTCGACTAATTCGTATATTTCTTCGATTTCATCGTTGGTCACGGCGATACAGCCTTGAGTCCAATTGCGATAAGCATGCATTTGTCTAATCACATCGGGTATCAACCCATCAATTGGACGGCTCGGGAATCCATGAATAAGGATATCGCTACCCGGATTAAAACCACCCTTTTCAGCAAACGCAATGTCAGCCTTATTTGGGTAAGAAACTTGAAGAGCCATATGGTAACTTGTGTGGGTCTTCTTGAAGTCTATTTTATAAAGACCCTCAGGGGTTCGCCCGTCTCCGCGCCGTTCTTTTGCTCCCTTTTCGTAACCGAAGCCAAAAGATACTTTGTACTGACGAATAATGCGACCTTCATTAAGCAAATAGAGCATTTTACGGGATTTCGAAACAACAATTCGATCGGCTTTATATGAAAGTGGGTTTGTGCCATCGTCCCAAGACTTTGCATCATCAATAAGCTTCATATTGCTGCAATACATTGTGGGCTGATTTACTTTTTTTGCGGCGTCTGCAACCGAGTGAATGGTTAGACCTAAAACAATTGCCAAAGTAGTTAATAATCGACTTTTCATAACAACTAATTTACCACAGTGAAGCAAGCGTCTAAGCACGCAAACTTGAGCCTTGAATAATATATAGATGTGTCTAAAGTTTAGACGCAACTGTTCTTACCCTAAAGGGATTAAAACGAATGAATGACCGTCTATTTCAGACTCAAAGGCTTTATCAGATCATTGATTTAGAATCTTTTATTCTGTTGTCGGTCTTAGGGGTCATTGCCTACTTGTTTTACCGTTTTTTCCTCAGAGGCGCCTCGGCTGAGCGCCATTCAAATATAAAGAATCACTTTAAACGGCTGATGAAATATTTTATTACAATGTCAGTCCTGTACGGTGTGTTTTTCATCGTATCCCGCTCGGCCGTAGAGTCTGAACATGCCCGCCGGATCCTACCTTACATTGGAATTGTGACTTATCTGTCAGGTGCGATTTTTTTCGTTCGAACCTGCCGACTATTGGTCTTACAGTATTTATTTTTAGGCTCGATGCGGGCCGGTGTACCGTCACTCTTAGTAAATATCTTTTCACTGGTGCTATCTATCTTAATTGGCTTCTGGTCAGTCAGTGTTTTATTCGGAGTGCATCTGACCCCATTACTGGCAACGTCTGCCGCCTTTTCGATTATTCTGGGTTTAGCTCTGCAAGATACACTCGGAAATTTATTTGCAGGAATCTCTCTGCAAATTGATAAAACGTTTGAGATCGGTGATTGGCTTGAGATCATGAACGGAACAGTCAAAATCGTCGGCCAAGTGCGGGAGCTTTCTTGGAGATCGACCGTCATGGTGGGCTACAGTGATGAATTAATCACGCTACCAAATAAATTGGTCGCCCAGTGCCAGGTTTCAAACTTTTCTCCTGAAGGTCAGCCCATCGTTCGCAGTCAGATATTTAAATTACCGTTCGATACGGATATCAAAAAATCAATCGATATCCTCGAGCAATCCGCCAGTCAGATTTCAGACGTACGCGGTATTCCGGCCCCTTTCGCCTTTGTTCAAGATACCAATGATTACGGCTATTCGATTAAGTTAATATACTTTATTGAAAATTACGGCCGGCAATTCGTAGTCGCCGATAAAGTATTTAAAACCGCGTTTGAATTACTCGCGAAAGAAAAAATTTATATCGCGCGCCCTTCAATTCATATCCGGCAGGTTGAATAATTATGTTACCCATAAACTTGTTAACTTCTAAAAAGGTAAATCGCGAACTTCCTCTTGCGGTCAAAATTCGAAAACAAATTACGCAGGCCTTAGCCGACTATAATATGATCGCGAACAACGATAAGGTGATGGTTTGTGTATCGGGCGGTAAAGATTCATCCATACTGACTATATTACTTGATGAGATCCGCAAACGCGCCGAGATTAACTTTACAATTGAAGCGGTGATCCTAGATCAAAAGCAACCCGGGTTTCAAATTGATGCCTTTAAAAATTGGCTTGAACTTGAAAGTATTCAATTTTCTATGATCGAAAGAGACACCTACTCTATCGTAACCGATAAAGTGAAGAATGGAGTTTTTTGCTCTTTATGTTCAAAACTTCGCCGAGCTATTCTTTACGATTATGCTTTTGACCGTCAATTTAACAAAATGGCCTTAGGACATCATCGAGATGATGTGATTGAGACAACGTTACTTAATCTATTTTACGTCGGCCAACTTTCGACGATGCCGGCTAAGCTTCGTTCAGACGATGACCGCAACACGGTTATTCGCCCATTGGTCTTCGTCGCTGAAAAAGATTTAATCAAGCTAGCCGACGCCTGGGGCTTTCCAGTGATACCTTGCAACCTCTGCGGTTCGCAAGAAGGTATGAAGCGGCAAAGAATGAAAAAATTGATCAAAGATTTAGAGACCGAGATTCCAAATCTGGGCGCTTCATTCACCAATGCGCTTCAAAACGCGAAGCCCAGCCATTTATTGGATCAAAAACTTTTTAACTTCAAGGATCTTTAGATGGATGCTAGTTTATTTTCTGCGCTTAAAGAAAAATCAATTCACTGGCGCTATGATAAACCCCGCGACCGCATACAACGCCTTCAGAAAGTAAAGTATTGGATCAAGAAGAACGAGATTTCAATCCTACTAGCGCTAACGGAAGATTTTAAAAAGCCCGATTTCGAAACTAAACTTTCTGAAATTATACCGACCTTATCTGAAATTGACTTCATTTGTGAAAATTTACGATGCTGGATGGAAGACAAGAATGTTCCCACTCCGATGACACTACTTGGTCACCGCAGCCGAATTCGCGTTGAGAATAAGGGCGTAGTTTTAGTCATAGCACCCTGGAATTACCCGTTTAGTTTTGCGGTTATTCCGTTAATTACAGCACTTGCAGCCGGTAACCCGGTCGTGCTGAAGCCTTCTGAATTAACGCCCCGAACTTCGGATCTTTTGAAATTAATGGTTACGGATTGTTTTTTACCCGACGAAGTCATCGTTGAACTTGGCGCAAAAGAAAAAAACGAAGAACTTCTATCTTACCATTTTGATCACGTATTTTTCACGGGCTCAACGGCAGTTGGTAAAGTCATTGCACGTGCTTGCGCCGACCGACTGATACCCATGACGCTCGAACTAGGTGGAAAATCCCCAACGATCATTGATGATTCAGCCGATTTAAAAATGGCCAGCGAGAAAATATTCTGGGGGAAATTTTTAAACCGCGGACAAACTTGCGTTGCGCCAGATTACTTAATAGCCCATGACAAGATCGCGAAAGAACTAGCCGACCGGCTTCAAGCTTTAGCAATTCTTCATCAAAGCGATGAACAAGGAGAAATCATTTCAAAGCGCCATAGCGATCGCTTAAACCGCTTAGCCCAAACAGAATCTACGCAAACACTGACCCTTGTCCATCAGCCCGAACTATCGACCCCCGTCATGCAAGAAGAAATATTCGGTCCGGTGCTACCTATTTTAGTTTACAAAACAGAGGCTGAGCTTATTGGGATCGTACGAAAATATGAAAAACCGCTCGCCCTCTATATATTCTCTGAAGACAATTCGTTCGTTGAACGCATTATAAAAGAATTACCATCGGGCGGCGTTGGAATTAATTCTGTGCTGGTCCACTTGGCCAATCACCATCTTCCTTTTGGGGGTATTCGACCGAGTGGGCAAGGTCGCTATCATGGATACTTCGGCTTTCTGGAACTAAGTCACCAGCGAGCCATCATAGAACAAAGCTTTTTTACTTTTTTAAGAAAACTAGTGCAACCACCGTATACTCCATTCAAAAAAACATTGTTGAAGTATCTTTAGAAAACAGACTTAGTTTGGCACTAGGCTAGATAGAAATAACAATGGAAAGTTAAACATTAATTTGATGGGTTTCGAAGGTGGACTAGTTTCAATTTTTTTGCGGTTTTATTTATTTTCGATTTTTTTCATATCCATCAATCACTTTTGGTTTTCCGCCGTGATAAATATTTCATCTAAAAAAGACTTCCGTTGAAATATGTTCAACTCACTTAAAAAAACAGTTCTGCCGATCATTAAAAGCAATCTCTAGGGTGAAAAACTTGGTGATGTTATTGCTTTAAGGTGGAGCGCATCGCCAACTATCACGGAGCACCACATGTTTTCAAAAATCAGTTCAATCGCAATTCTCTTCACTTTACTTCTAACTGGCTGTTCTCAAGGTGAAAGTGATTCTTCAAAAAAGATTCCTTTTACTGAGCCTCCACCCGTCTTAACTAGTGCAGAAACGGAACCACCTCCACCGCTTTCGCCGATTACGATTGTAACTCCTTCATCAGATTCAACGACGGCTCCATCTTCAGATGCGACCGTAAAACCTGCTGAACCTATCAATCCTACAGAGCCCATCACGCCGGTTGAGCCAACTGAAGACGTTCCACCTGTTGCAAGAAATCAAGGTCCGGCTGTTCCGCCGAGTCCTGAAGAGATCGTCGTTGAAGATGGACCTACACCTGAAGAATTATTAGATGAAGATTTATTGGCCTACCACGAAGGTGATACTTCAGGTTTTTCTCCAGAAATCATTCGCGCCAAGAACGATGCATCGATTCGTTCCCTTTACGAAGCTGGAGCGCAAGTTAATATCTCTCCTGATATCGAACCTTCTAACAGAGTGACGGCGATTACTCCGGCGATGGCTCAGCAGCTGATCGATTCAATTTCTGCACATCCAGTCGTAGGTTATACCGGAGAAAAATACTCACAACCCGGCACTGAAATTGGATACTGCTTCGGACGCGCCACTTACGTGCATTTAGCTTTACTAAAAATGGGAGTCGCAAAAGAATCTATTCGTAAAGTGTGGCTAGTTGGCACGATGTTCAGCTCTGAAGTGAATTGGGCCTTTCACGTTGCCGTAGCCGTCAAAAGCACAAGCGGTGAATGGCTGGTCGTTGATAGCTTTACCGGCCGCGCTTTAGAAGTCGGAAAATGGGCCGAGCATTTTTATCCATATAATGATAAGTACAAAAACCTACGACTGTATATCACGGAGGCTTCTAAATTTTCGGTTTCGCTATCAAAGTACAGTCGGTCGCAACTAGGTCTTGATTTACCCGTTTACAAAGACTGGTACAAAAATTATTTTCTTGATTTGATGAAGTGGTTTCAGAAAAATAAGATGAGCGCGATGGGTTTACCAAACGACCTGCGTGAAAAAGCCGAGATGGCCGAACAAGAAAAGACAGTTCCCCTGATCGCAGGGTAACCTGTCTTTAATCTGAATGGCTACCGTTCAACTTTAAGAATGTTGACTGAATTTCCGCCGCCGTGACCCGAGCGGCCTTGCGAAGTGATCGCTAAATACTGACCGTCTTTAGAGATCGCAAGTCCCACCGGGTATGGATCAACCTTCATTTCGGAAACGACTTTCATCGTTTCTATGCTGACCGCAACAACTTTAACGCCTTCGTTGATGGCCGCGAAAATATATTTTCCAAACGAATCAACTTCGATTGTGCGTGCACCGACACCGACAAAAGTTTCTTGCCCACGTGTTCCGTTGATTCTTTTTCCTTGCGCACGAATCATTTCGTCGACAAAGCGGTCTAAATTTAATTTAGTCACGTAACCACTGACGTTACTGGAAACGATTAGGTCTTTTCCATCCGGCGTGACCACTAAATGCCGCGGCGTCGAGCGTAAATTCATGATCGATCCCAAGTATTTATTTTGTGCGATATCAAATCCGGCGATCCCGCCGCCACCCATTCGCGCCACTAATAAGTATCTTGAATCCGCAGAAAATACGGTGCCTCGTAAACAGTAACCGCAGGTCGCATCGCGGTCAGTTCCGGCCTTGTCAGCTTGGCTTAATTTTCTTTCGACCACAAGTTGTGAAACGTATTTAAAATCCTTTGCTGACCGACTGCTGATGTCAATCATTCCAATTGTATTATCGCCCCAGTTGGTAATGGCGGCCGTTCGACCATCCGGAGAGATCGCTACAAATTTAGGAATTGGTCCCGTCGGCATCACGCGAACAATTTCATCTGTCTTCGTGTCGACGATGGCCACGGCCGAAGGTGATTGCGCTGAATGATCATAGTCACGTCGGTAGTACGAAATCCATAAAAAAGCACCACCGTGAGAAAAAGCCATCTCGACCGGTTTGCCACGAAAAAAATTTGCACCTGCACTTGGCTTACCGTAATATGGATTTTCAAAAACTGTTTCTTCGCCTTGAAATAAATTTTGATTTTTAGAATTAAAAGTATGATCAATATTTTTTATTTTACGAAGGCTGGGCCAAGCGTAGACCACGGTTTGCATGCCTTCTAAAGAATTAACGTAGAGTTTTGTGCCGTCTTCCGAAAAAGCCGCAGACTTCGGCGACCGGATCGCGGGGTCATAAATGTCTTTATCGCTTTTCGTGTTTTTCAAAAAAGATTGAACGCGACGATCCCGCACAATATTTATTTGCGCCTGCGCTTCCGCGAAAAGAATAAGTACAGATAGAATAATAAGAGTTTTCATGTCAAATCCTAGTCGTCAGAGGTTGAGACTTTGAATTTAACTGAATGTATTTATTTTATCGCCTGTCATGATTCAGGCGGGAATTTTTTATCTGTCGAACTTTTGATCGCTGCAAGCGTTCGCTAATTGCAACCCGGGACTATTGACGGCATCGCGCAGTTCGCGACAAGCGTCAGGGGTTCAGAAAGAGTATCTGAAGTATTTCGTCCGAAGTTACTTGACCAATATATTCCGTAGGTTCCACCGCCGGAAGCCTCACCAATACCGGTTGTGCTGTAGGTGCTTTTCAGCATATTCGCATTATGCCCTGACGAATTTCTCCATTGGCAAAAAAGCTCTAAAGCTGAACGATTGCCGGCCGCGATATTTTCACCGGTTGCCGCGTATCCAAATGCATTAGTTCGCGCGCTAAAGTCTCGGCCGTTAGGTTCTGTATGTGAAAAATAATTTAGATCGATCATATTTTGCGAGTGCCACCGAGCCGCAATGACGGCATTTCTGGAAACACTCAACGCGCTGATTCCGCTTGCTGCTCGGTATATATTTATAAAACGTATAAAGCGAGCCTCTTCACAGGTCAGCTTAAAATCGGCAACTGGGCCCGACGGTGGTTGATAAGCATTGCTATTTTCAGATGAATTGTTTGACGCCGATTCGATTAATCCAGCACCCGGGCCGCAGCTAAAAAGCAGAAGTGAGATGGCCACCAAATGAAGTATCTTGACGAATTTTTTTTGCACCATCCTTCATCGGATAGAATCAAAATAGTCTGAATACTAGACCACGTGTTTTGGATGGAACAATCTAGTCTTGAATTATTAGACGAATAGAGAGGTCTTTGCAATTAACTGCAGATTTGAACTACGGTTGGCATCGCACAGTTTTCGTCTACGGTTAACGGTTCAGACATCACATCAGTGATCGCACGCCCAAAGTTGCTTGACCAATAATGACCACGTGGACCGCCCTTGTACATTCCAATTCCGGTGCTGGTATAAGAACGTTCAAGCATATTCTGATTATGGCCCGAAGAATTTCGCCACTGGCAAAACGCGCCTGCGGCCGTACTACTTGAGTACGCAATGTTTTCTCCGTTAGCCGCAAAGCCAAATGAGGCCGCACGGTCTAAAAAGTTACGACCATTGGGTTCTGTATGTGAAAAGTATCTACCGGAGGCCATGTTTTCCGCATGCCATTGGCTGGCCATCACTGCGCTTTTTGAAACGGTTAATGCGCCAATACCGTTTGCTCGGCGGTGTAAATTAAGTAAGTGAATAAAACGCGCCTCTTCACAACCCAATTTAAATTCAGTAACGGGTTCTTCAGGAGGAGTTCCCGTAACCGGTACCGCAGGAATTTCGCTAACGGGCGGAGTTTCACTCACGGGTGGCGCTACCGCAATCGGTGGAGGTGGTGTTACAGTCACTGGTGGAGAATCTTTAATTGGCGTCGATGTACTATTATTACTCGAGGGCCCCTTCGTACGAGCCTGGCTTGAACCAATGCTGTTACTACAACCTGTAAGAAAAATAAAAGTTGCAGCTAGATAAATTAGTCGCGTATTTGATGTGACCATATGGACTGATCGGAACGAATTCGAAAAGACTGAAGTACTTAAAATCATTTGATAAAAACGATTCGACTCGTGACGATCTTTTCGACACTGAACGAAATTATTTACACTTTAATTTTCATTAATTTTCTAAAAAAAATTGGTCGGCCTTGTAGGACTTGAACCTACGACCCCTTCCATGTCATGGAAATGCGCTACCAACTGCGCTAAAGGCCGACTGCTAAATAATCGTTTGTAAAAATTAACAGCTTTTAGGGGCTTATTCAAGCTTTGCAGATTTGAAGACTTGATTTATGCACCAGGGTTGTTTAAACCATTTGATTCATGAGTGATTTCAGCATTTTACCTATTCTTCTGACCGGATTAATGATTGCAGTTCTGCACGCCGCAATTCCGACCCACTGGTTGCCATTTGTGCTGGCATCTCGGTCGCAAAAATGGTCGTGGTCAAAAACGCAATCAATTCTACTGATTGCGGGCATGGGTCATGTGATTATGACGACCCTTATTGGTGCTTTTCTTTTTGTTGTGGGAATTGGACTTTACCACCGCATTGAAAAGTACTTTATTTTGGTCGCAAGCTTATCGATTGCCTCTTACGGATTTTATCAAATTTACCAATATTCTCGAGGGCGAAAGCACACCCACTGTGACCATACTCATGAGCATCATCACTCGGACGAACTAAAAAAGGCTTCGACGGATGGCTGGGCAATTGTCAGTTTACTTTCACTACTAACTTTTTCGCCTTGTGAAAGTTTTTTACCGATTTACTTAACTTCAGTGGGCTATGGTTGGATTGGTTTCGTGATGCTAAGCCTTGTATTGGCTGTTGGAACATTAACAACGATGCTAGGTTTTGCTTACATGTCATCAAAAGCCATTGAAAAATACAAGCTAGATTGGCTTGAAGATCATGAAAAGCTTATCGTAGGTATCGGCCTTATTCTATTGGCCGTCGTCGTGTATTTGCTAGAGAGTAACCATAGCATATGAAAATTCTAATTCCGTGGACTGAATTAGAGTGGACCGCGACCCGTTCATCGGGGGCTGGTGGTCAGCACGTCAACAAAACAAATTCAGCTGTGCAGCTGCGCTTTTCAATTTCAAAGTCGCAGGTGTTATCTGAGGTTGAGAAACAAAAACTTTTCGTAAGACTTGCGCATCGCCTAGTACAAGGTGATGAAATTTTGATTCGTAATGAAGATCAGCGGGACCAAAAAAGTAATAAAGAACGGGCGTACAAACTACTGAACGAAATGATCGTTAAAGCGCTGATTGATCCAAAAAAGCGCGTGGCAACTAAGCCGAAAAAAAGTTCGATCCGCAAGCGTTTAGAAACGAAAAAAATCCGTGGCGAGATCAAAAAAACCCGCTCGGACAAAGTTAAATGGTGATCCAGTTTCATTTTAGCCTCATCGCCGTGAAATAATTCTCGGCCACTGTCTAATATCCTGACATGTATTAAGCCCTCTACTGCGTGCAGTTAGTTTCCCTCGATTGGTCTTAGAACTGCTGTTTAACCTTATATGAAAAAAACTCTATTATTTTTTAATTTATTTGCTTTTGGTTTCTCGGCAACGGCCGCGCGGATGAATATCGAAAATCTAAACTTAAAAGATATGTCCGTTAAGGCTTTAGAATATGCTTTAGCTAACCAAAAACAAGCGCCTGATCAATACTATCTAAAAGGTGAATGGCCAACCCAGATTCAGTCGACCATGGTTCCAGCCTTAGTTGGTGTGGGTACTATGTTTGGTCAGCAGGAAGAGGCTAGCGCTTTTACAACGGCAGCCGTTATTAATGTGCTTGCACAAACTTACGTCGAAAATAAAGAACTTCAGAAAGAGTATCCGCTGAATCAAGTTCCGTCGGCAATTTCCAATGGAGTAGATACTTTAGGTCGCTATCAGCAAGGCGCAACTTACAACTTCTATCCAGCAAGAATCGCCAAGGGTGTGGAAGTTCGCCGACCGATCAGCATGACCCTATTTCCAATTTGGCATGGCTTCACAAATATTCCGAATGATTCAGACACTTCATCATCGGTGTTTTCGGCGCTGATTTATAATGCGCAAATTAACGGTGGAAAATATCGCTTATCCAAAGAAGTCATTGGTGAATTCACTTCCTACCGCGACATCGGCCGAAATCCGCAATTTTATAACCGTAGAAATAATTTAAAAGACACGGGCGCATTTATGACTTGGCTGTACGATGAAAGTAACCCAAAGATGCCTCGCAATTATTTTTCAAGCTCAACCAAGGGCGAACGCATCCCGTTCAATCGTAACGACGTGGATTGTATCGTTAACACAAACGTTCTTCGAATGTTAGCTTTAGCCGGACAAAAAAATACGCCGGGCCTCGGTGAAACTTGCAATATGTTAAACCGTTTGATTGAACAAGATGAGCATAAAGATTGCGGCGTTTATTACCCGAATACTCTTAATTTATCTTACGCGATTGCCGCCAGTGAAAAAGCCGGCGTCACCTGTATTAGCGATCGGTCTCACGAACTGATTATTAATAAAATTATCTCGATGCAGCAGGCAGACGGTTCTTGGTTGAACGAAGGAAACATTTGGCAAGACCCAACGTTAACAACCGCCTTCGCCATGTATTCACTTTTGCATTTTGCAAATCCCCACGAGCCGCGAATTCATAGTGCGCTTGTGTACGGGGCGCACTCGTTACTAAAAAGTGTGCGACAAAAAAATGGAATGGTTTACTGGGACGCCGATAACTTCTTTACCGCCACGGCCATTGCAAGGTCACTCATAATGTGGAGATCGAAAGCTTACACCAACGGAATTATCGCAGCTGTCTTTTTGAAAATGCATAAAGAATTCCCGACCTACAAAAACATCAACTACCTTAAACTAAAGATGGGCGACATCCAATGAAACTAAAAATAGCTTTCACCGCAATGGCATTATTCACGTTAAGTCTACAGGCGCAAGCATGGAAAATCAGCGGCGGAAATTCTGACGACTGGATTGCAAGCCTCAAGCCTTCTTCAAGCGTAAAAGAGCAAGTCAGTTTATTCTGGAAAAATCATAACCTTGCGGGCGAGCCGACAGACTACGTAAGTTCATTGCCCTCGGCGATGAAGCAGCTGACGTTTCGACAGTTACCACCACAATTAGGTTGTCGCGATGACATCAACGTCGGATTTATCAATCGTATTTTTTCTGATTCCCCAATTGCCGCACAGCGATTTGAAGCTGGATTTTTACGGGTTGAATCGACGAATTGCCTGGGTCGCCTGAATTTAGAAACTGTGTTCAATGTATTTATGAGCGATGAATTTCAAATGCGAACCATTCGTGGTTTGAAAGGTATTCAATCAAATCAAAAAACAAATCAAGTCTGCCAGCAGACTTCAGTTTCTGTTATCGGGAATTCTTCTTATTGTTTTACGCAAAACATTTGGCGTAATGAAACAAAGATTATGATACATTCTTTTAACGAATCGAATGCAGCCGGTGTGCAGGCCCCCGTTTACTTCCGCGAGGTTTTAACGGTTTTAGAAAAACTACCATCAGACGAGATCCTTATTTATAATTTAGCTTACGGCCGCGGGAATGATATTCCGTTTAAACCAATTGTTCGTGGAGTGATCCAGAAACAGCAACAGTCTTTGATTTCAGAGTTAATTCGAAGTTCTCAGTAGAAGGCTGAAGTTGTTTTTTAAATACTTCACTCCACATCAAGAAAATTTCGGCTAAGCTTAGATCAATCCCCCAGTTCGATAATTTATCGAGAGGGGGGTTTTCAATTCCGCACGAGCGAATTGATTCGAATAAGCTTAAATCATTTCGAACATTTAAACTAATCCCGTGCTGTGAAATACCCTGTTTAACTTGAATTCCGCAGAACGCGATTTTTCCATTTTTGGAATGCAGCCCAATCGCTTTTTCATCAAGATATGTTTCGACTTCAAACTGATTCAAAACTGTTTGAGTCGTCGTCAGTAGCAGATGCACGTAATCCTTAACCCCAAGCCCCAATGATTTTAAATTAAATATCGGGTAGATCACCAGTTGCCCTTCCGAATGAATCGTAGCAAGCCCACCACGCGTTGATCTGAGGATCGGAATATCATGCATGTGAATTTCATTGGCGACATCTGCACGGCGACCTAACGTTAATACCGCAGGATGCTCAAGGCCAATAATCGAAAACTGCTTTTTTAAAGCTAAAGAATGCAGCTCTAACTGTAAACGCTCTGCACGTTGATATTCGTAGCGGCCCAAGTACGCCGATTCGATTAAAAAATTATTGGTAGAGTTCAACGCGGTCATTTTCTTTAAATCCTGCCCCTGAATGGATCACACTGACGGCTCCGTCTTGGCCAAAAAAACTGACGACTTCAAGCGTTCCCTTCACTCGACCCGGAACTTTTCCAACGTGATACCCGATTTCAGGGTCGTAAACTTCATTACCGTCTTCGACGACCTTCAGTACGTCACCGACTTGCACGCCCGAGATCTTTCCCACATTTAAATAAAACTTTTCACCGTTCAGGGCGGCGATTCGACCTTCCCAGGTAATTTGAACTAATGCGTCGATAATCTGCGGAGTAAAATCTAGGAACGCGTCCTTGATCAAGACTCCGGCTAACTCAGGATTCTTGGTAAAGAAAAAGCTAGCCGTTACATTTTCGGGAAGTTTCGTATTTTCTTCCTCGATCGTTACGGTTTTTACGGTATTAAATAATTCTTGCTCAGATCGGATATTAACTAAGCGCGCCTGTACGATAACTTCGAATGAAGCCACTTTCGGTTTTGCCGCTGGGTCCATGAAATCACCGTCATTTTTAAAACGCACATCAATCACTTTGCCTTCAAGTACCGAGCTGACGCCGGCCAATTGCAAAACTTTAGACATCGCAACTAAGTCATAAGAGTTATTTTTGATATATTTTTTGAGGTTCAGTTTTATCTCACTTGAATCTAGAGCGACCATTTCGTCGGTCTTATTCAAATCTTCCATAAATGCCACGCGAGCTTTTTCTAAAACAATTAAATCACGTTCGCTATTTTTATCTAAAAAAGGTAATACGACGACCCGTTTTTTTGGTCCTTTATCTTCATTTAACTTTTTCAGGTTAACGTCTTTTACATTTCTTTTAATAACCGCAGAAGGTGATGGAGAAGCTAGCGGAGGCATTTCCGGAGCCGGGGCAAAAGTCGTTTCCGGTGTCGATACGCAGGCGGCTATAAAAAATGAGAACGATAAGCTAAGTCCAATTTTTTTAAATGAATTCAAATGAGATCTCCTTATAAAAAGCTGACTAAACTGTGACTAATGCAAGAATATCAACTGACTTTAAGCATACCCTAACTTTGCACTTCAATAAAGTCAGTGCGACCAAAAAGCTGGTGAATTCCCTCAAAAAAGTCATCCGAGATTTGTATTTGCTTTGGAGCTTCTGGAAAAATCTCCATCTCTTCGCTACCGACCCGCATGACTAGACGTACGTCCGTTGATCCTTTGTAAAGATCAAGAAGTTCATCAAGCTTTTCAAAATCATCCATATCAATTTTATCTAAACGCATTGAAATTCTTTTCGTCTTTTTTAAAACTTCGTCAAACAAGGCAAAACTGTCTACGATAATTTTAGAATGCCCTTCTTCAACTTCAAGGCCACCACCGACCAGCAATGGTTTTTCTTCTTTTAGAAGATGCGCATACTTAGCATAAGTATCCGGAAAAATCACAAGCTCGGCGCTGCCGGTTAGATCTTCAACTTTGCCAAACGCCATTCGGGTACCTTTTTTGGTGATCAGCTCTTTATATTCTGAAATGAGGCCCGCAATAATAACCCTGGTTTTATTACGGGGTTCTCCCCACTTAGGTTTCTCATGCGCTTTCTCTGCCGCCGTTGCGTGCGTAGCGAAGTACGCCGGAAGTTCACTGACCGAAGTAGAAGCCCACACTTTTGAGAAATTTTCGAATCCACGCAGCGGATGATCACTCAGGTAAAAACCCAAGACTTCTTTTTCGAATGCTAGCGACTGAATGCGTGACCAAACTTTTGCTTCGGGTAGCTTAACCGTTTTTTCTTCCACGGTGCTTAATTCAAATAAAGAAACTTGGCCTGATTCACGATCTTTTTGTGTTTCGACAGCGCGCTCTAAGAAGTTTGAATAACCAGTGTAAAGTTGCGCGCGGTGATAACCGTAATCATCAAAGGCTCCAGCCTTCGTTAAATTTTCAATCACTTTTTTATTAACGCGTCTCAGATCAACGCTATTGAAAAATTCTTCAATCGAGTTAAACTTTTTATCTGGCATGTTTTCACGCGCATCTAGAATGGCTTGAACGGCGCTTTCGCCCACAGCTTTAATCGCACCAAGACCAAAATAAATTTCATCACCTTTAACGGTAAAAAGATAATCCGAAAAATTCACGTGCGGAGGCCGAACGACTAACCCGCGCTTTTGCGCATCTTTCACGTACTTGACGACTTTGTCGGTATCACCAACCTCGGTCGACAAAAGGGCCGCGAAAAATTCGGCCGGATAGTAATGCTTCACCCAGGCTGTTTGCGCCGTAATCACCGAATAGGCCGCTGCGTGCGATTTATTAAAACCGTAATCGGCAAACTTAAACATCAATTCAAAAAGCTCTTCAGATTTTTTCTTATCGTGACCGCGCTCGCTGGCCCCTTTTAAAAATCGCTCGCGGTGTTGATCCATTTCGGCTTTAATTTTTTTACCCATCGCGCGACGAAGCATATCGGCTTCACCCAGGCTGTAGCCCGCGATAATGGCCGCAATTCCCATCACCTGCTCTTGGTAAACCATAATTCCATAAGTTTCTTCTAAAACTTTCTTACTGTCGGGAAGAATATATTCAACCGGGCTTTCACCATTTTTACGTTTGGCGAACTCAGGAATATTGGCCATGGGGCCGGGTCGGTAAAGTGAAGTAATCGCTGTCACGTCATTAAAATTAGAGGGCTTAATTCTTCGGGTGGCATCCGAAATGCCTTCACCCTCGAACTGGAAAACCCCGGCGGTGTCGCCGCGCGAAAGTAGCTCGTAAATTTTTGAATCATGAATGTCGATATCTTTTTCTAAAATTTTAATGCCGCGATTTTTATAGACAAGCTTTAGCGCTTTATTGATATGAGTTAAAGTTTTTAATCCTAGGAAGTCGAACTTAATCAAACCAATTTTTTCAGCATGCTTCATATCATACTGAACAACGTTTTCGTCATCCGCACCACGATACATCGGCGCATGTTCGGTTAAACTACCATCGGCGATAATGACTCCGGCCGCATGTATACCCGCGTGCCGAACCATGCCTTCGACTTTTAAAGCAAGATCCATCAACGTGCCAACGGTGGGATTGGTTTCCATCATTTCGCGAATGCGTGGTTCCATCTCAAGTGATTCGCTGAGCGTTACGCCTAGTTTATCGGGAATTAATTTCGAGACCGCATCCACTTCTGCAAACGACATCGCAAGTACGCGCCCGACATCTTTAATCGCCGCGCGAGATTGTAATTTTCCGTAAGTAATAATTTGCGAAACAGATTCAGCGCCATACTTCGCCGTCACGTACTGAATGACTTCTTGTCGACGGTCCTGACAAAAATCGATATCGAAGTCAGGCATCGAAACCCGCTCTGGATTTAAAAAACGCTCGAAAAGTAAAAAATACGGAATGGGATCTAAATCAGTAATTCGTAAACTATATGCGACCAGCGAGCCCGCTCCCGATCCCCGTCCCGGACCAACGGGAATATCGCTATTCTTCGCCCAATTAATGAAATCTTGAACGATCAAAAAGTAGCCGTTAAAGCCCATTCGATCGATAACGTTTAACTCATAATCTAAACGCGCTTGATACTCTTTTTTCTTTTCGTCAGTCAGCGCAATATTTTTTTCAGCCATCTCTTGAAAGCGATGTTCGAGGCCTTCATTCGCTTTAAAAATAATCTCTTCCGAGACCGTACGGCCTTCCGTGGTTGGAAAACTTGGCAAGTGATAAATTGCTTTACCATTGGCATCTTTTAATTTGAACTTAACATCGCAACGATTGGCAATCTCAACAGTATTTGTAATTGCTTCCGGCACGTCTTTAAAAAGTGTCGCCATTTGCTGACTCGATTTAAAATAAAACTCAGACGTTCCCAATTTGTATCGGGCATCATCGGCTAAAGTTTTATTCGTTCCGATACAAACTAAAACTTCTTGGGCAATTTGATCATCACCCGTTAAGTAATGAACCTCATTCGTCGCCACAACGGGAAGACTTAATATTTTCGAAGCTTCTACGATAAAAGAATTAATCTGATTCCATTCGGGTCTAGTACGACACATCTCAAGATAAAGACGATCATTAAATATTTCCTTTAATTCTCTTAATCGCTTTAGCGCCGCTTCGGGACCTTCTTTTAAAAATGTATCTGCAAGTTCTCCGCGAAACCCACCCGTCAAGCAGATCAAATCTGAATTATGCAGGGCTAAAACTTCGTTATCAATTCGCGGTTTCCAATAAAAACCTTCTTTATAACCAATCGTGCTTAAGCGACATAAGTTTTGATAACCTTGATAGTTCTGCGCAAGTAAGACTAATCGGCGAGGCCCTAATGCGTTCTCGGAAAATTTCTGATTGGGATCTTGTTTCTTATCAAGCCGCGATCCCGGCGCCATGTAAGCATCCAAACCAATGATGGGTTTCACACCTTTATCTAATGCGGCAAAATAAAACTCAATTGCACCAAACATGTTGCCATTATCAGTTAAAGCTACTGCCGGCATTTCGTACTCAGCCGCTTTTTTTGCGATACCCTTAATCCGACAAGCGGCTTCAAGCAACGAGTACTCAGAATGGGTGTGTAAATGAACAAAACTCATCCGGCCAATCTACCGTTTCTAATGGGTCGTATCAAAACCAATGTCTAAGGCCGCACGGCATTAATTCCCGTGCTCGACTGGCCGCGTTTCAAAAAGGGAACTGTTACCTTTGGTTTACTCCCACTCGATGGTGGCTGGGGGTTTTGAGGTGATGTCGTAGACGATTCGGTTGATTCCGCGGACTTGGTTTGTGATTTGGTTTGAAACTTTTCGTAGGAAGGCTGAATCGAAGTCGTACCAATCGGCGGTCATTCCGTCGACGGAGGTGACGGCTCTGAGGGCTAATACATTTTCGTATGTTCTGCTATCTCCCATGACACCTACGGTTTGCACTGGAAGTAGCACGCAGAAGGCCTGCCAAATCTTATGATACAGGTTTTCGTCTCGTAAAGCTTGGATGAAAATTTGATCGGCTTTTTTTAGAATCACTAATTTTTCGCGGGTAATGTCACCCATGATTCGTATTCCTAAGCCAGGGCCTGGGAATGGATGTCTTGAGATAAATTCATGCGTTAAGCCTAGCTCTTTACCTAATCTTCGAACTTCGTCTTTGAACAGGTTTCGGACGGGTTCGACTAATTTAAGATTCATTTTTGCGGGTAAGCCGCCCACGTTATGATGCGATTTAATTGTTACGCTTCCGCCAAGTGATGAAACACTTTCGATGACATCGGGGTAAAGAGTTCCTTGCGCTAAAAAGTGAATTTTCGATTTATATTCTTTTAAATGATTATTTAACGTTTCATCGAAAACTTGAATAAATAATTCGCCGATTTTTTTGCGCTTTTTTTCTGGGTCAGAAATCCCTTTTAGTGCGTCCATAAACATCTCTTCGGCATCGATTCCGACGACATTCAGTCCGTATGTTTTGTACGCGGCTTTCACCGTGTCAAATTCATCCGCACGTAAAAGACCATTATTCACGAATACGCAGTGAACGCGATCTGCGCCTAAGATTTTAGTCAACAAAGTCGCTACAACTGAAGAATCAACACCACCGCTGAGCGCGCATAACACGTGGCTGGTGGGGCCAACGCTTTTTAAAACCATTTCTTCGGCCGCAGTTAAAATCTGTTGGCTTTTCCAATTTGGTTTTGCCCCGCTCCACGTGGCGAAGTATTTTAGAAAATCTGTTCCGTACTCTGAATGTGAAACCTCTGGATGATATTGTAAGCCCATGTACTTGTGATGAATTTCATCAGCGATAAAGCCAGCAAGATGCGAACTGGTATGAAGTAATTCTTTTGCATCTTTTGGTGCCGTCGTGACGACGTCGCCGTGGCTCATCCAAATCTTATGTTTCTTTGGCCAAGGTAATCCTAAAAGAGCGTGCAATTCGGTATTCCAATCAATCTCGGTCAGTCCGTATTCTCGTGTGTGGCCCGATTGAACCTTTCCGCCCAATTGATGCGCGAGTAATTGCATTCCGTAACAAATCCCCAAGACCGGAGCAATTTGTAATAATTCTTTCATATCACGGTTCGGACTTTTCTCGTCGTATACAGAATTAGGCCCGCCGCTTAAAATAATTCCGTCGGGATTAAATTCTTTAATTTTATCAATGGGTTCATTGTACGGTTTGATCTCAGAGTAATAACCTAGATCGCGAAGTCGTCTCGCAATCAACATGGTCACTTGAGAGCCAAAATCTAAAATTAAAAATCCATTTTTTGGTTTCGCAAAAATTTCAGTCAAATTAATCCCCTCAGCGATAAATATAATAATTATTCTAGACGGTAGTTCGGAGCTTCTTTTGTTATACTTACGTCATGTACGTGCGACTCTTTAAGCCCTTGCCCCGTGATCTGAACAAAGCGCGCGCGCTTTTGTAGTTCATCAATGTTACGTGCGCCAATGTAGCCCATCCCTGATTTTAATCCGCCAATCAATTGGTGGATGATGCCGCTGGCATTCCCTTTATATGGAACTTTTCCTTCGATACCTTCTGGTACAAGTTTATCTAAATCCATTGTGTCACGCTGACCGTAGCGGTCTTTCGAACCTTTGGCCATCGCGCCTAATGAACCCATTCCGCGGTACATTTTGTAAGTGCGGCCTTGATATAAAATCGTTTCGCCCGGAGCCTCTTCCGCGCCGGCCAGTAAATTTCCGATCATCACGGTGTTTGCACCTAACGCTAAAGCTTTTGTAATATCGCCGGAGTATTTAATTCCACCGTCAGCAATAATTGTTTTTCCTGATTTTTTTGCAACACTTGCGCATTTCATGATGGCCGAAATCTGCGGTACACCGACCCCGGCAATTACACGGGTGGTGCAAATACTTCCAGGTCCAACGCCCACTTTGACAACGTCAGCGCCCGATTTCATTAATTCTTCTGTACCGTCACCCGTTACTACATTTCCGGCGATGATGATAACATCTTTATATTTTTCGTGAACTTGTTTAACCATGGCGATCACATTTTTTGAATGCCCATGAGCCGTATCAATGCAGATCACATCAACACCCGCGGCAATTAAAGCTTCGGCACGCTCAAAAGAATCTCCCCCAACTCCGACCGCAGCTCCTCCAACCAAGCGACCCTTTGAATCTTTTGTTGCTTGCGGATAAGCTTCGGCTTTTTCAATATCTTTAATCGTAATCAGGCCTTTCAGCTGGCCTTCTTTATTTATCACGGGCAGTTTTTCAATACGATGTTTTTGCAAAACCTGTTTAGCTTGTTCTAAAGTTGTTCCTTCAACCGCCGTCACTAAATTTTCTTTCGTCATGATGTTACGAATTGGTTGATTGATATTTTTCTCGAAACGCAAATCACGGTTCGTTAAAATCCCAACTAACTTTCCTTGCGTGGTGATTGGTACGCCGCTAATCGAATACTTCGCCATAATTTGCAAAGCTTCACTGACGTAATGATCCGGCGATAGCGTAATGGGATCTTGAATCATTCCGCTTTCGTATTTTTTGACTTTCTCAACTTCAAAAGCCTGGGCTTCGATCGACATATTTTTATGAATAATACCAAGACCACCATTTTGCGCCATGATCCGACCGATTTTATTTTCCGTCACGGTATCCATCGCAGCCGAAATCAGCGGAGAATTTAAATGAAGGTTTTTAGCGAAAAATGTTTTTGGTATAACTTCGGTTGGTAAAATTTCTGAGTATTGAGGAACCAGTAAGATATCATCAAAAGTGAGTGCAAGCTCGAACGGAGAATTTTCTGAACTCATCGTAAGTCCTCTCTAGCAAATTGTTTACTGATCGTACCACGATTTATAAAGAAGGTAATTGTCGGCTGACTGCTCCAAATATTTTAATTCATCTTCATCGAGCGGACGCTTCACCACCGCCGGTCGTCCTACAATTAACGAGTTCGGCGGAAACTTTTTACCCTCGGTCACTAAGCTACCTGCACCCACCACGGAAAAGTCACCTATTTCAGCACCATCCATGATGATGGATCCCATTCCGATCAAACAACGCGTGCCTATTTTACAGCCATGTAGAATAACTGAATGCCCGACGGTCACGCGGTCGCCGACGATGCAACCAAACTTTCCAAAAGTTCCGTGCAGAACACTGCCATCCTGAATATTTGTTTCTTTGCCAATTTTGATCGGCATGACGTCACCACGTAAAGTGGTGTTGAACCAAATGGATGAGTTATCCCCGATTTCAACGTTTGCAATAATCTGCGCGCCGTCTGCGATAAAAACATTTTCTCCGATTTGAGGAGTGAATCCGCGTGCTTTAATGACGGCCATAGAAATCTCCTACATCAAGTAGTTATGATTTTTTGCTAGCGCGAGAGGATTTCCCGCTAAGCCTTGCGCAATTCCCGTAATTTCGGCGCTCATAATTTTCGAGCGATCAATAAAGCTACGGGTTGCATAGATCGGAATTTTTAAATGAATACAAAGACTCATCACTTCATCAGCGCGAAATTTTAAACTTTGGTAAAGCGGATGTCCTGACATGTACAAGCGAACGTATTGATGAACGCCTTTAATTTCTACGAAAACACAGCGTTCAAGCTTAATATCTAAACTATCTAATAAACTTTCCGAAAATTTATGCAAACTAATGGGCAAGCCTGTTTGCGAAGATTGCGTTAACGTGGCGCCGGCTTCAAGTGGGTTTAAGCCAACCGGTAAGGTGGCATCACCCGCGTGATCTTTTAAAATCAGAAAAGGCCGATCCGTGCCGTTCGATAAAGATAAACCGTACGGTACTAATAGAATCAGGTCCTTTTCTTCGAAATCGACCCGTTCGTCTTGCGGTTTAGAAAATAAAAAATCCGGAGTCATCATCATTGAACTAATTCTCCACGAATTGTATTTGGAAAAGCTTGCGTCACCTTAACCGGAACAGTTTGTCCAATCAGGCTTGCACTTCCCATAAAGTAAACTAATTTATTCTGCGTGCTGCGGCCTTGCGCTTTACCTTGCTCATTAATTTTTTCAACGAGTACGTTTAAAATCTGACCTTCGTATTTTTTCGCTAATGGAAAGGCCATCTCTTCGTGCGCATCGAAAAGTCGATTCAGTCGCTCGCTCTTGATCGCTTCGTCAACCTGGTCTGTAAATTCTGCGGCCTTGGTAAAAGGTCGCGGTGAATAAACATAAGCATAGATTGTTTCGAACTGAATTTCTTTAACTAAGGAAACAGTATCTTGAAAATCTTCTTCCGTCTCACCGGGAAAGCCCACGATGATGTCCGTTGAAAGAACTAGATTGGGGATGAGCTCTTTCATGCGATTAATTTTTTCGCTATACTCTTCACGCGTATAGCCGCGGTTCATTCTTTGTAAGATTCTTGAATTACCGCTTTGCACAGGCATATGTGCATACTCACCGATTTTATCTTGGTGGTCGGCAAGCACATTAAATAATTTATCATTAAAATCTTTTGGGTGTGGAGTCGTGTAACGAACCCGCTGAATATCTGTTTCAGTCGCAACCCGCTTTAACAGATCAGCGAAATCGACGCCGCCTTCAGACTCGTACGAATTTACATTCTGTCCCAGAAGTGTTACTTCTTTTACACCGCGTTTAACAAGCGTTCGAACATCCATCAAGATGTGCGAGATCGGTCGCGATTTTTCACGCCCGCGCGTAAATGGTACGATACAAAAACTGCAAAAATTATCGCAGCCCTTCGTGATATTGACGAAAGTTGAAATCCCCGGATTACGTACTAAAGTTTCTACATGATAAGGAGCTTTATGCGTAAATTTTGCATCGACAAGTCTTTCACCCGTATCAAATGACTGCGCAACAAGGGTTGGCAAGGTATCGATGTTATCAGTGCCGAATACGAAATCGATCATCGGCTGAGTCTTCATCAACTTTTCTTTTTCTTGCTGACCGACACAGCCGCCGACGCCAATCTTAAGCCCTGGATTTTTTTCTTTTAACTTACGGTAGGTCCCAACTTCAGAATAAACTTTATGGACCGGCTTTTCGCGAATGGAACAGGCATTGATAATAATCACCGAGGCTTCTTCCGGCGTGGGAACTACCGCGAAGTTGGCCATTTCTAAAAGGGAATACATTCGCTCGGAATCGTTCACGTTCATTTGGCAGCCGTAAGTTGAAATAAAGACCCCCCGGCCTTTACCCAAATCTTGATTAAACATCGGCTTCGAAAATTCGATTTCCATATCTTGCATTATTTAATATTTCCCATTGTGTCTCGGAGTGCTTTTGAGTTATAGAAACATCTCTAATTTCAGTCAACAAATGCTCGAGCCAAATCCGAGCGTCAGAGGATGATTTCATGATTCCGCGTAAAAAAGAGTCGAAAAAGTGGACCGAACTCCCCCCTGAATTAGCTAATCAAATTAAAGTCGTTTTTGAGAAGACCTTCAAAGTTCAATTAGATGGTAAAAAACTCCTAGTTGAAGGCCGAATTTATCCCAGCGAAATACTGCTACGCGTTGGGATCAATCGTAGGGGCGAACTTCGCTTTCAAAATTTCGAAGTCTCTTTAGATCATTCCAAAGTAAAACAAGATGCCATTGCGCAAATTCACGTCGGCGTTGATGCGATTGCAAGCTTGATGGTCGAATACTTCGATAATGAGGAAGATCACGAAATGCCTTTTGTTTGGCAAGAATACCCGTTCGAAAAACAAAAATTATGGTTACAATACTCAAGCGAAAATCCAGAAATCGAAGCCGAAGCCAACCGACTTTTAGGAATTGAAAATGCCGAAGCACTGCTGAAAGAAACTGAAGAAGAACTTGAAGAATTAGGTCTTGCGGACCCCTCTGGAACTGAGATCGAAACACCAAACGAGCCTGAAGAAGACGAAGAAGTTGATATGACCACCCCGAAGATTTTTGGCGGCCGCAAAAAGAAAAAAGACGATCTTCATTAATTAGCCATATAAATAATTAAAGACACAAAACCCGAAAGGTTTCATGAAAACATTGATTCTAGCGCTTCTCGTCTTAACCGCTTCAAATTCTTTAGCGTTAACTCCGTCCGCTCCGGCGACTGAAAAACGCTGGCAATCAGTCGTTCTTTTGAAAATTCCAGCGACCGACACCGACGGGCAGGTCGTGGAAGGCCTTTGCGTAGGTACGTTAGTTTCGGCAGACACATTAGTAACGGCGGCTCACTGTCTTGCTGGCTCAACCTTAGCTCGCGGGGGGCAAATCACCATTGAAGTTGGCGAGTATCAATTTCTGCAAAAACCTGACGGCACCCCATACCGAACCGGATATATGACAACTATTCGTCATCAATCAACCGTGCAAGCGCACTTCGTAGGCGGAGTGGGGTACGATTCGGCTCCGAACCGTATTGCTCCAGAAAATGATTTTACTTTTATAAAATTAAATACTGCGATGATTCTACCTGCTGATTTCATCTTTGCAGCCCTGTGGAATAAATCAATTCAAGGGGTCATTCTGAGTAATCCGCTATCGGTTAGTATCAATCCGATTGAATACATCACCTCAAACGACACAAAACAATTTGCTCAGCTGAATCAGATTCGGTTTCTAGATTCTTCAGCGCAATCAACTTCAACGTCACGAGTTGCTCCGGGCGATAGTGGTGCCCCGTTATTTGCGGCGATCAATGGTCAAGTTTATCTGATCGGGGTTACGAAGGGACTTGCGACCTCTTTCTTTTCAAAATACGACGTTTTTGCAATCTGGGGCTCTCGTTCGGGGCAACCGGCCATACGCGGCCCGGTTTCGACCGAGTTCGTCACCCAGTCAAAGCTTTAGACAGCTTCGCGCCGCCTGGTCGATTACAACGCGTCTTAAGTTGGAACAATTTTCGCTTTTAAACGCCTGTAATCAATATTACCAAAGGCGGACTATTTATGAAGGCGATGCTTATTCTACTAATTGCACCAGTGGCGATGGCAACTTTAACCCCTAGCTTACCACGCGGAGAACAAATTGTTTCACGTGGCATGAATGAAATTTGTGTCATTCCAAATAAATTAGCCGGCGGCGAATACTCTAAAAAAGATCGCGAAATGGAAGTAAAAATCTGCGGATTAGAAATTCACGGCGCTACTGCAAACGTAGCTGCATGTGGAAAAACAGCTAGCACAAATCCAGCAGTTGAGCTGTTTTCAATCCCGGACGGAATGACGGTCGCGCAAGTCGAAGCGAAAGCTTGTGAAGTTGATGGCGCAAAAAAGTTGATTAAATATAAGTTAAGCACTAGCTGCAGTTACACGCCTTCAATTCTTGGTTATTATCACTTATCTAGATTCTTAGGAAACGTGAACCAAGTACCGGTTTCGGTTTTAAGAACGATGGATACGAATCGTCACTTAGTTATCGGTAAAAAAACCGTAGCCGGCCTCAATGCTAAAGGCCAGGGTAAATCTTTAATCGCTCAAACTTGGGGAAGCCTTATCAGCTTTATTACTCCAGGATCAACGCATGCGAAACGTGATCTATTGATGACAGACGATGCTCAGCAAACGTACGGTGCATTCCAACAGAATCCAAGCAAAGAAGAGAAATACTCTGAAATGTTTAATGGTGGAGCCGACCAAGCTATTCGCGCCGTTAACTTTAAAACCAGCAATGTAACTTACAAGTTATTACAAAGCACAAAACCGGCCAATATCATCGTATCAAACCGTTTTGAAGCGGCCAATGTTCAGAAACTTTTACAAATGAAAAACGTAGCCGATATGATCTTAATGGATACTTTGATGAATCAAGGCGACCGTTTCGGTAATATTCATTACACCGAAGAATATTTCTATTTACAAAATGGCGATGTGAAAAGTGAAGGAAAGATGACGCCTGAACAAATCACTCAGTTAGGCGCAGTTAAAGTAAAAGAAATGATGATGAAGGATAACGACTGCGGGATCAATCGTCCGAACCATTTAAAAAATGCAGGTTTACTTGCTGGTCTTGCTCACTTCAATCCAGAAACTTATCACAAGTTATTAAAGCTTCACGCTGACTTGTCTGCCGATGCACATAAGTCTTTCTTTAAGAAAGAAACTATGATGACTGAAGCTGACTACAACTCATTAAAGTCAAACGTTGCTTATGCCGTTTCAACTTTGAAAAATGCTTGTCAGGCTGGAAAGTTACAACTTGATTTAGATCTTGATGCACACTTTGCCGGAGCCGCCGTCAACACGTCTTGTAACTAGTTTTCCCACAGCACATGAATATGTTCGCTCTTAATGGGGGGCGAACATATGACATAGCCAATGCTCTCGTCATCTTGAGTAAGTGTATATATCTATTACCTCAATCTCTTCCTGCACACTTATTAAGTAAATTACTGTATAATTCATTAAATACGCTAAAGATTTTTTGCGTTCATGTCGAAAACAGGCGCAAAAAGAACAATGATTCGCACAACCATCCCCTTCGTAAATCTGCGTAGATAGTCATTGCTACGCTTGAACTTGATGGGTCTTAGAAACTTGCGAATCAATTGAAGGTTTTAAATGATTAAATAGATCATTAGAGCTTAAGAGGGCCCCATTTACACTCGGACCACCGAACGCGTCGCCGGCTAGATACACTCCTGGCTTTACAATCTCAAAAGTCTTGTGCCATTGCTTCATTGAAAATGCATATCTCCACTTCTTTAACGTGCAATTCTTGATACGCAAGTTGGGTATGTAAACTTCAATTAATTCGATTGCGGTCTCTAGAATCTGAGTTTCATTTAAATCGAAATAATCATGGCTCCAACTAGGTCTCATTACAACTGTCCAAGCAGGTAGGCTTGAATTTCCCTTTTTGTGCTGCGCCGTTATAGAAAGGAAGGTTTCTCCGGAGCCCTCTTGATACACCAAGGTAGGATCGAAATCCTCATGGGATTCAATCAGTAAAACAATCGCTTTCGAGTATGAAATTTCATTCAAATTTGAATCATAGTCGATATTTGATTTCGTCAAGATATCTAATGATTGAGGCAATGGGGCTGTAAATAGAACGTTCCGTGAACTGAGAACTTTGCCCTGATCTGAAGTTAGTTGCCAATTATTTTGGTCAATATTTAATGAAGCAACTTTAAATTCATATTCAATATTCTGACCGCGAGCGATGCTTTTCGGTAATTGAGTCATTCCTGAATTTGCACAAATTCCGTTGACTGATTTGTGCGGAAATTTCTGAACTAAACCTAGATTTCGCCAAAATTGAATGAGGGGTTTAGAATATTTTGTTTCCTCGATGAATTGCACCCCATGATCGAACTTGATATCATCTATTCTTCGCGTAGCAACACGCCCTCCGCACGATTTTGACTTTTCTAAAATCTTAAGATTTAGCTTCGGAAATGCAGTGGTTAGCCGGGCACCAAGATCTAATCCGGTCATTCCGGCCCCTACAATAACGAAGTCAAAAACTTCATCTTTCATATTACTTCCAACCCTTTGTGATTCCATCGACAGACTGCCTTGAGCATTTAAACCGGGTCGTCTTAAATCCCCTTTTCACTTCGTGCTTAAGGCTTCCTTGCTGATGAATTCTTTTTCGCCAGCGCGCGAATGCAGAGACACTTAGTTGGCTTCGCATGAAGCGAACGAATTCATTTTCAGAAAACGCAAATTGCTTTTCAATGGATTCAAATGTGCTGCGATCTTCCCACCCCATGCGAATCAGACGGTCAATATCATCCGTTGATAAAGCACTTATTTTTTCTTTAAGCGACTTTGATATTCCCACTAATTCACGACCGTTTCTGGATTCAGCAGCACCCAACTTAGAAAAACGGCTCGCGCGGTCCAAATCACTGTTCGTGGCCAATTCTTCAAAACTAGACTGTTCTTCGAAGCCAAATTTTCAAAACCAAGTGAATGATGGCTAGGGACATTAACCAGTGCGGTTAATACCCAAAGCGGCAAGATTGAAATTAAATTGATTAAATTAATTGTAGTTTCAAGATTGAAATAAAGCCATGCTGCCGTCGTAAGTTCGATTGCCATGATAGGCGCTACGACCCAAGTGATTCTACTGAGATGAAATTGATGAAACATTTCAAATTCGCGTGAGCCCACCCTTTGAAAGTTCGGATAGACCAAGACCTGCACAAGCCAAATCGCACCCGTCATAAACCAGCATGAAATAATATGAATAACGAAAACCGTATCCACCCTCAGACCACCGCTCTGAATCTTAGTTTTAAAAACTTTTTCATAATTCGAACTCGCCGGGTAAATCTAAAATATTTTTCTGCACGAGCATTAAACCAAGCATCAAGTTTGCAGAATGAATCATCTCTCCGAGGGTTTCGATCCGTTTCGAATTGCAGTCTTCTTTTTCGGGATTCGATTGGCTGAAATCCGAAAAGTCTTTCGTAATCTGCGCCAACATTTTTGATTCTCGAGTTTTAAGTACATGCTGAATGACTTCACTGATATTTTCAGACGCCCTATAAACTTTCGTTTTATCGTTCGGTGCCGGGGCCTCGTGAATCAGCTTGTAATTACAAAGTTCATCTAAAGCCGGGCTAATCAACGCTTTCGAAACCCCAAGTCGTTTTGTCAAATCCGTACAGCTTAGCGAGTCGTTCGAGAGGTATAATTGCGTCCAAATAGCGCCGTGAATCCGCCGAAAGCCCCAATATCTTATAAAATGGCCAATCGATAAAGATAGCTTTTGCAAATTTTTTTGAGATTTTAAATTTTGTTCTTTTCTTTTCATATTGTTCATACTACCATGAACAATATGAAAAGCCACAACTTCTTGCTTTGCGAGGTGATAAATGACTCAGTTACCTGTTAATTTTTACTCAACGGCTGAGGCGACCGGAGCTTTTGAAAGCTCTTGGAAGGTGGAATCAGGCTCAAACCTGGCACGCTGTGATGTTCCGGTTGAGTTTGGTGGAGCTGGCTCAGGATTTTCGCCTGAAGATCTGTATTTACAGGCATTGATCAATTGTTTTATTGGTACTTTTAAAGTCATCGCCAAGGGCTCAAAATTGAATTTTGCAAATCTATCTGTACTTGGAAGCTTGGTCGTTGATAAGGGTTCTGACGGCAAAACTTGTATGAAATCTTGTTTTCTTAAAATTGAGATTACTGACTGCGATCGCCCCGATCGTGTCGAAATGATTGCGGCAAAAACGTTTCGAGATGGTTTTATTTTAAATTCGGTTAAAACTGAAATCAGCTATGAGCTTGTACTTCTTTCACCTGCAGCCGGACCAATTTAAAATAAAAAAGGCGCCCGTTTTGGACGCCCTTTCTATCTGAATAAGCTTCGCTTTTAAAAAGACTAAAAATCGCTATCGTCTTCCATCGTTGGTGCATCACCAATCCCGCGAATTTCGTCTGCAAATGATTGCTGTTCATTTTCGTCGTCGTTCTCTGACAATGCGTTCTCGTCCAATTCCATTTCTTGAATAACCGACAAGAAATCTTTTTCGGTCTTAAGATCTTTCTTGATCACATCTAAGAATTTATCTGGGTATCGAGCCATTAAATCTTCTAAGTATTTCTCAAGCTTTCCATCTAATAAAATATGTTTACGAACCTGAATTTTTTTCCAAAGTAATAAATAGTGGTAACGGCAATAGCCTTCGACATTTGAAACTTGATCGCAATCGCGAACGCGGCAAAGTCTGCGACCTTCAGAATCCGTTAAGTATATTTCTTCGTCTTTTTCTTCCGTATCGTCATCTTCGGTAAGATCGAGTAATGAATCATCTTCATCGTCTTCAATGACTTTCAAATCGTCTTCGTATTCCGCGATTTCGCTTTCGCCGAAATCATCGCCGATCACGACATCATCAAAGTCTTCTTCGGTTTTCTTTTCAGGTTTTTTTAATTTTGATTTTGACTTCGCGTCGACTTTCGCCGGCTTCACCGCTGGTTTCGGCACGACGGGCTTAACAGGCGCATTTTCAACCGGCTTATCGGATGACTTCTCGGTCGGTTTTCCATTAGCCTTTGCGTTATTTTTAACGGCAGCAACAGGAGCTTTTTTGACTTCCTTGTCTTTTTTAGGCTCAGGTTTTTTAGCGACTGCTTTTACTACGACTTTTTGCGTCTTAACAGGTGCTGCCTTTTTTGCTGCGGCAGCAGGCTTTTTCACCGGCTTTTTGATCTCTTTTTTAGCAGATTTAGCTGGTTTAGCTTTCGAATTCGATTTTACAGAGGTTTTTGTTTTTGCCATGATCCACCATTGAGGGATTCAGATAAAATAGTCAACTGCTTTTGCTTTTGGAAAATGACTGACCCGCTTACGTATTTAAAAAAAATCAAGTACGATTCAACCTTTCAAATACTGTTAAGTTTTTGTTTTCGTACCGAAATTCACTTCAAGGAGATTTTTATGGAAAAAGTAGTTATCGTCTCGGCCACCCGAACACCAGTCGGAAGTTTTCAAGGCGCCCTTTCATCTATACCTGCAACTCGCTTAGGTGCGACAGTTATCAAATCTGCAATTGAAAAAGCGAATCTACAACCAACCGATATTGATGAAGTCATCATGGGTCAAGTATTGACCGCGGGAGCGGGTCAAGCCCCGGCTCGGCAAGCGGCGCTTTATGCCGGAGTATCAAATTCAACTCCGTGCATGACGATTAATAAAGTTTGTGGCTCGGGTTTAAAAGCCGTGATGCTTGCCAGTGATTCAATTCGCCTAGGTCACACAAAAATTGCGGTCGCAGGTGGCCAAGAAAATATGTCGTTAGCACCTCACCTTTTAGAAAACTCACGTGGTGGCTACCGGATGGGAAATCAATCGATCACTGATTCGATGATCAAAGATGGTTTATGGGATCCGTATAATAATTTTCATATGGGTAATGCGGCAGAAATCTGCTCACGCGAATATTCTTTTTCACGCGAAGCACAAGATCAGTTTGCAATCGATTCTTATAAGAAAGCTCAAAAAGCAATTGCCGACGGACTTTTTAAAAATGAAATTACACCTGTCACAATTGAAGGACGTAAAGGGCCAACAATTGTTGATACAGATGAAGAGCCCGGAAAAGCGATGTTTGATAAGATGCCGGGGTTAAAGCCTGCATTTGAAAAAGAAGGTACGATCACGGCGGCCAACGCTTCAAAAATTAATGACGGCGCCGCCGCTTTAGTTTTGATGAGCGAAAGCGAAGCCAAAAAGCGTGGCTTAACTCCGCTTGCAACAATTGTTTCTTATGCGCATTTTGCCCACGATCCAAAGTACTTTACGACCGCTCCGGTCGGCGCGATTAAAAAATCGTTAGATTTAGCAAATTTAAAAATGGCTGATATTGATTTATTCGAAATTAATGAAGCGTTCGCGAACGTGACGATGGCGGCCCAGAAAACATTAGAAATTCCGATGGAAAAGATTAACGTACACGGCGGTGCCATTGCACTCGGTCACCCGATCGGTGGTAGCGGCGCGCGCGTTTTAACAACTTTAGTGCACGGTCTTCAAGCCCGTAACAAAAAGCGTGGCTTAGCGACATTATGCATTGGTGGCGGTGAAGCCGTATCACTTATTATCGAAAGGTAGTTATGTCTTCTAAAGTTTATACAGACGCAAAAGCAGCGATCGCCGGCGTAAAAGATGGAATGACTTTATTAGTCGGAGGCTTTGGCCTTTGCGGAATTCCTGAAAACTGCATTGAAGCATTAAGGGATTCAGGAGTGAAGAACTTAACCTGCGTTTCTAATAACGCGGGGGTTGATGATTTCGGCTTGGGTTTATTATTACAAACGCGGCAAATTAAAAAAATGATGTCGTCTTACGTCGGTGAAAATGCAACTTTTGAAAAGCAGTTTATGTCCGGCGAACTTGATTTAGAATTTTGCCCGCAAGGAACTTTAGCCGAGCGACTGCGTGCGGGTGGCGCCGGTATTCCGGGTTTCTATACGCCGACGGGGGTCGGGACTAAAATTGCCGAAGGCAAAGAAGTTCGTACTTTCGACGGTCGCGAATATGTTTTAGAAAAAGGAATCACCGGAGACTTTGCTTTCGTCAAAGCCTGGAAAGGCGATCAATTCGGAAACCTTATTTTCAGAAAAACCGCACGTAATTTTAACCCCATGATTGCAACCGCTGGTAAAATTACCGTGGCTGAAGTTGAAGAATTAGTTGAAGTGGGCCAACTTGATCCCGATCACGTCCATACGCCCGGCGTTTATGTGCAAAGAATTTTTATTGGAAAAAATTATCAAAAACGCATCGAACAGCGAACTGTGACTAAAGGAAAATAAAATGCCATTAACACGTGAACAAATTGCGAAACGAATTTCTGAAGAAGTTAAAGATGGTTACACCGTTAATCTAGGTATTGGCATTCCCACTTTAGTCGCAAATTATATCCCACCAACAAAAAGTGTTATGTTACAGAGTGAGAATGGGTTACTTGGTATGGGCCCTTTTCCGATCGAAGGCAGCGAAGACGCTGACCTCATCAATGCCGGTAAGCAAACGATCACGGCGTTACCAGGTTCTAGTTTTTTTAGCTCGGCAGATAGCTTTGCAATGATACGTGGTGGTCACATTGATTTAACGGTTCTAGGGGCCATGGAAGTTGATGAAGTCGGTAGTATCGCTAACTGGATGGTTCCGGGTAAAATGATCAAAGGTATGGGCGGCGCGATGGACCTTGTGGCCGGCGCCAAAAATGTAATTGTAGCCATGCAACACACCGATAAAGAGGGAAACTCAAAACTTCGCACGAAGTGCACGTTACCTTTAACTGGTGTTCGCTGTATTAAAAAAATCGTGTCTGACTTTGGCGTGATTGAAATTACCCCAAATGGATTTTTATTACTTGAATACGCGCCGGACATGACGGCGGAACAGGTTTTAAAAGCCACCGAAGGTAAAATGACAATTCACCCCGAATGTAAGAAGATGACTTTTAATTGAACATTAAAATAAAAATCATTTTAATATTAATCGCTGCAGCGGTCATATTGTATATGTGGCCGAAAAGTCCTTCACTTGAGAAGTCTTCTGCTTTGTTAAACGAATCTGAAATCGTTCAATCCAAAGGTCAACCTTCCGAAATCAAGCAGATCCCGACACACTAACTAAAGCGGTTTGTAGCGAAGCGGCAGATTTTCGGGCTTCGCTTTTTTAAATTCTTCACCGCCCAAAACGTGAACGTGGCTTGAATTTGTTTTACCTTTGTCCGCGATGGGCTGACCTAAAGTTAAAATAATTCGGTCGCCCGTCTTGGCTAATCCATTCTCGATCAAAAGTTTTTCAACCTGACCGATGATGTCCTTTAAATTTTGAAAAGGTGTCAGTAGTAGAGTTTGCAGGCCCCAAGTTATTTCAAGTCGGTTCAAAACTTCAATGTCTGTCGTAATGGCAATGATTTGCGCCTTCGGCCGAAAGCTTGAAATAATTTGCGCGGTTTTTCCGGAAGTCGTTAAGCAGACGATCGCCGTGGCATTTAGCTTCAGCGCTGTCAGCGCAGAACTTGCCGCAATAGCGGCCGGCGTACTGAGTAATTCATTTTCAAGATTAATTTTATAATAATTCTCTTCGTTTTTTTCAACTTCAAGAATAATTTCATGCATCGTCCGTATAGCTTTGAAAGGATATTTTCCGCTGGCACTTTCTGCCGATAGCATCAAGGCGTCTGTTCCATCAATGACGGCGTTGGCGATGTCGGTAATCTCGGCCCGGGTGGGGCGCGGATTTTCAACCATCGAATCTAGCAT
The DNA here is from genome assembly GCA_043760925.1 of Bdellovibrio sp. GTDB lineage: Bacteria > Bdellovibrionota > Bdellovibrionia > Bdellovibrionales > Bdellovibrionaceae > Pseudobdellovibrio. The sequence continues at coordinate 117,004 of JAYUOK010000054.1, read as the reverse complement.
TTGCGTCGCTGTGATCACTGGCTTTCCTAACTGATTGCACAAACTAATAATTCTTTTCTGCGCACTTGGTAAACGGCTTTGCCCGACTTCAACAGCTAAATCCCCTCGCGCAACCATCACGACGTCACTTAATCGAACGATCTCTTCAAGATTATCTAAGGCTTCAATCATTTCAATTTTTGCGATGATTTTTGCGGGCGATCCTGCGCGCTCTATCATTTCGCGTAGTAACCGAATGTCTTTTCCGTGCCGAACAAAACTGAGTGCTACATAATCAACATTATTTTCTAATCCGAACACTAAGTCTTCTTTATCTTTTGTGGTCATCGCATCGACCGGAAGATTAACGCCCGGCAAATTCATGCCTTTACGGTTTTTTAAAGTTCCCCCGTAAATAACTTCGGCTTGCAAAGTTTTTTCAGCGACTTCTAAAACTTTAAGTTCGATCAAACCATCATCAATTAAAATTTGTGTTCCGGGCTGGCAGGCCTTACATAATTCTTTAAAATCGCTGGGTATAAATCCGTCGCGGCCTAGCACATCTTCAATCGTCACCGTTACGATTTGTTTTTCTTCTAATTCGATCGAGCCTTTTTCAAAAAGCCCCACGCGAACTTTTGGTCCTTGTAAATCTTGAAGAATCATCACGGGGGCTTTTAGTTCGACCGCAAGAGTTCGAATACTTTTAATCACCGCCAAGTGCTCGGCGTGCGTGCCGTGACTAAAATTAAGTCTGGCAACGTTCATTCCGGCTTGGATGGCTTTTTTCAAATTTTCGGGATCGCGAGTAGCGGGACCGATGGTGGCAACAATTTTGGCGCGTCTTAATGCAAGCATAGCACTTAGGTTAAGGGCTTAGCGGTAGAATGTCCTGTAAAAAAATGTCTGACGGACTTTTTTGGCTTCTTGCTGTTCAAGCTGCTGCCTAAGCAAGTCATCTTTTTCTTTATTTTCAACTGAAGCAATGGCACGCTTCAGGACTTTAGTTTGGTTTGCGTTTTGAAGTGCGAACTGCTTGGCCCATGCACTTTCATTCTTCTTTAAAAAATGAAGCAATTGCGTTTTGGTCGGAAAAAAATGAGCTAAAAAAGAAACCAAATTTCTTTTATCTAAGAATTCAACTTTAGAAATCACATTCCCCACTTCGGCACTCGCGCTGAGTAAATACTCTGAATGAATAAATTTTTCGCCGTCCAAAATACGAAGCTTTTGCTTTTGTCTTAATGCGAAAAAAGAACTGCTGTTCGGCTTAATTCCATTTAAAGTCAGATGGGCCGCCGCACTGATCACTTTCGAGTGAAGGTGGCCTTCCAGTAATTCAACTTCGGGCTGTGATCCAAACTGCGTCCATTTAGTGATGCTTTTCGATCCGAATAAGTACTGAAACTTTTTATCCGCTGAACTGACTACTTCTTGTTGCGAAGCTCTAACTAAGCAAGGTGTTATTGATTTTTCCAAGCAATTTTCTGGAACTTGAATAAGCTCTGCAAAAGTAAGGGTGGGCCATAAAATAGTAAGTAAGATCGCTAACTTCACTTTTTGCTTCTTTCCATTTGGGAAAGCTTAAGTTGAATTTCTTTATCATCTTTGAATTCGCGCTTCACGATTTGTAAAACCTCACGGGCCCGTTCCGTATGACGTGTTTTCAGGTAAAGTCGGCCTAACAACAAGAGTGATTCACCGGCCCACCGAGTTTCTGGGAACTGGGTGATTACAATTTCAATATTTTTTGTGCAAACATCTTCTTTTTTATACTTTTCACAATTTAATTTAGCTTTTCTATAAAATGATTCAGCTAAGGAAGCTGAGTCCATCAGTTCTTTATTCGCATCAAATTTCGTAGGCTTAACGGCCATTTGATTTTTTGTAACGTGCGAGATACTAGCGATGGATCGCGAGTTTCTTTGCAGACCCGACGCTCGGCTTAAATTTTCTTTTTCAATTTGAGCAACTTTTTCTTTTAATTGAAGCTGTTCTAATTGGCGAACCAGCTGTTGGTTTTTTTGTTTCTCGAAATGCGCACCGGAATATTGAAATTCAGCCGTCTTGTACGTAATGTAGAAGCCCGAAAGCAAGAGTATTATCATGATTAAAAATGGAACTTCTTTATTCATATTAGGCTCTTCGGCTAGGAGATGATCAAAGTTTAATCGTGTCATAGTGAGACAATCCAACAATTCAGTCCTAATGAAATGCGAAATGGGGTGACAACTGCACGGGCTTTTCTTAGCCTCTATGCTTTTGCGGAGATGAAATGAATAAAGCCGAATTAGTTAGCGCAATTGCGAATAAATCCAAAATCAGTAAAGTGGCGGCGGAAAGCTGCCTGGATAATACATTAGCGATCATTCAAAAGGCGGTTTCTCAGGGAGAAGACGTCAAATTAGTAGGCTTTGGAACTTTCTGCCGAGCCCAACGTAAGCCTAAAACGGGCCGTAATCCAAAGACGGGCCAAACTTATAAAATCCCCACGACAACCGTTCCTCGCTTCAAACCAGGCAAAGAATTTAAAGACGTCGTTAAATAATTTTAAGCTTTTAACTACATTTTATCGTATTTACTTCTAAAAGGCACCGGCCACGATTCAACCAATTCTAAAGTCTCATAGTACGCTTGCGCAAAATGCTGCAACTGCATGTCTTTAAATAATAAATTTTTATTCCCCGGAAATCGGATGATTTTTTTATTAATCGCGTAGAAGAATTTTTCGCCTAGTATTCCACCTAAAATTTGCGCCGATATCGAATAACTACGCTTATTAAATTTATTTTGCGCATCACTTTGCGGGCGGTATTTGGCGTTGGATAAAAATTGTAATTCAGAAAGTTTCTGGGTCAAAGATAGCATGAGAGCTTCCTTACCGCGATCATCGAAATGCTCTTTCTGAAGCGCGTCTCGGATATCTTGCAACGTATCTGTTTTCCGTTTCGGATTCGTCACCTTACTACAAAGATAAGTTACGGCTTCAAGCCAAATGCATTTTAAAAATTCTTTCTTCGGATCGACGATCGTTTTTAAGTAACCTTTTTCTTTGAAGTAAATATACTGAGCCGCCACCCGGGTCACGTGATTAACAGAGAATCGTGCCAGGTATCCAATTTGAATCTCTGGAATGTAAAACGAAATCCCTTCTTGAACGCTCTCGAGCACCCGCTTTCGTAATACGAGCGGCAGTTTACCCACTTGCTCGAAGAAGGTGTCATCATTTGCAGAGTAAACTGAAAGCGATGAAATATCTGTTTTTAAGCCAAACGATTTCGAAAGCAGTTCCACCGAATGCGAAACGCTGTCAGTCGGGTCAATATCTGACACTTTAATTTTTTTATCGTAACCGCTTTCTAAGTAAAGCAGATAATCCTGCCACTTAATCCATGGCGGCAATACGTTTAAAGCCCATTTATCACTGGTTAACTTCACGACATCCGTTGAAAGCTCTTTCTGCTTTTCCATAATTTTGAAATAAAGAATTTCGGGGCTTTGGTAAATGACGCAAACATCAGCTTTTGGCATCTTTTGATGGATTTGTTTCGGCAAATGCATCGAGGCAATATGTAAATCACCAAACTGCACAAATATTTTTTTGCCGGGATGGAGTGAATGGACCTTTTTTAAGGTCAGCGCCGATTTTTCATCGCGCACCCGAACAGATCTTTCGTTAAATCCCGAATTAACCCCGTAAATAGAAATTTTATTTTGCTGCGCCCACTTAAACAAAGGCCGGTAGTTCTCCCATGGAAAACCCCACTTCTTCTTCCAAGCGACGCGCGTTAGGAAATCTTTTTCAGAGATGTCCCCTTTTAAATAACTTTCAATCGCATCTTGATCTTTATCGGTCAGACACTCCAAAGCCAAAACAAGTGGAACCTTCATCTTACGAATAATCCGTAGAAAACCCCGGGTTGATTGTTTTTGGGCGTGAAAGTCTCCAACAATAATAATGTCGGCCGAATTGAGTCGTGCGAACAGATGTTTTTTATCTACCGAAGACCATGGTAGGCGAGCGAGCTCTTTTTCGTACTGCTCGCGGTATTTTTGCAAATCTTTTGATTCGTGCCCCGTGATTGATTCGGCCCGCTTACGAATGGTTGTATAAAAATCTTTGCGAATTTGAACCAATTGCGTCGAATCCATATTTATTTAGTATATTAACGCCACTTTATTAAAACAATTGTTGATTTCAAGAATGAAAACAAAAAAGATAGCTGTATGACAAAAAAACATAAGCTTTTAGTTTTAAGCCTACTCGTGACGATTGGTCTTTTCATCTATTTAACGGTCCATCACTATGCGATCAAGCTTGGTTTGGGTGGTAATGCACTCTGTAGCCTCAGCCAGACGGTCAATTGTGATGCGGCTGCACTGAGTTCATATTCTGAAGTTTTAGGCATGCCGGTTGCAATTTTAGGGGCCGTCTTTCATTTAATCCTTTTGGGTTTTGTTTTATTTGCAGGTCTAGGTTGGATCGAAAGATCACCTTACCTACGTACAAGCATCCGCGGAATGCTAATTTTATCAGCGGGTGTTTCGGTCGTGATGGCTTTTATTTCTTTCGCTTTTATCAAAGTGATTTGCCCGTTTTGCGTGGCCACTTATGTTTTTTCTTTAATTAACTTAGCGCTTGGTTGGAAGCTATATCCGGCTGAAAAAGAGAAAGTAAATTACGCGAATTATTTGACTAGCTACCGATCGCATTTACTATCTTTTGCCTTGGTACCCATCTTTGCCTGGGTCGCTTCGGGAATGATCCAAGAAAATTACGGGTTGAACGAACTTAAAAAAATTGTTCCCGAAAAAATTGCGCAATGGCAATCAGGTACCACTTATCAGCTGGACCCCGAAATGGGAATTAGCAACCGCGTTCCAGCCGGCAAAACCACGCTTATCGAGTTCGCAGATTTTAAATGTTCGCACTGCCGAGACGCTTCGAAAACTTTCGATACGTTTTTGAAAGCTAATCCAGATGTACGCATGGTCCTTAAGCCGTTCCCTTTAGACGGAACTTGTAATTCGAATGATAAAATGGGTAAAGGCGATGGCTCGCGATGTGAACTTGCCGCTTGGGCCCTTTGCGCCGATAAGGTTTCTCAGAAAGGTTGGGAAACTCAAAAATGGATTTTTTCGAAGTTTGACGAATTCAATCCAATTGCAGATTTAAAACCTCGGCTACCAGAACTTATCAAAGAATTTAGCCTCGATGAGGTTGGCATGAATGCCTGTGTCGATTCGGCTGAAACTTATGCCCTGATGAGAAAAATCACTGAAGAAGGTAGCCTTGCGCAGGTCAGCGGGACGCCGACGGTTTATTTGAACAGTAAAAAATTAGGCTACGGCCATATTCTCGAAGTGTTAAAAACGGCTGTGAATTCGATTAAATAGTTATTTAAATTAAAGAATTCTGATAACTTAGAATAAAAAGTTATAAATCCAATTCAAGGTCACTTCGATTTGATGGTCGAAGTAAATCAGCATGGTGTATCCAAGACCCCGAAATATTTCAAAGAGTATTCCCGCGCAAAAAACTGTTAGCACCGCAAGCCAAAGCGATCGAACCACGATCCGCGTCGACTTCACATCGCTTATTCTGAGCTCTTCCATACAGCCTTCGATTTTTTTCAAGATCAAACGCAGTTCTTTGAAATGCTCTTTGAACTTCTCTTTAAGTTCTTGCTGCTTGGTTCGCGTCAGCGCACTGAGCCCCGGAAAATTTCTTTTTGTCCGGATAGCAAAAATAAGGTCGATTGCATGCAGCGCATAGCGCTCGATTTTAATTTTGAAATTAGGGTATTCCGAATCGGATTCGATATAATCTTTAAGCGTCTTAATGGCGCGGTCGTATTCTTCATTGATAACGGACGTTAGGATATTGAATCGCAATCCATCAGGGCGGCCCAAATCACTAGCATCTAGATCCATTGATTTATTAGATTGTCCGTACTGCAGTTCACCCATGGTCACTTATCGGATTAATTTTGAAAAAACTAAAAAAGCTAAAAAACATAAAAACCGCCCCAACACACCCCCTTCGAAAGTCTAGTTTTAGCAATGCAAGGGTGTAGCACTAGTGGTCTAGAACTTTTTCGTGGCAAACTAGACGTACTACTTCAGGAGGAAGTTTATGGATTTTGAAATGAGTAATTTAGAGATGATTGAGTCGACCTCAACGCAAAATCCATCGCATGCGGTTTCTGGTAGCCTGTCAACGACCCTCCCCCAGTCTTTAATTTTAAATGAAATCAGTAAAGAAAATGAAGAGTTACAGGTCAAACTCAAATTAAATTACCGACGTCTTTTACTATTTGAAACTGAAAATACTAAGCTCATGGAAGAAAAAAATAAGCTGTTTTTCGAAATGCAAAATTATTTCGAGAAGAACCAGCTACTAGCCGAACGTAATATCGAACTTGAAAAAGACAATGAATCTTATGATACCCAGCAACAGCTTCTAAATGAAAAAGTTTATACGCTCGAAAAAATTAACTCATCACAGCTTGTAGAGATTAAGCGCTTTTCAAAATTCCACCTCAAAATTCAAAACATTGTAAAGCCGTTTATTGAACAGCTCAAAAGCCAGGTGTTAACGTTAAAACAAGAACTTTCGCGCTCACAAAAGCTTTACCAACACTTAACCAGCGCCCAAGATGACCTGCAAAAACGATTTGACGCCTTAGCGACCCAGCGTGCGACGGAGCAAAAAATCTACCAGAATGAAAAGACAAATCTAATTGCGACTTATGAAGAACAAATTCATTCTTTCTCAAAAGAAATCCTTCACTTACAAAATAGTGATGAAGAAAAATCAAAAGAAATTTCACGCCTGAAAAAGGCGATTGAATTTAAGAACTATTTTGAGAATGAGGTGATCAAGTTCAAACGTATTCATGAAGAAGATCAGGCTTGTATCAGCCAATTGCAGCAGGCAAAGTCAGCATTGGAAATCAAAACTCAAGACCAAGAGCAATCTTTGGCGCAAGTAAAAATTGAAGCAAGCCAAATAAAAGTTAGATTAGAAGAAAAAGAAAGTACTTTAGAAGTTACTCGCCATCAGCTTTCGAAGCAAATTGACGAGTCTATTTTGATGAACGAAAGATTAAATCGTTTAGAAAAATTAAATAATCAACTTAGCCGAGAAATGCAGCCGACTTAAGCGCATCAGACAGCGTCGCAAAAGTTCTGATCTCGGTCATGCCCTTTAAATTTAATAATTTGTAAAAATCTGGGGCTAATCCCACAACTTTCACATCATCGATCATATTAATTGATTCGAAGAAGCTTGTGATATTAGCAGATGCCGTAAAGTTAAGCTCAGCCAGGCAAAATACAACTTTTTTGTCTTTCAGCTTTTTCTCGCAGACGTCGCGAAATGGTTTATTCTGGTCAGCTTCAATGCGACCTTTCACCTCAACCACAGTTAAATCCCCAACTTCATAAAAGTGAGCTTGCATAAGTATTCTCCTCTACCTGTACGGGGTATCGGCATTTTCAAAAAATAGTAAATACACCTAAGTCTGTAGTGGTGACTTTACTTCGTAAAATGCTAAGCTTTTTCAGTGAATATTCGATATATTTTTTTTCTTATCCTATTTTTCATTCAGGGCACGCGGGCGCAAGAAGTTCCCGACTCGACCTTAATCTCGACCGCAAAAATTCAGGGCTTCACCATTACGTCGGATTCACTTTCTAGAGATTTAGAAAAAGGCACGGTGATGCTGCAAGGAAATGTGAAGATCATTTATCAGAGTCAGTTTTTCGAAGCCGATCAGGTTGAAATCAATTTAAAGATTAAACAAGCAAACTTAAAAGGAAATGTAAAAATACAGGCGACCGAGTACCAAATGAGCGGGCAAGAAATTCAACTTGATTACGAGGCCAATCAAGGATTGATCTACTATGGTTCAGTTCAGTCGAACAACGTTCGCTTTCAGGGCGATATCATCGAGAAACTAAGCGACACAGAATTCTTTGTTTCGAATGCTGATTACACCACTTGTTCTAACTGCCCTGCCACTTGGAGCTTCGATGGAAGTAAAATTAAAGCTGAACTGGGTGGTTACGCTTATTTAAAAAATACTTTTATGCGTGTCGGTGGCGTTCCGATTGTTTGGCTTCCCTATTTAATCGTACCACTTAAATCGGAGCGACAGACCGGTCTACTGACTCCTGAAATTGGTTTTGTAGAACGGCGAAAACTATACTTTGACCAAAAGCTTTTCTGGGCTATTTCACGTTCACAAGACGCAACAATCACTTTAAGAAATTATGCCATCGGTGGCCTTAAACCCGCAGTTGAGTACCGATACGTCATTAATGAGGATTCGTCGGGTCAAATAAATACATCTTTCCTACGAGATCCCCTTTTAGGTTCAGACGAACGTTTTATAAACTACCGCCAAGTCAGCGAACAAGATACCAGTTACAATCGCTGGTCTGTGCGTTCTTATAATCAATACTCGGGCGACCCCTACAATAAATTTCAATTAAAGGTAAACGAAGTGAGTGATCTTCGATACCCCATTGATTTTAATGATGAGTACCCAAATTATGCTGAATCGGCACTTGAAAGTAGACTGACCTATTCACACCTGATGGATCATTCTTTGATCATGCTTGATTCTTCCTATTACAAAAATTTACTGCAAGCTGATCCACTTTCTCCAAACACGCAGTCAGTTCATCGTTTACCAGAATTAAGATTTGATTCAACCTACGCGCGCATCTCCGACTCACCTTTTTTATACAAAGTTGATTCAAGCTTTACGCGATTTTACCGAGGTAAAAGTTATGACGACCTCAGCACCGGTCCGGGCGGTCAACGGTACGTTTCTAATACGTCAACAGACCCACGCTGCGAAAATTTGAGTGACGTGAACTGCCGACCACTTCAAGACGGCGTGTACAATGAAAATATTGATCTACTTCGAACGGGACAAAGATTTTTACTAAAAACGTCAGTGACCACCACTGCCTACAATCTGGCGGAATTTATTTCGCTTTCGCCGACCGTATCTTACAACGAAGCTCAGTATCTATTCGACGTCGGAGAGACTCGTCAATCAGCCCGCCGCTATTTACAGTTTGATTTAAATACACGTACGAAGTTTCATCGGATTTATGATGGTCAATTCGAAATCACCGGTAATAAGTATAAAAACGAAATCATTCCGGAACTCCAGTACACTTGGGTGCCATGGATGCAGCAGGATACGCATGCTTTCTTTGGAACCACGGGCGGCGTCGATGCGCCCTATGCATCACGTGCCACGATTTCAGATACAGACTTAAATACTCCAGGTGGAATGTTATTTGACTACGAAGACCGGGTCTATGATCGACATATTATTTCTTTGTCGTTATTAGACCGCCTCGTGCGAAGAAAAAAGGAAGATAATTCTTATAAAACGGTCGTTAATTTTAGACTCATGCAATCTTATGATCTTTACCAAGCCCAGTACGGAAAAAATAAAGATCAACCCATGTCTGACGTGTCAGCCACCTTGCTTCTTGATTTCGATAAGGTTCAAAGTTATTCGCAGGTGAATTATTTTCCTTACACGTCTGAAACCAATTCGACGACCTCCGTTAGCTACTTAAACGAAAAACAACAATACATTAAATTAGGTTACGCCAATAAACAAACGGCCCCTAAGCAAGATGACGCTTCGTTTGCGCTTGGATTTGTATCAAACTATATTAATGTTTTGACGGGCGTGGTCTTCGACGTCAGCGCCGACCGTGATAATTCGCAAAGACTTAAAAAGTATTCATTGATCACGCAGCTCAAACCCCCGGGTGAGTGCTGGGCCATTAATTTGAGTTACCATCGCATTCAAAAGGCGATTTTGGAAACCGCTTGGAATGTCACCTTTTCATTTTCATGGGACGGAAAACCGATCAAAGTGATTCCACCAAGCGAATTAAATATTAATTAATGAGCGAAAACGAAATCTTCCAATCGGCATCGACCCAACAAATCGCCGCGTAAATTTCATATTTGCGGAACGCTTGCGAAAATAAAATCAAATTAGAATGTAATTTACGAGTTTGCGAATCAGAAATACGCTCAAACGATCGCCACGGATCGCTCAATTTTTTGACCTCGATCAAGGCAACGCGATCATGCTTTTCGAAAATCAGGTCGATTTCACCAATGGATGTTTTGGCTCTTTGTAAAACAATTCGCCACCCGCGGCTTTGCATTTTATCGATGACGGCCTTTTCGGCCTCTAATCCAGATTTCTGTGATCTATAGTACTGCAGGCTTTGCGATGAACTCTTTGACGCCGCTGAAACTTTGACGATGCCACTGGCAAGGGCCATTTTTTTGAATTTGCTCTCGGTGATAAAGTGTCCCGTAGCCTTTATGCTTTTCAAATCCATACAGCCGTTCCTCGCTTGCAAGCTGGGTCATGAATTGATCCCGTGCTACCTTGGCGGCGATGGATGCTGCAGAAATCAGTCTGACGTGCTGGTCCCCTTTAATCATAGGCTGTTGATGATGATTTTTTAAATTCGGAATTTTATCTCGGCCATCGATCAGCAAGGTCCCAAATTCGGATGGTTTTAAATTTTCAATCGCTCTGCGCATGGCAATGAAAGTGGCCTGCAGAATATTAACTTGATCAATTTCTTCCACGCTGGCCCACCCGATTCCAACTAAGTGATGCTCGTGAATGCTATCAGAAAGTTTTTGCCGACCCTCTTCGCAAATTGATTTTGAGTCTTTATAAAATCGCGTGTCTTTATTTGATTTGAAAATAACCGCAGCAGCTACGACCGGCCCGGCTAAACACCCGCGCCCCACTTCATCGATTCCAATATAGGGGGCTGGTAAATGAAGAAAACTATATTTTGCGGACCGAGAAGCCCGCTTTGAATTTGTTTTCACTCGTCGCCTGACTTGGCAAAGAATTAAATAACTTTAAGACGATTACTTCGCTTTTGGAGCAGCTGCTTCTTTCGTTTTAGCCGCTTTAGGAGCCGCAGCTTCTTTTACTTTAGCTGGAGCCGCTTCCATCGATGCTAATTCAGATTCGATACGAGCAGCTTTTCCGTCAAGTCCACGTAAATAATAAAGTTTCGCGCGGCGAACTTTACCGTGACTCACAACTTCAACTGAATCGATTGCTGGAGAATTAAATGGGAAAGTACGTTCAACACCAACACCGGCAGAAACTTTACGTACCGTAAACATCTTGTGAGCGTGACCTTGAATTTTAGTCACAACACCTTTGTAAACCTGAACACGCTCTTTTTCACCCTCGACAACTTTAACGAAAACGTTAACGGTGTCACCCGGGCTAAAAGCAGCAATTTTAGTATTTGCAGCTTTTTTAGTTACGCGCTTAACGATGCTGGTCTCGGCACCTTTAAATGTAGTTGGAGTGGATTTTTTAATACGAGTTTTTGTCTTGCCCGCTGCTGCTTTTGCTTTTGCCATGTTCAGTCCTTACTTAGCTCAATTCTTAAAGTGTTCTTGAAGAGATAATGAATTATCATGACCCAAGGAGTCGGTCAAGACAGATACTGACCGCTGACCGAACGCTCAAATGCCGATAGTCGTCCGGTGAATCCCCCCGAATGGGTTCTAGAACGCCGTAACAGGTCTTCATGAAGTCTTGCGTTAGGCCAAACCCCGTACCGAAAATCAAAATATAAGGCTCATCTTCGGTCGCTAGCGTCTGCTTAAAGCTATCAAAGGTGAACCGCACTTGATTATCAAGGCTTCGAGCCGCCGTGGCCACAATACGGGCTCCGGGGTGCCCCCAGTCCTTGGCCGCTTGTTCTAAATTTTCAGCGGTTCGAACGTCCCGAAGCGCTGTTTTTCGCATGGGATTAAATTTCGAACCTTCGCCCACGTTCCAGTGGTCTAAAACCCGTTCAACAAACATCAGTTGTTCTTTAAGCGGGTGAATCAAATAGTACTTTTCAATTCCGTAGACCCGGCAGGCCCGGGCAATATCATGGATATCAAAGTTAGTAATATTCGTCGCCACTAATTTTCCCAGGCGATCTTTGGTCGGATAGTGCATCAGGGCTACGGCGAGTGGGGCTTTTCGTTTCATAATTGCAAATCTTCTAGGTCTAAAATATTTTTTTCTTCAGGCGACAAGGATGCATAAAATTCTTTTGCTTTTTTTTCATCGATACCTTGGAAGGCGGAGGGCTTCGTTGATAACAGATCGGGTCTTTTTTTCTTCGTTACCAAATAAGAACAAAACTTTTTCCAGTCAGCAATTTTTTGATGATTCCCCGACATTAACACCGCTGGCACAGCTAAATCCTGCCAGACCGCGGGCCTTGTAAACTGCGGCGCCTCAAGCAGGCCATCGGCAAAACTGTCGTTGCAGGCCGATTGCTGATCCCCAAGGACCCCTGGAATAAATCGAGAGATCGATTCAATTAAGACCAACGCGGCAAGCTCTCCGCCCGACAACACATAATCACCAATTGAGATTTCTTCGTCGACGTATTGGTGGATAAATCTTTGATCAATGCCCGCATATCGACCGCAAATAAGAATAAACTCTTTTGCTTCAGTGGCCATGACTTGCGCTTTTGCTTGGTTCCAAGGCTTTCCTTGCGGAGACAAATAGATAACATGTTTAGCTGAAGACTGCGCTGCGGTTAAAGCTTTTTCTAAAACGTCAGCTTTAATAACCATTCCGTCTCCGCCACCGAACGGAATTTCGTCGACCGATTTATAATTTCCTTCCGCATGATCCCGTAACGAAATAACTTGAACTTCTAATTTATTTTGAGAAATGGCTTTTGCCAGCAAGGCATCGTTTAAATAGTTGCGAATTAAATCTGGAAATAACGTAATAACAGTTAACTTCATTGATTTACTCTTCGCTCTCGTTAATTGATAAGAGCCCCGGGGGTAAATTCATGAATATTTTTTTATTCTTTTGATCAAGTTTTTCAACAAATTCTTTTACAAACGGAATCTCGTACTGCTTCTTGGTTTCAGGATGGACAATCACCAGTAAATCTTGAATACCGTTAAAGGAAAATGCTTCAATATTTCCGATGCTTCCGTCAGTCGAATCGATCACTTCAAATTGAAAAATTTCTTTTAGAAAAATCGCATCACCTTCTTGTGATGTGAAATAGCTTGAATCAATCCACACCTCGCTGCCAATCACTGCTTCCGACTGGTTACGGTCGGTAAAACCTTCCAGCTGGCAGACAAAACCCTTTTTGTGTGGTCGGGCCTTTAAGATCTTATGTCGTTTGGTTTTTCCGTCTAAAACTAAATCCAAATCTTTAACTTCGTTGATCCAGCTGATATCACCCGAAAAAACTAATACGACTACGTCCCCACGGATTCCGTGTGCATCATAAATTTTTCCAATTTGAGTAGAAGACGAATCATTCATGTTTTGGGTGTAACATTTCAATGTGCGAAAGTTTAATTATTTCGTGAAGCTAAAAAAAAGAAGGAGCTTTTGAAGCTCCTTCTGACTAAATTAAATTTTGAAACTTAGGCTCTATACATTACTCAACATATTACTCAACGATATCTAAGTGATATCGCTTGTTCAGCTTCGTTCCCGCCGCGCGAATGATCGTTCTCATCGCTGCAGCCGTTTTACCTTGTTTACCAATGACTTTACCAAGATCTTCTTTATCAACTTTGAGAGCTAATAAAGTCGTCTGTTGTCCGGGAATTTCATCCACTTCAACGTTTTCTGGTTTATCAACAAGTGATTTAGCCATGTGTTCAACAAGTTCTTTAAGATTTTCCATTTTCCCCCACTGCTGCGATCGCTATTAGCATTTTACAAGTAACGTTTGTAGAGACAACACATTTTTGTATTTATTGGCTAAATTAACCGCACTTTAACAAAACCCTCGACTAAGCTTTTGCGGCCTTTGCTGTTTTCGGTTTTTTTGCAGCTTTAGGAGTTGCAGGCTTGTCAGACTTCGGCCGAGCAGCTTTAACTTGCTTTTTAGATGGCTTGGTCTCAACTCCGGCAATTCGCAAAACGTGTCGAACGGTATCAGAAGGTTGTGCACCTTTATTTAACCACTCTTTTGCTTTTTCAGTGTTTAAGGTTACTTTTTGCTGTTTTCCCATTGGAGTCGGAATGTAAGTACCGATAACTTCAATGAATTTTCCAGTTACATATTTGCGAGAATCAGCCACAGTAATTCTGTATGCTGGATCGTGCTTTTTACCAACGCGAGCTAAACGAATAACAACCATGATATACCCTTTCGTATAACAATCTAAGTCAAAGAGAAGTTTTTATAACTTTTAGTCGCAATGAGCAAATGAATTTGAAAAAATTTACTTAAATGGCCATCCCAGTGAATTCTAGAACGGAAAACCACCAAAACCTTTCGAGCCGCCCTTACCACCCTTACCGCCCTTCATTGCTTTACCTAATCCCATTTTCATCATTCCAGACATCATCTTTTTAGCATCTTCGAACTTTTTTACCAGCTTGTTAACGTCTTGCACTTGCGTCCCGCTACCAGTCGCAATTCTTTGACGCCTTGAGCCATTAAGAATTCGGTGGTCATCGCGCTCTTGCATAGTCATCGAGCGAATAATGGCTTCGATTTTTTTGATTTCGTCATCGGGTGGAGTCATATTCTTCATTTGTTTAGAGATCTCGCCCATACCCGGAAGCATTTTAAGCATTGATTCCATACCGCCTAATTTTTTCAGCTGCTGGATTTGCGCTAAGAAATCATCCAGTGTGAATTCGTTATTCATCATTCGCTTCGCTGAACGCTCGGCTTCTTTATGATCCATAACCTCTTGCGCCTTTTCGACAAGAGTTAAAACATCGCCCATATCAAGGATTCGACCGGCTAAACGATCCGGATGAAAAACCTCGAGGGCTGAAACTTTTTCACCCACTCCCATAAATTTAATTGGAATTCCGGTGATTTCACGAATTGAAAGCGCCGCTCCTCCGCGCGCGTCCCCGTCTACTTTCGTGAGAATAAGACCGGTTAGGCCTAAACGCTGGTGAAAAGTTTCGGCTACATTAACGGCCTGCTGACCTAACATCGCATCCGCGACTAGTAAAATTTCAGTCGGAGGAATAACTTTTTTAAGATTTTCTAATTCGGTCATCAATTCGTCATCGATTTGTAACCGACCGGCCGTATCTAGTAAAAGTACATCGATAAGTTCTTTTTCAGCCCAAACTAAAGCGTTTTTTAAAATCTCTTCAGGCTTCATGGCTGTTGTTGAATCGTACACGCTAAAATTATTTTGCTTACCTAGGATTTGTAGCTGTTCGATCGCCGCCGGACGATAAACGTCGGCCGGTACAAAGCCAACTTTTTTGCCCAATTTCTGTCGAAGGTAAAGTCCTAGCTTTGCAGTTGATGTTGTCTTACCCGCTCCTTGTAAACCCACCATCATGATGACCGAAGGTTTTTCGCGAACGTCGACATCGACGGCACCACCACCCAGAGTTTGAACTAATTCATCGTGAACAATTTTTATAAACATCTGGCCTGGGTTTACGTTTTTTAAAACATCGGCGCCGATGGCTTTGGCTTTAACCCGGTCGATAAAACTTTTTACGACTTTAAAATTAACGTCGGCCTCAAGTAGGCTCATTCGAATTTCTTTTATTACTTCTTCCACGTTTGATTCGGTGATTTGGCTGAGGCCTTTAATCTTTTTGATCGAACCTAATATTTTATCCGATAAATTTTCAAACATATAAACTCCATTTAATATTTTTTATTACCAGCGCGAGAATGATCCCTTAGCTAGCGAGTATTGCGCAAGAAAAAATGTAATCACAACGCCGACAAAACTGATTGCAACTGAAATCATAAGGTCAACGTCAGCCTGGCCCAGCATGGAATACCTAAAACCGTTGATTAAATAAAATAACGGATTCCACTTCGAAAATGACTGCCAAATGGGGTGTAAATTTTGAATGGAGATAAAAACCCCACCCAAATAAGTCAGTGGTAATAATATAAAAGCGCTAAATGCTGTCAGTTGATCGAAGGTTTTAGCCAGAAAAGCTACGAAAATTCCCATAAATGCGAAGGTCAATCCACCGACCATTAAAAAATAAATCATCCACAATGGATGCTGGACCATAATAAACGACCCTTGTTGAAAATAATGAAATAGTCCGCCCACTAACCCCGTTATTAATGCGACGACACTTCCGCGAAACACGCCGCCAAAGCCCATAGCCCAAACGATGTAATAATGGGGAATCGGAGCTACACGTATGTCTTCAAGGTCACCGGAAAATTTTGAAGTGACGATTGATGATGAAGAATTTTGAAAGGCGTTGTTGATAAGCCCCATCACCATCAGACCTGGAATGAGGAAAGTTAGGTACGGGACGCCATTATTCAATTGAACGCTTCCGCCAAGCGATACGCCAAATACTAAAATATAAAGCGAAGAGCTAACGATGGGGCTGACGACCGTCTGTATGGCGACCTTCATGAAGCGCTTAATTTCGCGACGAAGAAGCGTAAAAAATATAATCATTGGGCCACCATCTTCGCGAAAGCTTTTTCAAGCTTTCCTTCTTCAATCTTAATATCTTGTATGTCAGTGAGCTGAATTCCGTGTTTTTGTAGAACTTCGTTCAAGCCTAAGTTTGTTGGCTCTTCGAATTCTTTTTTTGAACCGTCTTTAAAAAAGATGGCGATCTTTTTTAAAGTGTATTTTGAAATAACGTCGGTTGAATGACCGTTGAATAAAACTTGGCCCTTGTGAATTATGGCAACTTGATCACAAAGTTTTTCAGCTTCTTCTAAATAGTGGGTTGTTAGTAAAATGGTCATGCCGTCTTTTTTGAGCTCTTCTACAAATTTCCACAGTGATTCGCGTAAGCCAACGTCAACGCCCGCTGTCGGCTCGTCTAGTAGCAATAGCTTCGGTGAATGCACCAATGATTTTGCAATCATTAATCGGCGCTTCATGCCGCCCGAAAGCTGACGGGTTTTTTTATTTCGATGCTCGGTCAATGAAAGCTTTTCCATCAAATATTCGCAGCGCTCTTTATTTTTATAAATTCCGTAGTATCCCGACTGAAAATCGAGAATTTCATCGACCGTGAAGAAGCCGGTATTGATAACTTCTTGGTGGACGACGCCTACGCTCATTTTTGATTTGATCGGATTTTTTAGAACGCTTTCACCAAAAACGAACACTTCACCGCTGGTTGGTTTTTCTAAAGTTGTGATCGAAGCGATGATCGTGGTTTTACCCGCACCATTCGGACCTAATAAGCCAAAAATAGTTCCCGGCTTAATCGAGAATGAAACACCCTTCAGCGCTTCGACCGTTTGGCCGCCGGCCTTATCAACGTAAGTCTTTTTTAGATTTTGAATATCGAGCGCGAAATTTTCTGTCATGATTACCTTGCTCTTGAGATACTAGAGGCGAAAACAATGTTTGGATTTTCTTTTTGGGCCCAGTTTAAATCCCATTCTTGATTGAGTAATAAAACGGGCTGGTCGATCATATCTCGAAACATTTGAAAATTACCCTTTAATTGACTGACGGCCTTACCATCTTGATCCCGTGGCCACCGCGCGACCGTATAAGTCATTCGCGCAAGCTTCACTTCTAAATTGTATTCGTCGTTCAGGCGATGCGCGAGAACTTCGAATTGAAGTTCTCCGATGGCGCCCACGATGGATTCTTGATCGCCAACGATCGGGTCGATAAATAGCTGTATCGCGCCTTCTTCGGCTAAATGTCGTAAGGCTTCATTTAACTTCGTTCGTTTAAGTGCGTCGCGCACAGTGAGCTTGGCGAATAATTCAGGTGCGAATTTTGGAATATCTTCGAACACAACTTTACCTTGTGATGAAATCGAATCGCCGATCGCAAAATTTCCCGTGTCACTGACGCCAACGATATCGCCCGCGTAGGCTTCGTCGACCGTTTCTTTGTCAGCCGCAACAAATTGATTTGAGTATGATAAACGAAGTTCGCGCTCAAGCCTAGAATGATTTACTTTCATCCCACGTTCAAATTTACCCGAGCAAATTCGCACGAAGGCAATTCGGTCACGGTGACGGCGATCCATATTGGCTTGGATTTTAAAAACGAAACCCGTGAAGTTTGCAGAAAGTGGATTTAACGTGTCGCCCTTTTTCGTCGGGCGTGGTTTCGGTCCCGGAGCAAACTGCGTAAAGAATTTCAAAAATGTGTCGACTCCGAAATTTTGCTTGGCAGACCCGAAGGTGACCGGACTTAAGCGGCCCGCTAAAAATTCTTCGACATCGAACGGAGGCAGCGCACTTTCGATGAGCTCAAGCTCATCCCGCACTTGCGCAAGGGATTCAAAATCTAAATACTTTTCTAGTATAGGATCTTGTGGGCCTGAAAATGGAAATGTTTGTTTCTCGTCGCCTTCACGGCGCTGATCGTAAAAGGTCACTTCTTTTGTCAGACGATTGTAAATTCCCTTGAACCGCTGTCCGATGCCTAACGGCCAAGTAACTGGGTAACATTGCATGTTGAGAGTTTTTTCGATTTCGTCGATCAATGTTAAAGGGTCTTTTCCTTCGCGATCGAGCTTGTTAACAAAAGTGAATATTGGAATATTTCTTAAACGACAAACGTCATAAAGTTTTTTTGTTCGTTCTTCGACGCCCTTTGCAACGTCGATTAACATGACGGCAGATTCCACCGCCATCAAAACCCGGTACGTATCTTCCGAGAAATCTTTGTGGCCCGGAGTATCCAGTAGATTAATGCGCAATTTATCGAAATCGAAAGTCATCACCGATGATGTGATCGAAATACCTTTTTGACGTTCAAGCTCCATCCAATCTGAAGTCACCGCTTTAGTGCCGGATTTACCTTTAACTTCACCTGTCTCGTGAATGACTCCGCCGTGGTATAAAAGTTTTTCGGTTAAGGTGGTCTTACCGGCATCAGGATGCGAGATGATCGCAAAAGTGCGACGGCGTTCAATTTCTTTTTGAACGGCTGGCGTTGATAAGTTGTTCGCGGTTAGATTAGACATGATATCCTTTGTCTTACTTTAAATCTGGCTGTAAATAAGTAAGCCTTGTTTGTATCGAAATGCGCTCGCAACATCAACTTTTCTTCATTCTAATTGACCTTGTTTTGGTCACAGATTAGATTCTACGCGTTGACCGTTCAACTCACGGTGGTTGGGAGCCACCTGCTGATAACTGAAAGGATCTTTATGACCACCCCTGTGACTCAAGGTTTGCCCTTAAATAGTGCAGACGAAGCTGCGCGCACCTTCTACATTTCAACTTTTTACAAGTTCACAAAACTTAATGATTTGGAAAAGATTAAAACTGATTTAGAATCTTTGGCCGAAAACACGGCGACTCGTGGTCTGATTATTTTAGGTCATGAAGGATTTAATGCGACCGTTTCTTCTTTAACTGAGGAAAGGCTTGCGCAATTTAAAGATGGCCTCACAAAGTATTTTAAATCTCCAGAACTGATGTTCAAAGACAGCATTTCGCACGTTTCACCATTTCGCCGATTCAAAGTTAAAATTCGAGACGAGATCGTTACCCTTGGGACACCTGAATTATTTCCGCCCGAAGGGATCAACCACCACTTAACTCCGAGCCAGTGGAATGACGTCATGAAAAATGAAGATGACTACGTGATGATTGATACGCGCAATTGGTACGAAACTAAAATTGGTACCTTTAAGGGTGCCGTTAATCCCATGACTGATCAATTCACCGAATTTCCGCAATTTATGGAAAGCCAAAGTATTGCTAAAGATAAAAAAGTTTTGATTTTTTGTACGGGTGGAATTCGTTGCGAAAAAGGAATTTTAGAACTACAGCGCAAAGGTTATAAAAATGTTTTTCAATTGCACGGCGGAATTTTAAATTACATTAAAGAATACCCGAACGATCAATTTGAAGGAGAGTGTTTTGTTTTCGACCACCGCGTAGCGGTTGATCAGAAATTAGAACCAACGAAGAATTATAAACTTTGTCCCCACTGCGGACAACCCGGTGCAACGCCAGTTGAGTGTAAGCGGTGTGATACACAAACTTGTATCTGTGAAGACTGCCATCATTTAGAATGGAAAAAAGAAACTTGTTCAAAAAATTGCGCTTATCATTACGAGCTTCACCCAGACCGAAAAGCAGCACCGCAAGTGACTGTACACAAGTTATAGTGCGCTAGTGATCAGTCGGCTAAAATTTCTTTTTGACGAAACTAAGCCCGCCACGATCATCCCGGGTCATAGCAATTAAATAAGCCGAGCGCCCCGTGGGTGCTGCATCCGGGGTTTCGTACACGTTGGAAGCGGTACCGACCGAGCGGAAGTATTTTGTTTTTCCGTCAGTAATAAACCACGTGGTCGCTAAACTTTCTGTTCTGACGGTCGACGTTCCGTCTAAATTATTGATGGTGTAAGATTCGGCTGAAGCCAAAGTTAAATCCGTTGTGACATTCAGTTTTGCCGCTAATGTTAAAGTCGTCATCGGTGCGCCATCAGCAAAGATGTTTGTCGTTGTAGGATTTGCGTTTTTGGCGGTCTTTGCAGGTGAACTGACCACAATTCTTTTGATAGATCGTACAGTCTGGCCTGAATTGTTCGTTAATACATACTCGATGATATAATTAACTCCGTTAAACAGCTCTTCCGGTGTTCTACCGGCAAAAATGATCGCTTGAATCGGAATATTGACGACAAAAGAATTTGCGATGCCCGTCCAACTTTCTGCAGCACCTGGTAAGGTCAGGGCCGTGTTCGTTGCGATGACGACTTTTGATGGATTATTTTCGCAGGTCGCCTCAGCTCCGAAACTAATTCCTAAATCTATACAACTTGATGCGCTGTAGGTTAGCGACGTCGCAATGATATCACTAATGATCGGATTGATGGTCACACTTGCGCCGGGGTCAACTTCTGGGGTTGCCGTTTGGAAAGCTAATATACGAATTGTTTCTAGTTTATTGAAATCTGGTAAATTACTTTTTCCGCAATTAGTAAGAATCAAAAACGCAAAAAATATTACGTTCCGCTGGTGGATTATATTTTTCATTAGAATTCCCCTTTCACGCCAATCGCCGGCAAAAATGGTAAACCGTTAATCTGCTCGCTTGAACTATAATCATACGCGTACTGTAGCGACTCTGGATTTTTGGTGTTTAAAATATTTTGAATATCTAAATAAGCCGACCACACCGAGCGGTTTGAAATAAACTTTTTGTCGATGCGCAAATCAAGTTGGTGAAAATCTTTAAGCCGAGTTGAATACAGTGGGCCGCGCGTCGGGAAATAGGTTTCATTGTCGGCATCGTAGGTCCCACCCAGCACGGGAGTTCTTGGATTACCCGTAACGTAGCGTGCCCGACCTGAAATCTTCCATTCCCGTGGAAGATTTTTAGCAATGACTGCATTTAGATTATGGGTTTGATCATATTCAAAAGTGTAAGTGCTTTGGCGTGGGTTCCAACGGGAACTTTTAGATAAGGTATAACTAACAAAACCGTTATATTCATCGTGATAAAATTTCCATTGCGCCTCGACGCCGTAGGACCGCCCTTTTCCGTCATTATTATAAATCTCAAAGACTGTTTGACCGTTGCGATTGGTGGTTGCGGCCGACTGAATGACTAATTTATTAAACGTGCGATCGAAATAATTTGCTGAAAACACCGAACCGTTCTTTGAACCTTCGCGATTGTCTTTTTCAAAACCAAAGGTCAAATGAAAGGCCTGCGGAGATTTAATATCAGGATTGCCGTAAACGTCATTCGATTCTTGTTCTTCCGGCGGCTGCACGTAAAGGCCCGTTCCGGCTTTTAAATGCAAAGCATCGGTGTAACGATATTTCGTAGCCAAGCGAGGTAATAAAAAACTTTCTTTGGTTTGCGAAAATCGATCCGCACGTAGACTGGGAAGATTCTCCCACTTCTCATCCAAAGAGATTTGATTTCGCCAGTACGCCCCTAGGTTTGTCGTATCCACTTTAATTTGAGCTTCGCGTTTTTCAGCTCCGGCGACGGGGTTTCCAATGCCGCCTTCACTTCGACTTAACGGAACTCTTAAGTTAACATTTGTTCTGGCGAATTGACTATCAATTCCCAATTGCGACTGCCAAGTTGGCGTGACTTGATGATCCCATTCGGCGCGAAGAGTAACCACTTGCGAAGCTAGCTTGAAGTATTGATCACCTATTTCGATGGCGATTTCATCTTTTCCAATACCGGCACTAAGCCGGTACGTTGAATAAGCGTCGATTTTTTTAGACCAAGCCGGAATGAAACGATAGAAATTGACCGTATTTGAAAACGCGCCGCGAACAGATGGATCTTGCTTGAATGGTTCAGCCAATACGAACGCCAATCGATCACGGGATCCTAAAAGTGAAAGTTTAAATTTTTCCACATCAGAAATATCGTAATTGTAGATGGCGGTTAAATCTTGATACTCGGGCGCGACGGTTAAGTTGAGGGCCTCTGAATCTTTGAGCGCTGTTTTCAAAAAAAAACCGATATAACTGTAGCGGCCCGAAATGAGAAAAGAACTTTTTTCATCAATC
The DNA here is from genome assembly GCA_043760925.1 of Bdellovibrio sp. Taxonomy (GTDB): domain Bacteria; phylum Bdellovibrionota; class Bdellovibrionia; order Bdellovibrionales; family Bdellovibrionaceae; genus Pseudobdellovibrio. The sequence goes on along the minus strand of JAYUOK010000054.1, from coordinate 94,489 downwards.
TTTGCTTCGTAAAGTCCGCCAGCACTTAAGTTGTCTGCATAAAATAAGCCCTTACGATCACGATCATTCACCTCGGGTTTGCGTGATTTAAGCGAGATGATTCCGCCGAGGGCGCGCGAATACTCAGCGCCGTATCCCGCAGATAAATAATCAACTTGTTCGAGCGCTTCTGGCATGACGACTGAAGTCAGCCCGCCAAAGTGCAACACGAGCGGTATATCGTGGCCTTCAAAATCATAGGCCGTATCTTTTGGTGCCGAACCTTGAATAATAACCACCGAAGAAAAACCGCCGGTTCGGTTGATGCCAGGCAAATTTTGAACCGCTTTCAAAGGATCGCCATTTGCGCCCGGCATATCTAAGAATTCTCTGCGCGTTAAAGTTTTTTGTGACTGATCCCGTTTTAATTTTGAATCAACCACCACGGTCTCAAAGGCACTGTAACTTTCTTTTTGCACATAAACTATTATGTTACTCTTCTCTTTGATATTGATGTCTTGCTCGAACCGAATGTATCCGGTGGTTGAAATAACTATTTTTGATTGTTCCGACAGTATGCCGACGAATTCGACTTCACCGAGCGCATTCGTCGTAGCGCTGAGTTTATCGGGCAACACAAACACCGTGACTTCTTTTAATTGAATTTGCGTCCCTTTTTCGAGGACTTTTATTTTAAGACTTTGTTCTGCGTATGCGAAGAATGAGAACAGTTGGATCAACGCGATCAGGATTATTTTTTGCATTATTTATTCTCCAACACGAAACGATAACTGTAGCGAATTTTAACGGCGACATTTTGCTCACCCACACGGGCAGGCTTGAACAGAAATTCTTTAATGGCGGCCATCGCTGCTTCTTCTAAGCCAAAACCGGGACCGCGCACTAATGTCGACGATCGAACTCGCCCGTCCTGATCAATGATAATATCCATCACCACCGGGCCTTCGATATTATTTTTTCGGGCTTCCGGCGGATACGGGATCTTTACATCTTTGATCAACGATACTTGCGTTGTAACTAAATAAGCATCGGCCGGAATGGGGATTGAGTCGGCATCATCTTTAATTAATTCTAAATTATCATTCTCTTTGGCGATGGTGTTACCTTGTTTGACTTCGGCCGTATCTGCATTTGTAGCGTTCGTAGTGATGGCCTTTCGACTGACGCCAAATACTTGTCGCTTCACCGGTTCGGGCTTGGGGGCCTCATCGCGCGGTTTAGTCGCTTGCAAATTTAAGTTTGCAGGTACCTCCTGTGGATACTGAATGACTTCGATTGATATTTTATCTTTAACAAAATACGAGGTTAAGTTTAATTGCAAAACACCGTAGACAACGACGAAAAAGCCGTGAATCAGAAACGAAGTTGAAATGGCAGAAATATTTGCCGTCTTCACCATGAATTATTGAACCTGTTTTATTTCGCGTTCGACTTGCACGGCGAATTTTTCTAGGCCCGCGCTTTTCAAAAGATCAATTACTTTAACGACCCGACCGTAAGCCACATCCACATCAGCACTAATGATCGCCTGCGCATCGACAGACTTTGCTAAAGATTCTTTAACGGCCGTCGTTAAACCGGCTTCGTCCGTGATTGTTCCGTTTAGTAAAATATGACCATCTTTATTAACGGCAACACCAAGCGTTTGCATGACTTGCCCGTCACCCGAAGCAGTCTTTGGTAAGCGAATGTCCATCACTTCTTTTACTAATGCCGGTGCGGTGATCATAAAAATAATTAATAAAACTAATACGACATCGACGAATGGAGTTATATTAATTGAAGACATCACCGAAATCGGGTCACTTGAATCAGAAGAGTCGGTTGATATATTTTGTGAACTTCCTGCCATAAAAATTACACAATCTTTCGTGCGACCATCTCGTCACGAACCGCTTCCGTTTTTTGCAATGCGATTCGTAAGTGATGAGCGAAGTAATTATTGGCAACGACTGCGGGAATAGCCACCAGTAATCCTAATGCCGTGGCGTAAAGCGCTTGCGAAACACCGGACATGACCGCGGATGATCCCGACTGGGTACCCAGATAAGCAAACGCGCGTATGATTCCGAGCACAGTTCCGAATAGACCGATGAACGGTGCGTTCGCGCCAAGAGTTGCTAATACGGAAAGGCCTTTTTCTAGCTGGATTCTTTCATTTTTTACGACGCCTGATACAGCGCGATCAAAAGTACCCGCGTCACTTGATTGTTGAAGCGCTTTTAGAATAACTCTTTGAACGAAAGAATCAGCGACCAACTCTCTGTTCAAGCTTTCTTTGGTTGATTGAGTCGATAGTTTTTTCTGTAAGCTCTCGAACACTTCGGAGCGAAATTCTTTTTTAAAAAACCGTTTTCGATCGATAATGATCGCTACAGACCAGATAGATAGTCCAATTAGCATTAGTAAAATTGCTTTTTCTAGTATGTCGGTAATTAGAATCAGAGTTGTCATTTTCGCCCTTTCGTCAGCGCGAAAATCATCTCATAAGTTATTTTAAAGTCTAGTCTTTACGCCTATTTCAATTTTACTAAGTAAAATTATGGGGCAGGCTACGAAGTAAAATTCGGCTCGCAAAAAGAAACAGGGATTGTGCCTTTTAATGACACAATCCCTGTTTTAATTGAAAATTAGAACAATTAGACTATGGGACGCAGGCTTTCGTACAAGATTCGCCAGCTAACATTGCGCGAGGTGCAATGCACTCTGAAGTTCCCTTATGACGGACAAATCCCCAATCAGAACTACTTGGCTTTAAGTTCTTATTCTGAAACTTCGCTAAGCAAACTTGTTTCGCCATTTCAACAAACGCGGTTTTCATTTTACCGCTTTCGGCTACGTAATCCCGAACTATATATTTGTTAATGCCAATTCCATTTTTAGACGGACTACTTTGGGAAACGACGATATCAAAATTTCGATAGTTAACGTTTGAACATTCACTAGCCGAACGCATGTTTTTTAATCCAAATGGATCCGATCCTAGTCTATCGATAGCAACCACGTGGCCGTTAACCCCAACGATGTCACCCACTTTGATTCCTGAAGTCGGAGTAACCGTTACATTTTCAAAGCATGAAAATCCCGATGAGGAAGCACTTATAAACTTACGCGCTCCTTGATTTGCATAAATCGTTTTGTTAGGTAGTCCTGGTTTGTAACGTAAGCCAGCAACCGCTATTCCCGCAGATACGTAACCCGAGCAGTCGATACCTAATGCAGCCGTGCCCGATCCAGCGTTTTTTTGAAAGTTCAACGTGTTTCCTGAAGTCGATGCTTTTCCACCGTAATCATAGATGAGAGGATTATCTCTAACTGTCACGCACGAAGATTCTGATGCAAGTCCACGTATATAATAGTGGGTCGATTGCACTTTCTTCATATCAGAGATAAGACGCTTTCCTCCAACTCCATCTGAGTGAGTTCCAACCCGTGAAATTCCTGATACATCAGGGGTTGATCCATCCATCGGAGGTAAATCTAGAACGCGGCAGCTTTGGTAAGCATTGGCAAATACCATGTTCAAACCTTTACTTACCTTTGCATCAACAGCTGGAACCTTGGGCAAACCGATTTCATGATTGGGCGTCGCACAATCTACATCAAGCTCTTTACTTAAAGTACTTACTTCTTTTAAAGAAGCATGTAATTTTTGATGTGTCGAAACAATTTCAGCCGAAGACTGATCTTCCATTTCGTACTCAATTAATTTTTCGATTTGTTCCCTGATCGTAATGGTTGGGTTTTTCGCAGATTCTGAAAGCATTAAATCAACGACTTCAGAAAGTTTAGCCGAGATGCGGTCTAGCTTTTCTGAATCTAGTTTTGAAAATCTATTTTCAGTTTTTAGGTTGTCTAACTTTTTCTGTAAAGCTTTCTTTAAATCTCCGGCTAACGGAATGGCCTGATCCTGACCAAGCATCTCATAAAATGAATCAAAGACATTACTTTGCAAATTTGTGCAACCTAATGAATCGGTGATTCCTTGACTGGTTTTCTCGAGTGATGCGGTATTCATCGGCGCACAGCCTACAAATAAAGCGAACGTTGAAAGGGCTACGATTAAATTCTTTTGATTTTTCTTTGTGTTATTCATACAGTATTCTTCGGTTGCATTTTGCACAGAATTTAATGTCGAATTTTGTGTTAAACTGTTCGACAAGACTAGACAAATCGGCCATGCTTTAACTCACAAAAACAGAGGACTTATGTCGAGGATCGTCTCAAAATTCGGTGGAACCTCAATGGGGGACGCAGCTGCAATGCTTCGGAGCGCCGCCATCAGCGCGAAAAGAAACTCGAACATCGTTGTGGTTTCTGCCACATCGGGCACCACAAACGATTTAATTAAATTAGGTGAATTAGCTGAAACCGGCCACCAGAGCGATTATGAGAGCCTCATAGATCGTATCAAAAGCAAACACTTAAAAATAGCCACTGATCTGGGTTTCGCGGCATCTGAGCAATCTGCCATCGAGCTTTTACTTTCAGAAATGGAATCGATTGCGCGCGGAATATTTTTGTTACGCGAATGTTCGGCGAAAGCAAAAGACGTGTTACTGAGTTTAGGTGAACGAATGTCTTCGGTCCTTTTTGCTTTTGCTTTACAAAAAACTTGGACAAATAAAACGGTGCAGCTACTCGATGTGCGAACAGTTTTAAAAACGGATGAGCATTTCGGAAAAGCACGACCTCTTATAAATGAAATCGCAGAGAGTTGCAAAAAACAACTCGATCCATCTTTAAATGCGGGTGTCGTTTATGTGACTCAAGGATTTATTGGTCAAACATTAAATGGTGCGACGACCACGTTAGGCCGCGGCGGCAGTGATTATTCAGCCGCCATTTTGGCGGAAGGAATTTCAGCCTCGGTCCTTGAAATTTGGACAGACGTAGCAGGAGTGTCTTCGACCGATCCCCGCCTTTGTAAAGAAGCCGTGGTTATGGAAGAGATATCGTTTAAAGAAATGTCAGAGCTTGCGACTTTTGGCGCCAAGGTATTACATCCGGCAACTTTACTACCGGCGATCAGACAAAATATTCCGGTCCTGGTGGCATCAAGCTTTGAACCAGATAAACCAGGCACCTGGGTCCGTAAAGAAGTCAAAAATTCTCCGCTGATTCGCGCGCTGGCTTTACGAAAAAAGCAGACCCTGATTACTTTAAGCACGCCTGAAATGCTTCACACGCATGGCTTCTTGTTTCAGTTGTTTAAAGTTTTTAACGATCACAAAATATCAATCGATGCCATTACGACTTCTGAGATCAGTGTTTCAGTCACGATCGATAATGCCGAAGTGATTAGCCCCCAGCTGATAACTGAACTTTCGCAGGTCGCCGAAGTACAAATTGAAAAAGATCTTTGCTTGGTTTCATTGATTGGCAATAATATTAACCACACCCCAGGACTAGCCCGGAGAATATTTGAACCGATTTCTGATATCAACGTGCGGATGATTTGCTACGGGGCTAGCCGCCATAACTTTTGTTTTCTGGTCAGCGAAGCGCATGGACGTGACGTTATCCAAAAACTGCACCATAAATTTATTTCGGGCCTGTAAGGGCCGACACCATTAGAAGGAAGTATGGAAGCGAAAGCCGAAACCATTCTAGCAATCGACTTCGGAACTAGCCATTCGCTGGTGGGTGCACTTCAAAATGGCGTTCGCAAAGAAGCCCTGCCAATTGATCCACAAAGTGATGACCCAAGTTTGATGCGTACTTTACTTTATTTTCCAAATTCAGATTTATGTTACTACGGTCACGATGCCCTGAAAAAATATACCGAGAATGATCTTGAAGGCCGTCTATTTCGTTCATTTAAATCTCATCTGCCTAATCAGCACTATTTAGGTACCTCGATTGGTCATCGCATCTTAAGCTTAGAAACCATGGTGGGACTTTTTCTACTTGAAATAAGAAAACGCTCTGAAAAAATTCTGGGTACGACAATTACCAAAGCCGTCATCGGAAAACCCGCCCGTTACTCGATGGACGAAGTCGCCGACGAATTTGCTTTGCACCGAATGAAAAAAGCCGCCGAATATGCCGGGTTTACAGAGGTGCTTTTTGTACCTGAACCTTTAGCGGCGGCCCTTGATTTTAGACGCGAGATTTCCGAAGAACGCACCATTTTGATTGGGGATTTCGGAGGGGGAACGTCAGATTTTACAATCATGAAAATTTCTAAAAATAATTTTCAAAAATCTGACGTGCTGGCGGTTGATGGCTGTCCGTTAGCGGGCGATGCGCTTGATAGCGTATTTATGAGCTGTCGTTTAAGTCGATCTTTCGGTGCAGAGGCCCAGTACCGTTTGCCACTTTCGAATAATTTATTGAAGATGCCCGGATCTGTGATGGAGCGACTGAATAAGCCGTCACAGATTGTGCACTTAAAAGAACGCGACACGTACCAGTTTATCAAAGAGATTCAAAAATGTGCATTGAAAGAGGCTGATAAATTATCAATTGAACGCCTTTTTGTGATGATTGAAGATCAACAGATTTTTCAGTTTTTCGAAGAAATTGAAAAAACCAAGAAGACTTTATCCGGAAAGCCAACCGCCAAATTTAAATTCGATTATCCCGATTTAGAGACGGAAGATGTTTTTTCAATAGTCGAATTTGAAACTTGGGCCGACAAAATTAAGACTGATATATTTTCAGCTTTGGATCGCTGTTTCGCGCAAGCGAAATTAACAGAAAGTGATATCGACTTCGTATTTCTAACCGGTGGTACCGCGCATGTCCCGTTTATTCAAAATGAATTTATTCGCCGATTTGGAAAAGGGAAAATGCAAACGAAAAACTTTTTTCATTCGATTTTATCTGGGCTGATCGAAAGTGCAAAGTCTTGGCGCGAACTAGAAAAAAAATAAATTACAGCGCGAATCTATAGCGAAGTCGAATTTAAAACTTCAATTTTAAACTTACTCTTTAATTGAGTTAAATCCCGCTCGCTTCCACGAACTTTAAAAATAAAGCCCTTATCATTATGTGCTTCAGACATGACTCGAAGCTTGGTGCGAATTTCTCCGACCGCGCCCTTGACCGAGTATGCCACCATCAATTCTTCCTCAAACATGCCCTCTTCAAATCGGGCAATTAGAAATTCGCGCAGCCGCTGTAAGTCTTCTTTACTGCGGGTTGAAAGAAAAAACGCATCCGGGTATTCACTTTTAAGTGCAGTCAAATCTTCGGGGCTAAGGCGATCAATTTTGTTGAGCACCATTAAACTTTGGGTTTCTTCCGTCACGCCGACTTCACTGAGGACTTTTTTTGTTACTTCCAGCTGCGATCTAAAAGTAGCATCTGAGCTATCAACCACATATAAGAGTAAAGAGGCATTTAAAGCTTCATCCAGTGTCGACTTAAATGAAGCGACGAGGTCATGGGGAAGTTTTTTAATAAAACCCACGGTATCTGAGAATAAAATCTTCGGTCGCGATTCGGGAAAAATAGGCCGGATCGTTGTGTCTAAAGTCGCAAATAATTTATCGGCCACTAAAACTTCGCTGCCGGTCATTGCACGCATGAGGGAAGATTTTCCCGCGTTCGTGTAACCAACCAATGCAACTGTGATTTCTTGATCACGCTTTGCTCGTCTTGTTAAGTGCTCGCTGTCAATTGAACCCAGTTCAGTTTTTAATTCTTTAATCCGGTCGCGGATGCGCCGCCGATCCAGCTCTAAACTTGTTTCGCCAGCGCCTTTGGCTCCGACCCCACCACCTTGACGATCGCCTCCACCACCGGTTTCCCGTAATCTGGGCGCCACGTACGAAAGTTTAGCGATCTCAACTTGCAGTCTGGCGGCTTTGGTTTTTGCATGTCGACTAAAAATTTCAATGATCACACCTGTGCGATCTAAAACCTGGCAACCGACAGCACTTTCTACGTTTCGCAGTTGCGATGGAGAAAGATCGCTATCGAAGATAACAATGTTTGCTTCGCCCGTCATAATTCCATCGGTATTTTCTTCGGCTTCTGCTTCGGCTTTGGCGCTATCAGATTCTTCATCATCATCTAAGTCGTCGTCTGAAGTTTCGATATTTTTTTCGAACTTCATAGCGGCTTTACTTTTTTTTCGTTCAAAGTTCGTCGATACCGCCCCCGAACCGCCCGTCCACTTGGCTAATTCTTTTAATTTACCTTCACCGAGTACGCTTGCGTTTTTTTCAGAGTCTCTTTTTTGCGTCAGCCGGCCGATCGGTTTATAACCTAAAGTTGTAACAAGCCTTGCCAGCTCGTCGAGCGAACTTTGCAAATCGGCTTCGCTCATGTTTGGTAATTGAAGGCCCACAAGGACGGCTTTAGAAATTTCGGATTCTGTCTTATGCATGCTAAAGAACGTAACGCAAAATACGCTAAAAAACACTCTTCATCTCTTGCAAAAGACGCTTCGAGTTGTTTATTGCTGCTTCAGCCAGGCTATGAAGTCATTAAAAACTAATTCTTTTTCAGGTTCATGAAACAGGTCATGGTACAGGGCCGGATAAAGTTTTAGAGTTTTATTCGTACTTGCGGCTTTTTGATAGAGTTCTTTGCTGCCTTCTGGATTTGTAACTAAGTCTTTTTCCCCATGCAATGCTAAAAATGGTAGTTGAAGCTCATTCATCCGCGATTCAAATAGATGCATTGCCTTTAATAATTCTTTCGCTGTGCGGGCTGGTGCGTTTCCGTGAAAAACCAGAGGATCGGCTTTGAGCTCTTTAAGGCTATCTTGATCCCGGGTGAAAGCTTCATCTTTAAGATTCAGAATTGCAAGCGATGGAGTCATTGTGCCTAAGACTTTGGTGACACCAATCATAAATCCATTCACATCTGTGGTGACCTTGAAAGCAGGTGCACTTAAAACCAATCCCTTAATGGGCCGAAGTTTATTCACGGCAAATAAGGAAGCAACCGTCCCACCCATGCTATGCCCAAACAAGTAAATAGGTTGATTGGGTTCAGACATTCTGACAACGTCAAAAATAATTTCAAGATCAGCTATATAATCTTCGAACGAACTGACCCAGACTCTTTGGCCACCGGAATCCCCGAGGCCCCGATGATCATACGCATACGATGCATAACCGCTGAGCGCGAGTTTTTCAGCAATCTCGCGGTAGCGCCCACCGTGATCTTTCAAACCATGAACAAAAATGATCACAGCTTTACTATTTTTTTTCGGATGCCACGACTGGTAGAATAGATTGACGTTTTTCACGCCGTTCACCCGATTCACCTTATACACAATGTTCGGTGCCACCCGAGCCGTCGGTCTAAGTCCTGGTTGGTAATCAGCCGTTGCGCAGCCAGTGATAATGAATACTAAAAAAACAGATAAGCATTTAAAAATGATCATGTGGAATCAGGGTACCACTTAAATGGCAGAGAGTGAATTCAAACTAATCATCGCGATTCGCTGGATCAGTTCATTTTTCTGAATGGGCTTCGTCAGGTAATCATTGCAACCCGCTTGCAGGCACTTTTCTCTGTCGCCTTTAAGGGCATTTGCCGTTAAAGCAATAATTGGCTTATCGTAATGTTTTTTACGAAGCTGACTTGTGGCCTCTAGGCCGCCTAAACGCGGCATCTGTACGTCCATTAAGATGATATCATAATTTTCATTCATGGCTTCTTCCATGCCGAGCATTCCGTCATCTGCCGTTTGCACCTGAGCACCTGAGTTCTTCAGTAATCTGCTAATCAGAAATTGATTATCTTTTGAATCGTCGACAACGAGAATTTTTAGATTATCAAGTGGTCGAGCCACTTTACTTTGGCGATTGGTTTCATGATTATTTTTGTAAGTGTTGATATTTGAAATTTTATTTTCAAGTACGCGCCCTACGATAACTTCAATTTCAAATTTGCTTCCGCGACCTTCGCGGCTTTCGATTAAACGAACGTCGCCGCCCAGAGCATTTGCCAGTTTACGGGATAACACAAGACCCAAACCGGTGCCACCATACTGACGGGTCATCGAGCTGTCTGCTTGGGTAAACGGTTTAAAAAGTTTTTTCGCCTGATTTTCGGTAATGCCGATGCCGGTATCAATGACTTCAATTTTTAGCTTAATTTGGTCACCCTTGACTTCATTTGGGTCCATTGGTGATGAGCTGACTTTCAGCGTAACTTGCCCGTTTGAAGTAAATTTCACAGCATTACCAAGTATGTTCATTAATATTTGCTTCAATCGAATGGGATCAGTTTCGATTAAGTCACAATCAGTACACTGAAATTGAATAATAAAACCTAAATTCTTCGCCGTTGTCTTTGGTTCAAAGGTATCAACAATCTCTGAAATTAATTCTTTTAATGAAATCTCAATCGATTCGGTTTCGAACTGCGCTGATTCAACTTTTGCAAGATCTAAAATATCATCGACTAAAGTGCGCAGCAAATTCCCATTACGGCGAATTGTTTCCATGTACTGTTCGCGCTCGCTACTACTGCCATCACAAAGTAATTCAGAAAAACCAAGAATCGCACCCAGGGGAGTTCTAATTTCGTGGCTCATATTGGCTAGAAAAGCACTTTTTGCTTCGTTGGCATTGATGGCTTCTTTTTTTGAACTTTCGAGTGCGACCAATAGATCCCGTACTTTGTACTGTCGACGGCGATCTGTTAGAACCGCTTGAACAACGCTGATCAATGCGCCCGATCGTACGGGACGTTCTAATAATGTGACATTTCGTAAAGATTTGATTAATTTCGCCTTGATTTCATTCTGTAGGTTTACATCATAAGTGCTATAAAGAATAATGATCGGAATGAATGACCAAGTAGGTTGTTTTTTAAGCTTCAGTGAAAGTTCCGTGATCATTTCCGACGAAAAAGTTTCTTTAGAAATAATCAATGCGCCAACCCCGCGCTCTAGCTCGCATAATAACTCAGAAAAATTTTCACACTTTAAATAATGAAGTCTTTCGTTTGCAAGCAAAGAGGTCGTTTGGTTTGCCTCTTTAGTGTTTGCTGCAAAAACTAAAACTCGCTCATTTAAGTGTTTCAAAAAACCTCCAGCACTACAAATTTTACAGCAGTTTAAAGGGGAAATTTTCCAGACCTTCGTCTTATACTTGGATCTCATACCAACTGAAAGCGCCTTCCGTGCATAAAAGCGACTTTTCAAAATGAAGTGCAATTCCAATTCCAAAAAAAAAGCCCCGCACGGCGGAGCTCTCTTTATTTCAGATTTCAATTTCAAACTTTATCCGGTTTTGCTTTCTGTTAAAGCTGGATCATCATTGAATTCTGTATCGACCTCTTCAGGCGTATAATTATAAAGTGGTAAGTTGTGGGCACTGCGACGGCGATTTTTGATCTTAGCCCCTAGCTCACGGCGAATAATCTTTTCGAGCGTTTTCATACAACTTCTGACCGCCGTATAAAAATTGACGTCTGTTTTTTTCGCAAAAAGATTTTTTTGCCGGTTTGACGTCAATAAAGCTTCACATTGAAACTCCATCGGCTGTCCGTGATGTCTGGCATGGGTTGTAGCAAGAATAACCTTCACTTCCAGGGGCCGCTTCCCCTCGAATTTCCCCAGCGTGGATTCTAACGCCTCATTCACAAAACTAGTTAGATGCTCAAACCCTTGAAAATCCTTAAAGACCACATTTGTTTTCATATCTCTCTCTCCTTTGCTGAATATGACTATAGCAATTTTCATGCTGTAACTAAACGTCTAGCCATCATATTTATTTTTTCAAAACTAAATGAAGCGCCGCTCGTGAAAATAAATGAATTGTTTCTTTGTAAGCAGCTTTATTTTTATTTGAGATGAGTGCTAAAGAGTTTTTAGTATGCGTCTTAGGTCGAGTACAAAATTGACTTGGATGTAAGGCGGGCTCACGGGGAATTAGCGTACTCGACCTGAATAATGAACGCCTAGATAGAGCTAAAAACTAACTGAGAGGATTTTACTTTGGTGCGGTGATTGCTTTAATCAATGGTAATAACAAATCGTCAAAGCCTAGACTGCAAACACCAAGGAGTCGATATGATGCCCATTCAAAAAGTAGTTAACATTTATAAAAACTCGATGGACTTAAAAGATAAAGGCGCTTCAACTTTCCGCTCGAATTCTTCTGGTTCTGAGAAAAATAGTTATTCTTCAAAAGATAAAGCTAGTTTCCAAGCGATTTTAAAAAAGACAATGGCAAAGTAAGTTTTATTTGTTAAAAGCACTCAGTATGCTAAGCTTTGGCCAAGCAAATTTAACAAGAGGCCTACAATGCATAAAAAGATTTTTCATTTTCTTCCGATTTTATTTTTTAGTATTTTCCTAGTTTCACCAGCCCACGCCCAGTTGCAGTCAAAAGGTTTCAAGCCTTCACAACTCACTTTTGATTTTTTGTCGAGTGAAGGTAGTTTCTGGCATGACTGCACTCATTTACCAGGAAAAGAGCCACATGCATGGATCGTTACTTGTCAGGACTATAAATTCAATTTGCACCTTTTACTTTACGAATACATTCGTCCAACTGAAGCCACCTTCGAATTTCATTACTGGGCCGATGAAGTCAGCTTATTAAAGCAAAGTCATACCCAGTCAACTTGGCTGACCGTCGACAAAGACGCTAAAACCAAAAAAATCATAGCCTACTTAGGTTTTTCAAACGATACCACCCAACTACGCCTACAGGTCAACCTTCGCTAATTGGGACATCTGCCGGGGGCATGAGGAAATTTTCCTTAATCTAATTTAGATTTGGCCGCGCATTGCATTTTATGAAACTTCCAGTAGGCACCGTTTTTGATGTAATCATAAGACATGAAACTACTAAATCATTTTAAAAATTTTTTTGGCTACCGAGATAAAATTGACGATGACCAGCTTAAATCTGGAACTGGCTACATGATTAACATGGCGGATGCAATTCGCACGCTTGAAAAAAGAGGCTACACTGAAAACTTAGTGCCAAAATTTGATCACCTCACCTGCCAAAACGGCCAAATTGCCTTGTATCCGAAAGAATTTTTTATCGATGAAATTTTACGTTTTGAAGTTGCTTCTGATCCTGATGACAACTCAATTCTTTATGCGATTACATGTCGTGATAAAAATATTAAAGGCATCTACGTCGAATCATATGGTGTTTATCACGAGGAGCTTTCTGAAGCCATGCTTGAGCGTATTAAGTTCTGTCGCGCCAATCGCAATGTCCCAGGCTGCAGCGGCCCTACTGGTGAAGCCCGCCCATAGCACTCATCATTTGGAACACCATTAGACTAAAACGATGTTCTCTAAAATAATCAGTATAATACCGATAATTGAACCACCCGCAATGACTCCTGCGCAAAGGGTTTCTTGGTTGTCGACGAGCACTCGGTAAGCGGTACTTGTCTTATCAGTCGCTTTTTGTCGAGCAATCCAAAAAATCAATGCACCCATCGCCATCGCTAATGAATTCGTGAATTGTAAAACGAAAGCCAAACCTAAACCCACTGCTGATATTGGAAATTTACCTTTTGTACGCTTGTTAGCAATCTCAAGTAAAATTCCAAGTATTGCACCAATTAGTACGGCCATTTGCGCGGTTGGATGCAAAGTGCTTAAGCCTTTAGTTAAAACCTCAGCAACCGCCTTCCAAACTGCCGCGCCCGGCAGCGGAAGCTTATCAGAGGTGAAAAGCGCAATATTATTCTGAAACAAAGAATAGAAAACCGGAACGGCAATCAATGCACCAGCAAAAACGCCAAGCACATGCCCGATCGCCTGATGGCGAGGTTTTCCACCCAGCATGTACGACGGTTTAATATCCATTAATAAATTACTGGCATTTAGCGAGACTTCGGCCGTAATTCCCGCGGTCATTAAATTAGTCGGAACATTCCCTGGTGACAATACACTATAGGTGATTTGCGTTAGCTTTCCCAGCGCCCCACCTGGAGTGATGGCAGTTAAACCCGTTGAAGTTACCGCGATTAACGTAAAAACAAATACTAAAGGGATCGCAATAATTCCAAGAATGTAGTGAACCCCAAACCAAGAGTGACCAAGATAAACAGTGATGGCTCCCATAATAGGAATTCCGACGGCGAATAACCACATCGGCAATTCAATATTTTTAAGTGGATCATGTGCAGCAACAGCTTTTTTCTGCGTTACTTTTTTAAAAGCATCAATGATCATCCCGGGTTTTGAAAAGAATGAATATAATGATGCCGTCGTCATCATCGCGGCTCCGGCCCAAAGCGACCACATCGTAATATTTTTAAATCCGGCACCGGCAATCACGCCCGTGCTAATAAGATACGGAGCTAAAATAAAATAATTAATAAATCCGCCAAGCAACAAAGACATGGCAGTTTTCATATTCATCAAGCCGCCCGTTGCCATCATAACGATCGATGTTTCCATCTGAATGGTTAGATCTTTTAATGGGGTTCCGAAAAGTTTCGGAGTGAAAGAATTGTATATAAAGTTATCCCAATATTCGGGAAGAGTTAAAAATTTCAATTGAATCGTTTGCATAATATGAGCGTTACGTAAAAGCTCAATCAATCCCGATAGGCCGGCACCATAAATTAAAATTTTTGCTTTAAATAAACCTTCTTTTGCATCATCTCCGTGTAAGCTGTCTAATACAATTCCCGCGGCTCGTCCCTCAGGAAATGGCATTTGTTCGTCATTGATAAATCTTTTCTTTAGTGGAAATGCAAACAACACTCCAAGTAATGATAAAACAATAATCCACCAGAATGTTTGCCACATCGGGATCACTTCACCCGTCACCATCATGTAAGCGGGAATCGAAGCCATTAACGGTGCTGTCATATAGCCCGCACTGGTCGCGATTGATTGCATGGCGTTGTTTTCTAGAATGGTCATTTCCTTTCCGATCTTAAACTTCGCTAAAAGTTTAAAAATGGCGAAAGATAAAATAACGGAAGTAATTCCCACCCCAAGTGTCCATCCGGTTTTAATCCCTACGTAAAGATTGGTTAAACACAAAACTCCACCGAGGATCATGCCGGTTAAAGCCGATCGAATGTTTAATTGCGGCATATCGCCTTGATAAACATTTTTTAACCACCACTCGTCTTTTTGCTCGAGGGTCATTTCTAAAACTTGTTCTTCGGTTAATTCTTTAATGCCTGAATGAGACATGGGGCCCCCGTGGTTGAAGAGGTCAGATCATGCATGAGGCGATTTAGCTTGGGAAGTTATTTCTAGCTGTTCAGAACGTTTTTTCTGGATTCGAAATAGAATTTCAGTCGCGGCTTGGGCATCGCACAAGGCGCGGTGATGGCTTTCTAACGGAATATTAAAATATTCGCATAACCGGCTTAACTTGTAAGAATTAAGACCTGGAAAATGCTTTCGGCTTTGCGAACAGGTGCAGAAAGTGGGTCGAATGTAATTAATGTCTAGACGCCGGTACTCGGCCTGAATAAAAGAGTAATCAAACCGCGAAAAATGCGCCGCAAATATAG
Organism: Bdellovibrio sp.; assembly: GCA_043760925.1. GTDB lineage: Bacteria > Bdellovibrionota > Bdellovibrionia > Bdellovibrionales > Bdellovibrionaceae > Pseudobdellovibrio. The sequence continues at coordinate 79,063 of JAYUOK010000054.1, read as the reverse complement.
CATTTTTTGAAAATTCGTCAAAGGCCTCGGCGATTTTACTAAAATCGGGCGCACCTGCTACCATCTCGTTCGTAATTCCGGTTAGCTCGGTAATATTTCGCGGAATCGATCGACCGGGATTTATCAGCGACTGAAATTGCCCGATCACTTGCCCGTTTTGAATTTTAAGCGCCGCCAGTTCGGTCAGCCGATGCCAATCAGCGCGACCTCCGGTGGTTTCTACGTCGACCACCACATAGACTTGGCTTGGATTATAAGCCCATTTGACCTTCAGCAAATCGACTGCAAAACCAGCATCTTGTAGTAATTTTATTTGATCCAGTTGATGACTTTTCAACTGATCCCCTTCGGCCTTAATTTCTAAAAATTGGATTTGCTCATCCTTGATCACAAACAGATCCGGAAACCCAGTGCGGCGGGCATCATAATTTTCTGCCATTTTTTTCAAAACGTAAACGACACTGGCAGGCGCGGCGTGGTTTAAAAAATCGGTCAGCACGTTTTGAGTACTTTGATGCCAATGAAAGATTTGATTCAAAGTGCCTTCGTGTTCTCTCATGGTCTTAGATATCATAGTTAATGTTTGAAAGGGATCCATCATGATTTTTAATTTGTCTTCAATCGTCTGTTCGTGCGTTCTAAAAAACTCAGGCCCAATGACCGTTACGGATCGTCGTTCAAATGTGTTATAGATGGCTGCTTTATCGCTTTCAAAAAGTTCATCCCAGAAAACTAATCCAAATAAAGAATTCCAAAGAAAGTTTTCGGATTCGTGCGCGATGTGACCTTGATTGATGAAAAGATCGACGACGCCTTTTTCGGGTTTTCGGTAGTAAGCATCATCAAGCCAAACTTCAGCGGCATTTCGTAAGATATCAGTTAATCGGCTGGTTCGCTTTTTGTGAAATTTTCTTTCTAAATAATCTTCGGCGAAGATCACTTCTTCGGTCGTATACGGTTGATCTAAGATTTGATTAAGCTCGGTGTACGCTTCTTTTTTTTTCCCCCGTTTACTTAATAACCTGATTTTTTTCTCGCGCGCGGGATGAATTTGCGCTTGGCTATACAACTGAAGTGCTAAACTTATTTTTTCATCGGACTCGGCCATTTGCGCCAAGGTTAATATGGCCTCTCCGCGCTGAATTCGGGTATGTTCGTCGATTGGCGTTGGCCATTGATCAACCGGAATTTGCGAACAAGAATCAAATTGATCGAATAGTTTTGCGTAAAAGTAATGAGTATCAGCTTGCAAGAGCGATTCAAACCGCGCTTTAAATTCAGTTCGTTTTTGATTAGCCTGCCGAATATCTAGATCACGCAAAGTATAAAGGCTTAAGTTTTTCTGAATTTCTCCGAAATAAAGAAATGATAAGTAATCTAATTCGGTCGTTTTATTTTGCACGTAAAGTTCATTGAAAAATGAAGTCTCTTTTAACATTGAGAAGTTGATGACCGATTTCGCAAGCTGTATCAGATCTTCTTTTTTAAGTGATTTCTTAAAGTTCTGCCCTGCCTTTGTTAGCAAACTAACAAGCTGCGGTTTAGATAAAAAATGAATGACTTCAGGCACATCAACTTCGCCAACGTAGGAAATAAATTTATTCTCACTTAATTCGACTAACGCCTTATTAAGATCGCAAATCTCTTCATACTGCAAATCATTAATATAAAAAATTCGGCCTTTTCGGTTCGACATACGAACAAAAATGCACTGGGCGTCTTCAGACAAGTTTTCAAAGTCAGATAAAAATTGTTGATGTTCAGTTTTGAATAAATGTTGATACTTCTCTTTTAAAAAAGATATAAATTCAATGAAATGATCTAAATAATATTTAGCGGGAAGAACCTTTTCGAACATACGATACATATTATCGTTCTAAGCTTAAACTGTCGACCGCAGTGCATTCAGACACGCATCCAGTCAGTCCGTTCCGATTAAAAAAAGCGACGCGTTTTAAAAGGAATTATCTTTGATGAACTGCTGTATTTTCTCATCAGAAACTTGTTTGGAAATATATTCGGTCAATTCTTTATATGACCTAAATATATTTTTTAACGGCATTGCGTCGGCTTTGAGTCCGAAAGTTCTTTCAAGTGCTGTAACGATCTCGACCGCGTCTAGACTATCAAGTTGGACGACCCCTTGACTGCCAATGACCGGGTCGGACGTGGGAATTTCTTCGGGTCGAACGCCCTTGACTCGGCACTGGGTTAAAATCATTTTCTTAATCGCGAGTTCTAGGTCTTGTTTAACTTCCATTTAGTCACCCTGATCCCATCGAAACTTAAAACTAGCAATGACCACCGAGAAAAATGAAAAGCCCAGAAGCCAATAAACTTTTGGTAAAACATCTTTTAATGATAGCTTTTTCACCAATAGATCTAAGTACGCTTCTAAGCCCCAATGCATTGGTGAAATCATCGAAATTTTTTGCATAAACCCTGGCATGACGTAACTTGGTATCATGACTCCCCCAATGATTGCCAAGATAACAATGCTGAAGGCGCCAAATGCGTGCGCCTGCTCTGAAGTCTCGGCGAAACATGAAATCATCAGCCCGTAAGTGGTTGCCGCAAGTGCGCTACTTAAAGTTACGATAATTAAACCCGCGACGTTAAAGTCTAATTGCAGTTCAAGACCGGTCAGCTTCGGCAAGATAAACAAACCAAACGCAAACATCGTTACAAACTGAAAAAGATTAATAAAATAGAATGGCAAAAGCTTTCCTAATATTAAATGCCACTTCGAAACAGGAAAGCTTAGCAATCTTTTGAAAACTCCTGAACTACGATCCCGAATCATGCTGTTGGTCAGCGGAATTAATATAAAAAACATTCCGAACAAGGACCACGCCGGTACGGTTTGCTGAATGGGATTCGGTAAGACGACACCCCCGAGGGCACTTTTAACCACCAGCCCTTCAAATTGGCTGACGTCGGTTAATTTTGCATTTAACGGCGCACCCTTAAGTTCTTTATGCAGCCTTTCGATGAGCATTCCTTGCAGGGATAGCATCAGATGACTTTCAATCAAAGTCCGCGCGGAGTGATCCAGCAGTGGGTCAAAAAGAATTTTCATTTGTTCTTCAGGATTGAGCGCTTTTTGCTTCTGTAATTTCTTGATGGTGGCTTCGATATTTTTTGGCAACACCAGCACAAGTTCCGTTTTAAATAAAGGGTCTAGTTCACGAGCCACGCGGACTCGGTATTCAAAACCAATTAATTTCTTGAGCAAAACAGAACAGGAAGATTTTTCGACCGAGCAATCTTCATCAGTCAATACGGTTAGTATGGTCGTTCGTCCCACCTTAGAGTGATAAACATCCTGAAGCGCAAAAGTTAAAAAGGCGATCAGCGCTAGCGGCATTAAAAATAATAAAGCAAGTGCCTGCCGGTCTTTTAATAAAATTCTAAGCTCTTGCATAACAATAATAATGATTTTCTTCATCGGTTTACCGTTAGCTGCAAGTAACGCTGTTCAAGGTCACCTGACCCAAAAACACTTTCACGCGAACCCTGTACTATAAATTTACCGTCGACTAATACGCCGACGTGATCGCAAAGTTTTTTTACTTCTTCAAGATAATGAGTTGAATAAATCAGGGTTACGCCTTGCTTTTTAAGTTCTAGAATTTTTTCAAAAATGAAGCTGCGGGTTTCTGGATCAATTCCGACGGTCGGTTCATCTAAAATAAGAAGCTGCGGCTGATTTAAAAGTGCTACCCCTAAGTTAAGACGTCGCTTCATCCCACCCGAGAACTCTTTGACCGGAGAATCTTTGCGATCGTAAAGCCCCACCCACCGTAAGACCCGTTCGACTTCAGATATGGGTGCATCTTGCAATTTTGCAAAAAACTTTAAATTCTCAAACGCAGTTAAGGTCGGATAAAGCGCGATCTCTTGCGGAGCATAGCCCAACTTTTTTTTATACGTATTAATCTGTGATCTTGGAATACCTAAAATTTCTGCGCTTTGATATTGGCCATCAATTTGCCCGCACAAAAAAGAAATAAAAGTGGTTTTACCGGCGCCGTTTGGCCCTAACAAACCAAAGAACGTACCCGATTCAATTTTAATACTTAATTGATCAAGTGCTTTTTTCGGTGCCCGCGGGTAGCGGATATCTAAATTTTCAATCTGCACACTTAAAGGAGAACTAGAGATAACGCCCCCTTAAATCTTGATACAAAGACTGCTCTTGGTCAGCAATTTGATATAATAATTTTGGAATATCTTCATAAGGGACTTCGAGGCGCCCTTTACAAAACTGCGCGGCAAGCGTTGCAAAATTTCGCCATTCATCGCCGATTTCACTCATCTTTTTTGAGGCTTCAAGTAATATTTGGTTATTTAACAGTTGACCGGCCTCTTGTAAAAACGCGGCGTAAAGATAACGAAATCCGGCCCCGCCCGTTCCAATTTCTTCCTGCATACGAACGACATTGGCCATTTGCAATTTTTGAATTTCAATGTCGGGAAATTGACTTGGCCACCGGCTGATACGTCGGGCCATGTAGCGAATACCACCGACGCCTGCAAAAGGGATTACGCTAAATAACATTCGGCGAACCACTTCTTGGATACCAGCATGAATCGCCTGGGGAAAACTTTGATCTAAAGATTTCTTAAGTTTTTTAGGAAAAAATAAAAGCCCTTTCGGCGCTAAGATTCCTTTGGCAAACCGAGCTTTCGATAAGGCATGCGCGGAGCAAACTGAAATATCTTCTAAAACCGGATCACTGACCGCATAAGTGTCATTCGGCATCTTATCAAAAACGACTAAGTTGTGCCCATTAAATTGAAATCTGAATTGTTGCGGAATATATGGCAACCAATAAATGTTGCTGCGAAGGCCAACCGCTTGCCCGTTTGCTAAGTGGTTATCAAGGGCTTTTTCTCCGGCAGGCTGACTTCGATATTTTTGATATTCAAATGATATTTTTAATCGCCGACAAGTTTTTTTAAATATCATACCGGGAAAAGATCTATAACTGGTTAACGGAAGCCCCATTACTTTTACGAAAGGAATATGAATAAAAAATAACCCGCCCCCGATACCGAAACTCATGGCTTCGCTTAGTTCGACTCCTGAATTTTTTAATAAATTGCTGGTCACACCTGATTCGCAGTGGGCCGATTGATGATGCGTAAAATTAGCCAACCGAGTTCCCTTCGACATCAAAATTTTTTAGCCTCTGTACTGAAATCTCTAAACAGTCTGCGTATTTTTGTAACCACTGCGCATTTAATTTTTTGAATATTTGAGGTTTCAAATGCCACCACACCCGAAGTCTAGAAATCTGCATATTCTGCGCAAGTAGCAAGGTATCCATTTGGCGGTACTTCATGTAATAACGTAGGGCTGAAGCTTCGCCCTGAATCACTTTTAATTTCGTCGCCTTAAGATCGTTTTCGATCGTTTGCCAAGCTAGATTTTTAACGGTCTCTTCAACATGCCATCCGTTCGATTTTGCTGCAACAAACTGCCCTTTTTCATTCTGGGCGTAATATAGTTTTTTTTCGCCTTCGTAAGAAGGGTCGTTGTCTTGAGGAACGTCGGCGATTTTCATACCACTTCAAGCTCGAGATAATAAACACTGAAACGTGCACTTTCTGGAACGTAGCAAAGAATCTTTTCGCCTTTTTTCAAAGTCTTGGTCTTAACTAATTGGTCAATAAAAGTGAACATCGAAGCCGAACCAATATTGCCGGTGTCAGGAAGGGTCGTAAACCAACGCTCTTCCGGAATTGAAAAATCAATATTTTTTAAAGTATCAACCAACGTATCCCGAAAATAGTGCGAAGAATAATGTGGCAAAAACCAACTGTAATCACCGGGCTTTAAGCCGCGCTTCTTTTTAATTTCGGTCAATGGTCGATCGACCGTGTAGACCGGAATTTTTTCCCGCAACTGGCGAATGTCTTGGCGAAAGTTCATAACAAACTTCGCTTTTTCATTTTGCTCTTCGTTCTTCAATCTTAAATCTTTCCAGCAAGAGATGGCTCCGTCCTCATTTCGTTCGCCTCCGGCAAACATACAAACGGCTTCCTCATTTGCGTAAGACCGGCCTTCGATCCAATTAATTCTTAAGTTTGTTTTACCGGGAATGATTTCATTACTGAGGTACATCGCGGCGGCACCGTCGGAAAGCATCCAGCGTAAAAAATCATGCTCGAACGCGACCATCGGATTTTTTTTAAGTTCGCTTAATTTATCTTCGCTTTCGGAAACAAAAAATTCTGAACGCATAAATTTACTTGCCGCTTCCGAGCCCGTTACAATCGCACGCTCGGAATCTTCGGCGCGAATACTTAGGTAAGCCGTCTTTAAAGCCGACATCGAGCTACAGCACACACCGGCCGAGGAAAATACCTCTCCGCTGAATTCTTTCAGGTGACCTTGTACCATTTGCCCATGCCCGGGAACAATAAGATCGGCGACGGTGGTTCCGCAACAAAGGATATCTGCTTTATTCAAAGATAAATCTGGATGATTTTTAAATAATTCACTAACGGCTAAGGCCGCCATCTGAGAATTTGAATGCGTCGGTTTACGCGTAACCGGATCGATTGCATAATAACGGGTTCTAATTTTGTTGCTACCAAGTACAACATTCTTCGACCGGGAAGGTCGGTCGCGTATCATACCTAAGACATTTTCGATTTGATCATTTTCCACCGGCGAGTTCGGAAAAAATGTCTGAGTTGCATTAATGTAAACTGATGTGGGCAAAACGTCCTCTTTCGTAGAATCTTTTTTGTAATTATAGGCTAAGACCTGTCTAAATATTTGGGATGATTGGAAACGAACCATTCAAAAACTTTTGTACAGGGGCCAATGACGATGATCATTATCACGAGGTTTAAGCGAAATAAGACTAGCAAAAAATCTTGCCAAATCCCTGGGCGCCTTGCGAGCTTTAAAATAAGCGACGACCAAAACAGAAAAAACCCGTAACCAATTTGATCCATCAAGACCAAAGAAACTTTGTTCACATTAGAGCCAAATATTCCCTCTGTCATCTGCCATTCAGCCATTTTTTCTGTTCGCCGAACGATGCTTTGCCCTTTTTCTTCAAGCTTTTTAAATTCACTTTCAGAAATGCCTGCGGCCGGAAAAAATGCAAAAGCCTGCTTCTTGCCAGTTAACATCCAACGCGGCGTCGTCACAAAAGACGCCCATACGGGCCCTGTCTCGGCGATCGTGATTTGCCCAAGATGACGGGCACCAATCTGTTGCAGGGATTGACGCAGTCTGCGACTTGCAGAATGCCAAAGGTTTCGGCATGTTAGCAGCGTTATAACTGGTTTCCCTTGAAGTCCTTTTGCCACCTCATTTTTAAGAAAACTCTGCAGTGGAAGTGACGGAGATAAAAACCATACCTGCCCGGCCAAAATGACTAGTTCGTAGCGGCTCCATTCGATTTCAAGCGGCTCAATTTCACCCGAAATCCCCTGCACGGCGCGCGGGAAAACGCGGAAAAATTCTGATATTTTCCAAGGAAATTTAAAATTTTCTTTCGGCGATATTTTTACGTATTCGCAATCAAAATTTTTCTGTAAGCCTCGGGTAAAATAATGAAGAGCACGATCTGTCTGCGAAGCTTGTGAATAAGAGATAATCAAGGCTTTATTCATGATCCAGAAGCGTAACTAAGAATTTATTCGAATGGAAGTTGAAAGATGAATGATAAAAAATTGACGACCTTTAACGTTGTTATTATCGTGGTTCATCAAACGAAGGCTAGATATGACGAAACCGCCTCTAACATCTTTTGCAATCACTGGCCTGGGGATTATTTCTGGCGCCGGAAAAGACGTTACAGAAACAACGGAATTTATTTTTGGAAGGGCATCACCGAAAATTCTAAAGTCGCCCAGCCCTTTCATGCAAATTCAAATTCGGCCTGAATGGTTAGATCAACTTCAATTGAGCGCTGACACTCCTGCGGTCAATGTTTTCTGTCTGCTTGCCGTCACCGAGGCGCTTCAATCTGCAGGGCTCAACCAAAATGATTTGCACAATTTACGTGTCGGCGTGTGTTTAGGTTCAACCGTTGGAACATCAGTGTACGATGCAGAATTTTCGCGCGAATTTAATCAAAAAAAATTCCCTGCCGCTGAAAGATTGCTGGCGCATTTTAAATATAATCTGAGCCAGTTTGTTTCAAGACGACTTCATTTGAAAGGGCCCGCTTTACTGGTTAGTAATGCCTGCACCTCCGGCGCTGACGCCATTGGAATTGCAAAACTTTGGCTTGAAACAGATCAGTGTGATGTCGTTATCTGCGGCGGCGCCGAGAGTATATTACCTCAGATCTACGCGGGCTTCAAATCGATGCAACTTTGCTCGGCGGAAATTTGTAAACCGTTCGATGCAAATCGGTCGGGGCTGACCCTAGGAGAAGGTGCCGGCATCATTATATTAGAAAAGTTATCAAGTCCGCGCGTAAGCAAGGCGTTGTTACACGGTTACGCGACCGCGAGCGACGCCCATCATCCAACGGCACCCCATCCCGAGGCGCGCGGGCTTCGAAACGCAATTCATTTACTTAATAAAACTCAAATTCAAAATGATTTAAAACGGCCGGACTTCATTAACGCACATGGTACCGCAACCTTACAAAATGATCTTGCGGAGGGCCGCCTGATCAAAAATAATTTGCCAGGAATTCTAGTGGTTGCGACGAAGGCCTATACCGGCCACTGCCTGGCTGCGGCCGGCGCGATCGAAGCCGTTATCACTTGTTTGTCCCTTCAGTCGCAAGAACTTCCGGTTACAAAAGGTTTTTCAAATATGGATCCTGAAATTGGATTCAGACCGACCTCCCAAAATATAAAGGGGAAGTTTAAGTCGGCGTATTCATTTTCTTTGGGTTTTGGCGGTACAAATACGGTTTTACATTTGGGGCAAGCATGAATGAAAAGGTCGTGCTGACCGGGATCGGACACATATCTGCTTTGGGTCAGGGAATTCAATCGTTAAGCGCCGGTCTGAAAAAAACGATCACTCCGAAAATTATAAATAAACCAGTGATGACGGCGGCCGGCGAAAAAGTCATCTTAGCTTACACTGTTGTTGACTTTGAACTACCGACCTCCGTTTCGGACTCAGTCGCTCGACGCATGTCCCACCTTGCTAAAATGTGCTTCACCTCAGTGAATGAGGCGGTCGCGGATTGTTTTAAAGGTCGCCCTTATGACCCGGAACGCGTCGGGCTTGTGGTTGGAACGGCGTTCGGGACGTTCGATCTTGCCAATGAGTTTGAACGACGTATTCAGCTTGATGGACAAAGTGGTGCTTCGCCCAGTTTATTTGCCAGCTCAGTTCAAAATTCGATCGCTTCACAACTGACAATTGCATTTAACATTCAAGGACCCACGGCAACGATCATGACGATGGAACAGACCGCACTTGGTTCAATCAGTTTAGCGTATGATTGGGTTCGCCGTAAAATAGTTGATCATGCCATCGTGGTAGTGGCTGAAGAGATTTCAGAAATTCAATCGTATCTTCTGGCAAATCAAAGCGTGACTTCAGAAAGACTCGATCCAAATTCAGATCTTTGTACGATGATTGCCGGGGAAGGTGCGGTTTGCTTCATACTTTCCTTGAATACGAATACTGAAGCTCGATCACCGTATGCGGAAATCACTGACGTCAGTATGAGGACTGATCAAATAGATCAATCAAATCGGCATTTCTATGCTGGCTATGGACGGAAGGGCCAGCGCAGTTCTTACGAACAGCTGTTAAATACCGATGCAATTTGTCACGCATCCCTTTATGGTGGATTGATTTCTGGGCTTGCTTTCGAGATCGCAATTGCAACAATACAAATTGGTAAAGACGGATTAACGACCACCTGTGTGCAAAATACTGATCACGATGAATCACAGTCCATTACCTTATCCAAATCTGCAGTTAAGGACGCCTAACGATTTACTTAACACCCATTTAAGTTGCTTGCTTTGTTTAGTATGAAACCATAATGTTTCAGCCGAGGGCTTCATTGGTTTATCAATCAGACGAAAAACATTTACTGGATAGCTGGAAACAGCAACGCGCGTTTCGAGTTCATACGGCGCTCGCGCGGTATGGAATTGTTTTTGCTATCATCGCAACAATCATAGACCTCTATTTTAAAATGCCCCGCATTGTCTTAGCCGGCGATATCGCATTAATTCTGGGAACGGCTTACACACTACTGAAAACGCACCAAAATAAAAATCAAACCAAACCAAGATCGGATTGGGCCTGGGCGCCTTTGTACATAGGACTTTGGATTTCGATTGTAACCAGCCTCATGGTTACGGGCGGCATGAACAGTCCCTTTATTGGAAGTTATTTAACTTTACTCTATGTTTGTGCACTGATCATTCAGGTTCGAATTCGTCCACGGTACGTCACATTGTTTATCTTTCTGAATTTGATTTTTTGGGTTTTGGCTGAAACGATTACGCCCAATGGCTTTTCAAGCTTTCCGCCTCCGCTTATTTTTTCTTTTTTAATTAATTCAGTCATCATTTGCACGCTGATGATTTGTATTTACGAATTTCTGCGCACCGAGAAAACATTGGCGGACGAAATCGTGAAACGCTATCAAGAGCTTTCAGTTGCGCAAGAAAGTTTAAATCGCGAAGAAATTGCAAACGCAACAAAGTCTACGTTTCTGGCCAACATCAGTCACGAATTGCGCACTCCTTTAGGGGCTATCTTAGGTTACGCTGATTTGATTTTAGAGCCCGCATTGACTGAAACCGAGCGCAAAGGTTTTGTAGAAACAATCCGCAGTAACGGACATCAACTTTTACATCTTGTCGATGACCTACTTGATATGACAAAAGTGGAAGCCGGAAAAGTTGAGATAGAAAAGTTAGATTTTGATCCGAAGCAAACAATCATTGATGTCATTGATCTTCTGACTTTAAGTGCAACAAAGAAATCACTAGGTTTAAGTTTTATTATACGGGGTGAATTACCGCAGCTTGTAAATTCTGATCCCTTGCGCTTTAGGCAGATCCTGATGAATGTGATTGGTAATGCGATAAAGTTTAGTGAAAGAGGGCAGATTCAAGTATTCGTAGAGTATGAAATCAATGAGTACTTTAATTCTCCGCAACTGGTCGTTGACATTCAAGATACCGGCCCCGGATTGACTTTGGATGAACAAGATCGTTTGTTCAAACCATTTGGCCAAGCTGATCCATCGATTACGCGCAAATATGGTGGAAGCGGACTTGGTTTAAATTTATCACGTCAACTCGCAAGATTACTCGGTGGTGATTTACAATTAGAATGGAGCCAATCAGACGTGGGCAGTCGATTCTCGCTTAAACTTCCCGCTCGTGCGAAAACCATCACTGGCGTACTAAAAGCACCAGTCCCGAATCAGCAAAAGGTAAAAGTACAAATTCCGCCGGGAAAAACGGTTTTGGTCGTCGAAGATAACCCCGATAACCAAACACTGATCGCACGCTACCTAAAGGCTGCCGGATTAAAAGTTGATATTGCCAACGACGGACTTGAAGCAGTTCAAAGAATGAGTCAGCAAACTTTCGATATTATTATTATGGATGTACAGATGCCCATTCTTGATGGGTTACAAGCCACCCATCTGCTTCGGCAGAAAAGTTTTATTTTACCCATCATTGCCTTAACTGCGCATGCCATGAAGGAAGACCGTTTACGCTGTTTGGATGCGGGATTTAATGACTATTTAACTAAGCCGATTGATCGGGAAATTTTACTAGAGAAAATTGCATTTCATTTAAAAAAAGACTTCAGCGAACCCAAATTAACAATTTAAGGTCGTGCCACAAGCCCGACGGCGTCGTAAACTTGCTTCAAAGTCTTTCGCGCGCGAAGTTGAGCTCTTTCGGCACCTTGTTTTAAAAGCATGTCCAAGTGGGTACGATCTTTCATCAATGCCTCGTACTGTTCGCGGATGGGCTTTAAGGTCTCGATAACTACGGCGGCTAAGTCGACCTTTAAATGACCATACATTTTTCCAACGTATTCATTTTCTAATTGTTCAACGGTTTTCCCCGTTAAAACAGAGTAGATCGTTAATAGATTTGAAACGCCCGCTTTATTTTCAACATCAAATTTGATTTCAGAGTCAGAGTCCGTGGCCGCCGACTTGATCTTTTTTTCGATCTTTTTTTCATCATCGATAATAGAGACAAAGTTTTTTTCATTCTCATCTGACTTCGACATTTTCTTCGTAGGATCTTGCAGTGACATAATGCGTGCACCCATTTTCGGAACGTGGGCTAAAGGCATCTTTAATATCTGATCGCTATACTTGTGGTTAAAAAATCCGACTAGATCACGGCAAAGTTCAAGATGCTGGCGTTGATCTTCACCGACCGGAACTAAATCAGCTTGGTATAATAAGATGTCGGCCGCCATTAAAACAGGATATGTGTATAAACCCGCGTTCACATTTTTTTCGTTTTTTTCGGCCTTCTCTTTAAACTGAGTCATCCGGTTCAAATATCCAAGTGGAGTCAGGCAAGTGAGTATCCAAGATAACTCGGCATGTTCGTGCACGTGTGATTGAGCGAAAATCGTATTCTTGTGTGGATCAAGTCCTAACGCTAAATATTGAGCAAAGAAGCTATAGGTGCGGTTTTTAAGAACCACGGGGTCTTGATGAACCGTCAGCGCGTGCAGGTCGGCTAAAAAGTAAAAGCATTCATATTCATCTTGAAGCTTCTTCCAATTACTCATAGCTCCGATGTAGTTGCCTAAAGTTAGATCGCCCGTCACTGTGCTTCCGCTTAAGATCGTTTTTCTCATAAAAAAACTATACCGCTTTTGCCACGACAGGTGAAGAAGAAGATTCTTTTTCAAACAAATATTCGGATGAAGCTTAGGTTTCGATCATTTCATTTTATACTTGATCTTAAATTCTGCAGAAGTCACAAGCAGTCATTTGTTTTCTAAATTAGCTTCTGTTATTTTCTTTAGCGTTTCAAGTTCCTAAGACGCATTCACTGTTAAATTGCGGCAAAACCTTTTTGCGAAATTATCTTGTTGCGAATTAAATTAGCGGCGAAGTTTTTAGAATTTTCATTTTTGTAATTCGATTCGCTAGAAAGTTCCCAAATTTTCCCCGCCAAGAAATCAACAAGAGTATTTAAGTCCCAGAAGTTTAATTTTTATCATCTATATATATGCATCGATTACAAAAACCATGGCACCCCCCTTGCTTTGTCACATCAGCACAAACATATCCTATGGAGGGAAAAACAAATGAAACAGTCTTTCGCGCGCTTATTAACGATTACTTGTATCTGTGCAGCTTTCACAGCTTGCTCGAACAAAGGTTCTGATTCTTTACCGGCAGCTCCGATCACACCGGCAGCTGACACATCAGTTGCAGCTTCAATTAGCCAATCTGGTAACACAGTTGCTAATTCTGATGTTTCTGGAAAATCATTCGCACCTAGCGAATCTTCAACTGGTGGCGAGTCTCGCACACTAGAGCAAATCTTAACTGACTTCCCAGCTTTAGCAGCTAACAAAGCAGTTTTAGAATCAGTTACTCGCGTTGTTGAAACAGATGCACGTACATTTGACCTTTATGCTGGTGACGTATTAGTTATGACTTTGGCGCGTGGCGAAGGTAACGCATTAACAGTTGCAGCTTCTAACTCTGATTTCGCAGCTGATGCAATTCACTATATGATGACTGGTTCTCAACAAGACCAATCAGAAGCAGTTGAATCAATCCACTTTAAAATGACTTCTTGCCGCGCTGTTGAACAAGAACAAGAGCAAGAAAAAGGTAAAGAAGAAGGACAAGAGAAGTCTTCTAAAGTTGGCGCTGAAGCTCCAGTAGAAAAAGCTCCAGTTCAAGAACAAGAAAAAGAACAGCAGCAAGAGCAAGAGCAAGAGCAGGAAAAAGAAACTCCTGTTGAAAAAGCTCCTGAACAAGAGTGCGCTGGCATCGAAGCAGTTTTGACACTTGAAAAAGTTGTTGAAAAAGAGCAAGAACAAGAGCAAAAAGAAGAGAAAGCTCCAGTTCAAGAGCAAGAGCCAGTAAAAGCTCCTGAGCAAGAAGAAGAGCAAGAGCAAGAAAAAGACCAGGATCAATCTGGTAAAGATGACTCTAAGCAAGGTTAATTAATTAACTGATAAGTTCTTAAAATTGGGTCACAGTTAAATGTGACCTTTTTTTTTATCACCAGGGGAATTCAAAATGAAATCAGCTACTGTAAAAATAATCTGTCTAGCAATCACTACAACTTTCTTATTTGCCTGCGATAATAATTCAGGTTCTGGCGGCGGAAAGCCTGCCCTTCCACCGGTCTCTCCTAAAATCGGTCTACCCGATGTATCGGCTAATAATTGCCTGAGCATCGAAAAAGTAATGGCCCACGTACGAAACCCCGCATTTACCCATCCCGCTTCTGTTATGCACTCGAACTTGAAACCTATTTCAGAAATGTCTTCAAGTAAGAACACTTACTTTTCTTATTCTAATTTTTATTATAAATCGGCTCCGATCAGTGAACTGAATGTGCTTCATGTTATTAAACAAGATGAATGTAACACCGTTCAACTTCAAACTGCTTCGCGTGAAGTTTTAAATTTTAAGGTTACAGAGAATTCTGCGAACCATGTTAAATTTGAACTAACTGAAACTTTCAATGAAGAGGTGCCAACCGAAAGACGCGAAGCTTTGGGCGCGCGGATTCAACCTTATGAATATCACATTACTTATCTAAACGAAAATAGCCTTAAAATTGTTGAAAAATTTAGAACTGTTGATGCACTTTGCGATACAAAAAATACTCTTCGCTTCGAAGTTACAAAGATTTTAGCTTGGGCCGCAAACGCAAGTGAGCTACCGCAGTCTTATGATATGGATTCTTCTTATTTAGCTTTGGTCAAATCGGCTCTTATTGTGATTCCACCTTCAATGCCTGACGAACTGGTGCCGGGAACAGTTACAAAAGTTTCGCTTGAGAATATCAACGCTGTTATGACTACTCCGATTCGAGATGAATTTAAATTGTGTCGGTAATATTTTTTTTGAAATAACTTGCTAAATTAAGAACGGATTTTTATGTGGCGGTTGGGAAAAAAAAGCATTCTTATGAGTGCTTTGTTAGTTTGCGTTGGTTGTTCAAAAGATGATGGCCCATCGAATGAGTTGCAGTCTCCGGTCTGTCAAAAAAATAAGATTTCGAAACAATATATTGCTCACTTTAAAAATAATATTCCTACGCTGGTGGAAGAAGAACATGTCCCTCACCTTTTGAAAGAAAAAGGTGAAGAAATCACCTTGATCGAGCCCAATTATTACTTAAGTGGCCGAATCATTCCCGGGGACCGCATTTCAACAGATGTGCTAAGCCCTACCGTTCATCCGGCTCAGTTTTTTCACGACATCATTCATACCGAAGCCGCATGGAATAGGGGTCACTACGGCCGTGGAGTCACGGTCGCCATTGTTGATACGGGAGTCGACATCAGCCATCCGCATTTACGTGGAAGCATTAGTCGTAATGCCGGCGAAAATCAGTCATCAGAAAATCGAAGCGATGATGATCAAAATGGGCTCACGGATGACATGTACGGATGGAATTTTGTCAGCGACGGCCCCCAACAAGACGATGAAACCGGGCACGGAACCGCCATCGCCGGAATTATTACTGGTGCTGCTGAAAGCCCCAGTCTTCGTATTGCACCGCAAGCGCAGATCCTACCCATTGATTTTATGACTGCGGCCGGTGGCACTGAATTTCATGCGCACCAAAGCATTGAATATGCCATTTCTAGAGACGCGAAGATCATTAATAACAGTTGGTCGGCGAACTGCTCTAGTTTATTAAAAAAATCATTTGTTGAATGGAGTCAGCAAAACGTTATCTTCGTAAATGCCGCAGGCAATGTGCCAATCGATGTGTATGCGAATGAAGTAACGCCATCATCGTTTATTTCGCCGAACATCATTAATGTCGGGTCTTCGGATGAAGTGAACGCAAGATCAAGTTTTAGTGGTTTCGGAAAAACAATTACTTTGTACGCACCTGGTGAGCTAATTCCGATTGTTTACCCAAGCTCTGGCTGGGATCAAAGCCAGGCCATTTCGGGAACAAGTTTTTCCGCCGCCATTGTATCGGGATCGGCTGCACTTTTATGGAGTGCATTTCCGAAAGCCACTGCGCCAGAAATTATTTCTTTGTTACAAGATGGAGCTCAGCAAGAAACTGAAGACTCAATCAAAGTGTTAGATATACGCCAGTCGCTGAGTATCGGGCGCCGGCGCTTCACAGTTTATGACGGATGGTAACTCATTACGGACAATTAATTCCAATACTTGCGCTGGGCGAGCTACCCGCTTCTGCAGCAACGCGCACGGCGCGCTGTGCGTTCACACGACCGCCAGAGCCAACTCGACCCACCATACTTGAAATGCGATCAACCGAGCCACGGATAATATTAATAATCTGTTTGTAACTAAGCGCAGGATTTGCTGCTTTGACTAATACTGATAAGCCCGTAACAAGTGGCGCGGCCATCGAAGTTCCGCTCATTTTTTGATAATTATTATTCGTAACGGTCGAAAGAATTTGTAACCCCGGCGCCGCCACATCTACTTTATTCAGCCCGTAATTTGAAAATGATGTTAATTGATCATTTGTCATTGTCGCCGCAACCGTTAAAATATTTGAATTTGTATAAGCAGCCGGATACCACGGAGTGCGGTCAATATTATAGCCCACACCACGATTACCGTTACCCGCAGCTACTACAAATAAAATCCCCGCTTTTTCGGCGCGCGTAATTGCATCGCTTAATGCCCGAGAATTTCCAGTGGAACCCCAGCTATTGTTGATTGCGAAAACACCTTTTTTAATTGCGTAATCAATCCCTTTAATAGCTGCTGAAGTTGAACCCGTTCCTGATTCATCAATAAATTTAAGCGCCATTAATTTTACTTTGGGAGACAATCCAGAGATCGTAGAACCTGTTCCGCCGATTATTCCCGCGACGTGCGTGCCGTGATTCGAAGCGCTTGTCGTTTTGGCATTAGAGTTATTAGAAGCGAAGTTCCAACCATAAATATCATCAATATAGCCATTACGATCATCATCTTTTCCATTTATTACTTCTCCTTTGTTAGTCCACATGTTTGCTTTTAAATCTTTATGATTATAATCGATACCTGAATCAAGGACCGCAACCAGAAGATCTTTCGATCCTTTAGTGATTTTCCAAGCCTCATCCGAATGAACGGTGTTCAAAGCCCACTGAGAAGTAGCTTGCGCCGAAACGGTTTCCCCATCTTCTGTTTCAGTTTGATTAAGACCGGCCACGCCCGGGGTGGCGTCAATTGGATAGACCGGGTAATCGGGCTCAACATAATCGATATCTGCATCGACTAGCAGATCATCTAAGATTCGCTTTTTTTCTTCACTACTTGAATTTAATTCGAAGGTGAAAGACTCTTCACCCATCGCGCGGAGTGATAAACCTTTAACTTGGTATTCTCCGATTGCATTTCCGCTTGGCTGCAAACCAAGTGCTGTTGCGCTACTTACTTTATTTTTAAACTTAACGATGAAATTCTTGAACTGAGAAAAATTCGCACTTAGTTGAGCGTTCGAATTCAGATTTAAACGATTTACGTTATCGTCTTCTTGACTTGCTGAAGTGGCATTCTGTTGATCGCCGCGGGTTGGTCCGCAAGCTAACGCAGCGTTTTCGCCACTGCCACCTTGATCTGCTGCGCATCCAAATTGAATTGCAATCAAGATAATTAAGAGAAATCGATTCATCTTTACCTCCGGCTGTAATAACCAGTATTAAATATTAGGTAAGGGAATCAAAAGTATTTCTGCGTTATTATCTCAACTCAAAATTACGGCGCGTACAGCCAATTTAAAGGTCTGGGTTAGGTGCATCAACCGTAGTTAAGCTTTCATTTAGTAAAGTCTCTGCGATTTTGTTCAAAACTTTTCCGCGTTGAGTGGCTGACTTCGCTTTGTCCGCAAAGCTTTGCGGAAGTGGCGTTTTTCCATCCCAAATTTCCGTGATATCAGAATCTTCACGTGTTCCTGCTTTTGAGCCAGTAGGAAATGTCCAAATAAAATCAGGGCGTTCCTTCGAATACCATTCGCCACCGATCACAGTATAATTCTCATCAAGTTCTAAATCGTAAATAAATGCATTGCTAGTCATCGAATTTCCCGCCGAGTCTCCGGTGCGAGCTTGGATTAATGCTGGATGAAAAACATCAAGCGCAATTCCAACCACATAGCGAGTCCGTGGGTCACGGTAGGCACTATACTTATCAGCCGTTAAATTTTTAATTGGTTCGATCGCCGCTTTGAGAGAATGCGAGCTTTCAAATGTTCTTGGGTTGAAATAGCTGTAGTCGTAGCCCGCGACTGGATAATTCCAAACTTCAGGGCCCATGCTTGAATCCATGACGAAACTTTCACCGTGAAGACCTAAGCGATTAACGATGGCTAAATGCCAAGTCATCGGATTTGAATCTAAACAAGTGGGATCAATCGGACGAAGATATTCATCGCGGTCTACATGACCTTGGCGGCAGCGATTACCCGCCTGAAACGATGAGGGGCTTGACTGCGCCCACACATACGAAAGAATTCCTTTAATATCGTGCGCGTAAAATTTAATTAAATGAGTTCCCGTTACATCCATGACTTGCACTGAATGCCCTGGCTCGGGAGTATTGACGTGAGTCACTGCTGCCCAACCGTGACAAATTCCCGTCCAAGTTGCGACCATTCCGTTGGCGGCCATTCCATCAAGGCCCTTCTGCCACATGACTTTGGTTAAAGTCCAATTAGTATCGCCAACAAGCAGATCGTATTTTTCTGCCGGAGAAAGCTGATCGATTTCGCGATTTGCAATAAACATTTCGGCCGGTCGCGATGCATAGTTATTATAGTTATCCATGAAAACTTTTGATTTAGGGAAAGTCTTGTCCGAGAAACGACTGCCCAAAATCCCTTGATGTGTTGGCCAGTAAGAACCGGCCCATGGTTGATTTTTAGCTTTACCTTGAGTCAAACCCTGCTCATCAAGCTGAAATATGTTTGTAACTGAATTAAGTCCTTCTAAAAAATCCAAAAAATTATCATCTGGGTACGGGGCCGAAAACGGAGAGACTTTGAACCAAGCTTGAGGCTCGGTCCGATCTATTTTCGACATGCCTTGCGCTTGAGCACCGAAGCTAGTAAAAAACGAAATTGTTAAAAAGGCCGCGAACATCTTTGTTATTTGGTTTTTCGTAGGTAAAATCATTTTCCCCTCAATGAGTTTCTAACTGTCTTTATAATGGTATCGATTGAAAGTAGAATATGCATTTAACATTCCAGTAAATCAACATGCGGTCAGATGGTTTAAAAACATTTTGATTGATTTGAAGTGCGTTGCCTCTTTTTGTTGTAGGGATTTCGTCCTCAAGTTTTTAAGGCCCTGTGAAATTTTCCACTTGGTGGACGTCGCTTATGGGACCTGATATACCATCAAAATATGAATAAGGTTAAAAAAGTCCC
Organism: Bdellovibrio sp.; assembly: GCA_043760925.1. GTDB lineage: Bacteria > Bdellovibrionota > Bdellovibrionia > Bdellovibrionales > Bdellovibrionaceae > Pseudobdellovibrio. The sequence continues at coordinate 59,512 of JAYUOK010000054.1, read as the reverse complement.
GAAAAAATATCAGCCCAAAGGTTACGAGATATTATACGAAGATGTCGATCTGATCGTCGGGAACAAAGCTTCCGGAGCCCTAACCGTTGCTGCATTATGGAACAAAGATGACACAATTCACAGCGCTTTAACCGAATATATCCGCAAAGGAAATCTTCGTTCTAGTAAAAGTATTTATGTGGTGCACCGCTTAGACCAAGCAACGACCGGCGTGCTCATTTTCGCCAAGAACGAACAAGTTCAAAGGTTTTTAAAAGATAACTGGAAGACGGCGACCAAAACCTACTACGCGATTGTGCATGGGAAGTTAAAGAATAAATCCGGAACTATCTCATCCCACCTTGAGGAAGATGAAGATTATATGATCCATTCAAATTCAGACGGAAAAGGCAAACTGGCTCAAACGGAGTACCAAGTTTTAAGGGAAACTCAGCATTTTAGCTTACTGCGAATTAATTTGTTAACTGGGCGTAAAAATCAAATTCGGGTTCATTTAGCTGATGAGGGGCATCCCGTCGTCGGCGACCCCAAGTATGGTGGTAAAGAAACAAAAAAGCATCATCAACTGGCTTTGCATGCCGCTTCGATTGAGTTTACGCATCCATTTTCAAAAAAGAGGGTGAAGGTCACGGCCCCACCGCCCGAGTTTTTCTCGCATTTAGTTGATTACGAATACGAAGATTAAATTTCTTTTAAAACTTCGTTTAATTTCTGTTCGTATTCTTTAGCTTCTTGCTGCTTCTTCCACATACTGGCGTATTCGCCGCTTCTAGCCAGAAGTTCTGCATGCGTACCCTGTTCGGCTATTTCACCCGCCTTTAACACCAAGATTTGATCCGCATCCACAATCGTTGACAACCGATGCGCAATAATAAGCGTGGTTCGATTTTTAGAAACCTGCTGCAAAGAGCTTTGAATTTCTTTTTCGGTATGTGAATCAAGGGCAGAAGTGGCTTCATCAAAGATTAAGATTTTTGGGTTCTTCAAGATAGTCCGTGCAATGGCAACGCGCTGTTTTTCTCCGCCCGAAAGCTTTAATCCGCGCTCGCCCACTGAAGTCTCGTATTTTTTTGTAAGACCTTCGATAAACCCGTGAATTTGCGCTAAGCGCGCCGCTTGAATGACTTCGTCATTGCTAGCTTCGGGTCGGCCATAGTGAATATTGTAACCAATGCTATCATTAAATAAGACGGTATCTTGCGGAACGATTCCGATGGATTGCCTTAATGATTTTTGCGTCACATTTTTTAAATCGTCTCCTCCAATTCGGATCGCTCCTGATGAAGCATCATAGAATCTAAATAGCAGCCTAGCTAAAGTTGATTTACCTGAGCCGCTAGGCCCTACGACCGCAAATGTTTTACCCGCCGGAATTTTAAAACTAACGTTTTTTAAAATCGGTCTCTCTGGTGAATAGTGAAAATTCACTTGATCAAATTCAACCGCCCATGTTTCAGGTGCCAGAACTTTGGCACCTGGCAAATCTTTTACCTCGGCATTTACGTCAAGTAACTCGAACATTTTTTCCATGTCGATCAGGCCTTGATTAACTTCGCGGTAAACAAAGCCCAGAAATCCCAGCGGAATAAATAACTGCAGCAGAAGTGTGTTCACCAAAACAAAATCACCGACCGTAAGTCTTCCCTCAATCACCCCTTGAGCCGCTAAACCCATGATTGAAACTAGACAGATTCCGATGATGAATCCTTGCCCGATATTGAGTAATGAAAGGCTTGATTGACTTTTTATGGCCTCTTTTTGGTATTTTTCTAGTGAGTGATCGTAGCGTTTAAATTCATGGTCTTCATTGACGAAATACTTCACCGTCTCGTAATTAAGTAACGAGTCGATCGCTTTGGTATTTGCCTCTGAGTCACTTTCATTCATCGATTTTCTGAATTGAGTTCGCCAGTTCGTTATTGCAAAAGTAAAGTAGACATAAAGGGCGACGGTAAAAAACGTGATACCGGCGTAGTTGGTACCGAAGTTATAAAAAAGAATTCCCGTCACTAATAAAATTTCTAGCAAAGTCGGAATAATATTAAAAAGCATAAAGCTTAGAACGGTCTGCATGGCGCGAGTTCCGCGTTCGATCACGCGTGACAGCCCGCCCGTCTGCCGGTCTAAATGAAACGCGAGCGATAAGTTATGTAAATGCGAAAAAGTTTCTAAAGCCACCGTCCGCTGGGCATGCTGCCCGACTTTAACAAAGATAAAATCCCGAAGTTCGCCAAAACCTTGCTGCGCAATTCGGGCTAATCCGTAGCTAAGAATAATTCCAATTGGTAAAGCCAATGCCGGAGTCACCGTAAGTGAATCAACGGCTGCTTTATATAAAAAGGGCACATAGACGTTGATGATTTTCGCAATCAGTAAACAGCCCATGGCCAAAACGACCCGCGTTTTTAAATTTGCATGACCAACTGGCCAAAGGTGCTTCATCAAACTTCGGGAAGTGTCCCAATTATTTCGTTTCACTTTTTCTAATTTCATCATTTGAGATTAACGAATCTTCACGCGCTTGTTAACAAGATAAGTCTTGTCTTCACGCTCGAATAACTAGAGCTTATTGACTCCCCGGAATTATAAAGATTAAATTAGTTGCAATGGATAATCCTAAAATTTCAGTGCATCATACAAAAAAATATGGAAAAGGCGTCTTCGCCGATCAAGACATTCGTAAAGGTGAAATCATTGCCGTCTTTGACGGTGAAATTTACGATGATGACTTTGAACCTTGGACAAAAGATTTGTACAATCACACGATTCAGTTCGGCCCGCTGATCTGGCGTGATTCACTTGGGGTCGCGCGCCTCATAAATCATTCTTGCGAGCCCAACTGCGGAATTAAGGGATTATTCAAGGTGGTTGCCATGCGGAAGATCAAGGCCGGTGAACAAATCACTTGGGACTACGAAATGACGGAAAAAAATGATACGTGGAGAATGAAGTGCAAATGTGGTTCGCCGCTTTGCCGCGGCATTATTGGTAACTATAAAAATATGCCCCGTTCGATCCGCAAAAAATACGAAGGTTATATTTCAGAATGGCTTATTAAAAAACCAAAGAAAAAACAGCTAAATCGCAAATTTTAATTGCGCCGGGTTTTCAGTTTTTTCTTTAGCGGCGGTGGTTAAGTGAACGCCCAGACCAATCAGCCGAACCGGTTCAGACCTGCGCAGCCACGCTTTTTCAAGCAGTCGCTTAAAATCTTCTTCTTGCGGAAAATGCGAAATGGTTTCTTCATGTGTGGTGCCTTTAAAATCGAAAAATTTAAGCTTCACCGAAATATTTTTGATTCGATCTTGGTAATCGCCTTTTTGTAAACGACCTAGCCAGTCCGCATAAATTTCGGGAACTTTTGCTAGGCAGTCTTCTAAAGTTTGCAAATCTTTATTGTAGGTCTCTTCCACGCTTAAAGATTTTCGTTCCCAAGAAGTTTCAACTTCCCGGTGATCAATCCCGCGCGAGAAATGATAAAGTTCTACGGCACGTGAGCCAAACCATTCAGTTAATTGCTGCATGGATTGCTTTTGAATATCGGCACATGTAAACAACCTGTGTTCGTGCATGCGGGCGGCGGTGACTTTTCCAACTCCGTAAATTTTTTCAATCGGTAGCTTTTCGACGAAGGCTTCAACCTCGTCTGGTTTCACAACAAACTGCCCGTTCGGCTTTTTCCAATCACTTGCGATTTTGGCTAAAAATTTATTTGATGCAATCCCCGCCGAAGCCGTTAAATGAAGTTCAACTTGAATAAGTCTTCGAATTTCTTGCGCGATTAAAGTGGCACTGCCACCAAACATTTTGCAATCGGTGACATCTAAGTAGGCTTCATCTAAGGATAGCGGCTCAACTTTATCCGTGAATCTTTCAAAAATAGCGCGAACCATTTTACTTTCTTTTTTATAGGCATCAAAATTAGGGGGGACTAATATAAGATGCGGGCAAAGCCTGACCGCATGTGAAGACGGCATGGCAGCCCGAACACCAAACTTTCGCGCCTCATAACTAGCGGTGCACAACACGCTTCGCGTATTCGGTGGTCCACCGATACCGATCGCCTTCCCCTTCAAGTTGGGGTTATTTTTAACTTCAACGGCTGCGTAGAAGCAGTCCATGTCGACGTGGATAATCTTTCTCATTTACATATATTTTACATATGCTTTTCACTCTGGCAAGCGCTTTTGAGCATTCCTTTACAAAATGGTTAAAAAGTGGGATCTATGTCTGTATGAATGAAGAAAATAGATTTATCGTGATCGAGACAAAGCTAGCCCATCAAGAGTTTTTGGTCGAAGAACTCAATCAAGTCATTTACCGACAACAACAACAAATTGATCTGCTCGAAAATAAGTATTCGCATATTATCAAACGCATCGAAGGAGCCTTAACTTCGGTCGAAGAAATTGGACCACCCGGAGAAAAGCCTCCGCATTACTAGTTCTTTTTTTTATTTTTGCAAAGTGGGAACCCAAGCCGTCGTACGCCCGCCGATTTCATCATGGGTTATTTTATGACCGCTTGCCACCTGGGCTTTTTTTGATTTACCCTAACGATGATGAAAAAGCCAATTCTTCGGAAACAATTCATAATTCGCATCAAGGGCCACAGCCTTTTTAACGACCGTTAAAATCATTTTTCGAAGCATCGTTACATCGGCGATCGTGAAATCAGTGCCCAAGCGGTGCGGAGAAATTCGGGCGTGATACAAAATTTCATCGGCCAAATAATTTCCGACTCCGGCAAAAAGACTTTGATCCAATAAAATCGCCTTGATTGCAATTCGCCGCTTCGAGATTTTTTGGTGCAATACTTTTGCGGGCGGAAAGTTAACTAAAGGGTCAAATCCTAATTTTTTAATTCGCGGATGATTTTCGGGATCGTCACTGAGCCATATTCGACCGAAGCGCCTTGGGTCGATAAAGGCCATCTCGGTGCCGTCTTGCATTTTCATTAAGAAGCGACAAAACCATAATCGCGCGGGCTCTGATTGGTCCCCGACTTTTTGTACCCGCACCGCATGCGAAAATATTTTTGGAACTTTTTTCTTCGCCGGAAATAATAAATTAAGGCTACCCGTCATGCCTAGATGAAAAATGGGCCAAGGCTTTTTATCAAGTTCGAGCCAAAAGTATTTTCCACGGCGGTTCGCACCCAAAATCTTTGCGCCCTTCAAAGATTTTTGGACTTGATCGGCATCCGTAAATTGGTAAAGCAACTTATCTTTTGCATCAACTGCTATGGCCTTAATTTTTTGCCCTTTTAATAATTTTTCTAAATGCTTTCGGGCGCATTCAACCTCGGGAAGTTCTGGCATAGGTTTAGTAAGTAATTGGTTTTCGTTTGGTTTTCAAGATTTTTTAGCCGTGAGAGTTGGCTCAGACGAAGCGCGGTTCGCCAGTCCTAAGACGTTCTATTTTGCTTGTATGATTGAATCTCGAATATCACAATCATGGCGCATACCAAACTGTCGTGTTTGAATAATTGAGAGTGACCGATCCATTTGTGTGGCTAAATGAGATCGTTTGTGAGGCATCATTCACAACAAGATTTCGATCAACCTTAAATTCTAAAAAAAGATCAGAGTTCGTTCTATATGGCATTTGCGCACTGCTTGCTGAGAAATTCTCTGTTCCCCATGCAACGCCCTGAAGTCCATCAGTAATTGCAGATAAAATCATATAGTCAAAATGCGCCTGATTGTATGCACTGTTGATTGCCAAGGTTGTATTGATTGCATGAACTTCAACACCTGTTTGATCTCTGGCCGTCTTTAATTTTGCAACCTTTGCTCTGTATGCGGCAAAAGTTTCCGTTGCTCCTGAAGAAAAAATATAAAGCTCGTAGAGGTATTTATCACCAGGAAGCCAAGAAATAGCATTTGAACTTTCTTTTGTGAAAACATCATCAGGATCAAACGCGTTAACAAATACTTTAAGTCCTGAAGCATGCGCATAGTTAATAATGGCTTTTTGACGAACTCTCATGTCGGCATCTGTGTAACCGGCTAGTTTAAAATCAAATCCTGCTTCGTCTAAAAAAATGCCGGCAACATCTACGTTGTTTTTCCAAGCATCTATTTTTCCTTGAATAACAGCTAAAGAAAATGAATTTGTGATGCCAATACCAACATAGCCATAAACTTCAGTTGTGCCCTTCATTGCTGCGGTTATCGCAATCGTGTTGGCATGATCTCCATGAGATGGATCTTCAAGACCCCTACCGAAAACAACGAAGTTGTACTGTTTTAAGAAATTAGCGACGGCTGTATTATTCCAGGCAAGCGTTCCGGAATTTAATGAACTTGGCCAGCCATAATAAATTGCAAAGTTTTTCAATCGTGCTGTTTCAGATTGAGACGACATAGGAAACAATTTTGTACCGCAGGAAGAAAAAATGAGTAAGAAAATAAGGAGCAGCTTCATTTTTAAATATTTCATTGAAACATCCCTCACATTATTTACGTATCGGCCTAGTACTGAATTAATTAAATTTTTTATTTAAAAAATGGCCATACACTAACCGACAGCGCTTTAATCACTTCTTCTTTGCAAAGATTGAACGAGCGCGATCTTTAATCTCATTTTGACTACCCAACAGGAGTAAGATTCAATTTTAGTCGCAACCCTCAGAAATCACGAAATATTTTTTTAACCTGTTTTTATAATTTATGTTTTCTTTTTTGACATTTGCACAACTGCAAGTTCTGGAATTAGCTTTGTGCTAGCCTAAACTCCCAGTCGTATTCAACAGATTACAAGGTGCTTGTTTAAACCACTTAAGTCTAGAAAAGCTGTCAAGTTAGTATTTGCGACTAGGCCTTCTTAAAGATGCCTGAAATTTTTGCCGATCCTCCTTCTGATAACTACAGGAGAAATCACTATGCTTGCTCTTCAAAATTCATTTCAAAAATTAAATCGTTCAGTACTTATTTTCGGCTGCTTACTAGCCATCACCGCTTGTGGAAATCAAATGGCCCAATTGCCGGATGATCCAACGGAAGAAGTAGAAAGCACCGAATCAATGAAGCAAGGCCCAGCGATCACTCCCGCTCCGCAAGTTTCTGTGATGGAAGAAGCGCAGATACTGGCAAGATATAGTCATTTAGACCCTCAACGTTTAATACAAGATAAGCATCTGAAAGCCGCATTGGTTTACTTCGACAAAAATCAATCGTTAATTAAAAATAAAAACTTTCTATCGGTCATTGATTTTAGCAAGACTTCGAAACAGGCGCGATTTTATATTATTGATATGAAGACCGGATCAGTATGGGCGATTCACACTTCGCATGGTAAAGGCTCTGATTCAAATCATGACGGTATGGCCGAAAAGTTTTCAAATTCTTCTGGATCAAATGCTTCATCACTTGGTTTTTACCTTGCGGCTGAAACTTATTCAGGAAAGTACGGACTTTCGTTACGTTTGGATGGGCTTTCATCAACTAATTCAAATGCCCGTCGCCGCGCCGTCGTTATTCATGGTGCAAATTATGTTCAAGAATCAACGGTTGTTCAGGGCCGCAGCTGGGGTTGCCCGGCCGTCACCATGAATTACCGTGATCGCGTGGTTAAATCTTTAAAAGGTGGAAGCCTGATTTACGCTGGGTACTAGTTCGCAAGCTTCCGGTTAGCGGGCTTTTTCTATTAAGGACTGAAGCAGTAAGCTGTTCGAATAGCCCAACCGCTTTGCTTCAGTTAAAGACTGCATAGCTTTTTCTTTTTGACCGTAGATCAGAAAATACTGGCCCAGTAATATAAAATCCGTTGCATCAATTAATTTCTCTTTTTCTTTACGGACGAGCATCTCTTTAACTTCCCCTAACTGATGGGTGTTAAGCCACGCTAACAAAATATCCGCATGTAACGCGTATTTCGTATCTATTTTTTCTAAATTTTGAATCGATCGTTTTGCGTCGTTGATTTGGTTTTTGTAGATAAGACCCGCACTACGATAAACTTGAGCCATCGGAAAAGTGGAATCTAGTTCATAGACCTTCAAATAAGCATCCGCCGTTCGAGCTAAATCGCCCTTCTTTAGATGCATTTGCCCTAGATCGGCAAAAGTTATTTGGTGCACGGGTGAAATTTGCAGTGCCTGCTGAGCTAATGCGTTCGCCTGGTCATACTGATTGAACTGGGTGTAAAAACGGAGTCCCAATTGTTTGAGGTACAAATTTTTTGGATCACGTTTGAGTTCTATATTTAATTCTTCATCGGCCTGCTGATAAATTTTTTGCAATGCCTCTTCCGTGCTACCTTGCTGCGCCGCTAGCATAGAAGAAATGATAAGATGTTCACGAATCTCGGGGCGGTAAAATACTTTTTTATCAACAAGACGATTGATTGCGTGCGGAGTAATTCCATTCTGATTTTTGTTTAGAACGCCAGATTCGCTGATTACATTTTTGAATTCCGACAGATATAACATAGGCTTAAAATTCACCTGATATAAAATAAAACCAAGAAAAACAAGTACGGCCGAAATGTGGTAGTACGGAACTCTTTTGAACGAATTTGCTTGTGGCATTTCATCATTCGAAATCTCAATAAAATAGGTCAGGGCAAAGATTTGCGCTAAAATAATGAGGGTGGTTATTTGATCGAAAATGAAAATGCTGTTTACGAAATAGCAGACGAGCAAACCGGTCACGCCCGCCCGAATCGTATGGTGGGTAGACGTTGATCGAACTAGTAATTCTGGTTTTCGAGGCTTCACCCAAATAAGCCACAGAGGAATTCCAAAAAGTAAAAGATAGCAAACTCCTCCGACGACACCACCGCTAACTAACCATTCTAATAAATTGTTGTGCGCGCGATCGGCCCAAGGTTCGTCCCACATGGCGGGCTGATAATGCTTGAAGGTATAAATGAAGTTTTCTTGACCCCATCCCAAAATTGGTCTTTCAAAAAACGCTTTTTGAGCTAGTTGCCAAATGAAAAGTCGAGATTGCACCGATTTTTCATGTAGCGAGGTTTTTAAAATTCGATCTGTTTTTAAATGACCAGCGGGATCTATGAATTTAAAAGCCGTGATTAGAAAAGAACTGAAAATAAGTACGAAAGTAAACTTCAGAACTGTGGCTTTTATTTTCTGTCGATTTTGCCTGTATACTAATAAAGAGAAAAATAGAACCAAACCACATGACAATGCTAAAACCGCACTGCGGGTTTGGGTTAAAAAAAGACCAAATACATTCACGCTGGTCATGGTTCCGAAAATGAAAAGATTTTTACGGTCTTTTTCACCAGTCATAAGTAAAAATCCGAAGATCACGTGAAAAGCTAAATAGATGGCCAAGTAGGCCGGGTTTCCAAAAGTTGCATCGGGTCGATCGATTGAGACCACGGCACTTTCACCGAGTGCTTGAAGAAAGGCATGAACACTGACCGCAACCGAAACGATCATCGACACCCTTAAGTAATCACGCCAACTTTTTTCTGACTTCAAAACACTCGTCAAAACAATGTAATAGGCAAACAAATGCAAGTAAGTGATGAAACCTCCCATGCGAGACAAATTAGACCAGAAGCTTCGAAATGAGTTTTCCCCGACCAGGCCCGAAACAGCCATCGCAGCAATAAAAACAAAAAATGTTTTCGTCATTCGTGATGGTTCAGTGCGAAGGTTCAAATCAAAGTAGCGTGCGATAACCCACAGGGCAAAAATAATTTCGATGAGAATTCGAAAGATAAAATTTTTCCCAGTCACGTAGGGAAAAGGAAATGCCTCCACTACGATAAGACAAATTAATGGCACTAAGCTTAATAGTACATAGAGTACGGGCCTAAAAAATCGATGCGTCATATTGGATACACTATAAATAAATCACGTTGATGTCATGACTCGGCGGCCGTTCGGTAATCGGTGTAGCCTTTTTCTCCCGCACTATAAAATGTACTGGTATCAAAGGGTTGCAAGGGAATTTTCAACTCGATTCTTTTTACCAGGTCAGGGTTTGAAATAAACATTCGGCCGAAAGAGATTGAATCCACAATCCCTTGGTCGAGCAGCTGCTGACCCAGTTCAGGCGTTAAACCTTCATTCGCGATGATGTGACCGCCAAAAATTTTCTTTATTTCGGGCGTTAAGTAACCATCACCCTGTTTTTCGCGTAAATAAATAAATGCAATTTTTCTAGTCTTCAGGGCCGCAGCCACGTAGGTAAAAGTTTCGCGCGGATTCGCATCACCAATAGAATTCGAATCACCACGTGGTGATAGGTGCACGCCCACCCGACCCGCACCCCAAACCGAAATAGCGGCATCCGTTATTTCTAGTAAGAAACGGGCGCGGTTCTCTAAGCTTCCGCCGTAATCATCCGTTCTTAAATTTGTTTTACTTTGCAGAAATTGATCGGGCAAATAACCATTCGCGCCGTGAATTTCAACTCCATCAAATCCGGCCCGCTTTGCGTTTTCAGACGCTTGTCGAAAGGTTTCCACCAGCTCGACAATTTCTTCACGTTGAAGCTCGCGCGGGGTCTCAAACTTTTTAATCGGTCTGACTAAACTAACATGACCATCGGGCGCGACGGCACTGGGTGCGACCGGCCATTCACCATTTAAAAACGAAGGGTCTGAAATTCGGCCCACGTGCCAAAGCTGTAAAACAATCTGGCCACCTGCCTGATGCACGGCTTGGGTGATTTCTTTCCAACCCACGACTTGCTGTTCATTCCAAATACCGGGCGTATTCGCGTAACCAACGCCCATCGGAGTAACCGCAGTCGCCTCCGTCAGAATGAGACCTGCGCTAGCCCGCTGTACGTAATACTTTTTCATTAAAGCATTCGGAACCCGAGCCTCATGCGCGCGCTGCCTGGTCAACGGTGCCATCACGATACGATTTTTTAGTACAATTTCTCCTGCGGCCACGCTTTCAAATAAATTCGACATCAATTCCTCTAGAAGGTTATTTTCTAAACAAGTTAGCGCAATTAGTTCAATAATTCAAAATATGAGCGGCGCCTGTTAAGCCTAAGCAGGTTTGTTTGCCTAAATAAGGTCTAGTTAATTTCTCATACCGACCACCTGCCATTAGAAATAGTGCCCGTATCTACCGCTCTATTTAAGAGTAGTGTGAGGGTCACTTGGCTTTCTAAATTTGTGCAGCTGGGTGAACTAAGGAGTTATTTGTGAAATCACCTGAACAACCTTCGAAAATTTTAAGTCAAGAACGCGGTCAGACAGATTCAAGTCTATCGACCGAGCGGGTGCGGACGGACTCATCTTTTCTAGCGTTACAAAAACGCGTGAAGCGCGATACGGATAACACTGTTCGAACTGAACGAAAAAAATCAGATGCTGCGCGGGAAAATACCCGTCATCTTGCCGATGTGGATCGCGAGGCCGATCGTAAAAATCCTTTAAGTATTAAAACTCATTTCGAAATTTCAGCCGAATTTGTCATCGCAGAACAAAGACTTAGCTTTGATAAAATTGTGCGCAATGAGCGATTAAATATGGACCGCGCCATCGAAATCGAACGCGAACTCAATGATAGCGCAACCATTGAGTTATTATTGAAAGAGCGCGAGCACACGGACTCTAATTTGTTACATGAGCGAACCAGATCTGATTTTGAAGTGACCCGCTCGACCAAACAATTTAGTGATGAGAAATTATCTCACTCAACAACCAAGGTCGCTTTAACAACCCGCGATGAATTCGCCGCGATCGTTAGCCATGATTTGCGAAACCCGATTGGTGCCATTCTTTCTTGTTCAGAAGCGCTGCTTGACGACGAAGAATTCAAACTTTCGCCTGATACTCGGCATTGGTTTGAGTTTATCAAGCGGAATGCAAAATATTCTTTGCGCTTGATTAACGACATTTTAGATCTAGAACGAGTGGCCGAAGGAAAATTGCAATTGCAATTGGGTGATCATAACATCAAAAATATTATTCAAGAAGCGATCGAGGGCTGTCGGCACGCGGCAAGTCTAAAGAATATTACAATTGAAAAGACAACCTCGGCGTATTTTGGAACTGTCCAGTGTGACAAAGATCGAATCACGCAGATACTTTCTAATCTAATCGGTAATGCGTTGAAATTTACTCACTCTGATAGCACGATCACGGTCACCGGTGAAAAAGTTGGAAACGATATCGTGATGTCGGTTAAAGATAGCGGACCTGGCATCCCGCATGAAAATTTACATACAATATTCGAACGCTTTGCACAGCTGAAGAATAAAGACCGGCAGGGTTTGGGTTTAGGACTTTATATTTCGAAAATGTTAGTCGAAGCTCATCAAGGAAAACTTTGGGTTGAATCTACTTTAGGAATCGGAAGTACTTTTTATTTTTCTTTTCCGATAAAGAGTTAATTTTTTTTACGGATCAGAAATGATTTTAAAATTGAACGCTTCCCGACCAGCTCGAAATCAAGTGCTGAGTGAATGCAGTTGATTTCTAAATCTTTAAGACCTAAAGCCGTTTGAACCTTGAGGATGGCTTTTCGAATATCATCGATTACAAAATTCTCGAAATTAGTTGAAAAAAGTAAACTTCCGTTTGGATTCAAGCACTGCAAGCAGCTTTTTATCAGCGCTTCGATGCTTGTTTCAATTTTGAAAACACCTTTTTCTCCGCGTGAAAAAGAGGGTGGATCGCAAATAATCAGATCGTATTTAAGCTCTTTGGTTTTAGCTTGGTCTAAAAAAACTAAGCTATCACGGCAAAGAAATTTGTGGGTCTCGGTCGATAGCTGATTGATTTCAAAATTTCGACGCCCCCAGCTTAAAACGTTTTTATTGGTATCAACCGAGGTGACTTCGGCGGCCTCGCCTTTTGCGGCGGCGGCACTAAATCCGCAGGTGTAGGCAAATAGGTTTAATACTTTTTTATTCTTTGAATGATTTAACACCCAGTTTCTTTGCAATCGCTGATCTAAAAATAAACCGAATGAGAGGCCCGAATCTGAGCGCATTTCGTAGTTAAGCTGATTTTCTTTCGCCACCCAGGCGTTTTCTAAGGCGATCGTTTGCTGACTAGGGCTAATGATAAATTGCGACTTGTTCACGGCATCTTTACCCCGGTTCAGCATCATTCGCACAATGATAGGCTTGCCTCGTTCATTTGCAAATTCTGTGAAGGCTTTGGTGTTCGCCTCACTCCACTGTTCTTCGTAACACGATAAGACTAACACTGGCCCAAACTGATCGACCGTAAATTCTAAATCTTTAAAATCATTTTTGTTGTGGACAAGGCGAAAACATTGATCCCCGTCTGCTTGACTGAATAGGCGGTCCCGGCGATCGGCCTCAAACAGCGCCTTCGCAAGAACTTGATTTTTTAATAATGAAAGTTCGCCGAAGTAGCGCGGCGGTTTTGATTCAATGCTGATTCCGTTTGGAAACTCAATCCGGTGGTTATGTAAACATAAAAACGGATACGGCTCTCCGCTATATTTTTCGTCACCTAATAAGGGAATACCCGCCTCTTCGGCGTGAATACGAATTTGGTGATTTCGACCGGTTAAGGGATTTGCCTGCCACAATTCAAATTGTGAATCTTTTTTCAAACATTTAAAATCAGTCTTTGCTTCAAGGTCTTTAGCTTTATGCACAATCACTTTGTCGATATGGAACTGATGTTTGGTCGAACGATTTCCCGTGATAAACCAATACGTCTTTTTCACCTGCCGTTGAAAAAAAAAGTCGGCATACTTTTTCGCGGCTTCCAGCGATTTTGCAAAAATGATGACACCTGTCGTGGTTTGATCAAGCCGATGCACCACATGCAGCTTGACCGCCAAATGACGTTCATAAATTTCGATCAGGCCGTCGTGGATGGTATCTTCATTACCCACTTTCGAATCATTCGTATGACTATTAATTCCGTACGGCTTATCGATAGCTAAAATATCTTCGTTCTCGAAGAGGACTGACAGCAATAAATCGTTGAGTCTTAGAAAATTCATATATCCTTAAAAGTTTCGAAGATACTGCCATAGGGACGCGCTTTAGCCAATTTTTTAGGCCCATAAACGTCATCGAACTACGTAATATCTTCAACTTTTCCATTGATTTTAAAACCAAGTCAATTAGCAACCCTAATTTAATTGCGACAAAGCGTATTCTTGATGTAACCCGGGGTTATGAAAACAAAAGTACAAACCTATCCAAATGCGTTTAAAGCTGTTTTGATTATTGTTACACTATTTATTGGCTGCTTTTCTTTTGCAGCAAATGAAGTGTTACTTGATAAAATGATCTTGCAGTCCCGAGCCACTGGCTCGGATTCATTTGTGGTTATCAGTAACGGGCAAACCCTATTTTCAGAATATGCGAACGGGCCTGAGCACGTACAAAATGTTCAATCCATTACAAAAAGCGTAACCGGACTGGCTGTTGCGCTGCTGTTAGAAGAAAAGAAAATTGAATCATTGAACACACCGATGAGTACCTGGTTTCCTGAGTGGGCAAATGATCGTCTGCAGTCAAAGGTCACTTTAATGATGATCTTAAATCACACCAGCGGAATCACCGACGAAAATGCTCCCGAAGGATTTTTTAAAAACGCTGATCTTATTGCTTCCGCACGAGTATTTAAGCCCGCGCATCCCCCGGGAACGTATTTTGAATATAGTAATATCGCTACGACCCTACTGCAAAAAGTAGTAGCTGATTCATCCGGCCAAACGGCCGAAGCGTACGTGAATCAGAAAATATTTTTACCCATGGGCATCGAAAACATGACTTGGCGTAAAGATCAAATGAGCCAAGAAGCCATCGCGGGTGGAATGAGTTTAAGCCCTCAGGCGTTAATTAAGCTGGGCCAAATGATTTTGAATAAAGGTAAGTTTGAAGGCAAGCAAATCGTCAGTGAATCGACAGTTCAATTACTTCTAGCAAAAAGCTCAAGCCTTGCCGACTACGGATTACTTTGGTGGCTTCAAAAAACACAAAGCCAGCGCAACAAAGCCAGCTACGATATTTATTTAGCTGCAGGTTGGGGTGGTCAGTATATTTACGTCTACCCGGCAAAAAACTTGATCGTGGTTAGAACCCGCAATCCGTTAAAAATTGATCATGAGAAATACGGTGAACAAGACTATCATGAGTTACGCAATCTTGTCGCGTTGTGGAAATAGGCTAATTGAACGGTAAGTGAAGTTCGCGAACGATTATTTCGCAACTCCGCTTTTTTCGTTTTCTTTTGTTTCTTTTTTAAGTTGATCGACAACGGCTTCTTTATTTTCAAAAGCACAGTTCACTTTTTCTCCCAGAGTTCTGAAATGTTGAATCAACGCCTGGCACTCGGGCTTTTTAGCAGCATCTTTTGTACAAGACAACGCCTCGGGCCTATAACGCATTCCTTCTGGGGTATTTAACTGGAACTCATCTAATTGCGTGACCTTAAAGTTGGCTCCATCAGCCGTCCAAATGCGTTGCCCGATCATAGTTCCCTGCGCATTTTTAATCGATTCAGTCACCGAGCGAATAATTAACTTTTCGGGCTCAAGCGGGTTTGGCTGATACTCAAAATGAAATTTGCTTGTTGAAGTCGCCGGCGGAACTGGAGCTTCCGGATTAGCTTTTAATATGTCAGCTTTACGAATGGTCTTCACAATAATTTGCTTTGAAAAACCAGTCGCATTTTTGCCGGCCTCGTAGGGTTTACATTTTCCGCCGTTCACTTCTTCAATGACAGTTGTTGTCGTCTCGGCCGTATCGCCTTTTTCAACAATTTTTGCTTGCATGTCGCCCGCCTTAGAAACGCAGTTGTCATTTTGAACTCCAACTTGGCAAGCAACCCATTTAAATGGTGTCGCGCAATTATTTCCGGCCATCGCTCCGGTAAACATACATGCATTCCAAGCTCCGCTTCCAAGTCCGATTGTCCATGGATTCAAAAGGAATTTAGTCATCGATTCTTTTAATCCAGGCGTCGTTGCGACTTTTGTTACGGCCGCACCGGCCGAGGCCGATACCGCTGGACAGATTCGCATACACGCGACAGTAATTGTTGTAGCTCCATAGTAAAGCGGTGCCGCCATCAATGGAACGACTGCATTTGCAGTCGGAACTAATAGGTCAAACAAAGGATGCTGAGACGTTTTCATTTCTTTATTCAACTTTTGAATTTTCTTTTTGATGTCTGCATACTGAGAAAAATGCTGAAACCTAATTTTCTGACCGTTAATTCGAAAGTGTCCTTTGATTGGGTCGTCAACTTCGAAACTCGTGTGGCCTTCTTTCGTTACGATAAATAAAACTAAATCTTGTAGTTCAAACTTGGGCTTCTCGGTAAAATCAGCTAAATCTTTTTTTACGAAAATCCGTTGTTCGAACTCAAAAACGCTTAGTAGTTTATTTTGAGATTTCTTGTCTTTATTTTCGTAGTATGATTCTAAATTATTCTTAACTTGCAAAAGAACACGATGAGTAATCAATCTTTTAACGACCGCATCATCGGCCTCTTTTGAAAATGAAACCGGCGTCGCGGCCGCGGACGCTGGCATTCTGTTTTTCGCTAGCTTAGAAAAGCCAATCACACTGAAAGGTTTTGGAGGTGCTGCTGGTTTAGCACCTTTGATTTTGACGACTCGAATCTTCATTGAATCTGCTTCCGCAGCGGCAAACGATACCGAAGCCCATAGGATTGAAAAAATGAAGATTTGGATTGTGAGTTTCATAGCCGAATAATCGGAATTTTTTTACTTCAGCTTGATAATATTCGTTACTAATTTTAACTTTTAATAAGTACTAAATTAGACCTGACTAAACCGTTTCAGTTCCACTGTGTTTGGACTAGAATTCGTTGAACTTTCAAGGTTTTACGTGAGTAGCTTGATCCAAAATAAAATCTCATTACGAGACTTTTTTATATCGCTAAGCACCAAAAATTCTTCTTAAGTTTAGCGGGTGGTTTTTAAAACAATCGACCTTTGCGCGACTGTAAAAATTTAGAAATTTGTTCAAGGTCAGCTTCAACAACATCTTTGTTGCAGATAAAATGTCATTAATACTTGTATCAAACGCAATGGCACTTTCGCGTATGAACGCTTGGCGCTCATACGCTGACAGTTCGACAAGCTTTGTCGGATACATCTCGCTTTCGGCTTGGCTACGACGAATGGCCTTTAATTGCACCACAAGATTTTCGCGAATAATTTCCATGATGCTAGAATTTCGGTTAACTTGGCGTTAGCCAGTTTATTATTTTCACATATCCCCCTAAAATTAGATTTCCCCGAACACAAATTGAACCCAGGTCTCAAATTAGATAAATTGCTGAGACAAGTATCAACTTGATACGTCTCACTTAAGCGCGTGTAATTTTTGATGTTTTCTATTACTTGAATTTATAAGTCGGTCATGAGAGTTTAATTTTTTGTTGTAAATTTATATTTTTCTAACATTCAAATTATTCATTCGTGCGAGCAGACTTCAGCAATTGTAAGAAAAAAAAGACAAGGCAAACGTCAAAAAAAAAGGCCATTTTAGCAACTGCGGTTGCACTTCATTGAAGGCTTTAAGGTTATTTTCAAAGCAGAAAATCACCAAAAGTTTCACTGGAATGATAAAAACTTTTGCAAGCATAAAGTCTAGGCGACTACAGCCTATGCATAACTGGCGCGTAATTCATATCCGAACTATAATGCATGACATCAGTCGCGAAAATTGCGCGGTAATAAAATATCTATTTGTCTGCTGTCCAACCTTGATTTTAGTACACTGATCAAACGAATCAGTTTAGTCTTTTGGACATGCAAAAATATCTTTTAACTTTCATCATTTCGTTCACTTCTTTACTTAATGTTTTCGCTCAAGAAACTGTGCCACCGACAGATTTATTGACGCAAGAAACGCAGGCGCAAATCTCTGTGGCGCAAAGCCTTTTAACGAAAGACCTTTTAGCGGCGTCCAAAACCATATCTACCGAAAAAAAAATATTTAATTACTTTTTTCTGCAAAAAATTTGGAACCAGTTAGAAAGTGAAAGCGGCAGGCACGAATACACACACAGCTATATGTCGCAACGGGCAGGTTCTTTTTGGAATTCTAAATTCAATGATGACTCACCAAAAAATTACGCGGCTGGCCCGGGTCTTTACTTCGCGATCGATCCATTAATATCGAAAGATTATGGAAACACTTTTATTGAAATTAAGATTCCGGGAGACATCCGCTTTATCAACGTGGTTCACCCGATTCCTTTAAAAAAAGAAACGATCGCTGCGCTGATTTCCGAAGGCATCATCAATGCAGACCAAGTGGCGCAACTTTTTCCGAAACGAAATGGTTTTTACCGAGACACTCTTAGGGTCATGGTAAAACCGGCGTTTACGCACTTCAGAAAACTTGTGCAAAATATCTTCACCGCGAACGATATTCAGTTTATCGAATATAATTTTAATTCAAGCCTGGGTCGTTTCTGCACTAAGCACAGCTACTCTGCCTTTAACTACATCGGAAAAAAAAATACCCGGGACGAAGCAAAAGCTGTTGTTGATGAATCTTTTCAGCGCACAAGTCTATTTTCAACCGAGATGCAAATCCCTCACTTAAGCTCGGGCGAGGTTCAGCAGTTTGATGCAATCGTTAAATTCAGAACGGTTTTAGAGCATTTAAAAGAAATTGGACGAAAAGGTCGTGAGGCCGCGAAGGCTTACATTCTTAGTCAGTACCCCGCGGAAGAATACGCCGCCGTCAAACAGTCGACATATAGCTGTGAATAATTGAGGAGAATTGCAACGCCAAACCACTAACCGAAAATAAAACGTTTCAAGTAAACCATGAGCTTGGGGAATTTTTGAACATTACCCCTTTGGTTATTAGCTTTCCCACAAGTTCTGTTTCTAATTTATTGACCACCCTGAATTATTTGAACTACGGTAATCGCATGAGCATAATAGATTCAAGTACCACCGGACATAATCGAAAAAGTGAACGCAAATTTTCCAACAAATTATTTATTGGATTGATCGCATTGGTTCTAGCAGCCATTGTCGTTGCGTTAATTGCGGGCCAGAAAAAAGAGTTAAATCCAACGCCCACTGAGAATAAAGCTGTTGAATCTAATTCAGCGAATACGACGGTTCCACCGGTTGAAACCACTGGTAATTAATTAACATGAAACTGACCGTCATCGCCCGTTTGGGCTATTTGGCCAGAGCCATTGTCTATTTTTTGATGGGTTGTTTTACCATACTTTTAATTATTGGCAGCCCGCTCGGAGCCGCAACGGATTCAAAAGGCGCACTACGTCAGCTGATGGAGCAACCACTCGGGCACGTACTACTTTTTATTTTAGCGTGCGGTTTATTTTCGTATTCACTTTGGAGATTCGCGCAAAGCTTCATGGATGTCAGTCATGTTGGCAGCGACCGGAAAGCGATCATCAAACGATTCGGCTACGCGATTGGCGGCTTCACCCATGCCTTACTAGGAATCTACGCAATAAAATTAATTTTTTCTTTATCCGCTAACAGTGCAGGCTCTGAACGCAGTTTGGCGCAGTGGCTTTTATCCCAGCCATTCGGACAACTGATTACCGGCGCATTCGCTTTAATCATTATTGGTTTTGGAATAACACAATTTATTATCGGCTGGAAAAGTAAATATATGGAGCAGCTGAATCTTCCAAATGAATTAAGATCTTGGCTGAGTCCGATTTGCAAATTTGGTTTTATCGCACGCGGCTTTGTGTTCTTGTTGATTGGCTCATTTTTCTTTCAAGCCGCCTTTCATTTTAACAGTCAAAAGGCTGGCGGAATAAGCATGGCTTGGAAAGTATTGCGACAACAACCTTTCGGACAATTTTTAATTGCTTTAGTTGCTATCGGTTTTATCGCATTTTCTATTTATGGATTTGCAGAATCAAAATACCAAAAACAAATCTCAGCCTAAGCGGAGCATTTATGAATCTAGTCTTAAAACTTTCAGTTACCTTTTTGCTATTGGTTTCTTGTCAACATACGAAACCGGTTCAGTCAGCCGCAAATGGCGGCCACCTACCGACCGCGCAATTAAACCAATCTCGCGCAACAGCTGAAGCGCACGGGAAAAATTACGTCATCTCAACCCAAGGCATAGCCACAACCAAAATTGCCGAAGAGATTTTAAAGCAAGGTGGTAATTTGATTGATGCTTTTGTGGCCGCTTCGTTTGCGATCTCAGTCGAGCGACCGCAGTCGACCGGTCTTGGTGGCGGTGGGTTTTTAGTTTATCACGATGCAAAAACAAAAAAAACAATGGCGTTAGACTTTCGCGAGCGGGCCCCGCACAAGGCGACTCGTGATATGTATTTAGATGCACAAAAAAAAGCCCAGCCCTTACTGGCCCAAGACGGAATTTTAGCCGTGGGAATTCCGGGTTTAGTCAAAGGTCTCTCTGAAGTTCATCAAAAATACGGAAAGCTTCCGTGGAAAAAAGTGATGGCGCCTTCGATTGAGTTAGCAAGAACTGGATTTCCCGTTTACGAAGAATTGCACG
The DNA here is from genome assembly GCA_043760925.1 of Bdellovibrio sp. Classification (GTDB taxonomy): domain Bacteria; phylum Bdellovibrionota; class Bdellovibrionia; order Bdellovibrionales; family Bdellovibrionaceae; genus Pseudobdellovibrio. The sequence goes on along the minus strand of JAYUOK010000054.1, from coordinate 39,063 downwards.
AAGCCCTGGTCGATCGCCAAGCCGTGCTCGCAAAAGATCCGGAAGCACGCCGAATATTCCTGACAAAAAATGCGCAAGCTCTTCCAACCGGACATCACCTTGTACAAAAAGATTTAGCAAAAAGTTTAGAATTAATCGCACGCGATGGGGCTAAAACTTTTTATCACGGAGAGCTGGCAGAAAAATTTGCCGACTTTTCGGTGAAAAGAAATGGAATCATTCGAAAAAAAGATTTTATGGATTACCAAGTGAAATGGCGCACCCCGATTCAAGGCGATTTTCTTGGCTACAAGTTTTTCTCGATGCCGCCCCCAAGTTCTGGCGGCATTCATGTCTATCAATTCCTAAAAATGCTTGAAAACGAAAAACTATCGTTAAATGATTTAAATACGGCCGAAGGAATTCACTTGAAGGCAGCGACTTTGCAATCGGTTTTTGCGGACCGCGCTGTTCATCTTGGAGACCCTGATTTTTATAAAGTGCCGGTTATGAACTTAACTGATTTAAGTTATATGCAAAAACGCCGAGCCGACATTTTGCCAATGAAAGCGCGGACTGCCGCCCAAGTGCAAGCCGGTGAATTTAGCGTAAAAAAAGAATCGGTTGAAACAACGCATATGTCGATGATGGACCTTGAAGGCAATGCAATCAGTTCGACCCAAACGATCAATGGCTGGATGGGTGCAGGCATTGTGGCACCCGAAACGGGAATCTTACTGAATAACGAGATGGATGATTTTTCAATTCAAGCCGGACAAGCGAATTTATACGGTGCAATTGGCGGTCGCGCGAATGAAATTCAACCGCTGAAAACACCTTTATCAAGTATGTCCCCGACAATTATTCTAGATGCTCAGTCAAAACCGGTGATGGCGATCGGTGCACCAGGCGGAACCACGATTATCAGCTGCACAGCGCAGACAATTTATAATCATTTATTTTTTAAACTTCCGCTTTGGGAATCTGTTACGAACATCCGAATTCATCATCAGTGGAACCCGGATAAACTTTTGATTGAGCAACCGGGACCCGCAATGGCTGAAGTCGATAAATTGAAGTCGTATGGATATGATATCAAATTGCAGCCTTTTATCTGTAAAATCATGGCGACCTCACGCCAAGGCGATCAAATGACGGCGGTAGCCGATCCGCGCGATATTGGGACTAGCAAGGGCCAGTAAGTTAGAATCTTTGCAGCGTAGCCCACAATTAGGACTAGCCCAATGAATGGCTTAGCGAATTTAATTTCACGATAAGATTTTTTTTACGCCCACTTAAACGTACTATTGCTTAATAAACAATAGGACTTACTATGATGAAAATTTCAGTTTTTGCTCTTCTTCTTATCTCAACTTTCGCTTACGCAGATGAATCACTCAGTACCAAAATTCACAATCAGTATACTTCGATTCGCGCCATGGGAATGGGCAATGCCTTCACGGCCGTGGCCGATGATTACAGTCTTATGTTTTATAATCCAGCGGGCTTTGCGAAAAAGCGTTACAACGAAGTTCAATTTTCAGTGGTCGGCGTAGGTTTTTCGCCAAAAACCAAAACTTTGATGGATGATATTACAAAAGCCTCAGCCTCTGGAACAGAATCAGAAAAGGCTGCCGCAGTGTCTGGCGTACTGGATCAGTACTACGGAAAAACTTTAGGCGGATCGGTGCAGGCGGCAGAAATTTTTTGGACTCGAAAAAACTGGGGCGTCGCCATACTGCCCGCCAATCTGACGATCGATATGTCATTCAACCGCCAACTGGGGCCGGCGATCGATTTGAATGTCATCGGTGATACTTCAATCGCCTATGGCTACGGAAAAGATATTAATAAATTTATCGCCGGCGGAATCACGGCAAAATACATTCACCGCGTGTCGGTCGATCGCAGCGTCAGCGCACTTGAATTAGCTTCTGATCCCAATATTTTAAGCACAAAGCGTTTCAAAGAAGGTACTAGTATCGATTTCGACATTGGTTTTTTATGGACGCCAAACTGGTTTAATTCAAAAACGGATAGCGCTACAGCTCCCGTGACAACGAAAAATTCTGAAGAGGTTACATTAGAAAAGACCGATGCGCCAGATGCCAAAACGACAGATACAAAAGTTAATGAAACTTCAAACAAGGAAAAAAAGCCGTCTTTAATTCCTGAAGGCGATCTACTTCCGGACCCAGCTGCAGAGGAAAAGCGCAGCGTTCAGGCCGAGCCTAACTCGCTGGTCGTGACCACTATTTCTGAAACCGCCTCTTCCAATACTGCGAAAGCCGATGCGAAGAAAATAGAAACTCCAACGGCCGTATCGACAACCGTGCCGGCTGCTTTACCGGCCGCTCCGACCGGAACAGATCCGGTGAAAACACCGGTGGTCGAAACCGCAAAGAAAAATAAAGGAAAAAAATTAAAAGAGAAAGCTAAAACTGAAGTGGCCGCCGTACCGGCGCCCGTCGAAAAGTTTCCGCTTACATTTGGTTTAGTTTTTAGAAATATTCTTGGTGGTTCTTTTACGCAATCAAAAATGGTCAATAAAGATGCCACTGAAGTTCCAAATAAGATGAATTTTCTCATCGATGCGGGAACACAATATGAAATTTCTAAATTTGGAGATCTGACTTTGCGTTCGATGGTGGATTTTAAAAATATTCTTCATCCGGATATCTCATTAACAAAGTCGCTGCACGCCGGACTTGAATTTGATTACTACCCAAATAGCTGGTTCAAATCACAAATCCGCGGTGGTATGAATCAAATGTATTACACGGCGGGGGTCACTTTTCTATTTGGAATTATTCACATCGATGCGCTGACTTACGGTGAAGAAGTAGGAACTTCTAAAACGAAAATTGAAAATCGTGTTTACGCCGCAAAATTAGGTTTTAACTTTTAGTTTTCAACTGTAACTTATGGGCAAACGAAGCTTGGATTCACCAGTTTATTTTTAAAGCATGAACCGATTGATGCCGTCGTGCTTCCGCTGTTCATTGAAACTCCAAGTTCATCGCAATACTTCTTAAGTGATTCTGATTCACTGGTCGAATTCACGCATGATGAATTGTAAGTTGCCGTGACAATTGATCCCGCGGTGGCATCACTCATCGAAGCCACGGCTGCCTTCATTTGATCTTCGGTCGGCGCAGCACCTCCCGTGCTCAAGTACGCTAACATGGCAATCTCAGTTCCTATTCTAAATAGTGAACTAATATCGGTATAGATCTTAGCGCCAGACAGTGAACATAATGCGAACGCTTCGACCGACGTTGCAACATTGGCTGCCCGCTCGGCGGCGTCCGTACTTAAATTGCTTCCCGAATGAAAATTAAGAGTGCTAATGGCTGTAACCGTAGATGAACAACCTCCGGTGCAAGTCCCCGTATTCTTTAATTTATCTAATGCTTCGGTGAACGTAAGAACCGTTACACCTTCAGAAATAAAAACGGCGGCGCACTTTAATTTGTATGCAGCTTGGGAATAATCAGTCGAAATTTTTGCTACGCAATCGCGCGCAGCGGAAGCCGGCGCCGTATTCAAACAAAGCTGCGCTTCTTTTAAATTTTCTTTGGGGCTTTCTTTCGCACAAGAAAATAAAACAGTTGAAAGAAACGCGAAGCCAACCAGCGAGGTTAAATTTTTCATGAATATCCCTTGTTGTATATGAAACTATCGGCATTCACCGAAGTAAATTTAAGGTCATTTACATTTGATTGTCTCAAAATGAGTTAGTTATTTGTAAAGTAGATATTTTTGGCTTTTTTTGATCCAAGCTTTTTCATCAGCTTTTAAAATTTGGTCAAGCTGCTGCGGGGTCGACTTTAAATGATCGACCCATTCTCGAAAATGGGATCCACCAGTAATCACATCGATCGCCGGCTTTCCCACCGTGTATTCGTAGGCAAAATCACGCCAAATAGCGTAATGCGGGTAAAGCTCGCGAATACATCTAAGCATTAATGCAATCAACCGGTAAGGCTTAAATTTTTGCGGCTGGTACTGGGGTGAATCCGTATGAATTTGAAACCCGTGACAAAGTTTTTTTGCATGCTTATGAAAGGTGGGCTCAAAATAGCATTCGCGTAGAATACCCCCTTGCAACCACAACGGCGCTTTCTTTTTCATCAGTGCGATGATCTTGGCGAAATCAAGATCCGAAGCACCCACTTGTTCAAGTGCTCGAGTGGTGCCACGGCCTTCGCTTAACGTGGTCCCTTCAATGATCACAGTTCCCGGATAAAACCGGGCCATATTCAGGGTCGGCGCATTCGGTGAGGGATTCACCCAGGCCCGGTCGACGGGCCAACCGAACCCGGGTTTTTGATTAGGCTTATAACCGCTCATCTTAATGATTTTTAAATCAAATTTTAAATTGAAATGTTCCTTATAAAAAAGGGCCATTTCGGCTGGAGTTAATCCATGTCGCATCGGAAATGGACCTGCACCGACAAAAGATTCAAAACCAGATTGTAATGTATGCCCTTCAACTTCGCGTCCTGCGGGGTTAGGCCGATCTAGTATGATCAGGGTTTTATTTAATCGCGCGCACTCTTCCATGACGTAAAGTAAAGTGGTGATGAAAGTATAAATGCGGCAGCCTAAATCTTGTAAATCAAATATGAGAACATCGAAAGTCGCCATCATTTCGGCTGTCGGTCTTCTAACTTCGCCGTAAAGACTAAAAATTGGAATATTATATTCGGGATGCGTCAGATTTTCGCTTTCAATCATGTTATCTTGCTTTTCGCCTTTTACGCCGTGCTGGGGACCAAATGCGGCCGACAGCCCCACATTTTTATGGAGCAAGTCAAAGCTGTGATTCAGATTCGAATCAACGCTAGCCGGATGACAAACTAAAGCCACACGCTTTTTTTTCAACTCTTGGATTAATTTTTTATTTGCTAATAAGACTTCAAGACCTAATTTCATGTTTCCCCGTTATCTTTTTAAAATAAAACTTTCGGCTAAGTGAAAATCAGGTTTATCACCCAGATGCGCTAATGCAAAATAATGTTTTATGCCCGAATGTTCTTTTATAATTGCCGTTAAACTGATTTCTGAATCTTCTAATTGAACCTGGCCTGAAAGTTCGACGACTAACTTTTTTCCATCCCAACCCATACTTTGCGCTAAAAAATGGTTCGTTCTTTTGGGTGGTTGCGGGGATCGGTACTCATCGAACTGATAAGCATTCCACTTCGAGTTCAATGAGAAATTAAATTCATAATAAATTTTTTGATTGGATGGGCGAAGAAATAATTCAAAACAGGTATCTTCCCACAAATTATCCGCCCGTACTAATTCAGATGAAGTCGCGCGAAATTCAGCTGGTAAGCTGAGTGCATTTTTTTGATCATTAACTTCATATGAAACTGTAAAGATATTTTCTACGCGGCGAACATCGGCTGATATCGAAAATAGGGGCGACTTTTTAAAAAATGGTAAAAGCTTTTGCACAGAATTATCCTAGCAAAATCTTTTCGTTACCACCCCTGCAATATGAAACAAACTCGACCTTCGTTGGGGGTTCTTCTGGCAACACTAGTTCGTTTGCAAAACTCATGTGAGAATGATTCTATGCTGACTGCCGTTGAACACAATATCAATATTCCACAGCTTGCCAATTGCACCGTATTCGCTGCGCCTGATCGTCAACTGATGCTTGGTCAGTTGTGGCAAAAGCAAACGGCGGTGATGATTTTTCTACGCCATTTTGCTTGTATCTCTTGCCGGGCGCATGCGGCGCAAGTTTGGAAAGAACGCGCCAAATACCAGAGCTCTGGCGCAAAAATAATTTTCATCGGCAATGGCCAACCCGTTTGGATTGAAATGTTTCGTGAAGATTTAGGGATTGATAAAGGAGTTATTTTAACGGATCCGTCGTTAAATAGCTTTAAGGCCGCGGGTTTCAAAAGTGGATTTTTTAATATCGTTAACCCGAAGTCGGTGATCAACATTATCAAACTTGTCGGTGAAGGGCATTCGCAAAACTCTCAATCAAAAGATTCAGGAACGCATTTGCAACTAGGTGGAATTTTAGCCATCACCCCTCAGAATAAAATCGTCTATCACTATTCAAGTAATTCAATTGGCGACTTTCCGGAAGAACCCTACCGAGAAATCATCGAACACGATGAAAAAGAACTTTAAATTTAACGAAGCTTAATATCCGCCACCGTTGTACTAAATTGTGGCAACACTTTTGCTCCCTTCCAAGTTGAAGCAAATAAATAGAAAAATTCGGGTATTTAATCCCCGAATGGATCATCTTGAGGGGAATTTATGAAAAGTCTAGGTCTAGCAAAAACTGTCGCAATCATCTTCGCTATCGGTATCACAACCTTAATTAGTTCGGTCACAGTGGCTGCACCATACTTTGCAAAAGCGCAAATCAACCTTGCTGACTTAACTTCAGCAAAAGAGCTTGCATTAATATTGCCCGACCTTAGTCAAGGAATCACCTTGGACGGCATCACTGATTCCCGGTCTGTCTCTTTATGCCAATACGTTTCTAAGATTCGTAACTCTTACGTCGAAAACGAAGTCTATCATATAGAGATTGATTTTAGTTTTCGCGGTAACACGAAAGCTTGCGGCGACGCCATCGGCGGATCCAATGCACTTTGGGAAATACTGGCTTCGAACCCAAAAGTGAAAATGGGCCCGATCGAAAAAGATTTAGGTGCGGTATCACTTGCAGTGAGTGTTCGCTAGCGCTACTGACCCGGCCACCACTTCTTTTTCTTCTTTTTAAGCACTGTTAATTGCTCTTGCGCTTTGCTATAGCTCGCGTAACCCGCGGGATCTAGTTCGTCTAAGTCGATATCAAAAAAATCTTTTTTATATTTTTTCTCGTAAAAGTCCACCATCAACTCTGTTTTGAGTTCTTGCAGCTGAGCCGCCGAATAATCCGCTTGCATCGCCGAGCTTTTTTGCAGTTCCGCCACTTTAGAATCGATCGTTTTCAATGCATTTTTGTAGCTCGCCTCATTCTGACTAACGTTCTTTAATAGCGGCACGGCTTCCTTAGGAGTCAGACCACGCGTTGCAAAGTCGGCCACCTGATCAACCGAGAAATTAGAACTATCCGTTCGTGAAAGAATTCCTTTTATTTCGCTACGACTTTCTTGAAAGGCTTTAATAATTTCAGTTTCTCCTCGATCAAAAGAACTTATGAATTTTGCCGAGGCTGTGTCGGTGCGTGGAGCATTGTTTGGAACGCTTTTCACCGGTGTTTCTACATTTAAAGGCTTTGCCTCCGCCGTTAGATCAGAAGGTTTGACCGCCTTCATTTGCTCAGGTGAAACATTATTTAATTTTCGATTGGCAATGAAATTGATTTCATCGTCAGAAAATCCACCGGTTTTCTTCAAAATCTCGCTTGCATCAGACGCCTTCATTGTGCTGACATCCCAGATTGCTTGTACTTGAGCATCGTTTAATTTTTTACCATTAAGCCCAACGTAAGAAGCTTTACGAATGTAATCACTTGCCGCGGCTTCAACCGACGAACCAGTAATTCCCGATCTTAATAGAAGGGCTACATCTGGCACGCTGAATCCGCAACCGAGCAATGTGGATTTTTTCTTCAGCAAATCTTCATTAGTTAAAAGTGGTACGCCTAAGGCTTCAGATTCAGCTGTCTTCATATAGCGGCTAGGCGCGATGTTATGAGCTGAAGTAACACAACTTTTTTGTGATGGACTTAATTTTCCTAAAAGTTTTTCGGCGGCCGCTTCGCGTTCGGGATCAGTCAATCGACCGTTCTTTTTTAGGATGTCTTCGATGGCCGCGCGTTCTTTCGGGTCTTTGTAAAGATCAAGTAATCCTTGCTTTGAAAATTGACGACCGACCATACCTAAACCTTTTGTGAAAGGCCAAACATCGGCTGATGCAAGTAGTGCATCCATCATGCATGAAGACTCGGCGTCTTTGGCTAATTGCATTTTTGAACTGATGTCAGGGCAAATATTATCATTCATCGCCTCGGGCGAATCTGAAAACTTGAGTGTAGCCTCGGCTTCTTTTCCGCAGCTGTTAACAGCTTCTTTAACTCCACCATACAAATTAGCAGCAGCAGCGGCGGTCACTGCTCCAGCGGCCGAACGCATTTTATTAACCGGACTCATACCTTGCATAACTTTAAGACCACCTGCTCCGATTACACTTAAACCTGCGGTCGCGACAGTTATCACCGCGGAAGTTCCCGAATCAGTCACTATTTTTCGAGTGTTCTCTCGGTCTAAGCCGCGATCTATTAAACATTTTTCGGCCTCGACGTAAGAATCAAATTCGCGATTTTTCTGCAGTTTTCTATCTTCTAAATTTGGCACATCAGGAATGTTCGTTAAAAGTTCACGCGTGTTCTCGAATTTACAATCACCGCTTGATTCGGTCGTGGTGTAACTCATACATCTAACGTGTTTCATATTCGAGTTGTACTGTTTGACCAAAACATCCCGGGTTTCACCGAAGTAACCAGAGATTCTTTTTTTAAAGTCATCACGGTTATAATTTCTGGCCCACCCGCCTTTGTAGCGCATGCTTCCGCGGACTTGTTTAAACTGGCTAGACTCGATCCAAGGATTTTCAGCCGCAATGCGGGACAGTACAACTTTAATAGGAGCGCACTTTTCAAAATGAATTTCTCGCACGCACTTATTATAGGCTTTTTCTAATTTATCAACTTGCTCAAGTGCTTGATAAGTTTTTGAAACTAAGCCATCCATACGTTGCTCGGGTGTCGTTTTACATGTGCCATTGATTTTAGTTTTATAATCATTGCAGCGCTGCGCCTGTTTTGGAAATGGAAACTGCGGGTTACACTCAATTTTTGAAAGGCCCGAACTTTTCGGATCCATTGAATCAATGTAGGCAATCTCGTCGACGATAGATGTATTATAGTTTTCAAATTTTTCCATGGCCATGTAATACCGAGTTTTCGCAATCCGATCTTGACCCGTAGGTAAAGCATTACACCGGCTTAAAGACGCTTTCGCACTAGGGGCTACTTGTTTATAACGACCCGCTAAATAATTACTAAATTCTTCCGCATCCGCCAGACTTGATTTCTGACCCGCTTTACTAATATAGTTTTTGTAACTTTGAATATATGAAGTACAAGTTTTCGCTTCACTCGGAAATGGAACGCCAAACCAATTTCTTTTATCTTGGTAATCGTCTTTGACCCAAGCCTTCAGCGCCGTCGGGCAATTGTCAGCCTTAACCACGTCACCTGGCTTTTCATCTTTGGCTGAATCAGCAGAATCGATTCCCGCGCCACCTGAAGAAGTTTCGCCGGCATAGACAGGAAAACTTGAAAATAAGAATACAAAACAGATCGACAATTTCGTGGCAAAATTTACAAGTGATTTTTTCATCCGGTTTTCCCCAAGGTTAACTTTTTGGGTATCGGCTTAAACACTTGTAAGATTGAGTAAATTCTCAGTCTGATACGAGTCAAAAAAAGCAACTTACTTAGGTCCTAGTCATCATTTTTTCTTATCTAATACAGGCTGTTTTAGGCAGGCATTTATTTTGGAATCTCAACTACTTCGCGAATTTCAACAAAGGCCGTTTTTGAAGGACCCATGCGAAGTTGCGTAAAATTGCATGCAGTGGTGACGCCTTTACTTGTTAAAACTTTTTCGCACTCAACAAGTTGCGTTTTCGTTTCATCTTCTGCACTGTTGCTAAAGTGAAATCCACCGCCGCTTTTGAAACCTAAAGACTTTGCAGATTCAGTTCCTGGTAACACAACTTCAACTGAAGGAAAAGAGATCATCTGAGCCCCGCAGCTATTCAAATCGGCGGGAGCAACTAGCCAAAAATTTGCGGCCGTTCCATTCATTCCGAAGGAAGCGTCAAAAAGCTTAGGTTTACGTTTAAAATCTTCAAACGAATACTTGGTACACATAAAAGAATTTTCAGTTGATAAGTAGCCAACGGTGACTGAAACTTGAGTTCCTTCAGGTGCAGAACCTTGAATTCTGATTTCGTTAGCTTGCGCTACGGCCGAAGTTAAGGCCGCAATTGCTAGAGCGAAAAATAGTTTCATAAAAGTCTCCTTGGTGACCGAATTAAAAATTGCGAAAGACGAACCAGTGCTTTGATCGCTCAACAAAAAGGGGATCAGCTTAGCCAATCCTCTTCTTGAGCCAAATTGTGTCGAAACTACTTTACCAGGCGACAATCACCTTCAAAGCCAAATAAAACCAAATCTGTTTTCTTTAACTTACTTTGCACTAATGCTTGCGCCACAAAACCATCCAACGCTTCAAAGCTCATAAAATTATTAACAATTGAAGAACCTTTATATCCAACTTCGCGCAAGGCTGACATCGTTTGTTTTGTAATAAACAAAGCAGAAAGGCTATTACTTAGTTGCGCATACGGATGCAAAGTTAAAATAGTATCTGCTTTTTTGCCCGGACGAGGGATCAGTTCGTCGCTTAAAGAATCTTCGTTTTCACCAAAAGTTCCTTCTGACATAAGTAGTATGTCTCCGAATGAAAGCTGCTCACGATATGCTTTCTCGGTAGGCCAGTGACGAATCGATACTCCGTAAAGTCCTTTTACATTTTCTTTAGATTCAATAGCGATATCAATATTTTCAGTGGTTGTCTTATTTAAAACTAAATTGAGATCACCTTCGTTATCTTCTATTTTAACCGAGATCGTTTTTTGTTTCGCATCAAGAATTTTATCGCCGGCATACGATAATTTTAAACTGCATCGAACTGTTTCAGTTCCTGCTGCATAGACAACCTGTCCCAAAATAACCGATAGACAAGACAAGACTAATAAATTTTTCATTTTTTTCCTTTTTTTTTAAAATCCTGACCAAGAAAAAAAAGAATTTTCTTTTCTTGATTTCAACAAGGGATTTTAAGCAAGGAAGTTGCCAGTCTTAATAGAGATTTGTTTTGTTGTTAGATTAAAACCCTGTACACAAGTTCTACAGTGTGACTTTAAGCGGCTACAACTAAGCCTTTGTAACTACCCAGCGATTCTATTCTCGATGTAGCAGTTCTTTAAGGTCGCATGTTATCGAATTGTAGTGGAATTTCAAAATTCTGCGACTTCAAAGTTTGCATGGTTGATTGCAATTCATCAATGCTTTTCGAGGTCACGCGTAGCTTTTCGTCCATGATTTGCGCTTGGACTTTCAGCTTGGCGTCTTTGATATATTTTATGATCTCTTTAGCTTTTTCTTTTTCAATTCCTTGTGAAAAAGTAATGGTTTGCCGCAAAAATCTTCCGCCCGCGGGTTCAATTTTTGATAACTTCACCGCCCGGATGTCGACTCCGCGCTTTCCCATTTTTGTGCGCAGAATATCGACCATTGCACCGATTTTATAATCATCTTCGGCGAGCAAGATGACTTCTTTTTTGTCCCAGTTCATTTCGGCTTTACTGCCTTTAAAATCGTAGCGGCCATCAACTTCTTTTCGCGCCTGGTTGATCGCATTATCAACTTCTTGCATATCCATTTCTGAAACAACATCGAATGATGGCATATTAACCTTCCGCCGTATCATTGGTGGTGGCGCCCGCGACGGCCGGAAAATAATTTCCTTTCGCATGGATAACATGCCCGGCTGGAAGCCCGGTACCTAGTTCTTCGGCGCGCATAACGCTTTCGGGTAAGTTAAGTGACTTACGCAGTTCATTCATCGTGTGCGGCACAAATGGCGCTAGCATGATCATTAAATTTTTCAATACGTAGAAGCAGGTGAACAGCGCATCTTTTCTTTCAAGCTCGGGCGCGCGGTCATCGTGCGGTTTAAATTGTGAGAATAAAGAATTAATTTGGCGCGCGTAGTTTTCAATTTGCCCCAGTAAAGTTGAGTAATCACCTTTTTGCATCGATCGCAAATAAAGTTGCACAAGCTTCATCGTCTCGGCTTCTGCTTTACCGATTAATTTACCTTCGGGAACCGTGCTGTTGTATTTTGAATGACAAGCTGAAATGGGCTTTTCGAAAGCCGCATTCATTGGACCCGCTAAAAATTTATTTCGTTCGGCAAAGTGTTCGAAATCAAAATTTGAAGCTTTCACCGGCAAGCTGAGCATCGCTAGAAAGTACCGAATCTGGTCGGCCGAATAACCCATCTCTAGCAATTGGTCGCCGCTGTAGAAGTTACCTTTTGATTTACTCATTTTTTCGCCGTTCACCATCAAGTGAAAAACACTTAAAATTTCGGTCATTTGCAAATCACCAAAGACCGGTAATGATTGTGGTTCATTTTGCTGACCTAGCCACATTGAACCTTGCATGATCACGTAGAAAAATACGTTATCTTGACCTAGGAACTGAACGACCGTCGCATCGGGATCACACCAAAATTCTTTGTACTGTTCAATACTTCGGCCTGATTGCTGAAGCGCTACTTGTGTAAATACAATCGGCGCGATGAGTGAATCGGGCCACACATAAAGAGTTTTCCCCTTCATGTCCGGATCTAGCTCGGGCGGTACCGGAATTCCCCACGAAACATCGCGCGTGATGGGACGGTAACCCCATTTATCGGTGATCGTAGAAGGAATTCCTGCCGACTCTAAAACGGACTGCGCGGTGGCAAGCTCGGCTTTTGAATCAAACAAGCATTCAACTTTTTTACCGGGAACGTACCGGGATTTGTGCTTTGGTAAAGTATCTTTAATTTCTTTATACTTTGCTTCGAATTGATTTTCGAATCGGCAACCGATCAAAACCGTGTTGATCACTTCTTGTACGACGGCGGATCTCCAGGATTTTTGTTTGGTCTCGATCCACGCCTTCAGGGGATCAGCGACCTTCCACATGTTCAACCACCAATGAGCCGTGTCTTTCAATTCGGGCTTGGCATCGCTGAGCTGGCTACGGGGATCTTTTAATGTACTTGGGTCAAATTGTGATCCGCACACGTCGCATTCATCTGAGTAGGCCTCGGTATTTTCACAACTTGGGCACGTGCCGCGCACGAAGCGATCTTGAAGGAACCGATTCATTTTCGGGTCGAACCATTGCTTCGTAATTCTTTTTTCTAGAAGTCCGTTCTTATAAAGCCTGCGAAGTAAGTCTTGCGAATATTTTTCGTGCAGTGAATAAGTCTCGGGCCTTGATGTTCCGGTGAACACATCGGTATGCACCGAATATTTTTGTAAAGTTTCTTTTTGCGTATCGTGGATCGTGTCGATAAACTCACGAATTGATTTGCCCGCCTTCACCGCCGCGACTTCGCTGGTGGAACCATGATCATCATTGCCGTTCACAAATAAAACATTCTGAGGCCCAATGAGCATTCGCATCCAACGTGCATAGATATCGGCTGGAATATGCGCGCCGGCTAAGTGACCTAGGTGCAGTGGCCCATTTGCGTAGGGCATACCAGCGGTCACAACAACCTTTTTCGGCTTTTTTGCCATCGCTAGAACGGACTTCACGTCAGTCGGTGGAGAATATTTATTTTCGGAATTTTGCGCTTGAGACATATAAACCTCGCGCTAACTAAGTTAGCGAAATAATTTTTGGCATGCACTCTTTTCTTCAATCGAATTGGCTAAATTTTAAGGCAATCGAATAGCCTGCACGAATTCAGGCGCACGATTCGCATGGCATCATGCTTGCTTTGACTTTAGTGATGGTACCGGAAGGGGCAAAAATGAAAGTAACGACCGTACTGTTAGATGTCGACGGAACTTTAGTTGATAGTAATGATGCCCATGCCCACTCTTGGCGTGAAGCCATGACTGAATTCGGGTTTCAAGCTGACTTCACTACCATTAGGGAAAAAATCGGCATGGGAGGAGATAAACTTTTACCCTTGGTTACCGGTGTCGAGACCGAAAGCGAGCTCGGAAAGAAAATCACAGAACTGCGCGCTAAAATTTTTAAAGAAAAATACCTTCCTACATTGACGGCCTTTCCAAGAACGCGAAATCTTTTAGAGCATATGCTGGCGAATGGATTTCGACTTGTCGTTGCGACCTCTGCTTCGAAAGAAGATTTAACAAATATCCTCACGCAAGCAAAACTTTCAGATCTTTTAAATAATCGAGTGACCAGTGATGATGCCGAAAACTCAAAGCCCGATCCTGACATTTTACAAGCGGCTTTAAAAAAAATGAAGAGGACCGCGGGTGAATCAATCATGGTTGGCGACACACCCTACGACATCGAAGCCGCAACCCGCGCCGGCATTCGCTCGATTGGGCTCACTTGCGGAGGCTGGACAGCTGATTCGTTGAAAGGGGCTGAAATCATTTTCGCAAACCCGGCAGATTTTTTGCAAAGCTTTTTAAAAAGTCCACTTGCAAACTAGTGTAATTCGTCGCCTATTAAAGCAAATAACACGCTAAAATAAGCCTTGTCTGTATCCGTCCAATGGGGATACAGTTTTTTAATTGCTAAGGGATTATCTTTGTCGACCTCACTCAAAATATTAATTGGAAGATTCTTAACTCGCGCTGGTGATCAAGCCTGGGACTTTGCTGTACCACTGGTTCTCATTAAAATTTTTCCGAACCAAATTCAAATTGCGGCTGGTTACTTCTTGGCCGTTAAACTTTTGCACGTGCTTCTGATGCCAAGGATCGCTACCGTCATTGATCGACGAAACCGACTGCACGTTGCGTACTTCGGTAGCGTCATGCAGTTAGTTGGAGTTCTCGCTGGCGCGATAGCGCTCATTTCATTATACAATTCCCATCACGGAAACACTTCTAGCGTGAGTTCGGGCGCTTTAATTCTTTTCATGGTGCTCGGAATTTCTGGATTGATTTGTTCACTTGGCTCTTCATTGATGAATATATCCGTTGGAAACGACTTGGCTCCATCCGCGATTGCGAAAACTCATTTATCAAAATTCAACAGCCGTATGCGACAACTTGATTTATTTACGGAAGTGACGGCCCCGGTCCTAGCGGGACTATTACTGCTGATCGAATGGCCCGGAATTCCTCTAGCCGGTTTTCTACTGATTGCCGTTTGGAATTTGATTTCGTTTGTTCCCGAGATTTTCATTTTGCGATCCATTTTTAAAAGTCATCCAGAGCTTCTAAGCAAAGAAGCTTTATCTGCGGCCAATCAGAAATCTTTAGCATTTAAATTGAAAAACGGGTGGGCTTCATTTTTTCGTCAACCGGTGGCGCCCGCAGTCTTAGCTTACGCCTTATTGTGGCTATCGGTTTTAAGTCCGCACGGCATTTTATTAACTGGTTATTTAAAAGACGGAATGAAGTTATCGGAAGTTGTCATCGGTGCGTTTCGGGGACTCGGCGCTTTGTTCGGCTTGATGGCGACGGTGTTGTATCCCATCATAATCGCTAAATTCGGCCTACTTAAAGGCAGCCGAGCATTTATAATATTTCAGACATTCATGCTTTTGATGGCGCTGATATTTTTCTGGTTGCCAATGAACTTAAGCCAATATGGTTTCCTAGCTTGTATTCTATTTTCACGAGTCGGTCTTTACGGATTTTCACTTGGTGAAATGCAAATTAGACAACTGGGAATCGCCCCCCATGAAAGAGGAGAGGTCAACGGATTTGCCGATGCCCTGACGGGCGTCGCTACTTTAGCTCTTTACGGTTTTGGAACCCTGCTACCATCAACCTCTGAATTTAGCATTCTGATCGTCGGATCCGTTTTCTTCGTCACACTAGGCGCTTTTGTTTTTTCTTTGTGGAAGCCGAAAATTTCTTTCGAAGCTTAAAGTGTCAAAAAGTTCTTCAATGCTCGTTCGAAAGCGTCAATTGCTTAAGACAATGCATCTATTCTAGTTTTCGACACTCGAGCAAATTTTACCTGATCTTCTTAGCCAGGAGTCGGTAAATTGTTATTTAGGTGGTACAAACTTTGATATAAACAAGGCATGAAAAATATTTTAGTACTACTTACCTTTTTGTTGGTTTCATCCCATTCCTTAGCTTGTGACCAGGCTATTTCAAAATTTTCGCGGGATTGCAAAATTCAAGACCGCTTTTTAAAAGTAAGAGCCCAGCTGGCAAAAGAAAATGTGGATATCAATGAGCTTGCCGAGTACCGTGCGCTTCGAATGATCGACCGTGCTTCATGGGAGAAGGCGAAAATAAACTTAACGCCAGTTACGCAGATCTACAAACCCGCACCCCTGACTTGGGAAGTTTGGGATGGCGGAATGAGAAACATTTTCGGACAGACGAGCTTCAAAGGAGTTTTGTTCGGGGATTATCCAATTAATGAAAGCATGCTGAAATCCATGAATTGGATTTTATTAACTCGTGGTGAAGAAAATGTAAAAGACGCAAGAACGGACCGTAAAGTGAAAGCCGGATCCCTTCGCAAGAAAACTGATATGGGTGTTGGCTTCTGCTCAGACGGTCAAGACGATCACCATTCTTTGATTGCCGCCACCAATGCTTCATCACTGCGTTTTCAAAATAAATGGGAAGCCTCAATCGGTACCACTCTTTCACAACTAGTCAGTATGCGATTTGCGGGCGCATCAGCCACCGAAATCCCCCACTTCGGCGGCGAGCTTAGTGTTGGGCAACTCGGCTGTGACCGTGCAAATCAAAGTAGCCTGTTTATCAATTACCTTCCGTCACCATCTGTTGAAGAACACTTGCGCTGGTTTATCACATTCGTAGAAGACAATTTAGCCAGGTATCAAAATAATCGACCGGTTTTATCACCGATTGAATTTGCGACCTTTACCCAAAAATGGCTTGTGAGCATGCATCCATTTTCCGATGGCAATGGTCGAACGTCGCGCGCAGTCCAAGATGCGGTGTTAGCTAATTTTGATATGCCATTTGCTCCGGCCGGAGATTTACAAAACGATGTCGAGATTGAATTTGAAACTTATTTAGAGAATACGTATACAAAGATAGAAGGGATGCTCAATTCTTTGGAAGGCTGCGCCGATCTAAAAACGCGAAACGTTCCAACACCATATCAATGTATGAGTGTTCAAGAGTTACATTGACCCGTATTTCAATCTGCATAATGTTTATTTTTGCACAGATATTTGTTTTTTAAGTCGAACGACCAGACGTAGATTTCGAAGTGGAATACACATTGCAGTTTTCAATGCGTATGAAAGCATTTTTACTCATTCCTCTTTTTATTGTATTAGGCTGCCAACCCGCAAGGAAAAATGACCCCTTCGTGAATGCGCTAGAGAAACTTGACCGAGGTCAATACACCGAAGCGATCCAAGACTTAGAAGTTTTAAATGCAAAAGAGCAATCTCCGAAAGTTCAGATGGCTTTAGCATCTGCCTACGCAGGCCGCGCCGGGATTGAAACTTTAGATTTCTTCGCATTCGCAGAAAGCTTGCAAGGCAATCCATTTGCGGAAGATCAACTTGTTCAACGAGAATCTTACAAAAAAAATCAAGAATCTGTTGCCGTGCTCATTCCGCTTCTTCCCGCTGAAACCCAACAAAAATTAACCGAGTTTTTCTTAAATTGGGCGGCCTTAGAGATCTACCGTGAAAAGTTCTTAATTTATCCTTACGCACGGGCCGAAAGCCGCGCTGATTTAGAAAAGGCGATCGCGGTTCTAAGTGCGAGTGCTGAGCCGGGCGCAAAGCTTTATAGCGCTACTTTGCAAGCCGTGCTGACCAGATCCGAGCTTGATGATGGCTTTGATGTTTGGACTTCAATCGGAGACGCATTTTCAGAACTATTGGCCTACCCGCTTGAATTTAACCGGATCCTTTGCCAACCGCGCATCGGCGGATTTACCGGCTGGATGGGCCGTCAACTTTCGCGCATCAAAACGATTTCGGAAGATTTAGTCGTGTCATTTCCAAGTAAGGCGCCTGAATTTACAGAATTCTCAGCACCAGTTCCGACGTATCTAGAAAGAATCCCAGCCATCGAAGCAAATTTAGTTCCGAGCGGATGCCCAGTTGCTCCGTAATTTTTTAGTCGCCCTATTTGCGAAGTTGATGACACAAACATTACTTGCGGCTGAAGTGCCTAGACATTTTCTGCATGGTCGCACGGATTGGACATTTCAAACTTTTGCGGAAGCTTGCTTTTCGATGCAAACAAAAGTTTCAAGCGTTCCGTGCAACCCAGCGCTTTTATCACTTGATGAAAACCGTATCGGCGGATTTATTTTTGTCGGTCACAATGTGCAATCACTGACGGACCTGAAAAAAGTGATCGACGGCGACGCCGATTTACAAACTGTTCGTAGGCTTATTAAAAATGATCGTCCCGAAGAAATCAATGCGCAAACTGAAATCAATTGGGTACGCGAATCTTGGAGCTACAGTCTTGTGCCCGTTCGTATCAACTATCGATCAGACATTCGTGATCGCGCCTTAACTTACGTATCACTTTTCGGAAATGTTGAAAGCAGTGTGCGGGCACAAAAAAGTTTTCGCATGAACGAAAACTTAAGACTAGGTATTCAAATTCAAGCCATCTACCGTAAATTTGTCTTGTCTGAATTTTTTCTGACTGATGTGTTAGCCGAAGGCGGAACTGAAAAATTTCTACCGGTCAGATCCCAAGCTGCTCTTGGGATTACTCCCGGATTAAGCTGGAGCTTAGAAGATTACTTTAATTACAAACCGCAAGTATCACTGACTTTTACCGAGATTGAAGCCGTCGACCATCAGTACGAAGGTTTTCCAAAAAAACCTGAAGTGCAACTGGGCGGATCGATTCGGCCAGAAGTAAGTCATGGTGATCTTGAAATCGGAGCCCACCTTAGATATTCGTCACAAAGTGAATACGCCCGTCAACTCATCAGACTGGCTGCCGCTTACACAAGTGAAAAGGATACCTGGGCCACAAGTTTTGCAGTCAATCAATTTGACCTCGGTTATCACCATGATTTCAAAGTCGTCAAAACCGGCGTAGTTTACGATCTTCAAAAAGTCGAAAACGTTCGCGGCTCCGCCGAAACACTTCAGACGCTGTATTTTCAGCTTGGGGCTGAAATTTAAGTTATGTTTTCTACAATCAAAAAACTGTCGTGCTATTACGAAACAAATCGGTATTAATATTTAATTCACTAACACAGGTACTAACGCAGGCTCTTGGTCGGTATCAGAATATGATCCCTGCACTTAAAAAAGCACGTGCGTCCCGCACAAAAAGGCGCGGCGAATCAAAAAACAGATTATTGGTTTACAAAAAAATAATCTTCGGAAATCATAAACCAATACAAGTTCATATGAATTTAAATTCATATGTCTTCAACACATTTATGGGAGTAACTTCGTGCTAAAACTTTTGATTGCTACTGGCTGTGCTCTATTGTTCTCGATGAATGGTCAGGCAAAAGTTCGTATCATCACGGCCGACGAAGCAAAAAAAATGATCGAAGCTTCCGCGGCTTTTTCGAAAGTAACCGTTCTTGACGTACGCGCTGGTTACAAAGATTATTTTCGCGGGCATTTACCGCAGGCCGTTCATTTAAATTTTGATACGTTACGCGGAACAGATGAAAACGGAGTTCCCGTTCAGTACTTGCCTTCGACGATGGCTCAAGATGTTCTTCGTCGTGCGGCGGTTGATCAAAATAAAACCCACATCATTTATGCGGGCGGCGGAACTGGTGATGAAATCCTAAGTACTTCAATGGTCGCTTACGTGCTTGAAATGAATGGAATTCAAGATGTCGCCGTCGTTGATGGCGGGCTTGATGTATACAAAACAAAATTTGGTGCTTCACAGCAATATCCGAAACACAAAGCAAGCAAAGTGCAGTTGAAGCCGAAAAATATCGGAGTCACCGTTAAAGAAGTTATCGCCGAGAAAGAAAAAGCAAATGTCGTTCTTGTCGATGCCCGCCCCGTTGAAGAATATAAAGGTGAAACAAATATTTGGATGCGCAATGGTCACATCCCCGGCGCGATGAATTTCCCATGGCGCAAGGTAATGAATGAAGAAAACACTCATCTTTTCAAACCAGTCGCGGCGGTCGAGGGCGAACTTAAAAAAATGGGAATTACACCGGATAAAGATGTGATCGTGTATTGTGGCACAAGCCGCGAAGGAAGCTTACTTCGATTTTATCTAAAGCATGTCATGAATTATCCAAAGGTTAGACTTTACGAAGGGTCTTGGAAAGAATACGCAGCGTTGAGCGACCTACCAATGGCGACTGGGGCAACTTTAAAATGATCAAAACAATATTAACAACATGTACGGCGTTATTTTTAAGTAGCGCGCTTGGCGCCGAGACACTTCTTCTGACAGGATCAAGCACGGCGGCTCCGCTGATGAGTGAAATTGGGCTTATTTTTGAAAAGAAATTTCCAAAAGTAAAAGTCGAAGTTCAAACCGGGGGATCCACGAAGGGTCTTACCGATTTAAGACAAGGCTTAAATGATATCGGCATGCTATCACGCGACTTAAAACCCGATGAAAAAGATGTGAAATCTCACCTGATCGCAATTGATGGTTTAGTCTTTGCGGTCCATCAAAAAAATAACGTCAGCAAATTAACAACGGACCAAGTTAAAAAAATCTACCGCGGAGAGGTTACCAATTGGAACGAACTTGGCGGCCTAGACCGTAAAATTACCGTCATCAGTAAGGCTGAGGGCCGCGCGGCGCTTGATCTTTTTGTTCAACAGTTCGGGGTTAAATCCTCTGAAATTAAAGCTAAAAGTATTGTTGGCGATAATGAACACGGATTAAAATTAGTGAAAGGCGACGAAACCGCCATTGCGTACCTTTCAGTCAGTACGGTCGATACCGCGATCAAAGCGGGCGAACCGATTGCTGCAATAACTCTTGATGGAGTGGCCGCTACGCCGGCGAATCTAAAAAACGGTACTTATAAATTTGCACGTAGTATCATTTTAGTAACGAATGAAAAAACGAAATCATCCGCTTTGGATCTTGTGAAAATTGCGCAATCTACAGAGGTCCTTAAGCTGATAGAAAAATTAGGGTTTGTCTCAGTTCGGTAAAGCTGGCTACAGCTTCTTTATTCATTTTTGCACGGTTTTGGTGACGAGCCTTGTGGTATTGATTTTTTTCTTTACCTTTCAAGGCTCGCTGCCTTTTATACAATCTGAATTTTTTTCTTCAGCCATCTTGACTGAAAGCTGGTTTCCCTCTGAAAATAAATTTGGCTTTTTGCCATTAATCATTGGAACACTTTCGATCTTACTTTTAAGCCTCGTGATCTCGGTGCCGATTGCCTTCTTCACGGCTCTTGCCCTTTTGAACTTTACTCCACGCCGCTATTTACTAACGTGCTTAATTCTTATCGAAACTTTGGCTGGGCTTCCGTCAATTGTCATCGGGCTGTATTGCTTGATGACACTGATTCCACTTTCGAATGATATTTTCGGCGAAGGCACTTCGCTACTTATTGGCTCTGCCGCCCTATCGTTTATTTTGATTCCGCAACTGACCTTAAGTTTGTATCAATCACTAGAACGGCAACACCAATCGCTTTGGCCCCAGTCGTGGTGCAATAATCTTTCCCCCGAAATTTATATTTTTAAAATACTGATTCCATCATCACTTCATAAAATTAAGGAATGCCTCATCATGGGAGTCAGCCGCGGCCTTGGCGAAACGCTAGCGATATTGATGGTGTCTGGCAATGTCGTGCAATTACCTACCAATATCTTCTCACCCGTTCGAACTTTAAATGCGAACATTGCGCTTGAAATGCCCTACGCAGCAGGTATTCACCGATCGTCTCTATTTTTTACGGGAGTGATCACTTTTGTGTTCACGTTATTTTTACTATTGGCTGCCAAATACCAAATGAAATCGCATGCAAAAAATAAAGTATAGTAATTTTAGATTTTCGCTTTTGCTTTTGACCAAGACACTCTGTCTAGGAAGCCTGGCTTTCGTACTATTACTTCTAGCATTTATCGTTGGACCGCTCCTGTGGCATGGGTTACCCGATCTCAGCTTTTCGTTCTTATTTGATTCTTCGAGCTTTGCCGGAAAAGAAGGTGGCGTTGGCCCGGTCCTGCGTGCGACGTTATTACTTACATTCTTAGCAATTTCTTTTGCCGTGCTACTTGGATTACCAGTCGCATTTTTACTTTCGCACCCGTTGAAGAAAAATAATCGTCTGATGATATTATCCCGGACAGCCCTTGATTTACTGGCCAGTACGCCTTCGATCGTTTTTGGACTTTTCGGAAATTATTTTTTCGTGATTACTTTAAAGTTAGGATACTCAATCCTTGCCGGAGCTTTGACCCTAGCCATTATGATTCTTCCCTTGTTCATCAGACTTTGCGAACTAGAACTTACGACGTACCAACAAAAATTATTACCCGTCAGTTTTTCGCACGGACTCAGCGAGCATGAGTTTGCAGCAAAAATTCTTCTTCCGGCCTCAATAAGTTCAATCGGGTTCATCTTACTGATTTGCGTTTCAAGAGCTTTTGGCGAAACAGCGGCGTTGTTATTCACCTCGGGCTTTTCGTTAAGAAATTCGGGAAATATATTTGAATCAGGGCGTACGCTGTCGGTGCATATCTTTGATCTATCGTTAAATGTGCCCGGCGCAGATCAGCAAGCCCTTAAATCAAGCGTTGTATTGATCTTCGTTACGGTGATGACAAGCTTAGTGGCCCGTGCTTTCATTAGAAAACGGGAATACCATGAAGCTTGAAATTAAAAATTTATCTGTCACAGCAGCAAAAACTAGAATTTTGAATAATATCTCTTTTGAGCTGACGAAATCGGGCTTAACCGCCTTAGTCGGTCCCTCGGGCTCGGGAAAATCAACCTTATTAAAGGCCATTAACGGGCTTCTTAAATTTGAAGATCGTATTCAAGCGGATGGTCAAATTTTTCTAAATGGAAATTGTGTTTTATCGATCAAAAAATCGGTATCGCCGCAAGTGGTGATGGTTTTTCAAAAACCGACACCATTTCCGGTTTCAATTTACAAAAATATTTCTATCGTACTGACTTCACTCGCTTTAAGTAAAAACGAAGAAAAAGATAAAATCGAATTTGCACTGAAAGAAGTCGGCTTATGGTCGGAAGTTTCCAACCGTTTGCACGAATCTGCTTTGCTACTTTCCGGTGGCCAGCAACAGCGTTTGTGCTTAGCGCGCGCCATTGCGTTAGATCCTGAAATCATCTGCCTGGACGAACCCTGCAGTCACCTGGATCCGATTTCGACTCAAAAGGTTGAGACTATTTTGCATGAGTTGAAGAAAAAAAAGAAAGTCCTGATGGTGACTCATAACCTTCAACAAGCAAAACGCTTAGCTGACGACGTTATTCTATTATGGAACAGTGATGATGGCGGAAAAATTCTTGAACAAGGGCCCTCGCACAGTTTTTTTAATGCTCCGAAAAACAAGTACACTGAAATGTATGTCAACGGACATTTGGGCTAAGT
The DNA here is from genome assembly GCA_043760925.1 of Bdellovibrio sp. GTDB lineage: Bacteria > Bdellovibrionota > Bdellovibrionia > Bdellovibrionales > Bdellovibrionaceae > Pseudobdellovibrio. The sequence continues at coordinate 15,746 of JAYUOK010000054.1, read as the reverse complement.
CTTATCCTATCGCTTTACTTCAGTTTTTCTACAAACGAATGAATCTCTTTAAGCACTGCTGAAGTTTCTCCAAGTGGCATGTGATGATTTCCATTGATAACCACAGTGCTGATGCTTTTTCTTTTTGGCAACTTATCGAGCGCAGATAACTTCGTATATTCATCGTTTGTGCTAGCGATTATTAGAATTGGAATTTCTGGAGCACTAGCAAGTAATTCAAAAAAATTTTGCCCGATGAGCACATTTTGAAAAGATCCGTGAAAAGACGCCCAAGTATGTTGGCCCGCGGCCTTTGCGATTGCGGCCGGTATTTCTGGCTCTAATAATCGAATCAGCGGGTAACTAGCCGATGGAAAAATCTCGTGCAACTTGCAAACGAATTTTCCCCAAACTTCGTTAAAGGTCATCGTCACCATAAACTTTGATGACGAAGTCGCCACGGACTCTCGTAATTCAGATTTTGTAGTCGCCATTGGGGTGTTAATTAAAATCAGTCCTTTAACTTCGTCTGGAAACTTGATGGCATAGTTCAAGGTTAGAAGGGCCCCCATTGAATGACCGATTAGTATTTTTTTCGAGCTTTTTAATTTTGCTAGATTGATCGCTTCATCGATCTTTTCAATGTGCTGATCAACAGAATATGAAATTTGAGGCTTTGCAGACTCGCCAAATCCAAGAAGATCAAACGCAAGAATTTGATTCGTTCGACTAAGATCAGCCTGATAGCGGTCCCAATATCGGTGTGAGCCGAGCATTCCATGAAAGAAAACAAGGGCTGGTTCACCGCTACCCGTGACTTTGAAAAAAAGTGGGTTGGCCAAAGTTTCCACTTTCTGCGACGGACCGCACCCGCTTGAAGCAACTAATACAAAAAGCAAAGCGACCGCTCCAACACAGGCTAAACGATGGCTTCGAGAGCTGTTTTTATTCAAAAGAACATTCAACGCTAGAATCATTCATTGCAGCAACCTCTGCACAATAGATTGCAAGTGCTCCGGCATTGGTCAGCATATTTTTTTTGATCCAGAGTACAATGATTTCTCCGTTCAATTTGTCCGAGACAAAACTTATTTTATCGTCAACCGCAAGACCTGTCATTAACGAGTGTTCTTTAACTTTAAAAACCATTGTCATTCCCGGCATATCCAAATTTGGTATTTCTTCGTGCCTGATGGTAAGGCGCATGGTTTCATGGTCGACTTTACGAACAATACCGTTCACGACTGGATAGTTTGCCGGAGGCTCACTGGCGTAGACTTCAATTCCGATTAATAAACTTAACATGATAAATAGTTTCATTTTACTTCCCTCGACTCTTTTGAGTCATAGTTTAGAACTGATACTGAAATCCAGCACCAACACTTTTGTTTGTTATCTTTATTCCGCCCGACCAATGCCAGTTGCTACCATACATCAAAGAAGTTGAAAATTCTGAATCAAACAGTGGGTCTTGACGCCAGATATATTCAATTTCAGAAAATACCGAGTGGGTCCATTGAAATCGTTTTTCAAGATCGATTCTTAATTTTCCTTTATGATCAACTAGTAATTGAGTTTCAAGAAGTAGCGGAAGCAAGTACGAAACACCTGCTTGAGCCCGATGATCATCATGAATCGAAGATCCACCTAGTGTAAGGCTAAGAAAAGTATTTGGAAAATATCTTCTATAAAAAATGTCGCCTTCAGCTTTCCATTCTTCATCTTTTCTAGCTTCAACACGCAAATCCAGTTCATTCCAAGTTTGCATCGCTTTTAAATTAAGTTCGGCCAGATTTGAAAAAGCTTGCACGCTTCCCGTCCCGTACCAGTGATCGTGTAAGTGCGGGTCTTGTTTTTCAAGTTCCGCAATTTCAGGGCTTGGCTTATAACTCATGTATTTTACAACGCGAGCCATACCCGTTTTCATATGATAAAGATTATGACAATGAAGCATCCACTGGCCAGGCTCGTTCGCATAAAATTCAATAACGCGAGTTCCGTGCGGGGGCACATCGACCGTATGTTTCAATGGAGATTTTTCCCCGTTTGCATTCAAAACGCGAAAGAAATGTCCGTGCAAATGCATTGGGTGATGCATCATCGTTTCATTTACGAAAGTAAATCTTACGGCATCACCTTCTTTAATTAAAATATCGCGGTCTTCATGAATCGCTTTTCCGTTGATATGCCACACGTACCGTACCATATCGCCACCAAGAACTAATTTAACGTCTGTTATCTTTGCTTCTTTAGGAAGAACTGTCGATTCTTTTGCTTTCAAATTATCAACCGATAAAGTTTCGATGACTGCGCCGACGGATGCCGATGTGACTTCTCCTGCATGGTTCATCTTTGAGTGATCCATCTTCGAATGATCCACTTTTGGTTGTTCCATCTTTGCGTGGTTCATCTTTGAATGATCTACTTTCGAGTCTGCTCCACTACTTTCAGCGCTACCGCCGTGGTTCTTATGGCCGCCGCCGTGATCCATCGCCGCGTAAAGATCTGGAAGCGGTTTATCGGCCGCGGGCACCTTAGGCCCCATTCCGATCCAGCCCGAAGCAAATCCGGTCACATCTTGAACGGTAGCGCGAAGTTCAAAGTTTTTATGTTCAGGCACAGTGAACAATACGTCGTAAGTTTCAGCCATACCCATCAGAAGTTCTTTTGTATAAATCGGTTCAATATCAATTCCATCTGCAGAGATGACCTGCATCGGAACACTTCCTAACGAGACATAAAAATAACTTGAAGCTCCTGCATTGATGATGCGAATTCTAATTTTTTCTCCTGGGTGCGCAACCAAAAGCTGCGAAGACTTTTTCCCGTTAATTAAAAACGCGTCGTAGCCAACATCAGATAGATCCATGCCACCCATACGTTCAAACTCGTTTGCATAATAAGTTCCCAGCTGACCGGCTTTGACCGCACCGAAAATGGAACGCATTGAATTTTTCTTATAAAGATAGTAGTCGCCATCTTTTCTTAAGTTTTTAATAATTTGATCGGCGTTTTCATCAGACCAATCACTTAAAACGACGACAACTTCTTTATCAACTTTAATAGCGGGTTTCTTCGGATGAATGATGAAGGCTCCGTAAACGCCTTTTTGTTCTTGCAGCATTGTGTGCGAGTGATACCAATAAGTTCCGTGCTGTCGAATTTTAAATTTAAATACATGCGATTTTCCCGGCATGATCGGAGGTGTGTTCACGTATGAAACCCCATCTTCTTGGGGCGGCAGAAGTATCCCGTGCCAATGAATTGAAGTCTCTTCGTTAGGAAGTTTATTGATGACCGTAATTTCTGCGTCATCGCCTTCGGTGAATTCTAAAGTCGGCGCGGGAATTCCTCCGTTGACCGTTAACGAGAAATCAACTTCTTTACCCGTTACGTTCACTTTTTTATTTTCGATGATGAGCTCATAGCGAACTGTTTTCGAAAAAGCTCCGCAACTGAAAAAAAGAATCAAAAGGCTTAGAAATGTTTTTATAGTTTTTTTATTCATACTATCCTCTATACGGTGAAAGCCTTGCGTCTGTGACAACATAAGCCTTCCAATAGTTGTAAGGTCAATTCAACAAACAATGCCTATTGGCTCGCCAAGTCATTTAGGATCGGACAGTCTGGACGGTTGTCGCCGTGGCAAGTCCTAGATAAGTGCTTCAAAGATTTCACTAGCTCTTGAAGTTCTTGAATCTTTTTTTCCATTTCGTCGATGTGCTTCGTCGCTAAATTTTTTACTTCAGAGCTTGCGCGACTTTTATTTCGCCACAGGCTGACTAACTTTTTAATTTCTTTCATGGAAAAACCCATGCTTCTTGATCGTTTTACAAAAGTTAAAATATGAACTTCATTTTCTGAATAAGTTCGATACCCCGCCTCACTGCGACCTGCTTTCGGAATAATTCCGATCGCTTCGTAATGACGAATCAGCTTTGCATTTATTCCAGAAAGTTTTGCGGCTTCTCCGATATTCACTATATTAATTCTCCTTTAAGCTTATGCTTTTCAATCTTAAAGCATTTCCGATGACCGAGACTGAACTTAAACTCATCGCAGCCGCCGCCACCATTGGGCTTAATAGCAGACCGAAAGTAGGATACAAAATGCCGGCGGCAATGGGCACTCCAAGCACATTGTAAATAAAGGCGAAGAATAAATTCTGCTTAATATTTCTTAACGTAGCTTCGCTTAATGCTCTGGCTTTAACAATTCCCATCAAGTCACCTTTTATTAAAGTGATCCCGGCACTTCCCATGGCCACGTCAGTTCCGGTGCCCATTGCAATTCCCACTTGCGCTTGCGCCAGTGCGGGGGCGTCGTTGATGCCATCACCTGCCATAGCGACAAATTTTCCTTCGCTTTGCATTTTTTTAACGATCTCGGCTTTTCCTTGAGGAAGAACGTCGGCAAAAAATCCATCAAGCCCCACTTTTTTTGCGACAGCTTTCGCGGTTCTTTCATTGTCGCCCGTCATCATGATTACTTTTATTCCCAGCGAGCGAAGTTTTTGAATCGCCGGGATTGTACTTTCTTTAATCGGGTCGGTAACTCCTAATAAGCCGGCCAGTTTTCCTTCGATACCGACGTACATCACGGTCTGACCTTCTTCTCTTAATAAATTGGCCTCGGTTTCAAATGAGCCCAGCGCGATTGATAAATCATCAATCAATGCCTTATTTCCAATCGCAACTTTTTTACCGTTAATATCAGCGATGGCACCTTTACCGGTGATTGAACTGAAATTTTTAGCTTCTAGTAATGGAACTTCTTTTTCTTTCGCGGCATTAACGATTGCTTGAGCCAGTGGATGTTCACTGGCTTGTTCTAAACTGGCGGCAAGCGACAAGAATTCTTTTTCAGAATATGAATCGGTTGGCCTAATAGAGACTAGTTTTGGCTTACCCAGTGTCAATGTTCCGGTTTTATCGATCACTAAAGTATCTACTTTTCTAATTGTCTCGATCGCTTCAGCGTTTTTGAATAAGACGCCAAGCCCTGCGCCTCGTCCCGTGGCAACCATAATAGACATCGGAGTCGCAAGTCCCAAAGCGCACGGACAAGCAATAATCAAAACCGCAACTGAATTAATAATCGCATACGCCAATTTTGGATCAGGCCCCAGCCATGCCCATAGTGTAAAAGTAACGATCGCAACTAAAATGACGGCCGGAACAAAAAAAGCCGACACCTGATCGACTAATTTCTGAATGGGGGCTCTTGATCTTTGTGCTTCGGCCACCATTTGAACAATTTGCGATAATAAAGAATCTTTTCCAACTTTTTCGGCTTTGATAACTAATGAACCCGTTCCGTTAATCGTTGCGCCCACAACTTTTTCGCCGGTGGTTTTTTCAACAGGTATTGGTTCACCCGTCACCATCGATTCATCCACGGATGAAAGGCCCGAAACCACCACACCATCGACCGGAATTTTTTGACCGGGTCGAACTCTAAGCATATCACAGACTTGGATGGTATCCATTGATACATCCTCTTCAGTTCCATCGGCGCGAATAATTCGAGCGGTTTTAGGAGCAAGCCCTAGTAGCGCCTTAATAGCCGCGCTGGTTTGGCCCCGCGCTTTTAGTTCTAACACTTGACCAAGTAAAACAAGCGTTACGATGACCGCCGCGGCTTCGAAATAAAGCCCAACCTGACCCGTCATTGAATCTTGAAACGAAGCCGGAAAAATTTCAGGAAATAAAACGGCCACTAAACTATAAATGTACGCAACGCCGACCCCTAACCCGATCAATGTGAACATATTTAAATGACGGGTTTTTAAGGACTGCCAAAAGCGCACAAAAAACGGAGCGCCTCCCCAAAGCACGACTGGGGTCGCTAATAAAAATTCAATCCAAGGCATATAATTGTGAATTGTCATATTACTTATTAAATGGCGGCCACCCATCGTCATAAATAACAGCGGAATACTTAAAGCTAGGCCCACCCAAAATTTTCGCAGCATCATCAAATATTCAGATTGATCTTCGGGATGATCGGCCGAAAAAGTAAGAGGTTCTAAGGCCATTCCGCATATCGGGCAACTTCCCGGCCCGATTTGCAGAACTTCGGGATGCATGGGGCACGTGTATTCAATATCGGTCGCTAAAGTTGCTACTTCTTTTTTAGGTCCCAAATAAGTTAAAGGAGCCGCGTCGAACTTCGTTTTACATTTTGGATTACAAAAATAATATGTTTTTTTCTGATAAAGGGAACTTCCACCTTTCGCCGTGTGCGGATCAATCATCATTCCGCAGACGGGGTCTTTCACCTTGTCTGTTAAGGTTACTTTTGTATCTGACCTTGGGTGAACGCATTTGCTGTGATCGTGATCGTTCATATTGTGGCTATGGCTATTAGAATTCATAATAACTCCTATTTAAAACAACTTTAGACCTTCCAACCATTGGAAGGTCAATAGGAATTATGAAATAAACCTTCCAATGATTGGAATCAACTTAAAACGCTTGGTTTTGGGACGTAGGACTGAAAGATTTTTTAAGTCTTCGCTGGTCCGCCATGCGCTTTCGCCTTTTTCATCATTTCTTTGCAATCTACTTTATTCATTTTGCTTTGGCACATCTTCATTGTGTCGCGATCACACATTTTATCGTCTTTCTTGGTTTGCATACAGTCCTTCATCATTCCCTGCATATGCTCCATATGCATTTTTCCCATGTCGTGCTTGGTTCCTGCTGCATTCGGCACACTGCTATCATGTTGGCTGTGATCTGCGGGCGCTTGTGCGAAAGCCGGTGCCGAAGCAAAAGCTAATGCCGTCATGATCGTTAATAAAGTTATTTTCATATTACATCCTTTGTTATTGGGTTAAAAAGTAATCTGAGTTCAAACTCTAAGCGGACAAAATGTCCCACTCAAAGATTCACCTATTTCCTGGCTGCCTTAGCAGATCAACTTGATGATACAGCAGAATGTGTGCCGCTATGATTGTTTAAACCATCCACATTTGACAAAAATGGCAAACTTATCAAATACTTATGAATATGCGTAATCAATGTCACAAATCTTGAGATTGCCACGTAATAGAGTATGTAAAGGAAGGTCGATCGTGAAAACTAAGCTTATCCTGATGATCTCACTGTTAAGTCAGCTAGCCATTGCGCATCCCACTTCATACAAAGGTGCCCTCGGCTTAATGTCTTATAACACTCCTAAGATGAACGAAATTTTACTAACTTATTCGCTTAAACATAACTTTGCAATCGCTGCGATTTACTTAAGAGATTCAAATTCAGAGTTCTATATTCCAAGATTAAATTTTTTAGCCAAGCGCTGGAACAACGAAAGCTCGCAAGGAAATCTTTATTTCAGCGCGGGCTCTGGTTACGAGAAATTTAATTCGGTCAATTCGAAAGTTCAATTGGCTGAAGTCGTCGCGGATTGGGAAAGCCGGGAATATTATATTTATTTTGATCACATTTACTTGAACCGAGAAAACGAACTCAACCCCGCGATTGCGCAAAAACATTACAACCATTCAAAATTAAGACTGGGGACCGCTCCATTTTTAGCAGATTATGAAGACCTCAATGTTTGGTTCATTCTTCAGGGTGAAAAACATCTGGACGAAAAGCAAATCGAGCTGACTCAATTTTTAAGATTTTATATGAAAAACACCCTCTGGGAAGTTGGGGCTGGATTCAATGGTGGCTTGGCTTTTAACTACATGATTCACTTTTAAGGAGACAGAAATGAAAATAATACTTTTAGCAGCAGTTCTAATGATAAGTTCTTTAGCGATCGCCGGAGAAGAATTAAAAGTCGGGGTCAACGGCATGGTTTGCGCTTTCTGCGCCCAAGGTATTGAAAAAAGTTTTAAAAAGCAGCCCGAAGTCGAAAAAGTAAAAGTAAGTTTAGAGAATAAATTTGTACAGATCACTTTAAAAGATGGGCAGCGGTTGCCAAACGATAAAATTGCCGCCTTGTTGAAAGACGCTGGCTATGAAGCAAGGTTCGGAGAAAAGTAAACGTGCGAATCAAAGAAGGCTTCGTTAATTATTTAACTTTATTCGGTTCGATGGGAACGCTGATATGTTGCGCCTTACCAAGTCTTTTAGTTAGCTTAGGAATGGGCGCTGTTTTAGCCGGACTGGCTAGCAATGTTCCAGGTCTTATTTGGGTTTCGGAAAATAAGGGCCTAGTTTTTACTTTTGCAGGATTGATGCTTCTATTCAATGGAATCATCTTATGGCGTAATCGAAATGCACCCTGCCCGATCGACCCGAAGCTTCGTGATGCCTGCATCAGCGGGCGAAGAACCAGTAAAGTGATTTATATAATAAGCTTAGTTGTTTTTGGATTAGGTTTTGTTTTTGCTTATGTGATTACACTTTTTTGAAAGGAAATTTATGAAAAACTTTTTAATGGTTATCTGCCTTACTCTGGCAACAGTTGTAGCCCAAGCTAAAGATCAGGTCATCGAAATTAAATCAACGGCCAACGGTTTTGAACCCGATAAAATAGAAGTTTCTTCTGAAAACCCCGTTATTTTGAAGGTAACTCGAACAACCGATGAAACTTGCGGAACCGATATTCAGATCAAAGACAAAAAAGTAAATAAAAAGCTTCCGCTCAATGAAACCGTTACGATTAACCTTGGAAAACTAAAAAAAGGTGAAGTCAAATTTAGCTGTTCAATGAACATGCTGAAAGGTTCACTTCAAGTAAACTAATGAGCTAAAGGGATTTCTTGATAGAACGAAGCGACGAAGAATTGATGGGTCTTTATCAAAACGGTGATGAATCGGCGTTTAAGGTGCTCTATTCCCGTCATTCACCGAAAATTTACGCCTACTTAAAAAAAAGATTAAGGAAGGAGGAACTCGTGAAAGATACATACCAAGAAGTTTTTGTTAAAATGCACAGATCGAAACATCTATACAATGCATCTTTCCCCGTTCTTCCGTGGCTATTTACAATTGCCAATTCAACGATGATCGATTGTTTAAGAAAAAATAAAAATCCAGAAACAACTGATTATTTTAACTTTGATCAGCTGGCAGCTGCAAATCCTTCCATACTGATAGGTGAAACGCAGTTATTAACTGAACAACTTCCCGATAACCAGAAAACCGCCGTTCAAATGCGCTATGTAGATGATAGTACGTTTGAAGAAATTGCCGACCGACTGCAAACAACGCCCACCAACGCTCGGCAACTGATCAGTCGTGGAATTAAACGCCTCAAACAACTAATCGATGATGGAGGCCCAGCATGATCGATAAAAAGAATAACAAGTGGATTCAAGATTACCAAGAATTCATCAATAGCGAAGAGTCTGTTCCGTCAGACATTCATAGCGGCGCTTATAAAAAAATCCAATTATTATTAAACCCAAAGTCTCTTGTGGTCTTCTTTAAAATTTTGGGAATTCATGTTGCGGTTGGCTTTCTATCGCTTTCTGTTTGTCACCAGTTCGGTATCAACCCGTTCAACACCGAAAGATCACTTGCAGATTGGATGATGAATGTGGGTGGGCACCACTTCTGTATGATTGGCTGCGGAATTTTATTTGTTGGTTTGAGTGTGTTAGCTGCCGGATTATTTTTATCCATCGAAGAAGTCAATGCTTTGAAGAGAACCCAGTATCTGCAAACTCTGGTTTTAGGTTTAATCTCTTTGGGTTTATTTATTTCATTCGGAGCTGAACTTGCAATTGGTATCGCGGCCCTGTGGATGCTAGGTGGTCTCGTCGGCGGCTTGGCTGCGACTCATTCGGTATTGAAACTAAAGCGTGTGTAAATTGATTTGCACCTTTGCCGCAACTGTTAAATATGAATCGTACTCTCTTCGCACAAGTGCACTGATTTCAGTGTACGAAGCTCGGAATGTCTTTTCATTGGAATAGAAGTCTAATATACGCGACTCTAACCGCGTTTTTGCTGAGTTCAGTGCACTTCAACAAAAGGTGCAAACATGGCTAAAGCTCGCCGCTACGAAAGCTCACAAACGAAAGAAAGACTTCATTTACTTAAATTGCAATTATGTTTTGAACTCAAAAAAATGATTCATCGAAAAAAATGGAGCCAAGCCCAAGCCGCGTTTCACTTGCAAACCTCAAGAAGTTGCATACATCTTGTAGAAGCACTAAAGACTGAAAAATTAACCGTTGGTCAACTATTCGCATACCTATCTGAGCTAGAACCAAGTTTTGAAATTTTAATCGCAATTCAATAAATCTTAAAATTGATTGCTCAGTTAAGAACTTTTTAACAGATCTTGACGATTGTATCGAATCGAGCATTTTCATTGTAAATAAGATGAACGTTTTAAATTGAGAATGCTCTTCATTTCTCGTGAGTTGAGTTTCAAGTACCTCTAAAAAGAATTAAATCATCAATCTTATTATCAGTTCAAATATAAGGATACCTCAACCTGTATATTCATCTCGACACTGTTAAGATCATGGTCACACGTTTTTGCTCAACTCAAAATGGCTTAAGATATAGATTTAAAAGTCCGAAAAACACTGGGGATCGCATTTTGCTATTCATCATATCGGGGGCCTTATGAAAAATTCAATCATGTTAGCTACTTTGTTTTCGATTTCGGTTGCGCTAGTTTCGTTTCAAAACTGTGCGAAATTAAAGTTTGATGAAATTGAGCCAGCTAAAAAGGTCGAGGTCTTAGAAACCACTGCAATATTCGAAACAGATGGCGAGCCGAAAAGGGACCCCGCACTTATCAGTGATTCTGCTCCGGTTGCAATGACCCCATCAGCGGATCTAACTGACTATTCCCCCGAGACACCAAATAATTCCCCTGAGGCTCCAAAAGACACCCCAGAAGCGCCAAAAAGCGAAGTGATCCCTGTAGACTACCTTTGTTCGGCAAACAAATCAGCCGCCGCGGGTGGAAATTTAGCGACGAAACCCATCATCTATTTAAGTATTGTGGATTCAAAAAAGAAAACAATTTGCCAATTTAAAAACTCGACGATTAGAGATGAAATGCTTTCTTCTAAAAAAGCTCTCGTGTTAGACACCCTTACGGCAGCAATGGAAAATGCAAAATGTAAACTTTCAGATGGTGCTTATTCGGTTGTTGGCCGAGCCAGCGCTTCGCTGACCAAAAAATCGTTATTTAACATTGAATTTCAATCAACTAAAGCAAAGAATAAAAAATCGAAAAATAAAAAAGCTCCTTTAGTTTTAGCTGATTTCAATCCAAACCGTGAACCGTTTCAAGCGATGCCACAATTAAAATGCGATAAAATTGCATCGCCACTTGTTATTCATATGAAGTCGGATGTTGAAAAAGCCCAGCCACTTAAATTGACTTCACAAGAAAACGGAATTGTTTTTGATATTTTGGGTCGTAATTCTGAGCCAGAAGCTTTTTCTCCAAAACGTATTTCTTGGCACCGTTCACACCAATACTATTTCATTGCTTTACCAGACGCAAATGGTGAGGTGAAAGGTATTGATCAACTTTTCGGTGATAACACTTTCGGTATCGACGGTCAGTTTGCTGCTGATGGCTACGCAGCCCTAGCTAAGTTCGACGGAAAGTCGGCAGACGGAAAATCAACCATTTCCGCGGCCGATGGTCTTATCTCAAGAGAAGACGAAATCTTTTCAAAACTACGCTTGTGGCAAGATCTAAACTTCGATGGCATCGCGCAAAAGCATGAGTTATTAAGTTTAGAAAAAGTGGGCGTTACAATCATTGATCTAAGATACGATGCAAGCTATTCGGAAAGAGATCAATATGGTAACGAAACCAAATATAAGTCGGTTGTAAAAACCAAAGACGGACGGTACCACTTACTTTTCGATGTTTGGTTTGCATATAAAGAATTATAATTTTTAAGTGCCACGCAACTTGGGGCGTTTCGAGGCCTCAAGCCTCAAGTCTGCGACTTGCCGTCCGCGACTCATCTAAATCTATCGTCATCGTCTAGAAGTAAACTCTATTTTTATCTAAATCCGGGCCGAAATTATACCGAATACTCCCTTAGCAATCGCTAAGGAATAAAAATGAATAAGCTTTATACGGTCGAAAATCGTGAACGAACTATTTTTGAATTTGCTTTTCTTTATCGCTGTTCTGCAGTCTAGCAGCATCTATCATTCTTGCCGCAATACTATGATCTTTCGATTCAATCAGCGCTGAAAAAACATTTGCCGAAAGCACGGGTTCTGCAAATGCCGATTGTAAATTAAAAAAAGATAAAACGCTAAAAATGAGGATTGAATATGTTTTCATAGCATTCAGTGTGCGAATTTAAGGTTATTTTGTCAATGAAGATACTTCCGCCAGCCGTAATTTGGCCTTTTTGCGATGTTCATCAGAGCCCAACGTTAATGACTTTTCAAAATTAGCAAGAGCCTCTTTACGCAAACCATTTTCAAGCAGAATATTTCCGGACTCTAAAAATGCCTGAGACATCCACGAGGTCAGTAAGCCTACGTCCCGCTCACTACCATCACTCAGTAAAATGGACGCCTTGTTGATTACTTTTTTATAGATTTTGAGAGCTTCTTTTTTACGGTTCGTTTTCTGGTAAAAGGCCGCTATTTTAGTGTAGGTTAATATGGATTCTGGATCAGTCTGTAGTGCATTTTTATAAAAGGTTTCGGCGCGCAAAAAATCCTTCTTTTCAGCGGCTATTTCTGCCAGAATGAGTCTAGGCCATTCCGGATGCGCAGAGATCCCTAGCTTTTCAGACAAAATTGACTTTTCACACTCAACCTTAGCTTCGTCATATAGACCTTTTTTAAAATAAAGATAAGCTAGGATCGAATGCAAGACGTTTTGATACTCGGGTAAGTCGGCGTAGAGGCGTTCTACCAGTGGAGCAAGTATTCTGACGTCAACATTTGTCTCGACGTAATTATAGACCGCACTTAATGGCATCTGAAGATAGATGTACCATTCTTCACCCACCAGGCGCTTCGCCTCGATATAGAATTGCAATGCTTCTTGAATTTCTACTTCTTCGACCGCTACGTGTAGTAGCCCTGCGTAGCCAAGTGAATGCTCTTTTCCAGAAATGTTCAAAAACTCTTTTTTTGCGGCTACAAAATCTTTTTTCGCTAGAAAATAATTTCCCCAGAAAAAATGAAAAAAGATGCTATTGGATACAAAAGGCGAATGCCTTCCGACAACAGCGTTGGCCTGATCACGCATATCAGAATCAAATACTTTATACGCTGTTTTGAAAATCTGCACGACAGTGTTCGTTAGAAAAAAATTAGCATCGACTTTACCAACTCCAACTATGAAATTTAATTTTTCTAGGATTTCGCTTCTGGAATGCTCTAACTTTCCGTCATTCAGAATTGAAGTCGCATATGAAATGTAGGTGTATTTATAATCGGTAGAATCCTCAGAAGTTAATGTAAGTAACTTCTCATACGTTTCGATTTCTCGAGAGCGATCTGATTTTGAATGAAAAAGTTTTACTTGTTCGTGATAAATTTGTTTGAGCTGATTGGCTTGCAAATTTTTATCTTTTAGTGCCAAATCATATTGCTTCAAAGCCATATCAAATTTCTTTTTACTTTGAAACTTTTTAGCCGAGGTTAACAACTGCAGTAATATTTCGTCATTTTGAATTGCAGAGACTAAAGCCTTCCACTCCGCTAATGCCGGAAGTTCTTTTGCATAGACCAACTTACTTTGCTTACTAATGATTGACTTCATTTTAGCCGAATCATTTTGAATTCTATAAATCTTTAACTCAGAAATAAGAAGCTTCAGTTTGATTTCATTACTGCCATATTTTTCAAACTGCCGGGCCTCAGAAATTTGATATAAAGCCTCTTCAAATTTCTGGGCGCGGATCAGTGTGATAATCAAACCATGTATTGTCCATAATCTTTGTTCAAAGCTAGCCGAATGATCTTTAAGTGAAAATTTAAATGCCTGCTTCGCTTGGTCAAGATCATGAAGTTCGTTTAGAATCCATCCTCTGGAAGTCTGTAGCGAATAGATTTTCTTATCTTTTTGCAAAATCAAGTTAACCAAGGCTTTGTCTGCGTAGAAAAGGGCTTGCCTACTTTCATTTTTGACCCGGTAATATCTGATGAGCGCATAAAGAGCTTTCGTATAATTTTGCGATTCCCATTTTGCAGAATTCATTGCCTTCCAGAATGAATCGTAAGCAAGACTGTGGTTTCTATTTCCTAGATAGGCGTTCCCTAAAGCAAGATGTAAATCAACAAAGTCCGATTTTTCCGTCGAAGTAGTTAACAATCCTAACCGAGCACTTTCAATTGCGTTCGAAAATCTTTTTCTTTCTGTATATTGAATGGCTTGCTCTAAGTGGTGCAAAGTCAAAGTTGATCGTTTGGGCTCGCTCATATCCTGCATAGTTTGAGAACAAAAAGGGTTTTCCGCCGATGTTTTAAAACTGAAGAAAGTGCAACTGATCATCGCCGCAAAATAAAATAATCGAAGGGCAAAACGCATTCTAATATTGTCGGTAGTTCACTCGGAGGAGCCAATTATCGTTGAAAATAGTCTGGTTTCATTGATTGGATCTTGTCGTCACAAGACTAAAATCTGATCTATTTAGCTGTCCATGATTCTAAGTAAACCAGCCGTCCACGCCGGCCAGCTGCCAGAATTTAGTCTATATCTACCAGAAAGTGGTTGATATGACCCAGTTTCTGGTAGATACTTATAGACATGTTAGAAGGAATTTTCGGTAACAAAACTGCAGAAAAAGTATTACTTCATATTTTTCACTATGGAGAATCGCATGCATCCGGAATTGCGAAAGATTTTGGATCATCTGTAAATCCCATCATTCAACAACTGAACCGTTTTGAACAAGCCGGCGTATTAGTGTCCAAAGAAACAGGCCGATCTCGCATTTATAGCTTTAATCCCAAGTCTCCTTTAAGCAAACATGTTAAAGCCTTGATTGAAATTGCCTACGAAGCGATTTCAATATCCGAGCGACAAGTATTATTTCAAACACGCAGACGTCCACGCAGAAAAGGTAAACCGGTTACGTGAAACCACCCGTTTGGCAAAACTGCACCGAGGAAGAAGTATGGCAATATGTCGGCTGGCATTTAGCTAAAAAAAAATGGAATCGATACCATACTAGTTGGCGGCGCCGTTGCGGCAATTTATTCTGACGGAATCTATAAATCGGGAGACTTAGATTTTGTTTTAAAAACTTATGCCGAAGGTAAAATCCAACCAATCATGGAAACTATTGGTTTTAAAAAATCAGGCGGTCGCCATTACGTGCATCCTGAATGTGACAAATTTGTTGAGTTTATGTTTGGGCCGGCCGGAATTGGTGACGATGTCAAAATCAAACCTGACGAAAGAAAAATCCAAGGGCAGACGCTGTACATCTACTCTCCGACTGATTGCATACGAGATCGCTTAGCATCTTACATTCATTTTAAGGCCCGTGAATGCTTAGACCAAGCGGCACTGGTGGCACAGAAATTTCCGTTTAATCAAAGCAAGGTAAAGAAATGGTGTGCAGAGGAAGGTGCACCTGAAGCTTTTGATGAACTGATCAAAAAAATAAAGAAGTAGTCTAACCAACGCTTGCGGCAATTGTTTAAAAATGCAAGCAACGCAATAAATGTGTATGTAGTGAAAACTGGTTATTAATACGCAAAGATAAAAAAGCCATGATAAAAATTCACCGACTTCTTTACATAAGCTAAGGGTTCTCCATCAATGACAGGGGCAGTCAGGGAATCTGTTAGAATGTTTTTACTACAAGACGTTTTAACAAAAGGAACCCCAAATGCCCCCATCAG
>JAYUOK010000053.1:0-28461 GCA_043760925.1 Bdellovibrio sp. | reverse complement strand
GTCATTAAAATGCAATTGATTAGAATGTTTTGTAATTTGAAAGTATGAATTACAGTTGAATTTTTACTTTGGATTTTGGCTTTTAGGTACAGCTTTGTGGGTCAGTTTCTAATCAACAAATTTCAGTATTTGCCATAACGCCGGTATTTGTGGTCCCGGTGGCAAGTTGGCATTACGAAGAAGTAACGGAACCAATACTTCATCGGACGTAGAACCTCCGTGGAAGCCTCGCCCTGCTTTAGAAAAAACAGTCCGCTCATCAGGAATAATTGTCAAATCAGGAGCCTTAGCGGCGCTCAGGTAAGATGCGATGTTTTCGATAAAGAACATATCAAAATAATTTTGAAATTCGGATGGGACTTGATTCGAACAAAATGTCAGTCCACCGACCACGGCCATCCCTACAAAACCTTCAGTACACTGAAGCGTGCTGACTAAATCAAATGCCAGACTATAAGATTTTTTTCTGATCTGAATACGATTTGCGGTTTTGTATACAACGGTCTCGATCCCTTTTTGGTTTAAAAACTGCGTAGCACGTGCTTGAAGTCTGCTTTCCGACGGTGCGGATAAGTAATAAAGTGCAGCCATTCTTGATTCATTAACCACTCGCACCTGTGGGTCAATTTTTTGTGCAATGGCTTGAATATTTAAATAATTTTTTGCAAGCAA
Source organism: Bdellovibrio sp. (assembly GCA_043760925.1). Taxonomy (GTDB): domain Bacteria; phylum Bdellovibrionota; class Bdellovibrionia; order Bdellovibrionales; family Bdellovibrionaceae; genus Pseudobdellovibrio. Next base: position 27,789 of record JAYUOK010000053.1, on the reverse strand, counting down.
CGCAAAACCGTGATCTGCGGTTAAGATTGATATAATCGGCCTCTTAGTTTCGGCATTTTTGAGTGTTTTGAAAACTTCACTGAGGTCGCGATCTAATGAAGTTAAATATTCAAGGGCTTCTTTTGATAACGGACCGAAACTATGGCTTACAAAATCAAGTCCTACTAAGTGTACAAATACAAAATCAGGCCAATTTATTAATCGCGTCCCCGTTAATAAATTTTTCAATGCATCAATCTTTTTCAAATCGAGGTAGCGGTAATCAGTCTGGCTAAGCGCATAGCCAGACTGTAAATCAAAAGAAGAATCGACCGAGGCATCGGGCCCTAAACCATAGTCTAAGCTGACCGTTTGATAGAACTTCAGCCGAAGGCGTGAAAAAATGTTATTTCCACGCATGGTCTCGGTAAAATACTTTCGATCCGCCGCCGATTCAAAATCAATCAACTGATCTTTATATATCATTTTATTTCCTAACGCGCCGGTTAGATGAACTGGCTGCTCATGCAGCACACTCGAAATATTCGTGAAGGTTAACGAGGGGAAGACTGCATGGGCTTTCGCCATTGTTTGACTGCCCGCTAAGAAAAATTTTTCTAACGATGGAAGTCGATTGTTTTTAATTTGTTGTGCTAATACTTCGTACGACAATCCGTCAATTAGAAATAATATAACCGTGCGCCGAGGGGCCGCCCCTATCTTACTTGCTTTCGATTTTTCTTTTATAATCTCCTGGTAGTTTCCGGCGGAGTCCATTCGGGTCACGCAGGCCGAAAATAAAAAAAATAAAAGAATTATGTAACGCATATTGATTAATGATAAGCCAAATTTGAACGGCTCGGCAATCCTTTACCGGTGTAAAATTTAGAAGTACGCTTGAGAGCATGCCTGACATCTATATTGACGCTGATGCCTGCCCCGTAAAAGAAGAAGTATATAAAGTCGCGGATCGCTACCAGCTGAATGTTATATTAGTCGCAAACCAAGGATTACGCATCCCCGAGAATGAAAGATATAAGATGATCGTTGTAACCGGCAACTTCGATGCCGCTGATGACTGGATCGTTGAAGCGGTGCAAGCAAAAGATATTGTGATCACGACGGATATCTTACTAGCTGATCGTTGCATTAAAAAATCGGCTCGCGTTCTAGGGCCCAAAGGCGAAGAATTTACAGAAGATAATATTGGCAGCGCAATCAGTATGCGTGAATTAATGGGACACTTACGTGGATTCGGCGAGGTTAAAGGCGGACCATCGGCCATGAATAAAAACTATCGGTCCGCTTTTTTATCAAAGCTTGATCAAATCATTCAGCAGAGTAAAAAGAAATAAGTTAGTGGCACTCTTCAACTTTTACGCGAATTTCGCCGTTGTAAAATTCTAGTTTTTTCGCGGCCGCGCTGGCTAATTTAATTGTTCGTACTGATGCAGGCATGCGGCCCTGAGCCGTTTTAACGTATGGGTTGCGATCGTTTATTTTTACCTCGACGGTCATTTTCTTGCCGCCTTTGAACATCGGTCGGCCTTGCGAATTAAGCCGGGTCACGCGCACGCGGCTTCCTAACTTCAGAGTGCGGTGTGCAGCAATCATTTTTTTTGACTTATAGACCGAAGCTACGCCGACGCCGTCTTTGACTTCACGGCACTGTAATGTTGGCTGTAACGTTGATTGTGATGCTGATGCCGGGGGCGGTACCATCGCCTTGATTTGGCGGCTTGTTTCGATCACGGATTGGGTTTGAGTTGGAATGATTATCGCTGTCAATCTGCCATTATGACTGCAGTCGATACAGGCTTCGGTTCGCTCAGCGTTCACAAATGAGAAAAATAAAATACTTAAAGCAAATGAACCTGCGATAAAAATTACTTGGAAATTCATGCCGACCCCTTAAGCCATACATCATCAAAATTCGTTCCATTAAATTTGGTTTTTAAACAGTGCTGAGTCTTTCAGGTGGATTTAATAGATTAGGGAATGTTCAGTCGTCAAAATACTCAACAAAAGAACCGAATATTCATTCAGTTCTTCTGTGTCGCATAATAAGTCGTTAATAATCTATGAGTGTAATTCAGGTCTTTGTTCAGCTTGAGGTGTTTCGTTTTGTTTTTGCTGCGTTTGCGCAGTCATTTCTAATTTCCGCTTTTGTTTTCTTCCGCCAGATGCTTCGCCGCCTTTGCGTCCGATTTCGGCCATGTGTTGACGATTTTTACTGACTACTTCGCCGCCCTTACGTCCGGCCGCGCGTGCCTCTTCAGAATCGAATTCATGGGCTGTACCCTGCTGGTGAGCAGCTTTGCCGCCTTGGCTTGCGATTCGCCGCTGAAGCTCAGGATCCATTGATGCAAAGCCGCGGTTTTTAGTTGATTGTACTTTTTCTGCTGTTTGATTTTCTTCTGCCATGTGGTCTCCTCATGAGTTGTGTGTCGAGTTGTTAGGTAACGAAATACTTTTTTGCAAATGCAAGACCAGCAGTCGCATCCACTACAAAAATTCTGAGCAGCCACTTCTTCCCACAACGATGATTTTTTGGACCATGATTTTATGCAGTCAAATTTTCTTGATTTAATTTTTACAAAAAAATAATTGAACCCATTCTTGTTTCATTTTCTTTGTAACAATTTTCAAACAAAAAAGCTGGGCGAAAGTTCTATTTAGAAATTCAGAATTCTGAATACCGAATTCAGAATTCTGGAAATCATCCGATATCGGATATCCTGATATCTTGATATCTCGATATCCGAATAGATTGGCCGCCTTAGACGCATTGCCCACTAATAGGCCAGTTCAACAGTCCGTCATTCGGACCCTCTTGACTTACACATTATTTACACATAGTCCTAAGAGTGAAGGGAGCTGCTCTATGTCTGCTTCAGCACGTGTACAAAAACTGAAACTTCTGATCGGCGGCCTGACCGAGCCCCAACCCCGTGACATCATTCATGCTCCGGAAATCCTTAATGGAATCCCGCGCGGAATCATTGTTGAACTCATGGGGTCCCAAAGAACCGAGTGGCTGGTACAGCTTCTAAAACTTTACCCGGAAGCCCGTACTTTTTGGTCGGAAGAAGAACAAAGAATTTTACCCACCAGCCTTCATCAACGTGGCATTGATCTCACAAAAATAACTTTTGGCGTGGTCCGTGGCGATGCCGTGACGACGTTACGTCGCGTGATTCAAAGTCAGCTTTACCAATTTGTTATTGCTCCCAATACCTTTACTGAAATCAAAATTTTTCAAGCCTTCCAGCTTTTTACCGAAAAATCGAATTCGATTTTATTTTTAATGGGCGATAAAACTCCTTCAACCGCTTGGCCGATCTCTTTGCAACTTGATATCTCAAAAAGCCAGAAAGAAAATGATAGGGAAACTCAAGGAAAAAACTTTGAGATTGAAATTCTCAAGCAAAAACACGGACTGAATTAATATGAAAGTCGCGTGCCTGTGGTTTACACATTCTTTACCCTCAATAAAAAAACTAGCCGAGAATTGCTTACGCCTAAGCCCGCAAATTTGTTTTCGGGGCGAAGAAGCTTTATTTATCGAATATGGAAAATGTCGAAGACTCTATAGCGAAGAAGGTTTTTTTGCGCGTCTTCAAGTCATACTGCGACGCTTAGATTTACATCCGACGATTGCGATGGGTCATGATATCCCCGACTCGTTAGCTTTAGCTAAATTTCAGCGCCGTACGATGGACGAGTTGCCGCTATTAGCTTTACTTGATTTAGCTGATCCTTTTGGTAAAGACCCGGTGGCCCGCATGTCGATTCAAAAAATGATTTCGTCTTTTTCTGATTTAGGTATCCAAAGCATTGCGGGTTTTCGAAAAATTCCGGTTTCAGATCTGGTCTCTCGCTTCGGCGCCATTGCGGTCTTATGCCAGCAGCGCGCCCGGGGCGAAGTTTCAATCCCCTGGCCGATGTGGAAGCCCGAAGAAATCATTTCTGAAAAATCTGAATTTCCTTATTTTGAATTTTACGGCGAGCTTGAACCAATTTTATTTGAATTAAAAAAACAACTTGATCAAGTTTTTCAACGGTTATGGGCACGCGGCCTGAAAGCGCAAAGCCTGCAGGTGCGAATTTTTTGCGAAAAGAATTCAGCCAACCCTGAGGCCTATAGAAATTTTGATTTTGATTTTTTGTACCCACAAAGTACAACGAAAGGCGCGCTGAACGTGATTAAAGAACGCTTAGCCCGCGATTTTGAAAAAAAACCTATCGTGACTCCGATCGAGGGGCTTTCAACCACCGTGACGGCTTCAGCACCCAGTCAGGTCGGGCAAAAAAATCTTTTTCATAATCGCGAAGAAATCGCTGAACAATTACATTCACTTCTTAGTCAATTAGGCGAAACGCACGGGCGCGAAAATATTTTCTATGCACAACTGGTGGAAGACCGCCGGCCCGAGCGCTCATGGAAAAGAACCGCGCAAGCCCCGGCTGAGAAAAGTCAATTGCCGACTTTATCGGTTGATTTGCGGGGAAAGATCCCCCTTCGCCCGACTTATCTATTAAGGCCCGAAAAAATTGAAATCACCGCCGGTTACGTCCACATTCGACGAAAACCATTTAAAATTTTAAAATGGTCCGATAGCGTTGAACGCATCACGGGCGGCTGGATTGAAAAAAGCCACGTCACAAACGAATCGATTGAAAACACTTTTGACCGAAACTATTACTCGATTGAATTAGTTACTGGTACAACGATCAGTGTTTTTCAAACGCCTTTACAACATTATTATTTACACGGGTACTTTGGGTAAGCCCCGATGTACGTTGAACTGAATTGTAAATCTAATTTTACGTTTTTAACCGGCGCTTCCGATTCGCGAGAATACATCATTCGCGCCGCCGAATTAGGAATGACCGCCGTGGGCATTTGCGATCTGAACGGCGTGTATGCTTTACCGCGGGCGTTTGAAGCCATTCGCGATCACGCGCCGAATATAAAACTGATTTCAGGGGCCCAAATCACGGTGGCAGATGGTCCGCCTATCACTTTGATTGCGCAAACCCGAAAAGCTTACGGACTTCTTTGTCGAATTATCACCCAAGTTCACGCCGGAAAAGAAAAAGGCGAAGGTTTTATTACGCTATCAGAGCTTACTTATTTATTAGAAAATTTTCCGGGCGCTGAAGAACTAACGTGTCTACCGAAAATCGCAGACGGCGTAAATCTAGAATTATTAAAAGAACTTTTTCCGCAAAATATTTACCTGCCGTTATGCCGCTACTTAGACGGCGTCGATGCCCAGCGCACGATCCGCGTAAAAGATTTAGCTGAAAAATTTGGTTTACCGATCGTCGCTTCAAACGATGTGCATTACCATGCCTCTGAGCGCCGCCCGCTGCAAGATTGTATGACCTGTATTCGCGAAGGCGTTACCATCGATACAGCCGGGTTTAAATTATTTGGCAACGAAGAACGCTATTTAAAATCAGCCCTACAAATGAAATCGCTATTTTACGATATGCCCGAAGCCATCCGGGCCACGGCTGAAATTACCGAAAAATGCACCTTTCACTTGAGTGAATTAAAATACACTTACCCGCATGAATTTATACCCGAAGGCTTTACGGCCAAAAGCTACCTCGAGAAAGTTGTTTTTGAAGGCGCCCACGAAACCTATCGCGGACTTATTCCGCCCAAAGTCGACGCGCAAATCAGACGCGAGCTTGCTTTTTTTGCCAGACGAAATAACGAACATTATTTTTTAACCGTTTACGATATCGTTAACTTTGCGAAGCAAGCCAATATTCTTTGCCAGGGCCGTGGCTCGGCCGCAAACTCGATTGTTTGTTACGTGCTGGGGATTACCAGCGTTGACCCGATCAGCATGAATTTACTGTTTGATCGATTTATGAATGAAGGGCGCAATGAACCGCCTGATATTGATATTGATTTTGAGCACAACCGCCGAGAAGAAGTGATTCAGTATATTTATACAAGGTTCGGCCGCGAGCGCGCCGCGATGGTCGCGGCCGTTCGCACGTACCGAACAAAAAGCGCATTCATTGAATTAAGTAAAGCCGTAGGTATTGAAGTCGGCACCATGTCGGCCGGCGAGCTCGCGCAAAGGTTTGACGAGCTTGCAAAAAATAAAAAATATCGAAAATCTTTTATCGATCAACTTTTATCGGTGATGAAAGGCTTTCCCCGCCACTTATCGATTCACTCGGGTGGTTTTGTTTTATCAAATGATCCTTTAGTTGAACTTGTACCGATCGAGCCCGCCCGCATGGAAGGGCGTACGATTATTCAGTGGGATAAAGAAGATCTAGAAACTTTAGGTCTGATGAAAGTGGATGTGCTTTCAATTGGGTTTTTAACGGCCTTGCATAAATCAACTGATCTGGCGGGAATCAACTGGCGCGATATTCCGTCGGATGATGCAAAAACTTACGCGATGATTAGACGCGCAGAAACCCACGGCACTTTTCAAATTGAATCGCGGGCACAGATGAATATGCTGCCGCAAACTTTACCCGAAAATTATTATGACCTGGTGATTGAAGTGGCGCTAGTACGACCCAGCCCCAGCAAAGGCGGCATGGTCGGACCTTTTTTAAAAAACCGCGCCTTGGCGCGAAAAGGGCAACCTTTTAAAATCGGCAATGCCGACCTTGAAAGAATTTTGGGCCGCACCTGTGGAATTCCGATTTTTCAAGAGCAAATTATGCAGATCTCGATTGATATTGCGGGATTCTCACCCGCCGAAGCCGACCAGCTACGGCGCTCGCTCGGAAAGCAAAGATCAGCCGCCAGCGTCGATGCCATGGGAAAAAAACTTTATGAAGCTTTAACGACAAAGGGTATTCCACAAAAATTTGCTGATGATTTATTTAATTATATTCAAGGCTACGCCCACTACGGGTTTCCAGAATCACATGCGGCTTCGTATGCATCGCTTGCTTATAAATCATCCTACATGAAATGCCACTACCCGGCTGAGCTTTTGATCGGCTTGATTAACTCTCAACCGATGGGCTTTTACCCTATCGATACGCTGATGAATGAAGCCAAACGAAATGGAGTTAAAATTTTACCGATTCATCCTAATCTATCTGAATGGGATGCAACGCTCGTGGCGCCAAAGACAATGCGCATGGGATTTTGTAATGTTAAAAAAATAAATCAAACTGACGTCGAACAAATGATCACCGAAAGAAAGCAAAAACCATTTACAAGCATTGAAGATTTTATTTACCGCACGCATTTTTCAAAAGATGTTTTAGAAAATCTATCAATGGCAAATATTTTCGAAAACTTCGGCTTAGACCGCCGTCATTCTTACTGGAAATCGTTAGAATTTTCCGCCCTCTGCGATAAAAAAGAAAACACCCAGCTTTCACTATTTGATGATCGAACCGAAATGAATACACGGCAAAACTTTTTTAATCAAATGAGTCTGTTGGAAGAGATTTCGATCGATTACCGGAAGACCGGCTATTCATTAGAAGGAAATTTCATGAAAGGAATTCGCCTTGAGCTACCGCATTTACCTTCTTTAACCTCGACCCAAATTAGAAGAATGCCTGCCGGAAAATATATTCAGTACGCCGGTATTCTAACAGTTCTGCAGCGTCCTCCACCGGCTAAAGGCACGGCTTTCATTACCTTCGAAGATGAACATGGTAGCATCGATACCATCGTTAAGCCCGAGCTGTTTGATAAGTATGAAAATGTCATCAGAGCATCGCGGTTTTTCATTATTGAAGGAAAAGTTCAACGAAAGGGTTTCGGAGCCAGCGTATTGATTTCAAAGATTGAATCATTTTCGCCGCAAGAATCAAAACGCCGGCATCACCCACAAGCCCATACCCGCGGACTGGGTCGTATTGAATTTAAATAGTACAAAGTGAGTAAACGATCTATTAGCTTGTTGTTTGCTTGTCAGTTAGTGTTTTTTCTAAGACAGATAATAATAAATTTTTGTTAATCGGTTAAGTTAGGTAGTTGTTAAAGCCCGCCTTATAGGCGCGCTCTTGTTCTTCTTTCATGGCGTGCGCAGTAATGGCGATGATCGGTTTTTTAAAACCTTGTGCGCGTAATTCAGCTAAAGCGCGAAACCCATCCATCACCGGCATTTGAATATCCATCAGCACCAAATCAAATTCGCGCTTCGCGCTCATCTCGACGGCTTCTTGACCATTATTAGCAATTTGAATTTTAGCGCCGGTCGCGCGCAGATAATGATTGATCAAAACCTGATTATCAAGCGAATCTTCGGCTAGTAAAATCTGCAATTCACTGAGATCAATATTTTTAAGGATTGGCTGATTTGCAGTTTTTGCTGGCTGCACTTGTGCTTTAGAAAAAAGCGTACACACGAAAGTGCTACCCTGCTGGGGTTCCGAATGCAGAAGCTCTAAATCACCGCCCAAAACCATCGCCAGTTGCTTTGATAAAACTAACCCTAAACCAGTTCCACCAAATTTTCGAGTCATCGAACTATCGGCCTGCGCAAACGGTTTAAACAGAAACTTCTTCTGTTCGTCAGAAATTCCGATTCCTGAATCTTTCACTTCAAAACGTATCGCATACAGCTGAATCGCTTTATCTAAATGAGCTGAAACGTTGACCCGCACCGTTCCCGCCTGCGTAAACTTGATAGCATTCCCGATCAGGTTAATTAAAATCTGACGAAGCCGCGTTGGATCGGATTCGATCAAACCGGGCAGCGGCTGCTCGAGGGTTAAAATAAGTTGAATCCCTTTTTCTTCTGCTTTAATGCGAAGTAAGTTACAAACGTCTTCCACCAAGTTAATCCAGTTAAAAGAAATTTTTTCGGCGTCTAACTTATTGGCTTCTACTTTTGATAAATCTAAAATTTCACCTAATAGTTTTGATAGCTCATGCGCATTGCGGTTGATCGAACGCAAATAGTTGGCTGCTTCTTCAGGCTTATCTAAAGACTCAAGACCCAGCTCTGAAAATCCCAGAATAATTCCCAGCGGCGTACGAATTTCGTGACTCATATTTGCTAAAAACTGACTTTTCGCCGAACTGGCCGCCTCGGCTTCGTTCTTTGCTTTTTCTAATTCTCGTCGGTTTTCTTCAATTAGTTGTCGCCCAATTTCTTGTTCACGTTCATTTCGAAGAAGTGCGCCCGCGGTGATCACGATCAGTAAACTGATAAATATTCCGCCGCCTATCGACTGCAGAAATACACCAACACCTTCGGTTAAAAATTCTACGTCAACAAAGTAAATGCTAATTCCTTTTAGAAGCGGATCAATCAAAAGCGCCGCGATCAGCATCCGTCTCGACATTAACGAGCTTGCTGAGTCAGCCGTAAATCTTTCCATTAAGCCTTGATTCGAACGAAAAGCTAAAAATATAACCGAAAGCAAGGTAAAAGAAAAAGCGGTATGCAGAGGCATAGGAATAAAAAGATCCATTCCAAAAATACGCGAAATATGAAAGGCCGAACCTAAAAAGCTCTGCACTGAATTAATAAAGCACAACATAAGAAAGGTTTGCGACAAACGAACCATCGGCCGTCTTGGCGCCAAATCAAATAACAGACCTAATGAAATAAGAATAAAATTAACCGCCGCCATCGGAGAAAACCGACCCGGGGGCGAAGGCCCGTTTAAACCATTTGGATCAATAAAAAATAATTCGTCAATGCCGTAATCATAGTGAAAACCATACTCAAGTAAAACTAAACCCGCATAAATAATTGTGGATACAGATAGGAAGGCACCCAAGATCGATTGCCACTTTCTACGATCATCGATAAAGGCTAGCAACATTAAAAAACCGATAACTAGAAATAACATGGCCGCATTAGCCTTCATAGCAGGGCGGCCGGGAAGTAAAGTTTTATAAATTGAAATATTTTGAATCCAGCCGTACATCACCGTGAGGGCCACCGCGATAACGATGAATAAACCCACATACAGACTTAGGCGTTTCAGCTTCATGCCTAAGATTACGAAAAGCCCTGTGTCAGGTCAAGAAATCTATTCGACCGAAAAATCTAATTGGCGAATTCAGCTATACAACGAAGTAATTTTGGAACTTCAATCGGCTTCGTTAAGTGTGCATCGCAACCCGCCATTTTAGTTTTTACTCGCTCTTCCTTCATTGCATGCGCAGTAAGCGCGACGATGCCGCCTAAATATCCCTTGCTGCGAAGCTGCGTGGTCGCCGCGAAACCATCTAATACCGGCATCTGCATATCCATCAGCACTAAATTAAAGGCTCCGCCCAACGCTTTCTCTAAACCTTCTTGTCCGTTCTCGGCTAGTTCGACGATCATCCCTTTGCGTTCAAGAATACTCTTGATCAAGAAACGATTATCGGGCGAATCATCTACAAGTAATATTTTTAATCCATTAATTTTTTTTAAAATATTTTCTACGCCTGGCTTCAGTTCCGAATTTGTAAGTTCAGATTGGTATTTTTCGCTTGGAACTGAAAGCTGCTCTTGCGAATCAATATTCGTAGTAATAGAAATGATAAATTTCGAACCTTTCGCCGATGACTGCATTAATTCGACATCCCCGTGCATTGAGCGCGCTAACCGACGTGACAGTGCAAGCCCTAATCCGGTTCCACCAAATTTCCGGGTTGTTGACGAATCGGCTTGGGTGAACCATTCGAAAAGTCGCTCGCGGTTTTCACCCGAAATTCCGGGCCCGGTGTCTTCAACCGTAAAAATAATTTGCTCTGAGCGAACAGAATCAACTGGCTTGGTTGCTAAGCTAAGTTTGACAAATCCTTTTTCGGTAAACTTGATGGCATTGCCAATCACATTGATGAGAATCTGCCGAAGCCGAGTCGGATCTGAATAAATAACTTCTGGAAATTGACCACTGGTTTCGATTAAAAAATTCAAACCTTTTTCCTGCGCTCGGGTCGACATGAGGGACTTAATGTCAGCAATCAAGTTAGGAAGCGAGGTCTCGATCGTCTCGACTTCAAGATGACCGGCTTCAACTTTAGATAAATCTAAAATGTCATCAATCAGCTGAGTCAGAAGCTGACCATTACGGTGAATAATGTTTGTGTATTTCAGCCGCTCATCGGCACTTAAAGATAAATCGTTTAAAAATTCGGTAAATCCAAGAACGGCCCCTAGCGGCGTTCGGATTTCATGCGACATATTGGCTAAAAATAAACTTTTAGCTTCACTGGCCGAGGCCGCCATTTGCGCTAATTTTTCCATTTTAACTAAGGCGTCTTTATTTTTCGATCTTTCGCCCTCTATTTCAGAGAATAGAATCGCATTATCAATAGCCATCCCGGCGCGGCGTGCAAGTTCTTCCGCAAAAGCCAAATCGGCATTTGTAAAAATTCTTCCTGACTCGGCTGAAAATAAACTAATAATCCCGAAGGTTTTATTTCGTGAAGCCAGGGGAACCACCATCCCGGATTTGATACCAAGGCTTTTAATTAAATCAAAATGTTCTTCATTTTGACTACCGGCCTTAAGCGCTTCCTCTGGTATGATCGGATAAAGTTCAGAAATACCGGTTCGCATGACATTCGCGGCGCCTTGCTTTCCGCCCCAATCCATTGGGTATTTCTGAGCGTAATGATCGGCGAAAGCAATCTTTTTAGGATCAACATGTTTAACGGCAAAACGTTTAGGAATACTTTTGCCCGCCTCTAAAACGTCGACACTGCACCAGTCTGCAATTTTAGGTACGGCCAAGTCGGCAATTCTTTGTATTGTTTTTTCAAAATTTAAGTCAGAACTTAAAAGTCGACTTGCTTCGTCTAAAAACTTAATATTATCTTCACTGTTTTTTCGCTCGGTAAAGTCCTTGAAAATGCTGACGGCCATTCGAACTTTTTTCTTCTCGTCGTAAATCGGATTTGCCTTGATAATTGACCAGCGCTCTTGATTGGTTTTTAAGTATCGTACGCGGACCATCACTTCTGGCGGATCTTGAACTCCGGCCAAGGCCATTCTTCCGGGTAATTTTTCAAGCGGGAAATGATTTCCCTGCTCATCTAGAATTTGAAATGACTTCATCAATTCTGCGGGATCAGCACCTAAAAGCTCTTGGACCGAATCGAACCCACACATTTGTGCACCCGCTTCATTCGCAAACACAAATTTTCCATCCTCATCAAGAACGGTGATTCCATCTTTGATGCCTTTTAAGATTCCAACCAGCTGATCACGTGACTGGGATAATTCTGCAGTTTTTTGTTGAACCTGACGAGATAGCTCGTAACCCATCATGCGCAAACTATCTTCGAGTTTTTTTCGCATGGAAAGATCGCGCGTGACTTTCGAAAATCCGATCAGTTCACCACGTTCATTTCGGACGGCGGTGATAATTACATTCGCCCAAAACAGCGTGCCATCTTTTCGAATTCGCCAGCCTTCATCTTCGAAACGTCCTAGGCGGGTCGCTTCCTTCAGTTCTGCTTCGGGTTTTTTATTTTGCCGGTCAATTTCGGGATAAAATATTTCGTAATGTCTTCCGATTATTTCAGTTGACTCATAGCCTTTTAAATTGCGGGCGCCTTCGTTCCAAGTGACGATGCGACCTTCGGAGTCTAACATTAAAATCGCGTAGTCTTTCACGGCCGAAACCATCAACCGAAAACGCTCTTCGCTTTTTACTAGATCTTGAGTTCGTTTTTCAATTAAGCCTTCAAGTTGCTTTTGCGACATTTGCAGTACCGCTTCGGCTTGCTTACGATCGGTGATATCTCGAATGAAACTTGTGAATATGAATGGTGATCGTTGCGATTCGGTCACCGTAAGCTCGATCGGAATTTCGGAGCCATCACGACGAAGCGCCGAAAGCTCAAGTCGTTTATTCATCACCTGCGGGGCCCGCCCACCTATGTAAGCTTGCATTCCGCGGCGATGACCTTCGCGGTATTTTTCAGGAATAATAAGCTCGGCCATGTTTTTATTTAAAACTTCTTCGCGCTTGTATCCAAACGTTCGCTCGGCAGATGCATTGAATTCGATGATGAGTCCATTTTGATCGATGGATATAATTGCATCTAAAGCCGCATCTAAAAAAGATTGCATCCTTTTTTGATTTGTTGAATCAGCTAAATTTAAATTGTTTGAATCAGTTTTAGTCACATAAAATGCTAACTGGAATTTGTGAAACGTTTAACAATTTTTTCCATAGTCGCAGGAAGTATTTTACTCATGGTGAATATATTTAACTTGATGTAAATTTTCTTTATTGATGTGACCAGTTTAACGTAATGCATTATCGCAGGCGGGAGAGCTGTGTTCGCCGATATATTTACTTTCCATTTCATTCCATAAAGCAAATGTTTGCGAACTCTGGCAACGGTAGCGGCCCGCTTGGACAACACCTAAACTATCGCGAACCCATTCGTCCATCATTTTCCCGTAAAATTCAGCAGAGTTATGAGCGGCATAATTATAACCCTTTTTACTGACGGGTTGAAAATTAAACCACTCTGGATTACTTTTATAGCACTGACTAAAGTTTGTTCTGTATCCCACCGGCGCTTCACAGAATCTAAATATTTTGGCATCTTCTGTTTCTGTCCAATAGATATTTTTTCCTGATGATAGCCCCACAAGATAATCTTGGGCATGCGTGCTTTCGTGAGCCAAACGCTCGGCAACCGTGGTTGGAGTGAATTGATCTTTAACAATATTTGTAACGATATTCATTTGCATGGGAACATACGAAAGAACTTCACCAAATTGACCACTGATCGATACACGACCCAACCGAACAACCAGGCCGCCGGCGCCCCACATATGAGAAAATTCTTTAACGCGAGCTTCCCCGAAACGGTTTACGATCGCTTTTTTAAGTTTTATGTAACCCTTTTCCAAAAGCGCAAGTTCGGCCGTGGACCAGGCTTCCGAAGTCCAAGTGGGGGTTTTGAAACCGCCGGCAACCACAATTACATTAAACTCATTCAATATTCTTTTTCGAATCTCAAGACCTTCATTTTGATCGTGCGGATTAAAAAAAGAAGGAATGATGAAATTTTTAAATTCTGCATTTCGCATGTAAGCAGATCCCAGCGCACGGATACTTTGCGGGCTTGGCTTTTGATCAACACACGAAAGCGCCTGTTGCAAAATTTTCGCGCTCAGAATATTACATTTTCGCTGCGCCGAATCTGATAAGGTTGCGCAAAGAAATTTTGCGTAGGCGGCAGAAAAAATAAAAATCCCTTTTTTAGCGGGCAAGTCAGAATTTCTTAGTAAAACTTTGTTATAGATTTCTGCAATTGAATCATGATTTAAAAAATCGATTGATGAGTCGTTCGATTCGAATGCGGTGTTATCTATACCATAGCGGGCATTTTTAAATACCGCGCACTTTTCTGATTGGTTAGCGAATACGGAAGATCCCGCAATAATGACTAGGATCATGCTTAGAATTTTATGTAAAATTAATTTTTCCACTTCTATAAGATACCGGAAAGACGGGCTATTTTCGCCTGTAATGATTCTAACAAATGTTAGCAAAAATCGTCTGTCACCCGCTTTAGATCTTATATAAACGATTTGATGGTGCGAACCAGTAGATTTTTATCGATCGGTTTTGTTAAGTGTTCGTTACATCCAGATTGCATACTTTCATCACGTTCTTTTTTCAAGGCGTGCGCAGTTAAGGCAATGACGGGTCCGGCGTACTTTGAATCACGCAACTTTTTGCAAACCATGTGTCCATTCATGTATGGTAACTGAATATCCATTAGTATCACATCGTATTTTTTCGCGAGCGCCATATTTAGGGCTTCGATTCCATCGGAAGCAATATCTACCTCGGCACCAACTTTAGTGAGCAGCAAATTGATAATCATCTGGTTATCTGGCGAATCTTCTGCCAGTAAAATTTTAATACCTTCAAGCGAAATATTTGATTCTGCGACTAACTTCAATTTTTTTTCATTTTTCCATAAAATATTTGTTAGCTCCGGGTGCTCGCCGCAGCCAGAATCAATTGTGACCAAGAAGACAGTTCCCTCTTCTGCAACTGAATCGATTAAAACAATATTTCCATTCATATGTTGCGCGAATTTACGTGATAAAGTCAGGCCCAACCCGGTTCCACCAAAACGTCGGCTATGTGATAAGTCACCTTGCATATATGGATGAAAAATTCTTTCACGCTGTTCGGGCGTCAGTCCGATTCCGGTGTCAGCAATTTTAAATCTTAACTGATTCATTTTGGGATCAAACCCAATGGTTAATGAAACCTTACCATGCTCTGTAAATTTGATGGCATTTCCGATCACGTTGATTAGAATCTGTTTTAAGCGGGTTGGATCTGTTTTTATCTGCACCGGAATCGATGCTTCAATCTTGAATTCAAATTTAATATTTTTTCGTGAAGCCGCCAAATACATTGTGTCGTAAATATCTTTTAGCAAACCCCCTAGCTGCACAGTCTCGGAAAATATTTCAATTTTTCCAGACTCAACTTTAGAAAGATCTAGGATCTGGTCAATCAATCTTAATAGGTGAGTACCGTTGGCGCGCACCCGATCAGCCAAGTCGGTCGTTTGCATATTGATCTGCTCTTGATTAGAAATAATGATGTCCATAAAGCCGAGAATCGCCGTTAATGGGGTTCTAATTTCGTGACTCATATTAGCTAAAAACATCGATTTAGTTTCGCTTGCTTCATCAGCCAGGGCTCGCATCTTTAATAAGTGCTCTTCCGCCTCTTTTAAATTTTTAAAAATTTGCGCATGATCTAATACCATAGCCGCTCGGTAAGCAAGTTCTTCAGCAATATCTGAATCAATCTTTTTGAAAGATGAATTAAAATTAATAAGCGTGATCAGCCCGGCCACCTTGTTTTTTAATCGCATTGGCACCGTCAATATGGACAAGCCTTCTTGATTCTCAATCCTTGAGATTCCCGATTTCATCACTTTTTCATTCATCGTCTCAATGACGTCAGTAATATCAGCATTGATATTGGCTTTTTTCTGCTCCGAAAGCTCACCATCTTGACCCACCCACCAAACTGAACAATGTTCGGCTAAATCAGGGCACATTATTTCACATAGTTGAATCAGGGTTTCGTGCCAGTCTAAAGTTGTACCAAGCTCAGAAGTTGCGCGAGATAAAAAATGCAGAATTCTTTCGGTTGAAGAATCCTCCACATTCTTTATAATAGATTCCAAAGTTTCACTAAATTTATTTTGGTCCATGAACTTGTATAGTAATCCGCTTATTAAGAATGCTCAACTAACTTTTTCTTGGCTTTGTTTTTGTGCGCAATTTGACATCCCAGTTAAGTACTCATAAAGAAGCGAACTGCAATGTCTAAATTAAACCGTAAACAAAATATTTTTATTAATTAAATCTTCATTCGTAAGAGCTAAAAATATTTGCGTATATTTTGTTTTTTCGATTTTTTTGTTTCAAAAAATCCGGATCAATTCTGTCAAAGCATAAATATTAAGTAAATAACTATATATAATAACAGCATATCATTTTTTGTAATTTTTCGTTAAAATGAAACTGGTAGATTTGTTAATGCGTTTTTCGAAAGTAAAGAAGCGGCGCGCGAATCATTTAACTTTTCATTAACCTTAGTTATCGGTAAATCTTAAGCATGAGCCTGGAACACTATTTTACTAATTTGATTTCAAAAGTTGAGTCCTCTGATGTTATTACCAATCAAGGGAAAGATGCCGAAGGATTTTTTAAGCCAACCCGTACATTATTACTACGCCATCTGAATATACTAAAGGATCTTCACGCAAAGCCACTTGCCAAACCAATGTTACAAAGTTCATGGAAATTTGTAGTTGAGCACGTTCCGCCCGATTGGCTTATTCTTGACGATGAACAAAAAACTGAACTCAAAAAAATTTTGAAGTAAACAAACGCCCACCTTTTGGCACTTTCTAGTATTGAAAGGGTTTATGTGTCTATCCCGAACCTCAATTATGCATTTTGCTTTTGTTTTGAAAGCAAAATAATGCTTAGATAAGGCTTACTCTCATAGACGCAATCATGATTTACTTAAAAAATGAAATTGCTCTTTTACGAAAGGGTTTGTGATGAAAATTTTTTTAACGGGCTCTTCTGGCATGGTCGGTCGAAACATTTTGGAAAGTGGTATTCAAAATAAGCACGAAATTTTCTATCCGCGCCATTCTGAGGTTGATTTGCTAAATTATAAAGCAGTCAAAGATTCTTTGGCCAGCTTCCAACCCGACTTGGTTATTCATTGCGCGGGAATCGTCGGGGGCATTCAAGCCAATATAAAAGAACCACTTCGATTTTTTTTTGAAAATTTAGAAATGGGGAAGAATTTGGTTTGGGCTTCACACGAATTAGGTATTAAAAAATTTTTGAATATGAGCAGTTCATGCATGTATCCGAAAGATAAAGACACTTCACTATCTGAATCAGACATTCTAAGTGGTTACCTGGAACCTACTAACGAAGGTTACGCCTTAGCAAAAGTGGCCGTCACTAAAATGTGCGCTTACATCACTCGTCAAAATCCCAAAATGCATTATAAAACTTTGATTCCGTGTAATCTATTTGGAAAATACGATAAGTTTGATTTAGCTGCGGGCCACATGGTTCCAGCTGTCATTCGTAAAATTCATGAAGCCGTTCAAAACAAAGAAAAAACCGTCGAGATCTGGGGCAACGGAGAAGCCCGCCGGGAATTTTTATATACTGAAGACGTCGCAGACTTTGTTCAATTTTCAATTGAAAAAATGGAGCAGTTACCCGAGATGATTAACGTTGGGCTTGGGTTTGATTATACGATTTTGGAATACTATAAGGAGATTGCCGCCGTTGTCGGATTTAAAGGTGAATTCACGTTCAACTTAGATAAGCCAATTGGAATGAAACGAAAACTTGTCGATGTCAGCTTAGCTAAGAAAATGGGATGGCAGTCAAAGACTTCATTAAATGAAGGTCTTAAGAAGACTTACGCTTATTATCTGTCGACCTTGAAATAATTATTTTACCGATACTTTTTCTAATTTTTGAAGTTCAGAAATTTCTTTTGCTACCCGGGCCGAATCAAGCACGGGGTCGACGTCTTTCATGATATTTTTAATTTTTAAATCGGGGCCCACAATGAAGGTCCAACGCTTTGACATCGCAACCATTGGCATTTTAGTCCCGTAAAGATTAACAATCTGATCTTCGGGGTCAGCCAATAAGTCGAAGTTTAGCTTGTGCTCTTTGTGAAAGGCCGCCTGCGCTTCAACGGTATCTGTGCTAATGCCGTAAACCTCGGCCTTCAACGCCCGAATTTTGGCGATGCTATCACGAAATGCGCAAGCCTGCGTCGTGCAACCAGGCGTGCCCGCTTTCGGATAAAAATAAAGTACGGTCCATTGACCCTTTCGCGTTGCTAAATCAAAAGTCGCTCCGGCATGAGTCTTAGCTTTGAATAATGGTGCTGCATCGTTAACCTTTAATTCTGCAGCCGCCATCGCAAATAAGACTGCAAACATCAGACAAACAAAAATAGTGGTCTTTTTCATAGGAATTATTCTACTTTCTAAATTTAAGCGTTAAACCTTTTAATAAATAACGAACAACTTGATCCCCGCACTCGCGAAAATTGGGCTGGCCTTTTTTTCTTTGTACGGCCGTTAGTTCAGCCCGGCCAATTTTAAACCCGGCTAACTCGAACATTTCATGCATTCCTTCTTCTTTCAAAGCAAATGCAACCCGCAGTTTTTTTAAAATAGTATTATTTGTCATGGGTAACTCAAGCGGAAATGCAGGCTTCGATTCATCTTTACCGCGTTTGTAATAAATAAGACCGTCTAAAAAATAGGCCATCGTCTCGTCATCGCAGCGTAAATAATTCGGGTCTGCCTCATCAAGCAAGAAATCTTGTACGTCGACTAGCGGAACTTCACGATTTGCGAGCTTAAAAATGTCGACTAGCTTTTGATCGCTGACATTCAATATATATCTTACGCTACGAATTACGTCGTTATTGGTCACTTCACTACCCTACTTCACCTTATTCTTATACTAAAGATTCTTATACTAAAGATTCTTTTACTAAACTCTTTGTTTAAATGGAATACAATTTTACCTGTAAAAGTGCTTTAAAGTAGATTAGACTTGGCATCTGATGAATAAAGCCATTGAAGAAATTAAAGACGGTCAAACAATTGAGCTTCTAAAAGAGCTGCATATTCTAACCCGTGACGGCAAGATAAACCAAGACAGTCGTCGGAAGCTGAAGCAAGTTTATCATCTTTTTAATTTCATCGAGCCGTTATTAACCGATCTTGAAAAATCGAACGCGAAAATGACCTTGGTTGATCATGGTGCCGGAAAGTCTTATCTAGGTTTTATTATTTACGATTTATTTTACAAATCCCGCCCGCAGCTGGGCCATGTTTACGGTATCGAAACACGTGAGCCTCTGATCAAAAAATCAATCGAACTTCAGAAAAAATTAAAATTTGAAAATATGTCTTTTTTGAATCTAACCGTGGCCGAATCAATTTCAACTCCACAAATACCAGATCAAATTGATATGGTAACGGCTTTGCATGCTTGCGATACTGCGACCGATGATGCCATTCACTTTGCTATAATGAAACAAGCCAAACACGTTGTGCTGGTGCCTTGCTGCCAAGCCGAGGTAGCTAGTCACCTTCGCCAGAACAAAGCAAACCAGCTCGCAAACCCGATCACTGAAATCTGGCGCCACCCTATTCATACCCGCGAATTCGGAAGTCACATCACGAATGTTTTGCGATGTTTGCAACTAGAGGCCTACGGATATCAAGTGACCGTCACTGAACTTGTAGGCCTTGAACACTCGATGAAAAATGAATTAATCGTTGCCACCAAAAAAGAAGGTCCGCGAAAAAGAGCAGCTGATCGGCTGCAATCAATCCTCTCTGAAATCGGCCTGCCCGGTCTCAGCAATCGTTTTGCAACTGACTGGAATAAAGCATAAGACTAATTACCCAATTTTTTCGCAGGACTTTCATCCAGTTCTGCCCTGAGTTAGGGAATTAAACCCTAACTTGGCACAATAAATTGGTTTTCATTTGTATCTAAACTTTTCTTTGCTATTTTTAGTATTCCAAACACCAAACCTTAAGGGGAATGAATGATGAAGACGATTGTAAAAGCATTAACGATATCACTACTAGTATTTAGCTGCGCACAAAGCGTAAAGAAGGTATCTCTTCCAGCAGATACAAACACCACGACGGCCATCGCTCAGGGCGAAACCAATCTACAAGCGGCTTATTCAAATCAATGGGACGTACTAGCTCATGACGAATTAATGAAGAGCGCAACTTATCTAAGAAAAGCAAAACAACTTGAGCGTGATGGAAAGAACCAAGAAAAAGTTGTCGATGCATTAGGAAATTACCA
Source organism: Bdellovibrio sp. (assembly GCA_043760925.1). GTDB lineage: Bacteria > Bdellovibrionota > Bdellovibrionia > Bdellovibrionales > Bdellovibrionaceae > Pseudobdellovibrio. The sequence goes on along the minus strand of JAYUOK010000053.1, from coordinate 7,450 downwards.
AGCTTACTACAATGAAGCACAAGCTAAAGCGACAGCTCGCGCTGGAAAATTACAGGGTTTACTACAGGCCCGTGATATCACATTAAGTTCAGGAATTCACAAAGGTGCAAAAGAAAGCAAAGCTTTCGCTAGCCTTGATGAAGATTTCCGCGATCTAGCTCGTGATAACAGTATCGATGTGAAAGAGTACTCTGAGTTACAGAAGCAATATTTAATGCTTGCGGCTCAAATGAGAAAAAACACAGCCCTTGCAACGGCTCGTCGCCAAGTTGAAGACGCTCGCAAAAATAAGGCTGAAAATAATGCGCCGAACGCCTTAAACATGACTGAATTAGATATCAAAAGCGCTGAAAATTTGATTGATGCAAATCAAGAAAAACCAGAATCTTACCAGCCAGCAATTGATAAAGCGAATCGTTCAGCTGCATTGTTAGCTGCCATCGTTGGCGAACAAAAACGCGCTAACTACAAGTTAGATGAAAGCGCCGCACGCCGATTAGTTGAACAAAGCGGTATGATTGCAAAAATGGATGCAGACCTTGCCGCATCTAAATCACAGTTAAGCAATTCACGCTCTGAATATATTCAGGCGCAAATGGCTTTAGAAAATTCAAAATTAGAAGGCACTGAAAAAGAAAGACAATTGTCTGAGCGTGAAAAAGCGTTAGCCGCTCAAGGCAAATTGTTAAGCCAAGCCGAAGCAGACAAAAAGTTTAACATGGCATTAGAATCAGCTCGTCAAAAGTTTACACCAAGCGAAGCCGATGTTTACCGTCAAGGCGATCGTCTTTTGATTCGTCTAAAAACAGTTGGTTTCGCAAGTGGCGCAGCCGTATTACCAGAAACATCTAAAACAATTTTAGATAAGGTAACAACTGTTGCTCAAGAATTAACTCCGAAAGAAATCGTAGTTGAAGGTCATACGGATTCAGTAGGAACTGCTGAAATCAACGAATCACTTTCAAAAAAGAGAGCTGACACAGTAGCAACATACTTAAAAGAAAAAGGCATGACAGAAGCTGCGATCCAAGCAATCGGATTCGGATTCCAAAAGCCATTAAGCTCAAACAAATCAAAAGAAGGACGCGCACAGAACCGCCGCGTAGATATTTGGATTACACCTGAAGGCATTCAATCAGGGACTGCACCTCAGGACTCAACGAAGACTGAGTAATAAGTAGTATAAGTAGTATAAGTAGTATAAGTAAGTTATTTCAAAGCCCGGTCGAGAAATCGATCGGGCTTTTTTTTGGGGTTTTGTGTTTTCTTATTTTGTTTGCGGAGTTTGAAGAAGGGTTACGGAAGTCAGTACTCATTCGTCCCTCTACGATCCCGTCTTCCAAACCAGAGCATCTTTCCGGACGATAATTCTGATAAGCTAGCTTATCAGAATTCCCCTACTGAACCGGGGAATTTGATCTATGTACTGAAATCGTTGAAGGCGGTAGTGCGAAAGCCCGTTCCCGCCCCCGACTTACTTCCCCTGCGCCCCAGCAGCAGGCCCAGCGCTCGAAGTCACCAACACAAGTCTTGCAATCTGCCCATCATCCGTCGACAGGTACAACGCTCCGTCAGGGCCGGTTTTTACATTTCTAATCCTGATCCCCAAATCCTTAAGTAACTCTTCCTGCTTAACGACTTTCTGCCCGTCTAACACGATTCTTCTAAGGTGCGTCCCGTTTAAAGTTCCAAAAAAGATATTACCTTTCCACTTCGGAAAAAGGTCCTTGTTATAAATCGTCATCCCCGATGGCGAGATCGATGGTTCCCAATGCGCAACCGGCTGTTGCATACCTGCTTGCGAAGTTTTTCCTTCGCCGACTTTAAAACCTGAATATTCTTTACCGTATGAAATGACCGGCCAACCATAATTAAATCCTGGCGAGATATGGTTCAGTTCATCACCGCCCCGGGGGCCCATTTCGACTGACCACAGATTGCCCGTGCTTGAATCAAGTACGATGCCTTGCGGATTTCTGTGCCCCAGACTCCACACTTCAGGAAGGGCACTTTTTTTCTTTTTAAATGGATTATCATCCGGAGTTCCACCATCGGCCGTGTAACGCAAAATTTTTCCTAAATGCGACGCTTGGTCTTGCGGTGGTTTTCTTAGATCGCGATCACCGACGGTGACGAACACCGCTCCTTGCATATCGAATTCGATTCGTGAGCCGAAGTTAATACCGCCGTCATCGGCCGGGGTCGCTGAAAGTATTTTTTTGAAATTTGTTAACTTATTGTTTTGCAAAGTTGCGTAACCCATCGCGGCTGCAACGTTTTTGTCGAGTGGCTCTGCGTAAGTGAGATAAATTCTTTTTTTATCTTTTGGGTAAACGCGAATATCCCAAAGGCCGGCTTGACCTTGGCTATGGACCGCTGGCGCGCCCGAGATATCAGCCACAGTTTTCGATTTTAAATCGAGCGTTCTGATTTGCCCGCCCCGTAAGGTAAATATGATTCGATCATCAGTTATGAAGTCAAATCCCCAAACGACGTCAGACTGCTTTGATAAAAGTTCAAATTTAAAACTTTGCTCTTCGGATTTATATATTTTTGGTTCTTCTGCCGCCATTGCAGTATGTGCAAATAAACTTAATTGAATAAGGAAAATAAAAATGGTTTTCATTATTTTGGAGTCACTTTATCTTTATTATATGAAAAACGCATTTGCAGTAATTCGACTGCAACCGCAAATCCCATTGGTAAATAGATGTACGCCTTCGGCACGTGGCCCTGGAAACCCTCGATACAAAGCGTAACCCCGATCGTCACTAAAAATGAAAGCGCAAGAATTTTCAATGTCTGATGCTTCTGAATAAAATCTGCGATTTTGCCGGCGAAGGCAAGCACCGCTAAGAAAGAAAATGTAACCGCAGCGTAAATCACCATTAAGTTGTCCGTCAAACCAACGGCCGTTATGACAGAGTCGATCGAAAACACCACATCTAGAATAACGATTTGAGTAATGATCGAAGCTAAAGTTTCAAACACTTGCTCTTTTCCAGTCTTATCATCGATATTTTCAACGACATGATGAATCTCTTTAACGGCTTTAAACAATAAAAATCCCCCTCCGGCAATAAGGATGAGGTCTTTCCAAGAATAACTGAAAAGAACAGGCTCTTGTAATTTCAATAGATAAGAGGCGCCCATTAGTAAAATACATCGGGCCACAAAAGCGATACCCAATCCGATGTAGCGCGCTTTTTTACGATGTTCAGGCGGTAAACGATCCGATAAAATTGAAATCAGCAAAATGTTATCAATCCCCAAAACCACTTCAAGACCAACCAATAAACAAAACGTGGCAATTAAATGAACATCCATAAAAATCCCTTTCTAAAAATCTGTCATGAGTATTGCATCGCTCAGCGAATGGGGTCAATTAGCTCCCGCAGTTAAGAGGGCGCACTAAATTTTAAGCAATAATTTATTTGACTCGTAAATTCACCGTTTCGAGAAAATAGGAATTGATTGCGATTTGTGCGAATCCTGTTAAGAACTCACCAACGAATAAAGGGGATTTTTATGAAATATGTATTAGCAGCGATCATCGGTTTAACAAGTCTGATGGCTCACGCCGAACTTGCAACTACGGTTGATTCTTCAACCAATGCGATTGAAGAACTAAACCCTTTCGATCCAAATATTGAGCAAAAGCTTAAAGCGATCGATGAAGATTATCAGCGACAAACCGGTCAACCGGGCTTCATTCGAGATTTTTCTGAGTTGTTCGAAGTCAGCACTTGCTATCGCTTGCAGTGTTCAGTTTACGCCCACGTCGTCAAGGCCGAGCAGAAAATGTATCTTTATATCAACGGACGCTTAGATCATGAATGGCCTGTATCGACTGGAGCTTCAGGATTTCGTACGCCTGATTTTGATCAACATCCGAATGGCCGCATTTACGACAAGTACACTTCAACTAAATATCCTGAAGGTGATTACAAAGGTTTAGGAAATATGCCCTACGTTGTTTTTATCCGCGGTGGATTTGCAATTCACGGAACGACGAAGGGTAACATTCCAAAGCTTGGCCGAACTGATTCTCATGGTTGTATTCGTGTTCACCCCGAGAATGGAAAAATCTTTAACCGCTTAGTTCGTAACTACGGAGTTAAAGACGTTTGGGTTACCGTCGAGTAATTTTTTTCAGTTTTAATTTTTTACTGGCACTGGCTTATACAATGATTATTGCTGTAAGCCTCGGTGCAAGCCTTATGACAAAGCTCAAAAGCCTCATACCAACAGCCATTTTTATCATCCGCTTTAAATTTCATCCAAATCGTTGAAAAACAATGCGGCGCTGACATTGATAAATGGCAAGCTTCATATCTTTTTTGTGTTCCATTTATGACTCGAGCACATTTGTCACCGCCTTCGGAACCACCCGGTGTACACTGATAAGTTACGTTATCGACAGTGACAGAAATATCACGCGGTGTAGACGCAAATGAACTCAACGAAAAAATCAAACCCGCCATTAAAATAATTTTTGTAACCATCATTCCTCCTAGTTGAAAAAAGGCTATCGAAAACGCCGATTTTTTACAACTTTTTTTGGAGCTTTCTCTTTGTACTTATCAATTCGCTTCTTATCACTCGCCTGATCGACGCCAAGTGGGCGACTCCGTTGGATAAAACTAAAACTTTTGTCGACTTTAATTTCTTCGGCTTCTTTTAAGTATGGTTTAATTAATTCGTACTTGCGAGCATCAGCTGGGGTGACGAAGGTAATCGCTGTGCCCGCCCGACCGGCCCGAGCCGTACGGCCGATGCGGTGAAGAAAATCTTCGGCCTGAAACGGCAGGTCGTAACTGATAACGTGTTCAACGTGCGGCACATCAAGTCCGCGTGCTAAAAGATCGGTCGTGACCATAATTCTAAGTTCAGCCGCGCGAAATTCGCGAACAACGCGGTTACGTTGCCCTTGCGAAAGACCCCCGTGGATATAATCAACTTTGTAACCGTACTCTTTTAAGTATCGGCCTAACGTTTCAGTGTGCGCTTGGTCTCCGGCAAAAATAATGACTCCACCTTGCGTCGCATTTAATTCATCCAGCAGGCGATCATTCTTTTGCGCACGATCTATAAATAAAACTTTTTGTTTCAAGGTAGCCACGGGCGCTTCGGCTTGTTCAGAGCGAATCATCACCGCATTTTCGCTCATAAATAATTGTGCGATTGATTCGACCGATCCACTAAAACTTGCCGAAAACATCAGTGTCTGCTTTACATTCCGAAGCGTTTTTTCAATACTTTTTAGTTGCGGAGCAAAACCCATATCTAACATACGGTCCGCTTCGTCGATCACAACGATCTCTACATTCTGTAAAAGTAATTTATTTGTTTGTAAATGATCATTCATTCTGCCCGGCGTGGCGACAATGACCCGTGGGTTCTTTTTTAATTGATTCATTTGTTTTGAGCCGGTCGTTCCACCAATGGCTAAGCAAGCTGAGATCGGAAGTTCAGCACAAAGTTCTAAAAACACTTTATAAATTTGTTGAGCCATCTCTCGGCTGGGCGCCATAATCAGCGCACGTGCCGTCGGGCTATTTGCTAAATGAGTCAGTACGGTTAAGCCAAATGCCAACGTTTTACCACTGCCCGTCTGGGCAACGGCAATCAGGTTTTCTTGTGCGAGTCCAACCGGAATGGCTTGCGATTGAATAAGCGTGGGCTTTGTAATCTGCATTTTTTTGAGCGCATTCATCAAGCCGACAGGAAGATTCATATCAGCGAAATTTTTTACGGACAAATGAGAGGTTTTAAATTTCATTTTGCAGTGACGAAATTTCGTCTGAACTTAGATCGTTCTCTAAACCGATTTTAAAAACTTTTTCATAGGCAACAACGTTACCTTGCATAACACTATTAAATAATACAATTTCTGAAACCTCTTGCTTTCCAAGGTCGATATGTACAAAAGGCGAAACTAAATCACGGCAGCTTTTAGGGTTTCTGAGTCGAGCAATCGTCAGATGCGGAACGTAGCCGCTTTCATGTTCGGGGGCAATTTGCAAAATTTGTTCAAGCTCTGACTGCAAATTTAAAATGGATTGCGATCGTTGAACCCCAAGGTACAGCACTCGCGCCGGCGTTAAAGATGGGAAACCATCAAGACCTCGTAGCTTGAGTTTGAACGGCACATGCTTCTTCGCCACAACTTGCATTTTTTCGATGATGTGCGGAATATGATCTTCATCGGTATTTCCTAGAAAAACTAAGGTCACATGAAAGTTTTCTGTCGGAGTCCAATTTAAGTCAGTCTCTTTTTTATCGGCGGTTTTTTTTATTTTTTTTATCCAAGGCTCAAGATCTTTTGCGAATTTATCCGAAAAACTTAACCCAATGAAAAGTCGTTTTTGTGCCATACCAAAATTTTTTCACTTTATTGCCCTGTAGACAATTTGTATTTACGAAGAGGCAAAAGTAATTCATCACGCTAAGTCATGCCGTTACTTCCTTGGTCGAGTTTAATTTTTAGCCGGTTGACGAGTATTCTAAGTTTATGTAAATTATATGTAAATACAAAGGAGGATCCATATGGGTGCTTTTAAAGAACTCGATATTGATTCAACGGATACAAAGCCGGCACAAAAGTAATGAAGGAGCAATTATGAGCATAGAAATAAAAGTACTTGAAGAGATGATTGAAAACATTGAAAGCGAAGCTCCCCAATTTCTAACGAAATCTTATTTAGATGTCGCGGAAGATCTGATTCTGACGGCTTTACTAAAAGATTTACGAAATAATCGAGAGCTCGTTGAAAGTTATCTTGAAACGATATTGATTGCTCGAGAAAATTTACGTCCCTATGAACTGAATTAGTTTAAATTGTTCTATAAATAAAAGCGGAAATGAGTTCATCATTTCCGCTTTTTGTTTAATTGAATACGACTGACTAAAAATAGTTTAATCAATAAGTATTCAAATTAATAACAACGGTTACCGATGTCAGCTCTTTGACGAGCGATCCATGGTTGCCAACGAGTCCAAGAATAGTTTAACTCCATATTTGCACGGCTGCAAATACGCTCTTGACGACGTAAGTTAAAGTGCTGAGAGCGAGCAAGTTCAGAGCGACCCCATTGAACTTTTTGGCGGATGTGTTGTCTTTCAGTACGGTCGATTCTTGCGTTTTGTACGACATATCGAAGACCAACAATACGACGATCTAATTCATAACACGAACATGCAACTTGGCCGCGGTGATGATCTTGTGTTTCTACGTTAGTTGTTTCGTTTACTTGAACATCATTTTGTGCGATCGCAGTCGTTGCCATCATTGAAACTGATGCCATTGCGATTAATAAAAACTTTTTCATAAAACTCCTTTTCCTTATGGTTTATTTGCAACTTAATGATGCAAACTTTTATTTGCAGATTTAAAATGCAACTGTGATGCCATTTTAATTTTATATCTTCGCTACAGAGAGTAGCGAA
>JAYUOK010000052.1:0-4764 GCA_043760925.1 Bdellovibrio sp. | reverse complement strand
GACAGTGGCTTATTTGAAATTTTTTCTTTCAGCCTTTTTTCTCGAAGCTCTAAATACGAAACGTCCTGAATGCGACTTTTGTTTTTTTCTAAATAACTAAGAGCCGTCAAGTAGTCTTCTTTTTCTTCATATGCAATCGAGGTTGCAATGTATAGATTCTCGGCAGCAAAGAATTTTTCATCTGCTTTCCGCAAGTCCTCATAAATTAAAATGGCTTCAGTTTGTTTTTTTTGAGCCATCAGAATTTCAGCTTTAAGTTTAAGAAAATAACGTCGATCATTTTTTGCAGTTCGTAGGGCGCTTTCTACATACTCTAAAGCTGCGACTTGATTTCCAGTTAAGAACTGTGCCTGAGCAATACGAAGTTTAATTTTTTCTTTTTGTTCTGAGTTTAGATTCAACTGTTCTAGAATTAAAAGCTCGCTTAAAGCCTGGCCATAGTTTTGCAAATTTTCTAGGTTTATTTCAGCAATCGCTTCTTGAGCACCAATTCTTTGAGATGAATCCTGGGATTTCAAAATAATTTCGCGGTAAAGGCGAAGCGCCCTCTGAAAATCCTGCATTTCAAATCGTGAAATTCTGGCGGCCTCAAGTAAGGCCTTTGTTTTTTTTCTATCGTTTTTTTCTGTTTTGGCAGATTGCTCTAACAAATTAATTGCAATTCTAAAGTGACCACTTTCGATTTCTTGATACGCCTCATTGTATAGTTTTTCGGATTTTGGCGAACACGCCAGAATAGAAAAGGCCACGGCGCCAAGAATTGGCGCCGCCATCTTTTTGAAACTTAGTAATGCCTTAATGAATTTCTTCGCCAGCTTTTTCTACGTCCTCAATAACGGCCAAACCCGATACGAACTCTTGCTTTTCGTCCAAGTTAATCAGTCTTACGCCCTGGGTATTTCTTCCCAAAACGGAAATGTCCGAAATTTTCATGCGAATGACTTGGCCCTGGTCTGTCGACAAAATAAGTTCTTGAGTTGCCGAAACTTTTTTCGTCCCAATAACAATTCCAACTTTATCGGTTGTCTTCTGAGTAATAATTCCAACGCCACCACGACCCTGCGTTCGATATTCTTCAACTTCTGAACGCTTGCCATAACCCTTAGAGGTCACCATCAAAATGGTGTCTTTGGTGTTTTTTTCCAAAACAATCATATCTACGACGCTGTCATCTTTAGATAATGTAACACCTTTTACACCGCGAGCAGATCTTCCCATGCCGCGAACGTCTTCTTCGTTGAAGCGAATTGACATACCTTCTTTAGTTGCAATGAAGATGTCACTTTGACCATCTGATATTTTTGCGGCAACAACTTGATCTTCAAGATCCGTTGTCAGCGCAATAATTCCAGCTTGTCTTGGATTAGAAAATGCGTCCAAAGAAGTTTTTTTAATGATACCTTTTTGCGTGATTAGAACCACATATTGATTTTCACTGAATACATCGATTGGTAAAATAGCTTTTACCTTTTCGCCAGCCGCAAGATTTACAACGTTCGCCAAAGATTTTCCTTTAGATATACGACTTCCTAATGGCAAACGATGAACTTTGCACCAGTATACTTTTCCTTTATCTGTGAAGACCAACAACTGAGTTTTCGTTGAAGCCGTAAACAAATCAGTCACGTAATCCTCTTCACGAGTTTCCATGCCCTTAAGGCCTTTGCCGCCACGTTTTTGCACGCGGTACTCTTCGGTTGAAATTCGCTTGATGTATCCCGTGTTTGTAACGGTAACAACCATTGGTTCGTCTTGAATTAAATCTTCATCTTCGATGTCTGTTAAATCGCCCGTAATTTCTGTGCGCCGCTTGTCGGCATATTTTTTTCGTATATCTTCAAGTTCGCTGATGATTATTTTATAAATCTCTTTCACATCGGCCAAAATAAATCGAAGCCACTCTATTTGCTTTACCAATTCGGCAAGCTCGTTCAGAATTTTTTCGCGCTCAAGACCTGTTAATCTTTGTAAGCGCATTTCCAAAATCGCCACAGCCTGGCGTTCGCTGAACGCAAACTTCGCTATTAGGGCTTCTCTGGCAATTTGCGGCTCTTTCGAGGCGCGAATCGTTGCGATAACTTCGTCAATTTGGTCTAAAGCTTTCTTAAGACCCTCTAAAATGTGAGCGCGCTCTTGCGCCTTTTTTAATTCGAAAATAGAACGCTTCGTAACCACGTCACGACGATGATCCACGAAGGCTTCCAACATTTTCTTTAAATCAAATGTTATCGGCTGATTTTTAGAGTCCAAAGCCAGCATATTGATACCAAAACTAACTTGCAGCTGCGTGTATTTCAAAAGCCGGTTCAACACAACAGAGGCGTTTTCGCCGCGCTTAAGCACGATAACAACGCGCATACCTTCACGAGAAGATTCATCGCGAATGTCTGAAATACCCTCAACGGTTTTTTCACGAACCAGGTCAGCAATAGTCTCAATTAATTTTGCTTTATTAACTTGATAAGGAAGTTCGTTAACAATAATTTCTTCGTGATCTTTTTTAGTTTCAATATCTGTCTTGGCCTTAACCGTAATGATGCCGCGACCTTTTTTATAAGCCTGTAAAATTCCAGATCGTCCGGCAATTTGTCCAGCCGTTGGAAAGTCCGGCCCGGGAATGCGCTCGATCAATTCTTCGATTTCGCAATCAGGATTTTGAATCAGATGAATACAGCCGTCGATAACTTCGCCCAAGTTGTGCGGCGGAATATTTGTCGCCATACCAACGGCAATTCCTGACGATCCATTAACTAACAAGTTAGGAAATTTCGCGGGCAGAACTAAAGGAATTTCCAAAGAGTCGTCGTAGTTTGGACCAAACGGTACGGTTTCTTTTTCAATGTCGGCCAAAAGTTCTTCGGCAAGTCTTGTCATGCGCACTTCAGTGTAACGAGAAGCAGCGGCAGAGTCTCCGTCGATAGAGCCGAAGTTTCCTTGTCCATCTATCAGCGGATAGCGCAGCGAAAAATCTTGAGCCATACGAACCATAGATTCGTAAACTGCCAAGTCACCATGTGGATGGTACTTACCGATAACGTCACCGACGATACGTGCAGACTTTTTGTATGGTTTTTCGTGAGTGTTGCTAAGCTCGTGCTGTGCGAACAAAATCCGGCGATGAACAGGCTTTAAGCCATCACGAACATCTGGCAGTGCGCGGCCAACAATAACTGACATCGAATATTGCAAATAGGCTTCACGCATTTCTTTGTTGATATCAACATTAGTTACGCCTTTGACTTCATTATTATCCATACTGGTTCCTTAATTAAAAAATTATCTGCAAAAAACTTAAACGTCTAACTCGCGCACCAAAAGCGCGTTGTCGTTAATAAATTTTCTGCGCGGTTCAACCTGTTCGCCCATCAATACGCTAAATGTTTCATCGGCCGCAACTGCATCATCGATAGTGACTCGTAACAAGTTACGATTTTCTGGATTTAAAGTTGTGTCCCAAAGTTGTTCGGGATTCATTTCTCCTAAGCCCTTATAGCGCTGAATGTAGATACCTTTTTTTGACGATGCCATCACATGTGCGTATAACTCTTGATAGTTTTCAAAAGAAAATTCTTCTGAGCCCTGCTCAATAATTGCTGGCAACAACGATGTTTTTTGAATCGTTTTCCACAAAGTGCTTAACTCAATAATTTCAGACGCGTGCGTAAAGTCTGGACTGAGGGTGGTCGACGTTCTGTCCGCGTAGCGAGCCGTATCGATTTTTGCTTTCGGCTTATTGTCTTCTGTCGTTACGCTTGTCGTGATATCAGTTATGCCAAGGCTTGGATTTGCAGTGATCCATGCCTTTAGGTCATTTAACATAGCCGTCAGCTTGGTTTCGCTTTTTAAAATTTCTTCTAAATTAGCAACCTTTGTTAATGCAAAGTACAAAACGTCTGGGTCATATTTTTTCGAAGACATTTTTAGCAAGCGATAAAACTTTTGAATGCTGATGATCATTTCGCGCATCTCAGTTGAATCAACTTTTTTGCCTTTGATCTGAAAAGAATCCAAACCTGTTTTTAACAAAAACTCTGTCAGCGCGATTTCATCTTTTAAATAATCTTCTGCCTGGCCCTTTTTCGCACGATACAAAGGCGGCTGAGCAATGTAGATATATCCCTTTTCAAGAACCTCGGGCATTTGACGATAGAAAAAAGTTAACAAAAGCGTCCTAATGTGTGATCCATCCACATCGGCATCAGTCATGATGATAATTTTGTGGTAACGAATTTTACCCACATCAATGTTGTCTTTTCCAATCCCTGTTCCAAGCGCGGAAATCATCATACGAATTTCTTCGTTCGATAACATTTTATCAAAGCGGGCTTTTTCGACGTTTAAAATTTTTCCCTTAAGTGGCAACACGGCTTGAACTTTTCGGTCACGAGCCATCTTTGCAGATCCGCCAGCAGAGTCTCCCTCGACCAGATACAATTCACATTTCGCGGGATCGCGCTCTTGGCAATCTGCCATTTTCCCCGGAAGCGATCCTCCATCAAGGGCCGTTTTACGACGGGTTAAATCGCGTGCTTTTCGGGCGGCGTCTCGGGCTCTTGCGGCCTCGACACATTTTGTAACAATTATTTTTGCATTTCCTGGATTTCGATCAAACCAATCAGAAAGCTTTTCATTTACTAAAGATTCAACGATTCCTTTTACTTCGGCATTTCCTAATTTTGTTTTCGTTTGGCCTTCAAATAAAGGCTCGCGCACTTTGACCGAAATAATGGCCGCCAAGCCTTCGCGAATATCTTCGCCCTCAAT
>JAYUOK010000051.1:0-2008 GCA_043760925.1 Bdellovibrio sp. | reverse complement strand
AGACAGCGCGTAAGAATCATCGCTAAAGCACCGGTCAAGAATGCAACGTGTGCGGGAACCCAACCCAAAGCAGTCACCAAAATAGAAGCTGCCATGATACCACTTGCAAGACGCATTTTTATTCGCTTGGTGGATTGTGCATGAAACGGTAGAAACATTAAAAAAGCGCGGTGCCGTGACAAAGTTTCAAGGCGGTCTTCAGGTCCCCAAAGAACAATCAGATCGCCGGCTTGTAGCGGAGTGTCTGACGTTTCTTCTTTTAACCAACCCGATTTACGCCACACGCCAATGGCAGCAACGCCGTGCCGTTGAAAAAATTGAATCTGCGAAAGCGAGCGCCCGATGAACTGAGAATTCGGCGCCAAAACAGCCTGCAAAATTTTTCCGCCCTGTTCTGCTAATGACGATGTTGCACCATCAGCGACAGCTGACCCAAATTTTTTCACAGCCTTAATAGCTAAGCCCAATTTTTCTTCGATAGAAACCAATTCATCAGATCCGATTTTTACTAAAAACACATCGTCCTGAGCCAATATGTGGTCGGTTTTATGCAGACTTTGCGCTTGGCCATTTTGTAGCCAACCAAATATTTGAAATCGTTCTTGAGTACCATTGATCAATTCTTTTAACGGAAGTCCGATCCATTTGCTTTTTTCAGGAATGATAAGTTCTGTCGAAATTTCACTTAATTTAAACCGATCATCACTTTGATCAGCACCTGATTTTTTTGGTAATAGCCATCTCATTAGAATGATGAAAATAAAGCTAACTATGCAAAGGGGGGCTCCTATCTTCCCCACTGAAAAAATTCCAAGTGCAGGTTCACCCGCGCGAACCAGCGCATTGTTTGCTAAAAGAAAAGCGGGTGCTCCGATCAATGTCAGAGTTGTTCCCAGCGATGCCGCCGTTGCCATGGGTATCAATAGACGTGACGAGTGCAGACCTTTTTCTTTACAAATCTTCATGACAATCGGAAGCATCATGGCCGTGACCATAAGATGATGTGTGAATGCCGAAAGAACGGCCACAGAAGTCATAATTACAATATTTGCTATGACTTCGTTGCTACCACTCCAGCGGCCGACCCATCGGCCGATGAGATCTGTGACGCCCGTAAACGACAAACCTGCCGACAAAATAAATACGGCGGCCACAATGATGGCGGGTTCACTAGAGAACCCAGAAAACGCGGCCTTGGCATCAAGAAGCCCAGTTAATGTTAAAGAAAGGATAACAAGAACTGCGACGACATCGACGCGGATCTTATCTGTGACGAACAGAGCAACAGAAACCAGCATGATGACGACGAAAATGATCTGTTGAAGATCCATGGAAACCTCGGTTATAAATTAGTCTAAATCTGCATAAAACATTAAGGTAGCGACATGAAAAAGACAATCGTTCAAAATTTTAAGCTATTACTTTTTTGCCTTGTTTTTGGGTTTTCCATTGAAAGCTTCGCGCAGCAAATGAAAACGGCAACGAAATCTGTGGGTTCTGTTTTGGATGATGCCATTAGCGGCAAATCACGTATTCAATATTTACCAACTGCTGAATCTGATCGTGAAACAAATCGAATTTTAATTAGTCTGACTGAACAAGCGGGTTGGTTTCCGAAAATTAAAATTTCGGTTGTGGACGGAATAGTTACAATTGAAGGAACGGCAAACTCGAAAGATCAACTTGAATGGCTTGAGAATTCGGCAGAGCGTTTACCCACGGTGCTTGCGGTCATTAACAAGGCCGAATTGTCTGCAACAGCGTTCACTGATCTATCGCCGGCAATCAGCGAACTAAGGCGTATTGCCGATGCAGCCAAGCGGGCACTGCCGAATTTTTTATTAGCCCTGATACTTTTCTTTAGCTTTTTTGCATTTAATCATTTTCTAAGCCGAGGAATAAAAAAAATATGGGAACGCAGCATTTCTAATCCATTTTTATTGGCCACGGTTTCTAAATTAACACTTTTACCGATATGGCTTTTATTTTTCTATTTGATTTTACGTAC
>JAYUOK010000050.1:0-2013 GCA_043760925.1 Bdellovibrio sp. | reverse complement strand
CCGTAAATGGCATCAATTTTAATATTGTTTTCATGAAGCGCTTTATAAACTCCGAGGTGCACATATCCTCTTAGGCCGCCGCTACCTAAAGAAAGAACAAACTTTTTACCCATGCCGGATAACTTACGATTTATAGTTCTAGTAAGCAATAAACTAGACCAAAAACCAGTAAATAAAAATTGTAAACTGACCGATTAATTCAACGTGGATTCAATTATTGACTTATTCAACATGGTTTTAAAAATCGCCTTTTTCGGCGGTGTCCTGCTTGTGGCCAGCAATATCGTGAGGCACAAGAAATCAAGCAATATTAAAACTGAAATTCAGAATCTTCAGGCCCGACTTTCTAAACTCAGGCTGTCATTAAAATCAAAAGTTAAGAAAAAGTCGCAAATTTTCCGCAGCTCGTTTTCAAAAACCGCAATTACTGAAGGCGACATGATTGATGTTGCACTCAAGGAACTCATTGAAAACGCTTTTGAAACCAGCGACCAATTTCAAATGTACTTTGAGCAGTCCCGTAAAATTGTTAATTTTATTCAGGTCGAGACCGCATCAGAATCTAGCCAGACGAATGATCTTGAGAATAACTTTATGTGTTCCGACTTTAAAACCGAAATGGATATTGTCAGAATCATCAAGGAAATGAGCACTATCAGCTCGAGAATTAACAGCCGCGTTGAAGATAACAACCGCGCCTACCCTGGCCAGCTCTTGAAAAGTGTGGATGGAATGTTATTCGATTCCCTGAATGAGGTTAACAGAGTATTCAAGACTGACGAATCAACCGAAATCACTGATCTGGAAAACGCGGATAAAAAAGCTTCTTAGTGCTTTCGCGTATTCGCCAACGCGAACCGACTTAAAAACCACTGTGCAATTTTTGGCTTACTCGTACCTACACCTAATACCGATGCAATCGTGTTGATGTGACTCAGACTATAAAACGAAGTCTCGCTCGGTGTGCCGATGGTCTCGTAATAGGCTGGCACTAGGTCCTGCCCAGGGTCCATAAATTACTAAACATCTTAAGAGTTTTGTCGTTTATGTCGATACCTATAATGAAGAAACTTTTGAGGTGTCGTACTATGAGTAATTTTAGTCAGAGATTCATGAGCTATCTGCAGGAAAGAACAAAATTAACCGGCATAAAATTTCAGTTTGTTGTACCGACGTTAATTATTGTTTTTGCGTCTACGCTTGTGCTGGGCCTTGTTCTGGGAGCAATTTCGATATTCAGCGCCGGCAGAGCCACGGAATCACAGGGGCAAAATGTTGCGAATTTTCTGTCTAAAGTGGCCCCTTCTTACATTGCGAATGACGATCTTACTGCTCTTGATGGATTTGTTACCGAGTTACAAAAAAACTCAGATGTGGCATACGCGGTATTTTATGACAAAGATCAAAAAGTGCTAGCTGAAAGTGTAAAGGGCGGAGTCGATGTTTCGAGTTTCAGTTACCTTGTCTTCGAGAACAAGATTTCAGGTCAGGATAATTCCGATCTTGGCGTATTCAAAATTGCGTACAAAAAAGACGCGCTCCTTGTTAAAGTTGCACTGAGTATCTTTCTGGCCATCTTCGGCGTGGGACTGTCGTTGTACACGATTGGAAACCGCGTTTACAAAATTGCATCTGAAATCGGGGACGTATTGGGCGGCGTTGCCGCGCAGTTGCTGCAATCTGCCGTTGAGCTGACTGAATCGGGCGCAGAAATTAACCTGGTCAGTCAAAAACTTGCAGTCTCTTCTACTGAAACGGACGCCTCATTGCAATCGACCATGGGTAGTATCGAACAAATCTCGGCGGTTATCGCGCAGACAACCAAAAATGCCGAAAACGGACTGGTCAAAGCCAAAGAAAGTCAGGATGACGCCGCAGAGGGATTGGTCGTCGTTCAGAGTTTTGAAAAAGCAATGGCCGACATTAACGAATCAAATAAAAAACTTGAGTTAATCCGAGACGTCGTTCATCAGATCAAAGTGAAAACTGAAGTGATTGATGACATTGTTTTTC
>JAYUOK010000049.1:0-2034 GCA_043760925.1 Bdellovibrio sp. | reverse complement strand
GCCCCGCAAAAGAACTGCAAAAGCTTTCAAAGATTTTTCTTTGGGGTCTTCATTGCCGCTAAAAAATAATGTTTTTACTAACTCGTTTGCCGAGACACCTGTGAATTTTTCTAAATCAGCGATCGTTTTTTGCACCGGAGTCGCAAATTTTTCTTTAGTTTTTATTTGTGTTTCTTTCGATACATATTCTACCGCATCAATTGCGGGACACACTTCAATGTTTGCTGCAAAATTTGTTTTATCACTCACTAAAAGGGAATCTTCACCAGCGTCTGCCAGCAATTGAAATTCATGCGTTTGGCTGCCGCCGATATTTCCGGCATCTGCTTTCACGATTCGATATTGAAGACCAAGTCTGTCAAAAATACGCTGATAAGCTGCGTACATATCATCGTAAGCTTTTAGCGCACCAGGCTGATCGGTATCAAAACTGTAAGCATCTTTCATGACGAATTCACGCCCGCGCATCAATCCAAAACGTGGTCTGATTTCATCTCGGTATTTCGTTTGAATCTGGTAGATATTTTTTGGAAAATCGCGGTAAGATTTTAGATCATGACGAACAAAATCGACGACGGCTTCTTCGTGAGTAGCACCAAGACAAAACTCGTGTTCATTGCGGTTTTTAAATTTTAATAGGCCAGCACCCATTTCGACCCAGCGATTGGTTTCGGTCCATAGTTCTTTGGGCTGAACCATCGGCATCAAAATTTCAACGGCATTTAATTTATTAAGTTCTTCGCGAATGATATTTTCAAATTTTCGGATCGCTCGAAGCCCCATGTTGCTGTACGTGTATATGCCAGGAGCTAGCTTTTTTATTAGCCCTGCGCGCATCATCAGTTTATGAGATGGAATTTCTGCGTCAGATGGCGCCTCTTTGTAAGTAAAAAGATGGGTTTGTGTCCATTTCATATGTTGGCCTCGATTCCGTAGGCTTTTATTTTTCTGTGCAAGTAGCTTCTTTCAAGTCCAATAGTTTCAGCCGTCTTAGAAATGTTTCCCCCGTTTTCAGCGATCTTCTTAATCAAATAATCTTTCTCAAATTCGGCTCGCGCTTCACGAAAAGTCGACATATCAGAAACATCTGACGGCTGATTTGTAGATGCTTCTCGTTTGTCGATCAATCCAGCAAATCGCAGGTCGTGAACATCAACAAAATCCGACGGCGTTAAAATGTAAACGCGCTCTATGAAGTTTTTAAGTTCGCGCACATTACCGGGCCAAACGTGTTTGGTTAATAATTTCATGCCCTGTTCTGAAATAGTTT
The DNA here is from genome assembly GCA_043760925.1 of Bdellovibrio sp. Lineage (GTDB taxonomy): Bacteria > Bdellovibrionota > Bdellovibrionia > Bdellovibrionales > Bdellovibrionaceae > Pseudobdellovibrio. The sequence continues at coordinate 764 of JAYUOK010000049.1, read as the reverse complement.
TTCTTAGAGATGCCATTTGCTTTGCAGCCAAGTCGCTAAAATGCACGACTAAAGAATGAATATCTTCATGACGATCACGCAGTGCTGGCACGAACATATTCGAAGCCTGAATCATTTTTTCGAGTTCGGGATGAATTTTTCCATTCTTTTTTAAAACATCGATTTTATAAGCTGAAGTCAATATCAGCCGAGTTTCAGCAACATGCTCTTCAGAGCTGCCGAAACGTTTGAATTTTTTCGTCTTCAAGTACTGTAAGACTTTTTCTTGCAGCACAAACGGCATTTCTTCAATTTCTTGAATTAGCAAAGTTCCGCCGTCGATGAGTTCTATTTTACCACGTCGTGTTTTATCAATACCTGGTAATGCCGCTTTCTCAATTCCAAAAAGTTCAATTTCAATTAAATCTTGCGGCAAAGTTGAACAATTAATTTCGACAAATGGAGCGCTTGCTCTAGAGCTCATGTAATGAATGTTTTGCGCAACCAGTTCACGCCCTGAACCGATTTCACCTTGAATAAGTACGGCATGAATTGATTTGGCAAACTCAGTGACCTGACTGCGCACCTTACTCATGGCCTCTGACTCGCCAACTAGAGCAATACTTTTTCGAAGTTTATTTAATAACGCGTTCTTTTCATCTTTTTCGGACTTCAGCGCCACGATGTGATCGATAGCAAGTGTCACTTTGTCTAACGAAAGTGGTTTTTCGATAAAATCCCAAGCGCCTATTTTGGTCGCTTTTACGGCGGTCTCGATGGTGCCA
>JAYUOK010000048.1:0-2049 GCA_043760925.1 Bdellovibrio sp. | reverse complement strand
TTTTAATGGTCGAGCTTTCATCTGCAAGTAAGACACGCAAAGCCATACTTAAGTAGATAACACGATAGCAAATGAGTCAAGTTCGAGGCATGATAATTCGATGTTTGCCCGAATCGATCGATACCTTCTTGGCTTGTTTTGGACGGCTTTTGCTGCCGGATTATTAGTTTTTCTAACCCTGTTTATTGCCACCGATGCGATGTCATCTTTAGTGAAATACAAGGACGTCGCAGGACTGGTGATTCTGAAATACTATGCATTTTATGCTCCGGACGTGATCTACAAAATGTTGCCGATTGCTTGCGTGGTAGGCACAGTCATGACTCTTTCGTCACTTAATAAGGGCAGTGAATTGGTTGCACTGTTTGCCTCAGGCCTCAGTCTGTTCAGAATTTCAAGGGTCATTTTCATTTCCGTAATTATTGTCGGATGTTTTTCATATTATCTGAGTGATCGACTGATGCCTGCCTTCAGTAAACAGAAGAATTTTATTTACTACAACGATCTTGAAAAAACACCTTCACGGTTTCAGACGATTAAAACCAATAAAATCTGGTACCGATCAAAAAATTCGATTTTTAATATTAAAACCCTTAATGCAGAGGGAAATAAAGCACAGGGGCTTTCGCTTTATTTCTTTAACGACAAATGGGATCTTGTGCAGATGCTGACAGCGGATTCAGTCTTAATGAACGGCACCCAGTGGATTCTTAAACACGGTTCAATTACGGTTTTTGATAAAACTTCGAGTTTTCCTTTAAACGACAAGTTTCTTGAGAAAACGATTGTCATGACAGAAGATGCCCAGGACCTGCGGAGCACGGGGCAAACATCGGATCTTCTTACACAGGCCGAGCTTTCGCGTTTCATTAACAAAAACAGGGAAGCGGGCCTGGATACGATCCGATATGAGGTCGATTTTCATTCGAAATTCAGCTACGCACTTGCCGGCCTGGTTATGAGCCTGCTAGCGCTGCCTTTTTGTGTGGGGCAAAGCCGCAGCGGAGGCATGGTCCGAAACCTGGGAATCAGCATAGGATTAGTCGTTATTTACTGGATTATCCACAGCACCAGCCAGACAATGGGGCTTCACGGACAAATTGCCCCAATAATAGCGGCCTGGGTGCCGAATTTTTCAATGGTCATTCTGGGTGTATTCTTATTGTTGCGCTCAAATCGTTAATCGTTTAAAAATAGGTTATGAAGCTAGAAATACTCACCTATCCGAATCCGCTGCTGCGGGAAGTTTCTGAACCGGTCACCGAGTTCGGCCCGGAACTTAAAACCCTCATCGATGACATGCTCGAAACCATGTACGATGCAAATGGCATCGGGCTTGCGGCTGCGCAGGTTGGAAAACTTATCCAGTTACTGGTGATCGATACCCGCTCACGAGATCTCGATAGTCAGCGTGACGAAAGTGACGACCAAACAGAGCTTGAGAAAAAGATTCGTCAGCCTTTGATACTGATCAATCCGGAAATTATTAAGGGTGAAGGTAAAACCACTTTCGATGAAGGCTGTTTATCAGTGCCGAGTTTTTTTGAAACCGTCGAACGTTTTGAAAAAATCGAAGTCAAAGCATTCGACAGCGACGGCAAAGAGTTCCGCTTTCAAACCGACGGATTGCTCGCGATCTGTATTCAGCATGAAATGGATCATCTCGACGGGACTTTATTTATAGATCACATCAGCTTTACAAAAAGTAATAAAATTAAGAATACGATCAAAAAGTCAGGCTATCCGACAAAAGAAGAAATCGCAGAAAAAAAGACGCAACGAAAAAAGGTTCCAGCCAAAGTATGAATCCTATCAAGGTGTGTTTTCTGGGCACCCCGGCCTTTGCGGCCGTGCATTTAAAATTTCTGCTCAATCTTCCGGCCTACAAAGTGGTCGGCGTCGTAACCCAGCCTGATCGGCCAACCGGAAGAAAAATGCTACTCACGCCTTCGGTTGTAAAACTGACTGCACTTGAAAATTCCTTACCCGTGCTAACTCCCGAAAATCTGCGGAAAGAAACTGGCGCCTTTGAAACCATAAAAAGCTGGC
>JAYUOK010000047.1:0-2050 GCA_043760925.1 Bdellovibrio sp. | reverse complement strand
CTGAAAATTATGCCGACGGCAAAGTTGCATCATACGTTTATTATGATGTCCAATTTAAGATGAGCCGCAAGCAATCCGGCTTAAATGAAAAGATGACCAAGCGTTTGGAATTCCAAGCGGCGGGCCGTCAAGCAATTTAGTTTTTGCAATATATGCGCTCGGGGGCTTTCGTGTCCTTGGCCTTCCCTTTTTTGGTTAAGGTCATGCTAGAAGCTCCTGGGCACTTTAAAAAAAGGGGTTTATTTTGGAGTCAGTTCATAAGGTAGTTTTGTCTACGGGCAAAGAAGTCATGCTTAAAGAAATGAAAATCAAATATCAAAACTTAGCCGTGAAAGCCATCGGAAACAAAGCCGGTGATAATCAGCTTTACATGGGTTCTCTTATGCAAGAAGAACTTTTAAAGATGCTTGTGGTTGAGATTAACGGCAAAAAACCAGAGCCTAAAATAATGGAAAATCTCGATGAAGTATTTTCTTTCCAAGAATACCGGCAACTTTTAAGCGTTGTTGGGAAAATCATGGGAGGTAATGAGCCGGGGGAAGCGCAGATCGAGATCGTGCCTGGTGGCAGCAACTAGCCTGGATTTGCCGCTACACGAGTCTCCGGCCATGTGATGTTGAAGAAATGCTGCCTTATCAGCTTAAGCTTTTTGTTCAACAGTTGGCCGAAATAATATCTAAAGAATCGGGTGTAGAATGATAGGTCCACAAATCTTCACAGTCTTAACCGAGTTTAGATTTGACGTTACTGGAGCAATTCTTGAGTCTGAAAAACTCCAGGGTTCAGTTAATGGAATCTCTGAAGCTGCAAACAATGCCCTCAATCAAATGCGGCATTCTGCAATTAGTATTGTTGGATATATGGGGATGGCCGAAGGTGGCGTATTAGGTTTTTTCGTCAACGCGATTAAAGCCAGCGAAAAATTCGGTCAATCTCAAAGAAATCTTGCCAACATTCTTTTAAATAATAAAGACATGTATAAAAGCATTGATTTTAACTCTTCAATGAATTTGTCTGAGAAGTTACTTGATAGCATGGGCATGAAAGCCATTGGTTTTGGTATTGATCCGACGGCGCTCGTAAATCAAGTGAAGCAAATTGCTCCTATGATCATGCATAAGGGCGAAGATCCAATGACTTTGAATAGATCCTTTGAAATTTCCAGAGGACTTTTAAAATCAGCTCCTACTCTTGGAATTGATCCGCAAAACATGGGAATGCAGCTTATTGACATGGTTAACGGAAAAGCCGATGGGAATAATACTCTCTTTAATCGACTTGTGGCTGACACAAATACTTTTAAAAACGCTGGTGTTAAGTCTTCAAAAGACTACAACACAAAAAAGCCTGTTGAACAGCTCGATCTATTTCAAAAAGCAATTACAGAGTTTGGAAATCAGACTGAAATCGTTCATGCGAATATGACTTCACTCACAAATCAAATGATGAATTTTAAGAGCTTACTTGTGGGCCAGTTTTCTATTTTTAGAGATATTGGAAAAGTCATTGCGAATGTTTTAGGTAAAATGCTTTTCTATGTTAATCAATGGCTCAATTCTCAAGGCAGATCCATTGCTCAAAGTATGGCAAAGATCCTTGAACCATTGATTAGAAGTCCAGAACAATTATTTAAAAACATTATGCAAATGAAGGCGCTGGGCGGGGACTTTCACTTGGCCGCGCAGATCACAAAAATCATTGGCGCTTTATTTGCCTTGGAATCAACACTTGTTTTCTTAAATCTTGCTTCAAAAATTCCTTTATTCACTGGTTTTATGAAAGTTCTTTCTGGACTCACGGGTAATTTTGGCGGCGGCATAGTGGCTGCAATGACCGGCGGTGGCGGAATTATGTCAATTATTGGCGGGGTCATTGGCGGAATCATTGGCGTAATTAGTCAGGTTTTTTTACCGCTTCTTTTCTTCTTTCAGATTATTTCAAGAGCTTTTGCTGAAATTCAGTTGCAAGACACTAAGTGGTTAGCTGATCACGCGGCACAAATTGCAACGGTGGTCGAGGGAATGGCTTCAGCTTTTAGAAAAATCACAGC
>JAYUOK010000046.1:0-2054 GCA_043760925.1 Bdellovibrio sp. | reverse complement strand
TAATCTTGCCCGGCATTGCGCCAACGTATGTTCTTCTGTGCCCGCGAATTTCTGCTTCATCTTTCACGCCGCCGAGAGAGATCCGGAAGTATTCGCGGCCCATCGCCCTTGCGATAGATTTTCCAAGCGAAGTCTTGCCAACGCCGGGAGGTCCGCTGAAACAGAGAATAGGGCCCTTCATTGACGACTTCAGTTTTCGTACTGCTAAAAACTCAAGAACTCGGTCTTTTGCTTTTTGTAGATCGTAGTGGTCATCATCAAGAATTGCTTTAGCTGCTTTAATATCAATAATGTCTTCAGACTGTTTGCCCCAAGGAAGTTCTACCATCCAATCAAGATATGTACGCACCATGGTAGCCTCACTAGCATCGGGGTGCATTCGCTCCAGACGGGACAATTGCTTCAGAGATTCGGTTTGCACCAAATCTGGCATTCCGCTTGAAAGAATCTTTGATTTCAACTCGTCCATTTCTTCAGTTTTAGAATCCGGGTTTTCACCAAGTTCATTTTTTATAGCTTTCATTTGCTCGCGTAGGAAGTTTTCACGCTGACCACGCTGTCCGTCGCCTTGCGGATTTCCGCGGACTTTTACCTGAGTCGAAAGAACTTCAAGCTCTGCCTGTAGTAACTGACAAACAAAAGCCAGCCTTTGTTTCGTATCTGTCGTTTCAAGTACTTTTTGGGCATCATTTACTTTTAGACCCATGTTGCTTGCGATCAAGTCAGCGATTCTTCCCGGATCGTTAACATCATCAAGAACAAGGAGAATGTCGGGCGAAAGAGCCTTTCCAAAGGCAATTGATTTCTCGATACATTCTTTTGCGGTTTTGACCAGCGCAACCAGTTCAGTCTGTTGAGTAGGGTCAACAACATCTTCAATTTTTTCTACGGCTACTTCAAATGAGCCGGTAGTTTTTGTAAATGATTTGATACGGGCCTTCGCTTCGCCTTGAATCAGGATTTTAACCCGTCCATCGGAAAGCTTGCGCATTCGCATCATTTTTGCGACGGTGCCGGTTTCATATATACCGTCAGGGGTTGGATTTTCTTCCGCGATATCCTTCTGCGAGGCCAAAAAAATCAAACGATTTTTTGCCAAGGCTTCTTCTACAGATCTGATAGAAGACTCTCTGCCAACGAAGAGCGGAATTATCATGTACGGGAACACAACAATATCTCGAACGGGCAACATAGGTAAAGTTTGCGGGATTTCTACGGATTGATTATCAAATGTCATTTTGACTCCTGTTTACTGAGTAATTATTCGGAGTCTTTTTGTATTTGCTTAATGGACATTTAGTCCGGATAACGTCTGGTTTTTACTGTAGAGTAGGGCGCGCCGTCGACCTGGAGTCTTTTTCATTGTCTTCCATGCAGGAAATGCAGAGTATGGCCAAAGGTCGGGCCTTCAGTCTCCGTATGTCGATAAGATCTTCGCAGGATTCACATTGGCCGTAGGTTCCGGAAGCGAATTTCGACAAGGCTTTATCTATTAAGAGTAAAGAGACATGGTCTCGCTCATGGAGCTGAATGTTTAAATTATCCTGCAAATTTTGAACGACGGCATCAACTACATCCGCAGCTTTAGCTGAAGTGGTCTGAAGGTTTTTGAACTCTTTATTTTTATTTAAAATCTCGCTTTTTTGAATCAAAAGCGATTTTTTAATAATTTCGAGTTCATTGTATTGTAAAACGGATGAGTCGTATTCGGTGCTGTTCATCTAATTCCCCCCTAGATAAAAGTTTCCGAAATTTCTAGGGATATTAGCTTGAGAGAATATTATGTCACCAAAAAAAGTATGCACTTGTGTGACGTATCATAATGCACATTACAATAGTGCATACTTTTTTTGTGCAGACTCTTCCATTTCTGCACCCTCAATGCTCAGTCTGGTCCAAGGTATGGCCAACAAACGGTCATTTTCAATTTTTTCCTCTGTCATTTCGCAAATTCCGTACGTACCATTTTCGATGCGTGACAAAGCAAACTCAATTTCCAGTAACTGGGTCTTAATTCGAGATTGATTTACTAAAAAGGAATGCTCTTCCTGATG
>JAYUOK010000045.1:0-2055 GCA_043760925.1 Bdellovibrio sp. | reverse complement strand
TCCTTGATCTTCGGGGTCTTTTTCTCGTATTGAAACAGAGCTCTTTTTTGTGATTAGGGGCGGTGGTGTAAAGCCTAAAACGGCGCTGTCTCAGAATGAGAAAATAAGCAGTGATTTAAATGGGTTAGAAGCTGGAATAGGTGGCACCGAGGATGCATTACCTAAGGGAGAGGTGATTATGGATTTCAGAGAATGGAAACTTGAACTAACGATTGTTGCTTCTGCAGTTCTGCTGCTGTTTGCGATGTTTGGTTTGTTTCGAACAATTTCTCCGGCATCACAGCTTGAAACAAAAGCCATCGTTTATGAAATGCCACGACCAGCCAGTTCCGAGTTGGAAGCTGATTTTGATTTAGCTAACCGCGAGATCACCCGTGAATATTTAAAGTCTCAGACAAAGGGTGCTGCTCATGATAACAAGCCGGTTGCTAAAATCCCGCCAAAAGCAGCCGCTAAAAATGACAAAAAGAAAGACGCTCAAAAAATCGCACAAGCTGCAAAGCCACAATTAAAAATCGATATTATCCCAGCGGCTGCAAGGCAGGGGCTTTCTCCTTCTGATCATTCTCAAGCTCCTAAATTAGCAACAAAAAACCAGAACACTCAGAAGAGCGCGACAAATACAGATCCAAATGCAGAGCCGAAAAAAGAAGATGATAAAAAGAGCATGACGATCGCAGAATGGCGTCAGCTTTTGAACTCTCAGCCATCTTTGGCTAACGTGAATAAATTCTTAGCAGCCTATAGAGCAAAAGAAGTCACACCCCAGGATTACTATCAAGTTTCCCAAGAATTAGTTGTTTCAGAGAAGCCAGAAAATCAAGCAGCAGGTCTTTACGCTCTTCAAGCGGCGCCCAGCGCAACAAGTTTTGCAATTGTTGCAAAGAACTTAACAAAATTAACGGCAGAAAATCGAGCCACGGGTCAGCAAATTCTACTTAGCTATAGCCAGCCTGCGCGAGTGGGTTACTTGTCACAAGTTCTTGAATCAACAGATCCAGAAGTTGTGAAACAAGCGGCTGACACAATCACGTACGGTTTAGCTCAAGTTAAAAAAGGTCATGCTCCTCAAGATTCAAGAAATGTTCGTGGCACTGAGAGCGCTTCTGCAGCTACAAGCCTAGAAACCTACGGTCGCTTTTTGCAAGTTTTTGAAAACTGGCAGCAAAGTGGTGATCAGACTTTAATGGGTCTAGCTCAGAATTTTTTAACCACTTGGAATTCCTAATCACCAAGGCTTTTTAGCAGTCAAGACTTGTCCCTAGCATCGAATTCAGGTCCAATAGTTTCGATGCGTTTGATGTTTTTTACAGTCATTTTTCTAGGTCTTTCCTGTGCTCAGGCCGAGCGTTTTATTCCTCGGCGAATGAGTGAATCAGATCGTCGTCTGGCCCTTCAGATTTTAGGTTTTGGTTCCGCCAGTAAAATTTTATCCAGTCCTTTTCCTATGGGCGGCCATCCTGGTTTTGAGGTGGGATTAACAACTGAATATTTACAGGTTCAAGACTTAGTAAGTCTGGGAGATAAGTCGACCCGCAATCGCGAGCTGAACTTCAATAGTTTCTCGATCGCGAAAGGATTATTCTACAATATCGATGCGGCATTTCAATTTACGCCGGCTTTTCAAAAGGAAGATGTCTCATCCTATGCAGGGCAAGTTCGTTGGGGCTTTTATGAATTTCCATTTATTCCAGGGGGTCTTTCGCTGGTTATAAATCGTAGCGATACTAATTACGGAAACCTTCTAAATACCAGAACGACGGGCCAGGATCTTGTGGCGACAGTTGTTGTTGAAGATGTCAGTTTATACTTCGGTGTTGGAACGGCGAACTCAGTGGGAACTTTTAGTGGGGGAACTCAAACTGGGACATCGACTGAAAGCACGACAGATTTATGCGTGAGTGCTTCCGCCTACTGCGCGTCCGCTAATGAAGAGATGAGTCAAGCGCATACGCTTTTTGGAATCAGCCTATCTTTTAACCAACTTTTTGCGGCCTTGGAAATTGATCGTTACTTTTTTTCGACCTATTCAGCTAAAGTGGGCTGGCGATTTTA
>JAYUOK010000044.1:0-4918 GCA_043760925.1 Bdellovibrio sp. | reverse complement strand
AGCGAAGCAATCAGCTTGTCTTTGATGGAATTCAAATTGCAAAACGTGGATGTTTTATTGATTTTGACGTCAGCCAACTTGATTTGCAAAAATCGTTTCAAGCTTTCAAAAATGCGGATGGACCGAAAAATCAGTTAAGCTTTTCGTCGGATGCTGGTAATGGTTCACCAAAAGATCTTTGGCAAGAAATAAGAAAGTGTATTCTATATCATGACATGACCTTAGAAGAATTACTTCCACATGTAACGTCTATAACGGCGCGGGTGCTGAAGTTAAAGAACAAAGGGGTTTTGCTTCCAGGATGTGATGCAGACCTGGTTTTTGTAAGACAAAAAGATCTTGAAATAGTTCATGTCATGGCCGGCGGCAAATGGTTAATGCAAAACAATAAAATGCTATTTCCTGATCGGCCTTTTAAAAACCGCCGAAGAGTTGATTTGTATGAAATCAGTTAAGGCTAAAAAAACTAAAATCAAGAAAAAAGCGCGCAAAAGAAAAGGGCCCGGAGCATTGATAATAATTGGCGGGGCCGAGGACAAAAAAGGAAAAAGAATAATTCTTCGTGAAATCGCCGAGCGAACTGGCAATGGATCACTTGTTATAGTGACAGCAGCCAGTTCCATTCCAAACGAAATTTGGCAAGATTACGAAAAAGTATTTAAAGAACTTGGAGTTCTAAAAATCTTGCACCTTACAATTTCGCAGACAGAAGAAGCTCACAAATTAGAAAATATCTTAATAATGCAAGATGCAAGCACCGTATTTTTCACTGGCGGCGATCAATTAAGAATCACGACAAAACTAGGTGGTACGCCGCTTTTGGATTGTATCTACGAGATTTATGAAGCGGGTGGTACGATCGCTGGAACCTCTGCTGGTGCATCCATCATGGGGCAAACGATGTTAATCGGCGGAAATGTTGAAGAAACTCATAAAGTTGGCGGTTGTTTGATGGCTCCGGGGCTTGGGCTTGTCGAGAATATGGTTATCGATCAGCATTTCGCTCAACGCAGAAGGATCGGTCGTTTGCTGGGTGCTGTCGGATTAAACCCCGGAGTTTTAGGAATCGGTATAGATGAAGATACAGCGATTATTGTTGAAGACACCTGTTTTCGAGTCATTGGTATTAATGCCGTTTACGTCGTCGACGGGCACCACATTTCCAGAACAAATATTGCTGAATCTTCTTCGAACAAAACCATGTCGATGCATAACGTTGTCTTACATATATTGGCAACTGATGAAAAATTCGATTTAAGTTCGCGGACTATTACAAAGGTCTAGCAGAGTTTTTGGTTTGTGTTCATAATCAGTCGATAACATCCGATAATTAAAATATGAATTCTAACGTGATTATTTTCATTGGCGCATGCGGTGCAACTTGTATAGCTGCTGCGGTATTTTATTTATATCAATTACAAAAAAAACTAAATTTGGTAAATCAAGAACTAAAAAAAACGAAAACAGATCTTGCAGGCTTTGCCCATGATATAAGTAATCCGCTTGCCGTCATTTCTGCCCGAGCTCAGATTTTACAAAGTCAATTCGAGTTAGATAAATTTGACACTGCTCAAATTACGAAATCGATCGACACAATCGCTTCCATGGCGGAAAGAATTGTTAAAATATTAAAATCTATAAGACTTTTTGCTAAAGATCCCCAGTCAGACAAGTTAGAATTGGTTAGCCTAAATGACTTGATCGACGAAACGATTACTTTATTAGAAATGCGGTCCACAAAATTTTCGGTACAAATACAAAAAATTGGGTTTGAATCTGACGTTATTATCGAGTGTTCACCTGCGCAAACTTTTCAGATCTTGTGGAAGGCTATGAATAGCTGTATCGATGCTGTTTCATCTAATCCTGAAAAGTGGATTAAACTGGTGCTGCTGGAAGATAGGGCAAATATTCGCCTTGAAATTTCCGACAGCAGTTTAAAAATTGCTCAAGTTCTAACTTTGCCAAAAAAAATCAGCAACTGACCAAATCTTAAAATTTAAATTGGTATATTTGTATTGCCAGTCATTTTCTTCGATGTTTATGTGGCTCCAGTTACCTAAGTATATGCTGAAAATAGGGTTCAGCGTTTCTACCGGGCACCGTAATAGGCCTGACTACAAAGGGGTTTTTTAATGAAGACAACGTCTGTTTACCTAGCGTTATTTGTTTTTTTAACCGGTTCGATTACTTTTGCGCTGTCTGATCTGCCGCCGCAAAAACACTCCTATTATGGGGCCTCGTTCTATTCCAGCGTGCTTCACACGGCGCACGATGAAAAACTAAAACTGGAATTAAAAACGGTTTTAAAATCAGCCCATGTGCGCGCTGATGGCGAACTCGATTCGCTGAAACAAAGTTGTGAGTCTCAGAAAAATTGCACGGTACAAACATCTATTGGCTACGAAGGTGCACGTCGATTTCTTTTTGGAAAATTTTATTTGGTTCCGATTGATAGCTCGAATTACGGTATTAAAGAAATGTACTGTGACCGTATTTATCAAGGGCCTGACTTTAACAAAGGCCAAAAACCAGGTCCCGGTGTTGTTCCGGACAACACGGTTATAAATGTTGAGCACACCTGGCCTCAGTCGCGATTTAATCGCAGATATCCGAAAGACATTCAAAAGGCAGATTTGCATCATCTTTTTCCGACGGATTCGCAAATGAACGCAACTCGGGGAAATCACATATTTGGTGTCGTCAATAAGGACGACCAGCATGTGAAATGTTCTGCATCACGATCAGGACAAGGCAGCGGAGGGTCACAAACTATTTTTGAACCACCGGATCGCCACAAGGGCCATGTCGCAAGAGCACTGTTCTATTTTTCTGTTCGCTATGACCTTGCAATATCACCTGAAGAAGAAGTTGTACTGAAAAACTGGGACCAGCATTTTCCGGTAGATGACGAAGAACGTCTTAGAAATGAAGAGATTTACAAACTCCAGAATAATCGAAATCCTTTCATCGACCACCCAGAGCTTTCACTGGATATAACTGATTTTTAGCAATCCCTGAAATTTGTAGGATTACGGTCAATCCTACAAATTTTTCATTATAATCAATTAAATCGTGTTTGACATATTGCGACATTGGTTGAAGTGCGGTATAAGTTCTCCATTCAGTTACATATGGGGGAAATTCAATGTCTGATATTCAAGCTATTGTAGATGCCGACCTTATTTTAAACCAGGACAAAATCGATTCTCAGACGGCCGAAGTCGAGAAAAAGAAAATGGACCGCACGTCTCGTGAAGAAGATGACGATTCCGATGAAGACGGTGAATCTGGCCAACTTTCAAAAGAAGAAATTGAAGCGCGTGAAATTCAAGAAGCCATGCAAGCTAATCCTGGAATCTTTAATGAAGATGAAGAAGAGTTTAATTTTGACGCTGTCGAAAATATTCTAGATTTACCAGATGGTGAATTTCCTCGTTTTACTTTAGCAAAAAATAAGGCGCGTTTTTTACGAATGGTTTCTTGGTACCGTCAAAAGGAAGAATGGATTGAAGTAGCTCCAGTCAGTGGAGTTGCAAAACTGTTTAAACAGCAATCTAAAGAGTTAGAGGGAATTCGTTCTAGTAAATTAGATTACGAAATGGAACTTGAAACAGGAACTTTAACACCATCACAACGTTCTTACCGCCGAGACGAATTGAAAATGTGCCGGGTTCAAGAAAAGATGGCCGTGCATTTGATATCTAAACTGCAGATTAAAATCAAATCTGGTCGCAGATAATTTTTTAAGTCGCTGTTCATTTCACTGCTAAAATTTAAAGAATAAGCGCATAGTAATCCATGCGCTTATTTTTTTTGTTGTTAAGCTATGCTGTCATTAGTTTTAAATCACCAGAATCCTTGGCGAGAACTTTTTCAGAAAAACATGTTCAGCCCTTTTCGAGCCGACTAATTGATCAAACCTCTGCTTTTGTTTTTTTAACGGCAGCCGGTTCTGTCGCTCTGGTAAATAACGAAGACGACCAAATTCGTGAAGACTGGAAGAATCATCAAAAAATGTTATCTAGCCAATCTGCAATCGGTGACATTCTTGGCACTGGAATTCCCGGCCTAGCGATCGTCTTAGGTCAATATTATTTCGATTCCGATGAAAACCATTACCAGTCTCATTTGAGGTCTATAGTTTACGGCACGATCGGCGTTTACACGCTAAAATATGCATTCAAGCGCAATCGCCCGGGGAACAGTCAGAATCAGCAGTCTTTCCCGTCAGGTCATACTATGACCGCCTTTGCGACGGCAACGGCGCTGGCTTATGCTTACGGCTGGAAGGCTGCTTTTGTGGCTTATCCGCTGGCAGCCTTTGTGGGATTATCGCGATTGGCTGATGACAGTCACTGGGGAAGTGACGTGGTAGGAGGAGCTTTCCTGGGTTTTATTTTAGCGCGTGCAAGTTCATATGAATTTAAACAAAATGCAGAAACTAACGAAGTTGAGTCGCAATGGTTTTTTTATCCAGCTATTGGGCTTGGGTCACAAGGCGCGGGTTTGGCTTATTTGTTTTAAGCCAACACGTCGAAAGAATTTAAAATAGGATTTTATCTAATCCTTGGCTTAACCATTCGGCAGCAGGGTAAACCTCAATTTTTTTATCGCGAAAGCTTTTTGGCTTATCGATTTTTGCCACAAGCTGAATGCGTTTATCGACTTTAAGTTTTTCGCCGAAGTAATACAAATGCTTTGAAGGTTGATCGTCATTCAACTTTGTTTCGATGAGGCAAACCGGTTTACGATCTTTAAGTATAACAAAATCGACCTCACGCGCTTCTTTGTCACGTATGTAACGAAGTTCGAATCGCTCTCCGGAGGAATCTTCCAAATAATGGAGTCGTTTTAGCAAATGAGTGGCGACTAAATTTTCAAAGCGTGCGCCTTCACCGTTTGTAACTTCGGCATT
>JAYUOK010000043.1:0-2067 GCA_043760925.1 Bdellovibrio sp. | reverse complement strand
GTCATAAGGACATTCGGGAAAGTTAACAGGCGAGCTAAGTCATCATCAGCAATTCCAGATTCTGAAAGATCATTAAAAAAAATACCGGCTTCTTCTTCATAAACATCGAGGCACGCTCCACCAATAAGATGATCTTTAAGCGATTTTAGCAATGCCTGCGTGTCGATCAAGGCTCCTCGTCCTGTATTTATCAGAATAATATTTTTCTTCATTAAAGCGATCGCACTCGAATTTATCAGATGCCTTGTCTTATGGGTCAGTGGCGTATGAAGCGAAATCATATCGCTTTCAATAAATAAATCATTCCGATCGACATACGAAATCTGATTCTGATTTGCCCATGGGTGATCTGGTTCGCTATCAGAAGCTAAGACTTTACATCCAAATCCACGCATTATTTGGCAAAAAAGTTTTCCAATTCTGCCAGTCCCAATAACACCAACGGTTTTTCCAAAAAGGTCAAATCCAACCAATCCTTCTAAAGAAAAATTCATATCATGGACGCGGCTGTGAGCTTTATGTATTTTTCGATTCAAAGAAAGAAGCATTCCTACGGCAAACTCAGCAACAGCGTGGGGTGAATAACTAGGAACGTTGACCACTGATAACTGTAATTGCAAGGCACTTTTTATATCCACATGGTTGTAACCAGCCGATCTCAGTGAGATTAATTTTACTTTAATATCTTTTAGTATCTTAAGAGCCACCGCATCCGCCCTGTCGTTAACAAACAAACAGACGGCATCGCAGCCTTTTGCAATGAGGGCCGTCGATTCAGTCAAGCGAACCTCTAGAAAATGAAGTTCATGCTTGGCCTTATTTGCAAACTCAAGGGCTTCTCGATCAAATCTATGGGTGTCATAAACAGCAACTTTCATAAGCCTGTTTTAATAATGATCGTTGGGGAAATCAATTGATCGTTTGTTGAAATCTCCCAAATGATTTCTGAACTCATCAAGTGGGCTATTGGGGTAACTTGCCTCTTTTAAGTCCTACCGCATTCCATTGATTGAATACTAAAGTTTAAAGGCCTACTGTTCCAGCTACTTAAGTTGGAGATATTTAATGAAGCTTTTTAATTTAATAATTACAAACTTACTTTTACTTTTTTTTATTTCATCTGCGAATTCTAGCACGGATAAAAATCGTTCTGAAAAAATTGACGGGCAAGAAAATGCTGTTCTTACAGATGCTCCCGCAGTTCCCTCAGCCCTCAAAAGGAAAAGTGCCACTAAGGTCATTGTTCATCTTGAGGTCAAAGAAGTCGAAGGCAAGATGGCTGACGGTGTGGCCTATACCTATTGGACTTTTGGCGGCAAAGTTCCAGGAAAATTCATCCGAATTCGTGAAGGTGACTTGGTGGAATTTCATCTCGACAATCATCCCAATAATAAAATGCCTCACAACATTGATTTGCATGCTGTCATTGGACCGGGTGGCGGAGCTGCATCGTCAATGACAGCTCCAGGGCACAGTTCCGTTTTTTCATTTAAGTCATTGAATCCTGGACTCTATGTTTATCATTGCGCTACCGCACCGGTCGCAATGCACGTTGGAAATGGGATGTATGGACTTATTTTAGTTGAGCCAAAAGAAGGGCTTTCGAAAGTGGATCATGAATATTACGTGATGCAAGGCGATTTCTACACAAAGGGTCCTAATGGCCAACAGGGGCTTCAACCTTTTAGTATGCAAAAAGCAATTGCTGAAAAACCAGACTACGTTGTCTTTAACGGTTCGGTCGGAGCTCTGCTTGGTGAAAACGCGCTCACAGCAAAAGTGGGTGAAACAGTTCGACTCTATGTAGGAAATGGAGGTCCCAATCTGACATCTTCATTTCATGTGATCGGGGCCATCTTCGAAAACGTTTGGGCCGAGGGAAATACAAGCGCCGTTCTTCACAACGTGCAGACCACAATGATTCCTGCGGGTGGGTCAACTATTGTCGAATTTAAAGTCAGCGCGCCGGGAACATTTATTCTTGTCGACCATTCCTTAACACGTGCCTTTAATAAAGGCGCTATCGCACAACTTAAAGTTACAGGGGACGAAGACAAACTTGTCTAT
>JAYUOK010000042.1:0-2068 GCA_043760925.1 Bdellovibrio sp. | reverse complement strand
TACAGACGGTCTTGGACTTGAAAACGTGGGTATCGAAAAAGATGAACGCGGCCGCGTGAAAATCAATCATCAATACCAGACCGCAGCGGCCAATATTTTTGCAATCGGCGACGTGACAGTCGGCCCGATGCTGGCCCACAAAGCCGAAGAAGAAGGTGTTGCCGTCGCCGAGATCATCGTCACCGGCCATGGACACGTAAATTATAACACCGTACCTTCAATTATTTACACGCATCCGGAAGTTTCTTCAGTTGGTATGACCGAAGTAGAAGCTAAGAACGCCGGAATTGAAACCGCTGTCGGAAAATTCCTATTTGCCGCAAACGGCCGGGCGAAAGCCAAAGGTCATACAGAAGGTTTCGTCAAAATTGTAACTGATAAGGCAACTGATCGGATTATCGGTGGCCATATCGTTGGTGCTGGTTCATCTGAATTGTTAGGCGAAATTGTTGTGGCGATGGAATTCGGCGGCTCAAGTGAAGATCTGGCCCGCAGCTTTCACTCACACCCCACCATGAGCGAGGTCATCCGCGAAGCTGCGCTGGCGGTAGATAAAAGACAACGTCAGGGCTAACGGGTAAGTTTTAAAAAATTCGGATCAGTACACAGATCAGGATCTAAATCTGAATTTTCAAAGACATTACGAATATCGGAATTTCGCTCGGCGACCAAATTCAGGTATCCCGGGAAGCCCAGGACCGAGTATGTGATCGACTTACCATCGTATGTGTTGGCGCGAAAAGCCAGATGCTCTGGAAAAGTTCGGGTATACGATGTGGCCCAAAGCTTTGGAAGCTCTTTGCGTTTTTTAACCTTCTGGAGTTTCAGTTCAGATGAATCCTTTGGTCCGAAAAACGAAGACATCACGTAATTTCTGGCGACAGCAACCGAATTCTTCGAAGCGGTAAAATCAAAATCATTATCGGTCAGCAGCAAATTATTTTCCAGACGTTTATTGAGGTACTCGAGAAAGATATTCATCGATGTCGGAACCCCGATCGAGCTTGCTGACAGTGCAAGCATCTCCTGGAACAGTTTTAAATCCGGATTTTTTATCCCAAGCTGCTCAAGTTTTTCACCGATCCGATGTTCAGTAAAGGACTCATCAAGTTTCTGCATATTTATTTTATTCAGCACTGCCATATAAAAAATACTTCGCAGGGGGTTTTCAAGAAGGCCGATCAAGGCGCATTTCTGCTCACTGCCTTCGCTTGCGCGTGTCAATAATGCTTTGAATTTCAGAAGATTTGCGCACGATCGATTAACAGCTGCACCCTTTTCGATTTCCTGAAGATAGAAATCAAGTTGCTTATTCACTTCAATTACACCTGTACGATTGAGTTGTCCCAGCCCGGAATTCTGATTCTGATTGACTGAATTAATCAAAAAACCGCTTTCGAATTCAATTTTTGAAATCAGCAGCTTTGGTGCCAGATTCAGGCAGTCAGCTACTGTCATGTAAGAATTGTATGTCAGGTTCACAAGATTTTCGGTTACGCATGGTTTGTTGCCTGAAATTTTCGGATTGCCCGAACTCGATGGACACGTCGCATAGCTGGCTCCCGGCATCGCAAACTGATTCATTATATGCGTCACACATCTCTTGGAAAAACGGGCTTCAAAATCGACGTTCTCCGCCAGCGAAATAAGACCTTGGATTTGCGGCGACTGCTCTATCTGATTTTCATATGATTTCCTGCTCATTTCGCACAGGGCAGGATCTTCTAATGTGGTTCGCGCTTTCTGACTGATCAAATCTTTCAGTTGTTCAAAAAGCATGAATGCCGGATTGTCTTTGAATCTTTTTGGAAGTTGTTTTCTGTGGCGTTTTTCGATCTTGTCGATTTCGTCAGGCGAAACGGAAAAGTCTTCTTTGCCATTCAGACTCCATTTCGGTTTGGACTTTTCAAGCTCTTTCAGTACCTGTTGGTCAGTAAGCCGGTTAATGGTTTCATACTCGGTCTCTCGAACTTCATTCAGTTTTTCGGAAAACGAAGAAAGTTGGCGCGCAGTCGTTTGCGGTTTTTTGGGTTCAGAAAAAAAACCGGTTAAGCCGGAATAGCCAAGG
>JAYUOK010000041.1:0-2079 GCA_043760925.1 Bdellovibrio sp. | reverse complement strand
AGTTGATTCTTCTTTGTAGGACCAAGTAGCTCCTGCGCCTGCATCTAGTAAAACCGATGTGATTACCAAATCTAATTTAACTCGAGCTTTTTCTAATTCATCAGCAGTTATTTTATTCAACTGTAAAGCTCGGTCAATACCGCCCGCACGGAAGTGACCCCATCTGCTATGAAACGGAATGTTTAAATCGGGATAATTTTTTTCAATGACTTTTAAAACGTAGTTTACGACTTCGTCTAATTTGTTCAGGTGAATCTGAAAAAAAGATTTACCGCTAGCCACATAGTCATAAATTTTACTGGTGCTGGCACGTATGGCCACAGGACTTAATAAATAATCTATTTCGTCATCAGATAATTTTAAATCACTCATCGATTTTTCTGCCTGTTACTTTTTTTAAGGCATCTGCCGTTTTAATTTCTCCGGTATTTAAATACCCAGCCGCTTTTTTGGCTTCCATTTCGACCTGGGCATCTTTAGGAATTAATTCACCAGGAATTGAAATACGGTTAACGACATCAATTCCCGATTGCACGATAGCATCGTATTTCATGTTACTCATTGAATGAAGATTATGAATTTTTTGAATACCAAAAAAGTGTAAACAATCCGGCATCAATTCCTGAAAACGCGCATCTTCAACTCCGGCCACGCATTCCGTGCGGTGAAAATAAGTGGCTGCAGTGTCGCCGCCCTCTTGGCGCTTGCGCGCGTTGTAAACTAAAAATTTGGTAACTTCTCCTAAGGCGCGGCCTTCTTTTCGGTAATACACGATAATGCCGACTCCGCCTCGCTGAGCTGTTCTAGCCGCATCTTCAATTCCGTACATCAAATAAGGTCTGCAAGTACAAATGTCAGAGCCAAAAACATCAGAGCCATTACATTCATCATGCACCCTACACGTTAATTCAATATTTGGATTCGCTAAATCTTCGGGGTTTCCGAAAATATAAGCCGTGGTACTGCCGATCGGTGGCAAGCAGACTTTTAAATCTCTACGTGTGATTAATTCAGGAAACATTCCGGTTTCTTGAAATAAAATTCGTCGCAGTTCGCCCTCTTCAATTTTTAATCTTTTTGCTATGCCCGGTAAATGCCAAACCGGATCGATAGCGACCTTTGTGACTTTGATGTCGTTATTTTCTTTGATGATTTTGCCATCTGGTTTTAAGCGGCCTTTTGCTATGGCATCTTGAATTTCAGGAAGTTGCAAATGTGCCTGGGTTACGGCGATGGTGGGCCTAATGTCATAACCTTTTTCATACAGATCACCGAAATGCTTTTTTGGATCTAAGCCCCAGGGATCAAGAGCTACCAATTTGTCAGCCTCATACCATGACGGGTACGGGCCAATTTTGGCAGGGCTTTCGGTGTTATGCAAATCTGGTTTGTGTTGCTGCGAGAATTTACCACTGGCAATCGATAAGGCGCGGTAAACGGTGTAACTGCCACTATGGGTACCGATGGCGTTTCTGGTTTTTGAATTTGTACTGGAAGCGACAACCGGTCCGCGCAGAAGGGCTGAGCTTGCTCCCCAGTCAATCGGTAAAGTTTCTTTGAATTTTAGATTCGCGTGTGAAGCTAAAATAACATGATTTGAGCGCTGATCTTTTTTTAACATTGTATCCTTTTTAATAACTTACGATTAAAGGTTTGAATTAAGACATCCAATTTGAATCGATTTGCGGCTCCCATTTCGTGGTGATTTTTTTTATGTTCGACCAAAAATCTAAACTGTGTTGACCGGTAATATCGCCGTGACCAAATTTGGAAGCATTGATACCACCAAAAGAAAATGGTTCACGTGGAACCGGCACGCCAATATTTATTCCGACCATTCCGGTAGAGGCCTCTTTAGAAACTCGGTCGGCCATAGCACCACTGGACGTGAAAACACTGCAGGCATTTCCGTACTCAACGCTGTTTTCAATTTCAAGAGCCTCTGAAAGATCTTTACATCTGATAATACTTAACACCGGACCAAATAATTCTTGAGTGGCAGCTTCTGAGCCCGTTGAAACATGATCAATAATTGTAGGTCCCAGCCAGTTGCCATCTTCTAAACCTGCTGGTGCTTTT
>JAYUOK010000040.1:0-2080 GCA_043760925.1 Bdellovibrio sp. | reverse complement strand
ACGCGATGTTCGACGGGACTTCGATGGCGACGCCTCACGTGGCAGGTGTTGTTGCCTTGGTTCGTTCTGCGAATAAAAAATTAACTCCGGCACAGGTACGTGCGATTTTGACTTCAACAGCAGCCCCACTTGGACCAAATATCGAAAATGAATACGGCGCAGGAAATGTTCAAGCAGATAAGGCAGTTGCTGCTGCCAAAGCATTATAATTTAAAGTTATTTATATATTTTATAACTGTGCAAAAAGAGTTTTAAGTTGATCTCTCCAGACGACAAAGTAATTGAAGTCTGGAGTTTCTTTTCGAATCACAACGGCTTCACTCAGCATATCATGCAAAGTTTGCCGCTTCGATGTGAATGGCTGCATCAGATAGCCTATTCCCATAAAGGCAAAAGATAAATAAGAGCAAAAATAACGAATAGCAGCTTTTTTATAAGTTAGAGTTTGTCCATCTTCGCCCAGCACCACGATACCCATAAGCGCTTTACCAGGTGTTGCATTCATAACCGAACTTTCAAACACCGGTTTATAAAACAAACCAAAAACCAAACCGACCCCCAAGCTGAGTGGTATCAATGCAACGGATCCGCCAATAAATAAGCTGGGGATAATGAGGATGAATGCATCGATGATCGACGCAGCATAACGTCTAAAAAATCCGGCGTAAGTCATAAAATCTCTTTTTGTTAGAAGTAAGTTGAAAGGCTAACCGAATAATCTTGCGAATCTACCTTGTTAAAATAGGTATCTATTTTTTCACCCAACAGAAAATCACGGCCTGTAACTGTTTTGTACTGATTTATGTTATACTGAGCCCCAAGCATGACTCTGGGAAATAATTTGAACTGAATTCCTGCTTGATAAGCCTGGCCTTTCAGATTCATATCCGAAGACGTAATACCTTGTTTAATTCTCAGTTCGTTTAAAAAACCATATCCTAGATAAATTTTTAGTATTCCTAAGGCGCTGACTCCAAGTTGTGCCGAAGCCGTGCTTTGAGAAAAATCATTTTTTTCCATCGACGGATTCAGTTCGGCCTTTCCGGACGAATAATCATAAGATAAATTTAAATCAATTCCAAGGGGGCTGCTATAGCCGATCTTTAAGCCGTAAACCGGAGTTGCCATTTTAACTTCAGATGTAGCCGTCGACACTGAGGTCAGTTTTAAATTGTGTGACCGATACCCAATGCTGGGTTCAATAAAAGTTGCAGCAGAAGCTTTTGAAAAAATCAGCAGCGTCAAGCCTAGAGCAGAAAGTGTTTTAAATAAAGACATCGAAATAGACATCGAACCTCCGAACTTCATTTTAGTATCTAACCCCCAGTGTTATTAAATAGAAATCGGCAGTCTGCAAGACTTACGTCGACATTTTAACAACAATAGGGCGTTTAACGCAGAAAAAATGTCTTTACCAGAACGTCCAGTATGCCGAAACAACACCATGCGATTTCTATTAGTCTGTTTACTAGCATTTTTTACAAACGATTTTATTCATGCAAAAAGCAACAAGCGGATTTCCCGAAAACCGCAGACCTGGGCCGCGCCACAATGGTCGCAACCTGAGACAGTCAGTTATAATGCGAAAACTTTTAGCGTGCCCGAAAGTCTGAACGCCGAAGTCGATTTTTGGATAAAAATCTATACTAAATACTCAACTCAGCAAGGTGTTTTTCATTACTCAGGTGATACTGAAATGATACTTGGAGAATTAGATTTATCTCAGGTTTATGCCAATCAAAAATGGTCCTTAATTAGAAAAGAAAAAGAATCTGAAATTATTATTCGTCGGCAAAAAAATATTTTAGCCCGAAAATTTAAACTGAAAGACACCAAGAAAATTCGTTTACAAATGGGTCTGCGCGACCGAATGCGAGAGGCGATAAAAATTTCGGGTCGTTATTTACCAATGATGGAAAAAATATTCGCAGAAAATAAATTACCATTAGAGCTAACTCGAGTCGTTTTTGTTGAAAGTTCATTCAATATTTTTGCGGGTTCTAAAGTCGGAGCCAGTGGCTTGTGGCAGATTATGCCCCGAGTTGCTAAGCCCTCAAAATACATCAGTGAAGCGCAGGAT
>JAYUOK010000039.1:0-2098 GCA_043760925.1 Bdellovibrio sp. | reverse complement strand
GTCTTGGCATTAAAATTAAAGATTCCCATAATGCCGTTCAGTTAAGGCGCTGGTCATAAATTCCACACGGTATTGTTGTACGGGAAGGGACTCTGCGGTGATTTGATCTCGCGTTTATAGCTTCGACTACGCCGTTTTCGCTTTTCAAGTGACCTGGCTAAAAGTTCGTCGAAGTCTTTCATAACATCGCGTATCCCTTTAAATATTTTGTAAAGTCGTGATGTGATCCAACCAAACAATAATTTAAAATTTGGCTTCCTGTAGATATCCTTCATACATTCTTTTGCAGTATCGAACTTGGATAATATTTTCAACTTCACAAAATTATATAAAACCAACGCCACGTACAGCTCTTGCCTGATTCCGTTGATAAACTTTGAATGCCATTGCTCTAAACGTATTGTCTGCGTAAAATCACGGAAGCTATTCTCAACCTCTGGAGTGTAATCGTTGGCCAGGTCCCTTGATTTTTTCTTAAACATTTCGATGAGTACTTCACAAGATGGAGGTGCTTATGAAAACAGAAGATAAAAGAATAAACCAAATACGCGATCAAGTTGAAAAAATAAACCACGCTGGCTCGGGTCGTCCGGTATTTCCCAAGAGTCTCAAACAAGAGGTCGGGATGCTTGTTCAGTCAGGCGTCAGTGGCGGCAAGTTGGCTCAGATGACGGGACTCAGTATTTCTTCAGTAAATCGCTGGGGATCGAAGGGCGCGACATTCCACAAAGTCATCAAGGAGAAGTACCCGAAAGCAGGTTCATCCGATGATTTTAGTTTTAAACTAATGTTACCAAACGGCATCAGTTTAGAGAGTTCATCTGAAGTTTTACTGAAAAAGATTTTCGAACTAACTGGTTTGCAAAAATGATTTTTAAAAAACAGGGACTTGAAATTTATATTCTAAAAAATCCGATCGATATGCGCTGTGGTTTTGAAAAGCTAACGGGTTTAGTACGCAATCAGCACGGAATCCAAAAGTTATTGGATGGACACGTGTTCGTATTTTTTGGAAACAATCGCCGGCGAGTTAAAATACTATTTTTTGATGGCACGGGGTTACTGCTTTTAAGTAAACGTCTTGAGCAAGGAAAGTTCCAACGTTTGCAAGAAATCGATTTTTTTGAATTAAGTTTTTCTGAGCTAGAAGAAATATTGCATGGATCGCACCTTGTGCGTAGCCATTTAGGAAAAATGCCGAAGCGCAAATCTGTTGAGCCCATTCAAAAAGAATGATTTATTAATTCTATGCAAAGCATAGAAGCCATGCTCAACAACGAAACCCGCACTGATGTCTTACGTGAGATGGCTTTTTTAATTTTAAAGAACAATGAACTTTTATCTATGTACAATAAAGAGTTGTTGGCTAAAAAAGCATTAGAAGAAAAGCAAAAACAAGAATGGATTAATGCGTCTATCAAGGCGCAGCTGCATAAATTAACAATTAGAATGTTTGGCAGCGGCCGTGAAGGTCTCAATTTAAAATCCCGCGCGCGTCGGACGGATGCAGATCAATTATTACTGCATGCGCAATCCCTTGGTGGCAAGCCCCATGAAGATGAAAAATCAGATCTACCCAAAGAGGACTGCCTACACACGAGTTCAATTGATGATGTTTTTAAATTAGCTTTAGAAAAAGATCCATCACTTACGATGGAGTCTGCGGATATTGAACCTGTGGATAACTTTTTTGAAACTTCAACGGAAATCACGATCACCGAGCGCACGTATAAAAAAATAATCCACAAGCGTCAAAAATACCGCATTAAAAATAAAATCACGAATACCGAGACCCTCGTTACGGCTGAAGGTCCGGTGAAGCTTGTCGCCGGTAGCCGCTACAGTGCGGATTTTGCTTTATCCGTGGTGAGCGGAAAGTTTTTAAATCATCAACCTTACGAGCGTCAGATGAAGGAAATGCTGCGTCTTGGGATAAAGGTTCCAGTGATGACGATGTTTAGGTTATCCGAACAATTGGCGTTGCATATGGGTGGCGTGGTTGAAGATATTAAGAAGGATATTTTTGAATCCAATTTAGCGAGTCATTTAGATGAAACGCGTTGGCCGATTTTAAATAAAAATAGTAGCGATGGTCAGA
>JAYUOK010000038.1:0-2111 GCA_043760925.1 Bdellovibrio sp. | reverse complement strand
TCCTTCGGATCTTTGCTTAAGCGTGATGACCAGGATTCAAGGCCATCAACAAGTAGTCTCATCGTGGATTTTGTGATTTGTGTCACACCAAAAAATACGGCCAAATAGCCAAGACCAAACACAAATGAAACGATTGCGAGAAAAATCCAATCAATTTGAATTTTTCTAGACAAATAGAAGTAGCCAAAAAGACTTTTTCCTTCTTCGTCAAAATAGATGGGCTCTAAAATTTCAACGTTTTGACCGTTGTCTGAAATACAAGATAGTCCAATTTGAGTGCAATCATTTTTCAAATCGAATGATTTGTTATTCCTATAAATGCGCTCTCTTTTGGAATCCAAAAAAACTGCGATCTCGCCGTCCCGTAGTTTTAAAGTATCTTTTAGTTGAAATTCGACGGCTTTAATGTCGCCTTCAAAAATTCGGCTACGAAATATTTTTGTCGTAGCTTTCGCTGCTTCGGAAACATCATTGAGTGATTTGTAACGTCCAAGCAGATACGTCACCGCGACAAGAACAACAGTCATTGCGGCAATGCCTACCAATGACTGTTTGATTATGCTTTTTCTTAGGTGCCGTCGCAGCGAAGTGATTTTCGTCATTTGAATCTGATCTTCGAGAATGCGACGGTTTCATCGCTTGTCGGGACGTTGCTTAAATCAATTCCATTTTTTGCGACCACTACCGTCGAAAAATGAAATAGCGGTAAAATGCAACCCTCATTCGTTGCCTCTGAAAAAACCTTTCTGTATTCTAAATTTCTCTCAGACTGGTTCTTTAGAACCTTTGCACTCTGAACCCGTTTACTAAAAGCTTTTGACCCGGCTTTGCTCGCGTCAGGAATAATCGGTGGAGTTAAGCCAAAGAAAAATCCGATAGCACCTTCGATATTTGGATCATTCACCGGCAGTGAGGCAGCAATGAGGTCGTATTTTCCAGCGACCCGAGCAGATTCAAACTCGCTCAGTAGGACGATTTTGAATATGGGCTCTACGCCAGTCACATTTTTAATAGATTCAGCCAAATTCTTACGAAGTGTTTCGCTGACTCGACTGTCAATGCCCAAGATCTCAATTGCTTTTGATCGATATTTTTGCGGCACACCGTCATCTCTCAAAGACTTTTTAAATTCAGGATTAAATAAAACATATCCTGACGGAAAAAATTGGTCAGCTAAATTAAATCCAATAATTCCTTCGGTCAGAATTTTTCTGTTCATCCTTGAATTTAGAGCGCGAACCAATTGTCGACCTTCATCGTTCGCAAGTCTCGAACTTGGCGACAAATGAAAAATCTTATCAAGACTTCGACTCCAAATCGAATAATGATTTTCGACGAATTTTTTGTGCGTGCTTTCGGGTGTTAGCGACGACGACGTCAGAAGATTGATCCAATCGTTTTCCAAAAATGATTTTTGCAGTTCTTCGCCTTTTGGTGGTGGACGAATTGTAATCACTTCCGGCATATCGGGCGCTTTTTTATACCAAAGCGAACTTTGACCAAGCGACAACTCTTTGTCCGAAAAGGATTTCAAACTGTACGCTCCCGAAGACCTAGAAAAATCAATGGAGCCATCGCTTTTCAATGCCAAAACGCCGTACATTGGCTCTGTCAGTTTTCTGATCAACCCGCTGTTTTCTCCAGAAACATTAAGTTTGAAAACGACCGTCAAATCGTCCTTAGCTTCAATTTTTTGGACGAGATCAAAAAGACTTTTTAAAGATTCTCGGTGAAGGCGTTCGGCCCGTTCAAAACTGGAAACAACATCTTGAGCCGTGAGCTTAGTTCCGTCTGACCATTTGGAGTCGGCGCGAAGACGAAAAGTAACTTCTTTTTCGGAAGTGTATTTCCATGATTCCGCCAGACCCGCAATTGGCTCCTTTGATTCATTCCAATCCACAAGCGTTGATGCCAGCGCATAGGACAAATCGAGATCTACCAGAGTACGAATATTAGCAGGATCGATCGGTAGCCCGAACGACATGTAAGTTCTAATTTCATGATTTAAAGTTGTTTTCATCGCAAAAGCCTTTTCCCCTAGGATACCAAAAAAGACACAGGCAACAAGTGCTGCCTGTGTCAGAATATTACATCGCATCGCCGCCACCGTA
>JAYUOK010000037.1:0-2129 GCA_043760925.1 Bdellovibrio sp. | reverse complement strand
GTTGCTTTATTTAATTTTGGTTCGAACATTACAAATTTTCTGGTGCTTTTTCAGGGCGAAGTTATTTTTTCCCGAGACATCCCCATTGGCGGCTTTCACTTTTCGAACGAAATCAGCAAAAATATGGGGGTTACTTTTGACGAGGCTGAAACTCTGAAAATCCAACAGACTCTCTCGCAGGAAGTGCCTGAAGATACCCGTACCTTCATGAATATGGCGCTCGATTACGTCACTGAAGAAATTCGTAACAGTATCGATTTTTATACCGCAACGGCGCAAGGTCATCTGATTTCCAAAGCGTATTTTACCGGTGGCGCAAGCCTGACATCGGGCCTTATTGAGCATCTTTCGGACGTGTTGAAAATTCCTTTTGAGGTTTTCAATCCTTATTTGACGATCAAATCAGGAAGCCGGAAGATCACTTCAAATTATTTGCAGCAGATTTTGCCTTTTGCCTCGATTGCCTGCGGTCTCGCCGCCCGGCAGATCGGCGATAAATGATAAAGATTAATTTATTAACGTCTTATATAGAGGGTGCAAAAGATTCCGGCGGCGGACTTGGTTTGTCTTTCGGTGGCGACGATGAGGGCAGCCAGCAGGTCGGTCTTGATTTTAGCAAGCGGATTGCCGTTCTGGTAATTGGCCCGATCGGACTGTTTGTCTATGATTCTCAGACAATTCCGGTGCTTCAGAATACGCTGGCCGAAGCCACGGCAAAATTTTCTGAACTGAAAGTGTTCAACGACAGTAAGCAGAATTTGGCCTTAGAAATTAAGAAATATGAGACAGCACAGGCGCGTTTCAATGCCCAAATGGACTTTATTAACAAGATCGACGCCGATAAAGTTAATGAATACCGCCTATTCGAGCATTTGAAATCATCAACTCCGGCCAATGTCTGGGTGACCAACCTAAAGCTGTATGACAACAACCTGACGATAGAAGCGGAGAGTGACGATCCAAAAGATATAGCCACTTTCATTCAACGGCTTTCAAACGCCGAGTTTATTTCGAACCTCGTTCCGATGAATCAGACAAGCAAAAAAAACTTTTCTAATACTGAGGTAACAACAACTGTTTTCAAGGTTCAAGCGCAATTGAATGCGACTTCAGGAAAAACACCATGAAGTTTCTGCGGATTATGGCCAGTCTTTCCATGTCAAGAATTGTGATTTTCGGCGTCCTGTGTACGGTTATGTATTATACGACCTATTTTGATGATGGTTCTGTTCTTGAAACGCAGATTGCAACAATGAACTCGCAGGTCAAAACAGAATCCGCCAGACGGATCGAAGTTAACAAAACTATTAAAAAAGAAGAGGAAATGCGCGGAAATTTACTTCAATTGCAACGAAATCTCGAAGTTGTGAAGTCGAAAATCCCGAATGAATTCAGTGATACTCAAATGTCGATCATTTTAAACCACGCTTCTATTGCCTCGGGAGTTAATCTTCAGGATCTGTCAGTTGTTGCCAGCGCCAATAATGTGGCTGGGGTTAAAAAAGTCTACGATCCCAACAGTATAAAGCCGGAAGACCTTATTGAAGAAGTCAGATTCAATATCACACTTTCAGGCTCTTATGGCGCCTTTCTGAAATTTCTCGATGTGCTGACCAAGGAAGATAAAGTTCTGAAAGTTAAAAATTTTGTTATCGAAAAGAATTCCAGCGACATCGATGATGACATGATTAAGTTCAAAGGTGATGTCGTCGGATTTAAACAGTCTTCGTTTTTGTCGGCACCGGGTGTAAAGTGAAAATCATTCTGTTGCTTCTCTTTTTCTGTGCACTGACAGTATCCGCACAAATGGATCCTGCTGATCAGGCGATCGCAGACCAACAATTGGTTAATAAAAAAAATGAAGCCCAGAGTTTGATCACAAAGAACCAATTGGAAGCTTTGCAGCGACAAAAAACTCTGGAGACCCAGGGTTTACAGCAACAACAGGGTGCTATACCCCCGGGGCTGTTACCTCAAGCTCCGGCACAAGCAACGCCGCAAGAGGCCCCCTCACGGCCTCAAACCGGTGATTCGAAACCCCAAGGGGAAAATCAGCGTAATGAGCCAGAGGGTGATATTAAAATTCCTTCAGGTCCTGTTAAAGTCGGCCAGTTCACGCAACAATCAAT